>JANNAQ010000047.1:0-172498 GCA_031384515.1 Bacteroidia bacterium
CCTGAGTTTTCTTTGATGAGATTAAGAATATCCAGATGAAATTTATTCATAATCTGCAATTGGATTCCGAGTCAAATTTGATCAATTAATTGGCTAATATAAAACGATTAATAAGTCATAAGCGGATTAGATTTCTCGAAATTTGCATAATAAAGTTAGGATGAGATTCGTTTTTCTTGCCATGTGGAGTTTCAGAGCTTTCCTTGTAGTGTTGGTAATGGTTTTGCCGCTACCATCATTTGCATCACATCTTAGAGGAGGTGAGATTACGGTACGGCAAATCCAGTGCGGCTCCTTGCAGTATGAGATAACATTAACGATCTATACGAATTCTGCTCAAGAAGTTTTAGCAGGAAACGGAGTATTGTCTTTTGGTGATGGGTTTTCAATTGTTACGCCAACTCTAGTCAATATTATTGTTGATTCACGGTTTAATGTCGGCAAAGCGGTTTTTACGATTGACCACACCTTTTCAAAAGCCGATAGTTATTTTATCACCTATAGGGAATCCAACCGAAACTTTGGGGTTTTAAACATGACAAACTCGTTTGAAACCCCGTTTTTTATCGAGACGCAATTAAGCATCAAACCAGGTATTTGTAATAACCCATTCAGTTTTGAAATTTTACCTATTGATCGTGCTTGCTCGGGAATTTCGTTTTCACATAATCCTGGTGCTGTTGATCTGGATCGAGACAGTATTTCTTATGAAATTGTTACCCCTAAGAGTAACCAAGGCTTGAATGCATTTGGCTATTTGCTCCCAAACGACAGTAAATTTTATACGGGCTTTGATTACGAAAGAGCAAATGAAGAGCAAACTGCAGCACCTTTATTTGGAGTTGACAATATCACAGGACAGGTAACATGGGATGCACCAGGTGCAGAAGGCGAGTATAGTGTGGCACTTAAAGTTATAGAATGGAGAGAAATAGATGGTGTATGGATAAGTCTAGGCTATACAATTCGGGATATGCAGATACTTGTGGAGGATTGTGAAAACAGCCGTCCATTTTTGAATTTACCAGCTAATCGTTGTGTTTCTCCTGGCACCAAAATATCCGAACTGATTCGTGGGTTTGACAAGGAATTTGATCCGGTAAAAATGGAAGTTTTTTTTACTGATATTTTTTCCTCCAAGCCAGTGATAACCTATTCAAATATCTTTCAAAGTACAAAGCCCCCTTATGATACTGCTACTATCAAGTTTGATTGGACGATAGCTTGTGACATGGTGCGCGACCAGCCTTATCGTATTGTTTTCAAAGTGACAGATGACCCGCCAAATGGAATTCGCCTTACTACTTTTAAAACTTGGACGATTTCAGTGATTGGAAATCCACCGACCATTAAAAGCGAGACACTAGATCTTGCAGCTAAATCCTTAAAATTAGTCTGGAATCCATATGATTGTCCTGGCGCTAAGAGTGTAGAGATTTGGAGAAAGATTGGTAAAGAAACAAATACTGCTAATGAATGTGTTCGCGGAATTCCAAGGATTTATGGATATGAAAAAATAGGTGCAGTATCCGACCGGGATTTTTTTATTGATAAGGACATTAATCCAGGAGCCAGTTACTGTTATCGCTTGGTGGCTTTATTTGAATCCCCATTCAAAAGTAGGAGTAGGGCTTCCAAACAATTTTGCTTTGGTCCAGTGAAAGTTGATGCGCCTACTATGATCAACGTTTCAGTTTATAGAACAGATAAGGCTAATGGGGAAATTGCTTTGAGATGGACGTCTCCCTTTCAAATAGATAAGTCGCAATTTCCACCTCCTTATCAGTATCAGATATTTAGAACCAGCTTCACTGGTGACTATAGTAAAATCACACAGTCACCACTGATAGATACAGTCTGGGTAGATAAGCAACTTAACACCTTAGAGAATAAGTATGGATATAAAGTTGTTGTGTATTCGCCAAACGGGCTTACAAAAGAGAACCCTGTGGATACGAGTGCGCTTTCCTTTTACCCCAGATTGGAGTATGAAGCCAGAACGAGTGGAATTTATCTGACATGGGATGCAACGGTTCCATGGTCAAATCAAAGTGAAAAATTTCCCTATCACTTCATTTATAGGAAAGAGTATCGGGCGTCATTGTTTATTCTTATCGACAGTATTCGCACTGGTAATGTAGAACTGGAAGCTGGTTATGATTACTTGGACAAAGGCCAATACAATAATTTGGCCTTAGCACCCAATACCATATATGAGTATAAAATCAGCACAGTCGGAACATATGATAATCCCTTACTAGTTGAGCCGATCATCAATTTTTCAAATGAACTAAAAGCTCAGCTCATTGACAATGCTCCTCCTTGTAGTCCGATTGTAACAGTAAGTCATATTTCTTGTGAAGACTTTATAAATACTGCTCCATGTTCGATAGTTGACTATAAGAACGTACTCCTATGGACTTATCCCGATGGATGTGGTAATGATGTGAAATATTTTAAAGTCAATTACCAAAACTCAATAGTGGACCAACCAATTGAGTTAACTCAACTTTCAGAATTTACTTATTCAGATTTGAAAAAAAACTCATTTGCCGGTTGTTACCAAGTAGTAGCTGTTGATCATTCTGGTAACGAAAGCGAACCAAGTGAATTGGAGTGTGTGGATAATTGCCCTTCTATATTTATTCCAAATATACTGACTGCCAATGAGGATGGTTTCAACGATGTATTTCCTGGTTTTGGTAAAAGGACAAACGTAGATCTATCTAAATGCCCCAGGTTTGTAAAAAGATTGAATGTAAGAATCTTCAATCGTTGGGGGAAGGAGGTTTATGCAATTGAAAAAGATGATTCAAGTAGTGGCTTACTAGATGAATGGAGTGGGAAGGACAACAAGGGAAATGAACTATCTTCAGGTGTTTATTTCTATGAGGCTGACATCATGTTTGATATGCTTGACTCGAATTTGAGCAAGCAAAAAAGTTCAGGTTGGATAAACCTGATCCGATAGATATTGTCTATGAAAGCCCTGCCAGTTTATTATAAATGTTAAGACAAACCCACGCATCCGTAGCGGCATAGGTGATTTGTTTATCATTAAATACAGCAGCTTCCCAATTGCTTGTTTGGGCGCTCTTGGAAATTCGGAAGCCTAATAGCAAGGCTGTTAATTTTTTTACACTCTCTACCTGCAATCCCGATTGTTTTGCGAGTTCGGCCAATTCAAAAAATCCATCCGGTTTAAAATTCTTCAATTTTTGGAGTGCCTTTATGTCATCTCGTAAGGCTACTCCAGCTTTAATGAATTTTTCATTTTCAAAATAATGAATAAGTTGTGGTGCCATTCCTACTGATTTCAAGCGGACCAGGAAGACTTTCTTTGGTAATGCAATTTGTACAAGTGAGACATGATTGAACTGACCGCTGACAAAGACAGGTTTAGTTTCGGTATCAAAACCTACGATGGAATGTTTTTTGATTTCAACAAAAACTTCTTCTAATTGATCGAGTTGATCAATTATTTCCACGGGGCCATCAAATGCTCCAAGCGGCAGCGCATTGATCTCTTCGTTACTGATGGTAATGCGATCGTTATGCTGATACTTTGTCATCCAACCTGCGGATCTTAAAATTTAAATACGCCATCAGAACAGTCATCATAGGACTAATGATGCAAAAGAAACAATAGGGCGCATAGGCCCAGGTAGAAATGCCAAGTACCTTGGCTTGTGTAGCTCCGCATGTATTCCATGGAACTAACACAGAGGTTACTGTTCCGGCATCTTCTAGTGTGCGACTCAATAATTCCGGTTTGTATCCTCTCTTCTTATACGTGTCTGCAAACATTTTTCCGGGTACTGCGATGGCCATGTATTGGTCTCCTGCAGTGAGATTGAAAAATATACTAGTCACGGCTGTGGACGCCACCAGTGATCCAGTTGAATGAGCGAACTTGATGATCTCCTCTACGATTCGTTTGAGTAAGCCGCAGGATTCCATTGCACCACCAAATATCATGGCCCCTAGAATTAACCAGATAGTATTGAGCATGCCCGCCATTCCACCTGTTGAAAGTAAATCTGAAATCATGGCATTGTCGGTTTGAATATTAATTGACAAAGCCATGGACTTCATCACGGCTACAAAAGCCGCTTTAACGGGATTGTCCGTGATGCCAGAGATTTGTTGAATAATTTGTGGTTGGAAAATAATAGCAAACAAGGCGCCCAGTAATGTTCCGACAAGTAAAGCTGGAATGGCGGGAACTTTCCGAACAATCATGATTAGTACAAGCGCAGGAACCAGAAATAATAGGGGATTCAAATTGAACGCAGCATCAATCGAATTCAAAACAGCTTCTGTGTTGGTAGACCCCTCCAGATTAAGTGTAAATCCCCAAACAAAAAAAATGAGTAACGTGATAATCAAGGTTGGTATCGTGGTGATCATCATATACCGGATGTGCGTAAACAAATCTGTACCGGCCATTGCAGGTGCCAGATTAGTAGTATCTGATAGGGGAGACATCTTATCTCCAAAATAGGCACCGGAGATAATGGCGCCAGCGACTACTCCATCATGAATCCCAAGGGTTTTGCCAATGCCAAGCAAGGCTATACCTACAGTAGCAATAGTGGACCATGAACTTCCTGTGGCCAATGAAACAATACAACAAACAACACATGCAGCAAATAGGAAGATAGTTGGGTTAAGGATTTTAAGCCCGTAATAAATCATGGCGGGTACAATCCCACTGAGCAACCATGTACCAGAAAGGGAGCCAATAACCAGCAAGATTAACATGGCACCCATGGCCGAGCCAATACTTCTAACAATATGATGTTCAATTTCATTCCATGAATTTCCCAGCCTCCATGAGATAATTCCTGCCACTGATGCTGATAAAAGTAACGCAATCTGATTCGGGCCGTCCGTTGCGCCAGAGCCAAAGATAATGACATTGATAGCTAGAAGGATGACAAGAAAGCCAATAGGAGTAAAGGCATGAATCAGCGTGGGTCTCTTCTTTTCGACAATCATTGGCACAAGGCTTTAGTATGGGCTAATAAAGTTTTCAATATAGGATAAATTTTAGGACTTAGGCATTCGGACTTAGGGCTTAGTACCTAGGTCTTAGGACTTAGGCCTTTGGCATTGGATAATGTAGAATAATAGTTATCGATAATCTGCAATACCTAAGCCCCAATGCCCAAGACCCAATACCCCAGTGCCCAATGCCTAAGACCTAACTGTATAATGTACGCTTCGTTCTTTCAGATAGTCAACTATAAAATTGAAATGGGTTTCTTCCTCCCCTAAATATTCTGGCGGGCAAATTCCTTTGCGGGTAAATTTTCCATCCAACACAAGATGGGCTACGGCAGTGCATGTATAACCTGTGGTTCTGGCCATCGATAAAGTACCTGTTGTTTTTTCTGTCCGATCGAGAAGATTGTATTCGTAAGTTTTGGGTTTATTATTCTCTTCACCAATCATGCGCACGCGCATTACAGTAAATTCTTCTTCACCTGGTTTTAATTTCCACTTAGGGAATAGAAGCTTAGCGGTAAGATCAATAGGCCGCATTTTCACTCCTTTCACTTCCACTTCTTCATATGAAAAGAATCCGCTTTCTCGAAGCACTCGTAAGTATTCAACGCAACCAGGATAGCGCAATGTTTTTTCAATCATGTTGGGAATATTAGGCATAGTTTTGATCAGTGAACGCAAGCCATCTGAGTTCCATGACTCCAAAGTTCCCACACCTGCAAAGTTTACAAGTTCAGCATCAGAAAGAGCTTCCCTAACTACCAGGCCATTATTTTGAACATATCTGGCAGGACGAAGGTATTCTTCAATCACATCGATAGGTGAGAAGACGGCTTTGTACTCATATGGCCATTCGCGAACAAGAGGTAAGCCACCCACAAGACACTCATAGGAATTAATTTTCATTCGTTGGTTGTGATAGCCCAATATAATGTTGCCCATCCCAGGTGCTACTCCGCAATCTGTTACAATCGTAACGTTTTTCTTTTTTGCAAACTCATCTAATTGAAAAGGGTCTTCAGGAAAGAAAGAGATGTCTACCATATTTTTCCCAGCTTCAATTACTGTGCGTGCCGTTTGTAAACCCATGAAACCAGGAACAGCGCCAACGACAAGATCAAATGGTTTGATTGTAGCTGATAAAAGTGGAAGATTAGAAAAATCTACCCGCTCAGTTTTTATTCCAAACTGGTGAACTTCTGCTAAAGCTTGTTCATTTACATCTACGGAAGTAACATCGAAATTTTTGGCCAGGTCCATGGCCATCGCCTTGCCTACTAACCCTGCCCCTAGAACAATTATTTTTTTCATGCTAATGTTTAATTAAAATCGTAACTCGTATTGCCTTCAAATTCAGGCAGTATTAACAAGAAATTCTATGCTTGAGCCCGCCAAAATACTCGAAAAAGCAAAACATTCTGCTTTCTATTTGAAAGTCCTTAACTGGTCTTTAGGCCGAATGATCCCTTTCAACAAGCCACATGGATTTAAGATCTTTGAAATTGAGGATTTCCGGCTCAAAATAATCATTCCCTATCGCAAAAGTAATTTTAATCACATTCGCGGATTGCATGCCTGCGCATTGGCTACGATATCAGAATTTGCCACGGGCTTTTTGCTGCTCAGCAATCTGGACATCAAAAAATATAGACTCATCATGCAGCGCCTGGAAATAGATTATCACTATCAAGGTAAGATGGATGCCTTTGCTGAATTTATAATTTCAAAAGAATGGCTGGACGAAAATATTTCGCGTCCGCTTCAAACGCAAGAGGCAATTGTAGTTCCTTGCGAAGTGAAAATTCACGATAGCAAAGGCAATCACCTTACCACAGGTAAGGTATATTGGCAAATAAAAGTTTGGAGCAAGGTGAAGACGAAAGTGTAACAGCGTGTTTAAGAATTTTGACGCTCTTGATTCCAAGATAATGTGTAATTGATTTTTTTGGCCAAGGCAAAAGATTTGATTTTGCATCATTGAAATTCTGAGTTATGAATAAAACCATGTGCGTCCTAATCACATTGTTCCTATGGATTGGAGGTACAGCCAACGCCCAAAAAAATATTTACACAACAACAGGAGGTGAGTGGATTTTCTCTTGGGCAGACGCCAATCAGCAAGGGTATGATATAGATGTGATCACCCGTTTCTCACCCGTTATCAATATTCAAAATCAAGTACACTATGATAAGACGGATAGATTTGGATTTTTCACCGGCTTTAGTTTACGCAATGTTGGTTTTATTTGGAATGACCCAATCGAACCCGAAACCAAGCATAAGGCCAGAGCTTATACTGTTGGCCTTCCCCTTGCAGTTAAGGTAGGAGATATGACAGGATTTTATTTTTTTGGAGGATACGAGCTTGAATTGCCTTTCAACTATAAAGAGAAGTTATTTGTGAATGAGGACAAGGTGAGCAAGGAAGTGTATTGGTTCTCTAACCGAATTCCCGGTTTATATCAATCTTTGATGGCAGGCATTCAGACGCCCTACGGAACTCAAATAAAGTTTAAGTACTACCTCACCAACTTCTTTAATAAAAGCTATACAGCTAATGATGGAAATGGGGGCACATTTAAACCATATGCTGACTTTGATGCCAATGTATTTTACGTTTCACTGAGTTTCCAGATCTTGAAAGGCACAAGCTTCTACTATACACGGGATAAAAAGTAGAAGTTGCCTCAATGGATATTCATTGCTAACAATAGCCCAGGCTTATTCACGTCTGGGCTATTGTATAGCCTAATGGATTTATTTCTTTTCTGCCAGTAAGGCTTTCTTTATTTCCTGAAGCTCCGCAATTTTTTCTTTGCTTACTTTAGGGTACTCCAAATTCATCTGATCCAAAGCATGAATAATAGCTGATGCAACTGCGATGCGAGCATATGATTTGTTGTCGGCCGGGATTACATACCATGGCGAATGCCTGGTAGAAGTGCTTTTAATCATGTCATCGTAAGCACCCATGTAATCTTTCCAATAGCCCCGTTCACGTGCATCGGCAGCACTAAACTTCCAGTTCTTGTTCGCATCGTCTACACGTTCGATAAAGCGTTTTTTCTGTTCAGCTTTTGACACGTTCAGGAAAATTTTGATCACGATTGTACCATTGCGGTGCAAGTATTTTTCAAAATTACGGATGTCCTTAAAGCGTTCTTCCCAGATATCCTTTGTCACCAATTCTTCGGGTAACTTCTGAGACTTTAGGATTTTTTCATGAACGCGTACCACCAGGACTTCTTCGTAATAGGATCGGTTGAAAATTCCTATGCGCCCGCGCTCGGGTAAATGTTTCTGGCAACGCCACAGAAAATCGTGATCCAATTCTTCTGCACTTGGGCCTTTAAAAGATGACACCTGACATCCTTGTGGATTAATACCCGACATCACGTGTTTGATGGCACCGTCTTTACCCGCTGCATCCATCGCCTGAAAAATTACCAACAGCGAATATTTGTCTTGCGCATACAGAATGTCTTGCAAAGCTGATAGTGCCTCCACACCCAATTGCAAGGCCTGCTTCACCAAGGGCTTATCGTCCTTGCCGAGATCATAGTGAGGTTCACTCTTGTAATCTTTCAACTTGAACTTTTTTCCGTCCCCAACGCAGTAGCGCCAAGAAAACGTTTTGGCACGTTTGATTAATTCTTTTTTGCCAAGCGAACTCAAGTCCGCAACTTTGCTTGATTTTTTATCTATCATGGCTTGATTATTTATAAGTGAAAAATACAATTTTTTTGTCTTCCTCTTTATCTCTTTTTTTAAGGCCTTTATATTTTTTATTTTAATACTGTCCAATACTGGATGGTTATCCTTATGAGATCCATTGGAATAGTATGTAGACCTTGTTATAGATGCTCTTGTTCTATTTGAATAAACATACAGATGGGGAGCCGGAATTTTTATGATAATTATCAGGTTTGCTACTAAAGGTTTCTGTCAATTCTAAGATATTGCCCGGGAATTAGGGTTGCCGAGTGGGGATGCAAAACTAATTTTGCCGTTAATTGCCTTTGATGAACCTTTGGGTCTTCGTTATATCCAGAAAATGATTTCTGTATCTTGCAACACATTAAATTTCAACCTTTTGAAAAACTTGATAGATTGACCGCTACCGAATTAATTTTTTTTAAGCGATTACTATGAAAGAGACCAACTCAAATGCCAAAGATGGATTGGCTGCTAACCCGATAGTTCATTATGCAATACAATTGCTAGCGTTGGGTTTTTTGCTGGTGTGGTGTTTTAGAATTATTGAACCTTTTATAACACCATTAGTTTGGGGATCGGTCTTGGCAATCGCCTTATATCCACTTCAGCGAAGCCTGTCGAAAAGACTCCGTGATCGAACTACATTATCTGCAATTATCATCACGTTCTTAATGATCTTAATGATAATAGGCCCGGCCGTATGGTTATTACTAGCAACCGTTGATGAATTCAAGGCGCTTGTTGCTGCATATAAAACGGGCGCACTACATATTCCACCGCCACCAGAAACTGTTAAAGATTGGCCAATCATTGGCAACCCGGCATATGGTTATTGGACGGATGCTTCCACTAATTTAAGAACTCTTGTTTCAGACCACACGGACGAAGTCAAAGGCGTATTGCTCCGATTGTTTGACCTCTTGAAAAACACAGCCGAGGGATTGGTTATGTTTTTCATTTCGATCATTATTGGTGGATTCTTACTTGCCTTTGCAAAACCAGCTGGCCAGTTTGCTCAGGATCTGTTAGTACGAATTGTTGGGAAAGCTGGTGCGTCATTGACCGAATCAGCAGAAATTACTGTAAGAAATGTGGCGAAGGGGGTCTTGGGGGTTGCGGTAATTCAATCCTTGTTGGCAGGTATCGGATTTGTATTGGCAGGCATTCCATTTGCAGGGTTGTGGATTCTTGTTTGCCTCGTGCTTGCAATCGTGCAGATTGGGCTTTTGCCGGTGACTGCCGGAGTAATTATTTACATCTGGTCTCATGGTGATACGGTAACGGCAGTATTGCTTACTGGCTGGATGATTTTTGTTGGTGTCATTGATAATATTATCAAACCGTTTTTATTAGGCAAAGGAGCTCCAGCCCCTATGGTTGTTGTATTTCTGGGTGCAATTGGTGGATTTATTATGTCGGGATTCATTGGCCTATTTACTGGCGCAATTGTTCTAACTCTTGGATATAAATTGATCATCGGATGGCTTAATGCTGAAAAACGAGAATCTGAAAACCCGGTGCCAATGGACCCAACTCCACTGAATGAACCCTAACAGGTATGGATTTATTGAAAGCGTTTTTTCTTAGTCAACAGATAATTGACTGAAGGCATCTTTTTGATTAGTTTCTAGTTTAATAAAAGTTTAAAGAGGCTTGAAAGGAGAAAAGACAGTCTAAACTCATTGACTTGACTTTAAGTCAAAAACATGTTAAAAATGACTTGAACTCAAGTCAAATAGTAAAAACCTTTTTAGAGATCACCTGGATAGAGGGTAGTTCTATTTTTAAAACGGTTATTCATGCAGTAGCGCGTAACACTGCCTGGCGATCTCTAATTCTTCATTCGTGGGCACTATCAGGATTTTCACAGATGAGCCATGCGCTTGTACCTCCACAATACCTTTCCCTGTAGTTTTATTTTTTTCTTCATCGAGATGAATGCCAAGGTATTCCAGATTTTTGCACGTCAGGGATCGCGTAAGAGAATCATTTTCGCCAACACCTGCTGTGAACACGATAGCGTCTAAACCATTGAGGACAGCAGTGAAAGAACCGATGTATTTTTTAATATGATACGCATACATCTCGTAGGCGAGAATTGCTTCTTTGTTTCCTTTATTATATTCGGCTTTCACATCACGCATGTCGCTGTATCCGGTGAGCCCCAGCATGCCACTTTTTTTATTGAGAATAGAATTCACGTCACTCAACGAATATCCCAGCTGATTTACCAGATGAAAAATGATCGATTGATCAATATCACCTGTGCGTGTTCCCATGATCAATCCGTTCATAGGGCCAAGTCCCATACTAGTGTCAACGCAAATGCCGTTTCGAATAGCACTCATACTGCAACCATTGCCCAAGTGAATGGTTATAATTTTAGAATCCTTCTTTTGCAAATAAGCAATTGCCTGTTCCGAAACATATTTATGACTGGTGCCATGAAACCCATACGCACGAATACCATGCGTTTCATAAAATTCTTTTGGTATGGCAATGCGATAAGCAACAGGCAGCATGGTTTGGTGAAAAGCTGTATCAAATACTGCTACTTGTTTAGCAGAAGAAAAAATTTTCTCCGCCACTTCAATACCCAGATAATTAGGTGGATTGTGCAAGGGTGCCAAAGGAAATAACTTCTTGATTTTTTCCTTTACTTCTTGTGTGATGATCATGGTGTTGGAAAAACTTTCGCCACCATGCACTACACGATGGCCAACGACATCAATTTCTCTTGGGTCTCCAATCACACCCATAATGGCATCGGTTAATAGTCTTGATACTGAAGTGAGACCCACAGCATGGTCCTGAATGGATAATTTTTCTTTTCTTACCTGTTCATTGTCACCGATAAATGCCCTATGATGAATGGAAGAACCATCCAGGCCAATGCGATCGATAAGGCCGGTACACACCACGTCTGCCTCAGGCATGCGAATGAGCTGATATTTAATGGAACTACTCCCGGAATTAATCACAAAGACATTCATACTTATTCAATCGAAATTATTGTTGCGCCTGTATCGCGGTAATCACAACGGTATTAAAAACATCATCCACGGTACATCCGCGACTCAAATCATTCACAGGCTTGTTAAGTCCCTGTAACATAGGGCCGATAGCTAGTGCACCGGTTTCGCGTTGCACAGCTTTGTACGTATTGTTTCCTGTATTTAAGTCGGGGAAGATCAACACACTGGCCTGACCTGCCACTTCTGAGTTTGGCATTTTCTTTTTACCAACAGATGGATCAACAGCCGCATCATATTGTATAGGGCCTTCCACTTTTAAGTCAGGTCTTTTTTTCCGGACGATTTCTGTTGCCTTTCTTACTTTATCTACATCCTCACCTTCACCCGAAGTGCCAGATGAATACGAGAGCATGGCGATCTTTGGCTCTATGCCAAACATCTTACTTGTCTCTGCCGAAGATATGGCGATGTCGGCCAGTTGTTCGGAAGTAGGATTTGGATTGACCGCACAATCGCCAAAGATAGAAACACGACTGGGTAAACACATAAAGAAAACAGACGACACTGTTGATACGCCTGGTTTTGTTTTTACAAACTGTAGGGCTGGGCGAATAGTATGTTGTGTTGTATGCAATGCTCCAGACACCATGCCATCCGCTTCACCTTTATACACCATCATGGTGCCAAAGTAAGATACGTCAAGCATCAGGTCGCGGGCCATCTCCATCGAAATATTTTTGTGTTTTCGAAGTTCGTAGAGCGTCTTAACATAATCATCAAACCGATCAGATGAAGCAGGGTTAACGATCTTTGCCTTGTCTAAGTCAAGCGAAATATTCAATCGCTTCAAGGCAGGTAGTATTGTTTCTTTGTTACCCAATATAGTAAGATCTACCACATTCTGTTTGATGAGTGCATCCGCGGCCTGTAGGATGCGGTCATCATCTCCTTCGGGTAACACAATGTGCTTCTTGCTTTCCTTAGCACGTTTCACAATCTGATATTGAAACATTCGTGGAGTAATGCTTGTCGTTCGGAACGAAATTATTTTTTTCTCTAGCGCTTTCACGTCCACATGTTTATCAAACAAACTAATGGCCAATGCGATCTTGTCTTTATTCTCTGGTGAAATTCTGGATTGTGTATTCGATACACGATTCACTGTCTTAAATGTTCCGCTTTTTACGGCAATGATTGGGATGACAGTATCCAACCCTTCAATTAATTTGATGATGGTAGGTTCAGGCGCAAGTCCTCCAGTTAACACCATACCTGCTACCTTCTGATAGTTTTTGGAGATGTTAGCCTGCAATGCACCAATGATGATATCCCCTCTGTCACCTGGAGTTACGATTAAGGTGTTCTTTTTTAATCGGGTTAAACAATTATGCAATTGCATGGCACCCACAATCGAATGGTCGACCTGGTTGGAAAGCAAGTGTACCCCAAATAAGATATTCCCGCCAACGGACTCATAAATTTCCTCCATGGTTGGGTTACCTAAATCTTTGTTACTAGGGATTGAGGTTACAATGATTTCTTTCGGCAGGGACTTAGTAAGCAATGTTCGGATCTCCTCTTCTTTTTCAAGATCAATTTTATTGGCGATCACCGTCAGTATCTGTACACCTTCATCCATAAAACTTTTGGTGGTGGAGACGGCAGTATCAATAATCTCCAGTACCGATTTACCTTCTCCTTTTACAATTATGGCAGCGGGTATACCCAGATTTTTGCAAATGGAAATATTTCCGTCAAACTCCACGTTGGTACTTCCACCCATAAAATCTGATCCTTCTACGACTACAAAATCAAATCGTCCCTGCAGTTTTTTAAACCGATCGATAATGGTATCAATAATAAAGGCTTCCTTTCCGGCATTGATTTGTTTGACTACCTCATTTCGGGTAAAGACAAACATATCTTCATACGGTGCACTGAGATTAAAATGCTTTGAAATCGTTTGAAGGTGATTATCCTTTTCTCCAGCCTCTCGGCTGATCACGGGTTTGAAGTAGGCGATCTTTTCAGTTTTACCTGCCAATAGATTTACAAGGCCAAGAGCAATAATGGATTTTCCGGAATACGGCTCTGTAGTGGTGAGAAATATGGCGTTTGTCATAGCGGGTGCAACTGCACGGATAGTTTTTATGAATTGCTAAAGATAATGGAAACAGTAATAATTTGATGGTAAATGGAAGTCTGGCTGGATGTGATAAATAATTAATGGACAATAGACATCCTTATAGGGTGTTAAGCAATGATTTTTGTCAGGTGGTTCCTTTTTTCACCTTGGCCTGCCATTAATCGTGATTCTACTCAAAGGACAGTGAAATAAACCTTAGTGACTAAGTGGCAACTGGAAAATCGTCAGCTCAATACAGAAGATGTTGCGTTGGCTACCGCCTAAAACAGGATTGCGCTTGATAGACGCATCAATTTTGTGAAGGCCATTGTTGGTAAAGATTGCAAACCTGTTTCTACTGGTACGGTGATGGATCCATTGCATTGACCACTGCCATTTATCCTGATTGTTTACCAATAAAGTAGGTAATTAAATCTTCAATTTTCCTTTTTGTGTCCTCCCAGGTTTCACTATTCAGCATTTTTGGCATTACTTTTTTATCTACCATTTCGCTGAGCTGTAAGCCCTCTATCATTAATCGAGATGACATTAGCTCACTCGGATACTCCTCATTGTAAGAATAATCTTCTATTGAGTAATGGAGATGAAACGGTTTCCTTTCTGAGCATTTAAAATCTGAGTAGTTCAATTTAAAGATTGCCCTCGCTAGTAAGATCGTATGGTTGGGTAGATTCTCGTTAGTGGTTAATAGTATATTCTTAACAAAATCGATCCCATAATAGTTGATAATGGAAAACACCTCATCAAGAGTTCCTCTGTCAAAAACCCTGGTGATAACCCATTCACTCGAATGTTTAAAATCATTTTCACTAATATCTACTTCCCAAAATGTTCGTTTAGATATTTGAGGTAATTTGCCCACGGTATAAAGTTAGATAAAAACTTTTTTTGAACCTTATTTACTTAGCATCCTTCACACACCTAAACCCTGTATGATTCATACCCGAATCAAATGCGGAACCTTGCCTGCCACTTGGTTTGTAATTGGAACAATACTGGACACTACAAACAAACGAACCGCCTTTGGATACGTGCTTTACTGCATAGGGATCGTCAGGATCTTTGGTAGTTGCAGGACCTATGGGGTTGCTGAGTGCCGCACTATTAATTGAAACATCAACACTATACCAGTCAGAACAAAGCTCCCACACATTGCCAATGATGTCATATAGGCCATATCCATTTGGTTGAAATGACTTAACTGGAGCAGCACCTTTAAATCCATCTTCGGCTGTGTCACTGTTAGGAAAAGCTCCTTGAAAATAGTTGGCCAGGTATTTTCCCTGAGGATTTAATTCATCGCCCCATGAAAATGTTTTTCCGTTCAATCCACCTCGAGCAGCAAATTCATACTCAGCTTCAGTGGGCAATCTTTTTCCAGCCCATTTAGCGTAAGCTACCGCGTCTTCGTATGCAATATGGACGACTGGGTATTTGTCTCTGCCTATGATAGAACTTCCCGGACCTTCGGGGTGCTGCCAATCTGCACCCACTACCCAACGCCACCACTGTGAGTAATCGTTTAAAATGACTGGGGAAGATGTTGGAGTAAAAACCATAGACCCTGGTTGTAAAACATCATCACCGGGTTTCGGTGTTCCAGGTGGAACTTGTTTTTTAAGTTCTTCCCAATCAAGAGGCCTTTCGGCAATAGTTTTATACGATGTTTCCTCTACGAAAACTTTGAATTGCGCATTGGTCACTTCGGTCTCATCCATCCAAAATCCATCTACTTTTACGGGATGAAGTTTTTGTCCATTATTAGCTGGCTGTTCTTCGTTATCACCCATCATAAATTCCCCACCGGGTATCCACACCATTCCGGCCTCTGGGGTAAGTTTACTTGAGGTTGGGCTATTTTCATTAGCTGTTTCTTTTGTAGAGGAGGTGCAGGAGGTCAACGCAGCCAGAATCAGAAGGATCAAGAAAAACTCACTAGTCATAAAATGATTTTTGGTTTGCTTCAAAGTTAGTGTTTTATATCACAGACTTACTTTTGTGGTGCAGCTGCTTTATAATTAGAAGATGAAGAGTTTTTATTTTATTTGGATGGACTGTTATCAGTTCTATTTTGTAAACTTGTTTATATTTTCAAAAATGAGAAAGTTATTTTTTCTATTAGTATTCCTGATCTCTGCTGATTTATCTCAAGCCCAATCTGATGTTGATGCTCAACGCAAAATTAGTGCGGCTGCAGCTATTGAAGTTGAACAACAAATGGGATTGGTGCAACTGGAAACTGCAAGAAACACATTTATAATATTCTGTTGAACCACGTAGAGTTTTTTTGCCACAATCTAGTTGAGCAACAGCCAGTAAATGGCACGTTTTTATTTACTAAAACCAGGCATCTCTTTTTACAATCAGGAAAAGATTGGCGGGCATATGGCCTGAGGAATAAGGAGACAAACAGGATAATTGCCCTAATTATTTTTAATCGAAAAGGTAGGAAGATGTTTAGCCCGCTTCGGGCTCCCTTTGGATCCCTACAAATCTTTGAGACCATAGAGCAAAAGGAAATTGATAACTTGTTTTATAGAATTGAAGAAGACTTTAAGATGCTTGGCATTTTGTCTTGCCAAATCAAAAACTACCCCGAGGCTTACGGTCCGCTCGCTACTCGTTTGCTCCATCATGCCACATTAAAATTGGGATTCAAGTGTGAGGAAGAAGTGTCTAGTATAATTCAGGTGGAGGTCAGACCATTTGAGAAGAAGATCTCAATTTCACAACGACAAAAATTAAAGAAAAGTGAAAAGAGGTTTGTGCATAGCCAGCCCAGGATTTCTGCATTGAAGAATGTGTATGATTTCATTAGCGGGTCTCGTAAGGAAAAGAATCAATCCCTGTCTATGTCATCTAGACAACTAAAAAAAGTAGTTAATCGGTTTCCGAAGAATTTTCTTCTATTTCAAGTGGCTGATGAGCATCACATAGCGGCAGCAGCAATTGTAATACGGGTAAATAACAAAATACTTTATACATTCTATTATGCCCATGATAGAAGGTTTAATAAGATCAGTCCGACTGTCATGTTGATCTCTGGAATTTACCGATATGCACAGGATCATCAATATGAGCAAATCGATCTGGGTACTTCTATGGTTAATGGTGGAATTAACAGGCCGTTGATTCAGTTTAAAAAAAGCATTGGTGGGCAGCCATCTATCAAGTACATTTTTGACAAGACCTTTTCATGAGTCAGCCACTTGTTACCGTTATTTGTTTGTGCTACAACCATGAACAATTCGTAGAAGAGGCGATAGAGTCTGTTTTCCAGCAAAATTATTTTAGCATTCAATTGATTGTCGTTGACGATTGCAGCAGCGATAAAAGTTGTGCCGCGATACGGAAATTGATTAAGGATCGCCCGGATGTAGTCTTTATTGCAAATGATGAAAACAAGGGAAGTTGCAAGTCATTTAATTTGGCCCTGAAGGTAGCCAAGGGTGAATACCTTATTGATCTAGCTGCGGATGATGTTCTTTTGCCCGATCGAATCGCAATTGGCGTTGCAGCTCTGGAAAAGGCTGGGCCTGAATACGGAGTTCAGTTTACGGATGCGGAAATCATTTCTGAAAATGGAAGCCATCTGTATTTGCATTCAAAAAAATTTCCGCATGACACCATACCTCAAGGAGATATTTACAAAAACCTGATCGAGCGATATTTCATTTGCTCGCCAACAATGATTTTTAGGAAAGAGGTAATTGATTATTTGAATGGATATGATGAAAATTTAACTTTTGAAGATTTTGATTTTTGGATACGCTCTTCCCGTTCTTACAAATACTGTTATCATCCACAAGCCTTACTTAAGAGAAGAGTGGTTAGTAGCTCAATGTCCCATAAGCAATTCACTAACGGCAATCCACAACGTTGGTCAACCTTAATGGTCTGTAAAAAAGTAAAATCTTTAAATAGAAATAAGGAAGAAGACCACGCCCTTCGGAGGCGCTTACACTACGAATTATTATTATCCTTGCGCATGATGGACTTCAAACTTGCCTTCGAGTTTTTAAAAATCAGAATGGCTATATAAAATCTATTTGCGATTATCTTCCCCCATTACCATACTCACATAGCTTTTATATCGGTCTGCGGAAATTTTTCCAGAGTTTACGGCTTCAAGGACTGAGCATTTTGGCTCATTGATATGAATGCAACGGGCTCCGAATTTGCAGTTTAACCTTATGTCTCTCATCTCTGGGAAGTAATCAGAAATTTCTTGTTGATTCATATCCACCAATCCCCATTCTTTTATACCAGGAGTATCAATCACAAAAGTGGTCGAATTAAGTTGAAACATTTCTGCAAAGGTGGTGGTATGTGTTCCTTTATCAGAGAAGTTGGAGATATTCCCGGTGGCCTGCTTTATTTCTGGTGCAATGCGGTTGAGTATAGTTGATTTGCCAACACCCGAGTGGCCAGCAACAAGTGTCACTTTATCTTGTAATGTTTTTGAAAGAATAGAAAGTTCATCATGAAGAGCAGATCCACTCCACGTAGTTACTCCAATGGAGGTGTAGACCTTCATCAGAGATTCCAATTCATATACTTCTTTTGGGTTAAGTAAATCACTTTTATTTAAGTAAAGAGATTGCGGAATTCTAAATGATTCAGCCGAAACAAGAAATCGATCGATAAATCCATGCGAGGTTCGGGGTTGTTTGACGGTAGCAATTAATAAAACCTGATCAATATTGGCTGCTAATACCTGACTATGTCCTGTCTTCTTTACAGACTGGCGAAGAATTTGATTTTCCCGTGGAAGAATTTCTTCAATCGAACCTATACCTGCGTCTTCAATAAATTCAACACGGTCACCAACGGCTATCGGATTGGTTTCTTTGATTCCTTCCAACCGTAATTTGCCTCGCGTTCTGCATTGATATCTTTTCTGATCATGCTCACCTAATATTTCATACCAGGAACCTGTAGATTTCATTACAAGGCCAATCATGATTTTATCAGATTAGTAGCACAGTAGTCGACTATTTTTTTTGTGGCCCCCAGATTGTCTTCTACATATTGTTGAGTCACTTGACAGGCGAGTAAGAAAGTCTGAGGAGTGTTGGCCATTTCATATTTACTACTTAAGTCTTGAAAATCATTCACGATAAATGCGCCACCAAGATTTGTTAAATCAACGGCCTCCTGAAATTTTTTATAGTTTTTATTCCCAAAGAAAATGGGAATTCCGTAGCAAGCAGGTTCTAAAATATTGTGAAGCCCTTTACCAAAGGCTCCGCCAACGTAGGCAAACTCACCATATCGGTAGAGTTGTGAAAGCATCCCGATATTGTCAATAATTAAGACGGAAGCTTCTTCCAGCTTGTTGGCGGCTTGAGAATACCGGACCGAACTAACTTGTAATGCCTTTTCAAGGCTGGTTAAAAACGACTCCGTGATTTCATGAGGAGCAATAATAAATTTTAATTGATGGGATTTGTTATTAATAAATGGAATTAGAACTGTTAAGTCTTCAGGCCAGCAGCTTCCTATTACAAATGTTTTTTGATCAGACTTAAACCTTTTGGCTATGTCAATTTCTATCCCCTGCTCCACAAGTGATTTTACCCGATCAAATCGAGTGTCACCAGCTAAAGTAGCGCATTGAATATGAATGGATTTAAGCAGGGTTAAGGACGTTTCATTCTGGACAAAGAAGTGATTGAACCTGTCGAGAATACTGCGGTAAAAAATTCCGTAGGATTTAAAGAAAAGCTGGTCTTTCCGAAAAATAGTTGAAATGGAAATCAGAGGAAGATTCCTTTTTTTTAGTTCGAGTGAATAGTGGTACCAAAATTCATATTTTACAAAAATGGAAAGAACAGGTTTTGCAGCTTCAATAAATTGGCTCGCATTTCTTGCAGTGTCCCAGGGTAAATAAAAAACCCAATCAGCCTGATTATATTTTTTTCTCACTTCATAGCCGGAAGGAGAGAAGAATGTAAGTAGGATTTTATAAGAAGGATATAATTTCCTCAGAGCCTCCAAAACCGGTCGTCCTTGTTCAAATTCTCCAAGAGATGCACAATGAATCCAGATTACTGGGGATGAGTTAGTTGCAAATACACCAGATATTTTTTGAATCAATTTATGTTGGCCTTGAATCAATAACCTTGCTTTAGGGTTAAAGATTGATGCCACTTTAACTGAGACTTTCAGCAAAAAGATAGCTAGGTTGTATAAAAGGATCAATTGTCAGATATCTTGGATGCAAATTAACTCAAAATCAGCTGATCAACTTGGGAATCACAGTAGTGCCTATAAACTTGGTTATATATTTAAAGGAGATTGGCGGTTACGGAAACTTTGAAATAAAGTATATAGTATCGAATAAACTCATCAGCATACTAATGGTCATGTAAGGAAACTAGCTCCATTGCGCATAGTTGAAAGTATATTTTAAGTAAAATTTGATAGTTTTATACATTAAACAAAAGGTCATGAATTCTAAAAAACTGATTTTAATAGTATTTCTAGCAGTTTCAACACTTGGGCTAAGGGCTCAGGATGATTTGGACGAGTTAATAAAAGGTAGTGTGGCAGATGCAGATTATCTTCTGGAGGGTTACACTGCACCTTTAATGAGAGTAATGGGTTACGGACTAAACCAAGGTTGGTATAATACAGCAGCTACACATAAGGTGGCAGGCTTTGATTTGACAATCACTGCTTCTCCGGTTTACTTTCCCAGTTCAGATCTTTTTTATTCCGTAGATAACAGCAAGCTTAAAAGTTTGGAGTTGGTATCACCGGCTCCGACTGGGGGCATAGGTAGTGTTCCCACTATTTTTGGGCCTGATAATGCTCCTATTTATCGAAACAAGAACACAGGTCTTTCTTTTAGCGGACCGCCTGGGGTTGACATAAAGAAGAACCTCGGAAACTACGTGCCAGTACCTATGGTTCAGTTAGGTTTTGGTCTTCCCAAAGGTTTTGAATTGAAGATGAGATTTATGCCTAAGGTCAAGTTAGGAGACAATGGTGATGTTAATTTAATTGGGTTCGGTGTAATGCACGATATAAAGCAATATATACCTGGAATAAAGAATTTGCCTTTTGACCTTTCTGCTTTTGTTGGTTACACAAGACTTAAGTTGGATGTTGGACTAGATAATGCTAAGCCTGATCAACGAGCTGTATTCGAAACAAACTCCACCACTATTCAAGGATTGATTTCAAAGAAGATCGCAGTACTTACCGTTTATGGTGCAGTAGGCTACAACCTTGCTAAAACAAATATGAGTATGCTTGGAAACTATGAATTTGAAAACCCTTCGCCTGCCCCACCTACCATAATTAAAGATCCGGTTAAAATTGACGTAGCTGCAAATGGAATGAGAGCAACAGTAGGTGCCAGATTGAAATTGGCTGTATTTACTTTTCATGCCGACTACACCCTGCAAAAGTATAAAGTGCTTACTGTAGGATTTGGAATCAGCGTTAGATAAACAACTTAAATAAAATTTAACAGGTTACCAGTTTTTATTGGTAACCTGTTTTATTACTTGCCTTTGTATTCAGGCTTTCTTTTTTCAATAAACGCTTTCATTCCTTCTTTCTGATCTTCCGAAGCAAACGTTAAATAAAAGTTTTTTCTTTCAAAGGCTAGCCCTTCATCCAGCACAGTTTCAAAGGAACGATTTACTGCTTCTTTGGCCAGTTGAATCGCAACCGGAGACATCTGTGCTATTTCTTTAGCAAGTTGTGTTGCTTCAAACAAATACATTTCTACTGGAAGAACTTTATTGATTAACCCATAAGAAAGTGCTTCTTCGGCAGAGATAAGTCTGCCTGTAAGAATTAATTCCATTGCTTTGACTTTGCCAACTGCCTTGGTAAGGCGTTGCGTTCCTCCTGCGCCTGGAATTGTACCTAATTTAATTTCGGGTTGCCCAAATTTTGCTGTGTCCGATGCTACGATCATATCGCACGTCATGGCCAACTCACATCCACCCCCCAATGCAAAACCTGAAACTGCCGCAATAATGGGTTTCTTGGTTTTTCGTATCTGGTCCCAGGTGCTGAATTGGTCAATCATCACCATTTCAATTGCCGATTTATCCGCCATTTGTTTAATGTCAGCACCTGCAGCAAAAGCTTGATCATTTCCAGTCAGGATGATCACGCGTACGTTTTCATTCTTATCCAATTGCAATAAAGTGTCTCGCAATTCTTCCATCAATTGCCTGTTAATGGCATTGAGTTCTTTAGGTCGGTTGAGTTGAATGAGTGCTACAAAAGGAGCATACTGTTCAGTTACCTTGATGAATTCCATTGGTTATTGATTTTTTCAAATCTAAAGATTCTTTTCGGAAGGTTTACAAAACAGAAAAGCCCTACCGAGGCGGTCGGTATGGGCTTTTCAAACCAAAAGGCACTTAAAACTGTACTATGCATTACTAAATGGAGTTTTAACGAGCAATGGTAACCTGAGTAAGTCTTATTTTGCGAAAACATTCGATATGCCTATAAAGATCCTCTTTGTTTGCCTTGGTAATATTTGCCGGTCACCGTTGGCTGAGGCTATTTTCACCCATAAAATTGAAAAACTAGGCCGGCAATCTGATTTTGATGTTCATTCTTGTGGAACAGCTAATTACCATATTGGCCATTCCCCCGATCCAAGAACAATTCGAAATGCGAAAAAAAATGGAATTGAGATAAACCACCGTGGGCGCCAACTATCTGAAAATGATCTAGACACCTTTGATTATATAGTGGCGATGGATGCTAGCAATCTCCAGAATATCTTTCGTCTTGAGCGTGCAATGGAGAACAGTCACAAAATATTTCTGATGCGTTCACATGATCCTTTTGGGAAAGATCAGGATGTTCCGGATCCCTATTATGAAGAAGAGAAGGATTTTCAAGAAGTGTTCGATATTCTAAATCGATCTATAGATTCTTTTGTGGGATCACTGTTAAGCTAAATCTTTAAAAAAATCAAGGTTTGACTAACACTTGCAAAGTCGATCTTGATGATTGTTCAAGTACTACCCCGGGACGAAGGCGATATTCATCAAACGTTTTTTGATCGTAGTTTTTTATAGTGATCAGGGTTAGGCCGGTGTTATAATAGACTTCAAATTTTTCTCCTAACTCGCGCACTAAATTTATGATCTTGTTCTCACGAAAGTCCACACAAAATGAAAAAGAGATAGCAGAGTTTTGCATCACATTAACTTTAATGTTTTTTTCATTCAAGGCTTGAAAAATCACTCCTAGATGATGTTCATCGATGAAGGTGTAGTCAGTTACCCGGCAAGAAATCAAGCATTGATTTTCTTTGAAGACAATAAGTGGTGGTAAGTGGTCAATTTTACATTCATGGATCTTTGTGCCCACCAGTGTTGGATCATCAAAATTTTTCACATACAAAGGAATGCCTTTGTTCGCCAGGGGCTTAATGGTTTTGGGATGAATAACGGATGCGCCATAATAGGTCATTTCAGCAGCTTCTTTGAAAGGAAGTTCTTCAAAAACAGTAGCGGCAGGCAGGCGCTTCGGGTCAGCATTCATGACACCCGGTACATCTTTCCAAATGGTTACTGATTCGGCCATCAGGCAGGAGGCAAATATGGCTGCGCTATAATCAGATCCTTCACGGCCAAGGGTTGTAGTTATACCTTCCGTAGTCGATCCTATAAATCCTTGGGTGATAATAATTTTTTCGCTTAAGGCATTGCGGAGTTTTTGGGCCTGCTTCTCTGTTTTAGACCAATCCACTTTTGCCTCACGGAAATTTTTATCCGTTGAAATATAATGGCGTGCGTCAATCCATTCATTTTCTATTCCTTGAGAGGTAAGGTATTGACTGAGGATTACACTCGAAATTACTTCGCCAAAGGAGACTACCTGATCATAAACCTGATCATACATTCCTTTTTTTGAACTCTCTGACTTGATCTGTTCAAATAGCTTTTCTAATTCAATCCGAATCGTATTACTTTTTTCAAAAAGCGAATCAACTATTTCGTAATGATAGTTTGCCAAAACCCTCATTTCATCAGAAATAGATTGACCATCCTGTGATAAAGCAACAATGCGTTCCAACGTGTTAGTGGTTTTCCCCATGGCTGAAACCACGACCAATAGCTGTTCTTTATGAAGTCTTATAATAGAAGCCACATTTCGCAAACCTTTGCCATTTTTAACCGAAGCACCACCAAACTTATAAACCTTCATCTTTCAATAAAGTTGATTTCAAACGTTTGCAATGTATATTTGTAATGAAATATCTGTTACCCTACTTCGAATTTACCCCAAATTCTAAATACCAAAATATTATGATAGAAGCTTCGCGTATTGCCCAGTCGATCGGCCTAGCTCTTGATCGGTTTATAAAAAATAATCAGGACCAATTTCAGTATGCCAGTGGGGAACTGTCACAACTATTGCGTGACATAGCTCTTGCATCGAAAGTTGTAAATCGTGAGATTAACAAGGCTGGTTTGATCGATATCATGGGGCCTATGGGATCTCAAAACAGCGGAGGTGAAGAACAACAAAAGCTTGATGTATTAGCAAATATCCGTTTTACAAGAGCCCTATCAAAAGGTGGTGAAGTTTGTGCTCTTATCTCTGAAGAAACAGAATCATATGTAGATTTAAATAACCACGGGAAGTATGTGATTGCAATTGATCCATTGGATGGATCTTCAAACATTGATGTAAACGTATCCCTTGGAACAATTTTTTCGATTTATAGAAGGAAAAGCGTAGTTGGCCAACCTATTCAGGAGATAGATATTTTGCAGCGAGGGTCGGAGCAAATAGCGGCTGGGTATATCTTATATGGTTCTTCGACCATACTAGTTTATACTACTGGCCATGGAGTAAATGGGTTTACCTACGAGACAACTCTTGGTGAATATTTTCTTTCTCATCCTGACATGAGAATTCCTGAAGACGGAAAAATATTTTCGATTAATGAAGGTTCCTCCAATTCATTTCCGGGTCCCTTGAAAGAGTACCTACACTATTGCAAGGACAACAACTACACAGCTCGGTACATCGGCTCTTTGGTAGCAGATTTTCATAGAAATCTTCTAAAGGGAGGAATCTATATCTATCCGGCAACTGCTAAGGATAAGCAAGGCAAGCTACGTTTAATGTATGAGTGCAATGCTTTAGGATTTGTGGCTGAGCAGGCCGGAGGAAAAGCAATTGATGGAAAAAATAGAATCCTGGATATTGAGCCCCAAAGTCTTCATCAACGCACACCCTTTTATGTAGGATCAAAAAATATGGTTGAAAAAGCGATTAGCTTTTAGCATTTTCAGTTTCTTCTGGAGGTGTGCCTTCAATTGAAGGAGGTGTGATGATTTCTGGTGCATACTGCATAATCACACTATACCACTTAACCAATTTTTTCAAATCAGAAACGTACACCCGATTTTCATCATATTCTGACAGTACTGATTTCATGAAAGCTTTTAGTTCAGAACCATCTGAATTACTGTCAACGCCAAGATCGTTGCCGAAATCTTTGTTGATTTTCTTAAGCACACTCAACAAAGGAGCTGTGCCTTCTTTTGTGGTGGTATAAATTGAAATTTCGTGGAGTAACGAAATCCGGTTGCTGGCAGAAGCCACTAATCTACTTTTTGATTCATCCAGTGATTCTAGGATAACACCAGACTTTGTAGGTGCCAGAACTTTGTAAAGGCCACCTTTTCCGCTTACGGAAGCAATTTCGGATAACTCCATTTTAATTTCAATAACTTTTAGAGCGGCAAAACTAACAGAATTTAAGATGTAGAATCCTAAAAGTTTTACTTCTGCTTTATCGCCTTCTCAATGAAGTCAAGGACTTCATTTCTTCCTAGCCTTTTTTCTGATGAGGTAACAAAGAATGGAGGCAACTCTTCCCAAGTCTCCGTCAAAGCATCCATGAAGTTTTTTTTTGTTCGGGCTAATTCGCCTCGTTTTAATTTATCCGATTTTGTAAAGAGCAAGGCCATAGGCAAACCTCGCTGTCCTATCCAGGTGATAAACTCCAAATCTAATTTTTGAGGTTTCAATCGCGAATCAATGAGTACAAATGTGCAAAAAAGGTTTTCTCTGTTTAGGAGATAGTCTTCTATCATTTTACTCCACCCTTGCTTTACTTTCAGGCTAATAGTTGCATACCCGTAGCCAGGCAGATCGACAAGATACCAGGAGTCATTTATTTTGAAATGATTAATAGTTTGCGTTTTTCCTGGAGTGGAGGATGTCTTAGCCAGACTTTTGTGATTCGTCAACATATTAATGACAGACGACTTGCCAACATTCGATCTGCCTATAAAAGCAAATTCGGGCTGTTTTGTAGTCGGGCACTTTAAATAGTCTGTATTGCTAATGATAAACTCGGCAGAATGGATGATCATAATAGACTTAAAGTGTTAATTGAAGGGCAAATTACTAAGAATGTAAGATTCGAGTGACTTATGAATTGAACTTTGACCATTGTTTTTACTAGATTTTATTAAATTGCCCTTCTAGTAAATCAATTTTTTTGCCTATTTTGTAATTAAACCATTTTTTAAGATGCACAGTATCCCTAGAATACTGCTTTTTTTTGTCGTCTATACCATTTCCCTATCCTCCTTTGCTCAGCAACAGGACAAAGAGCAATCTAAACTGTACATGGAGCAGGCTGATCTTATGATGGAAGCTACGAGGGCGATGGATGATGCGCGGGATCTAATGATCACTGCTGCTAACTTCGATACAACTAACATCAATGCCAATTTTGAAGCAGGCCACTACCATATTCAAACAATTGGAAAGCATCTAGCTGCCAAATACTTTTTAAGAATCGCCAGACAGGATCCAGATTATCGCTTTGATCTTGAATTTTGGATTGGCAAGAGCTATCACTTTGGACTTGAATTTGACAAAGCGCTTATCTATTATAATACGTATAGAGATAAACTTATTGCTAAACCAACGTATGCAGGAAAAGATAAAGTAGAACTCCCTGAAGTAGAACGTAAAATCCAAGAGTGCAAAAACGGGAAAGAATTTATAGCAAATCCCAAGAAATTTTCAATCGTTAATATGGGGCGCGAGATTAACTCTGAATTTGAAGACTATGCTCCGGTTCTGAATGAAAATGAAGATGAGATAGTATTTACTACCCGAAGGCGCGATGGAAATTTAAATGAAAACGTATACGAAGATAATAAGCCGTTTGAGGACGTCTTTTACTCTATTAAGGTAAAGGGCAAGTGGTCCAGGGCAAAAAATATTGGGACGACAATCAATACGAAGTATAACAATTCAAATGCAGCATTGTCGGCAGATGGAAAGACCCTTTACATGTATAATGATGAAGGCAACGGAGACATTTATGTAAGTGAAAGACTTAAAGATGGCAGCTGGGGAGTTCCTGCACCATTACCTGGAATTATCAATTCTTCTTTTAGAGAAGAATCGATTACCGTTACCAAGGATGGTAAGACAATTTATTTTTCAAGTGAGCGACCAGGCGGGCTTGGGGGCTCAGATATTTACAGTTGTACGAAGGATACTAACGGCCAGTGGACTATTCTAAAAAACTTGGGTACGGTAATTAACACAGAGTTTGATGAAGGAGATCCCTTCATTGATTATGATGGTAATACGTTATACTTCAGTTCCAAAGGTGGTAAGGGAATGGGAGGATATGATATATTCAAGTCGTCCTATGATACTGAAAAGGGAGAATGGAGTGTGCCTGAGAACTTAGGCTATCCCATTAATACTCCCGATGATGACATTCAATTTGTAAGCACTAAGGATGGCCAGCGTTCCTATTATGCATCCGTTCATGATGATGGATTAGGTTACGAGGATATTTACATGATTACTGTTCCCGATGAGAAGACACCAGCCAAACCAGCTGGGGAATTTAAATACCTCGTTAAGGTTATTGACGCTGATAGTAAAGCCCCATTGGCAGCCCGCGTAAAGCTTCAGGGTCTTGCTGACAATAGTGCAGTAGGTTTTTCAGCTGGTGACAAAGGGGAATTTGTGTTTACCATCAAAGAGACTTCACCAAAGGATTACAAATTGACTGCTGAAATGGAAGGATACATTTTTCAAAATCAATCAGTGCGTATCGAAGGTGTTTCAGAACAGCCCAAAACAATTAGCGTTATGGTAGAAATGCGGAAATTAAAAATAGGAGCTACAACTACTTTACGTAATCTATATTTTGATTTTGCGAAAGCCACCTTTAAAGATGCTTCTTACAATGAATTGAATAAGCTTGAAAATATGATGAAGCAGAACGCAGGATTGCGAGTAGAAATTTCCGGACATACGGACAATATAGGCTCCAGTGCCTATAATAAGCAGTTATCGCAGCGCAGGGCGAATGCTGTGAAGGATTTTCTTACCAGCAAAGGGATAGATGCCCGAAGAATCAAAGCTTCAGGCTATGGTGAGAACAGGCCAATTGCCACAAATGATGACGATGCTGAAGGGAGAGAGATAAATCGAAGGGTTGATTTTATTGTGCTGGGTAATTAATAACTTTTTCTCACCTTTGAAGTTAGTAACCAATGATTGTAGTATCGTTGGTTTTATTTTTTTATGATGGTAGTTCCTTACAAAGATGAACAAAGCGGAAAGAAGGTTCAGGTTGCAAAGATGTTTGATAACATCAGCGGCCGTTACGATTTCTTAAATCATTTATTAAGCCTGGGGATAGATATCAGGTGGAGGAAAAAGGCAATTTTGGAGCTTGCTGAAATTCAGCCTAAACTAATTCTTGATGTGGCAACAGGGACAGGCGATTTTGCCATTCAGGCGTTAGATCTAAAGCCTGAAAAAATTGTAGGCGTAGACATTTCTGAAGGGATGCTGGAAGTTGGCCGCAAGAAGATGAAAGAGCGCCATTTGGATCAGATAATCGAACTTCGAAGTGGCGACTCAGAAAATCTGCCCTTTGAAGAGAATAAATTTGATGCTGTGATCGTTGCCTTTGGTGTGCGTAACTTTGAGGACCTCAAAAAAGGATTAACTGAGATTTTCCGTGTCGTGAAGCCTGGAGGTAAGGTTGTCATTTTGGAGTTTTCTAAACCATCACAGTTTCCATTTAAACAATTGTTTAACCTTTATTTTAAGTTTGTCTTACCAAAAATCGGAAAATTGATTTCAAAGGATCAGGCCGCATACACGTACTTGCCTGAATCTGTTCAAACCTTCCCTGATGGGAATGACTTTTTAAAAATCCTTTCAGGAATTGGATATAAAAATGCAACATGCAGGCCGTTAACATTTGGAATAAGCTCCCTTTACACTGGTATAAAATAGTTGTTTTAGGGATTTTATTTGGATTACTTCCGAATGATGCTTTAAGCCAACGTTTTAAGTGGGCACGTGAGAATAACCCTAACTACGATGAGCGGTTGATCTCTTACGGGTTCATGATAGGGTTACATACTTCAGCCTATCAAATCAAGTATTCCGATCAATTTGTAACTCAAAAATTTGATACAGTACATTCTGTAATGACTCCCTTTTCCCCTGGGTTCTCACTTGGCTTCCTGGTTAATCTTCACTTGTATGATGTGCTGGATTTACGACTTATGCCGAAGGCGGGTTTTTATAATCATCGTGTAGAGTACAATTATACAGACGGCTCTTCCCAAGAGCAGTTAATTGAAACTACCTTGTTTGAGGCTCCCGTTTTAATAAAATATAAATCTCAACGCAGGGGAAATGTTAGGATGTATATGATTGGTGGTTTTACTCCGGGTATTGAAGTATCGGGAAAGAATGATGTCCAATCAACTACTTCTAATTTATCAGTAAGAAAGGGTAATCTAACTATCGATGGAGGATTTGGATTTGATTTTTATTTTCCCCTTTTTAAATTTTCTCAGGAGATTCGCTTCTCAAAAGGATTGGTGGATATGTTAGGATCGGATCCTAGCGTCTTCCGGGATCCTATAAGTAGAATTAATACTAACACTATTGCTGTCTACTTCATTTTTCAATAGAATAATTTACTGCATCATAAATTGCTGGTATGAACGATAAGAGAATTGCATTAATAACCGGTGCTACTTCGGGGATTGGAGAAGCAACTGCAAGATTGCTGGCTATCAATTCATTTAAGTTGATCCTTTGCGGCAGACGTATAGATAGGCTTGATAATCTTAACAAGGAGCTTTCTAAAGTAACTGAAATTAGAACGTTGTCATTTGACGTTAGAGATAAAGATGCTATTCACAAGGCAATTTTATCATTGGATGATGATTGGAAAAAAATCGATGTATTAATCAACAACGCAGGAAATGCCCACGGCTTGGACCCAATTCAAACTGGAAATGTTGATGACTGGGATGCCATGATTGATATTAATGTTAAAGGCCTATTATATGTTTCAAGAGAAATTTTACCAAGTATGGTGGAACGAAAGGCAGGTCATATTATCAACATTGGATCAATTGCAGGGAAGGAAGTTTACCCCAATGGTAATGTATATAGCGCCAGTAAATTTGCCGTTGATGCGCTTAGCCGGGGAATGCGTCTGGACTTAAATGCGTATGGTATCAAAGTTACCGCTATTCATCCAGGATTAGTCGAAACGGAGTTTTCATTAGTACGCTTTAAAGGCGATGCTGCTCGCGCATCTACAATTTATAAGGGTATTGATCCATTAAAGGGTGATGATATTGCCGACCTGATTTTATTTGCATTAACGAGACCGCCTCACGTTGTCATTGGGGATTTAGTTGTCTTTCCTACAGCCCAGGCAAGTGCTACAGTGGTTAACCGGCAGCCGTAAGAGTACACTTATATTGTAAAAAAAATGGCCTCGATTACCGAGGCCATCAAGAAACAATAAATTGTAATTCTATCTTTTAAAGCCTAATGCGCTTCCTCCGCATTTTGAGCCGGACCCATCAAACGTATATTGGATGTAGTAAATTCCAGTAGCATTACAAGGATAAGCAATGGCAGAAATAAATTGCCCATTGATTTTACTGGTGGCTACTTTATTCCGCCCAGAATCGAAAAGCGTGACAACAATACCATCCGTTTCTGCACCTTGAGCGCAAATGTTAATCATGTATTGAGTGCCCTTTGTGAAGACATAGGAGTATTCTACTTTTTCTTTCGAGCCGTCCTCTCCATCAATTTTATAGCTCTTTAGATAATTAAAACCTGAAGCTAGTTTTGGGATACATGTATTACTGAAATTTTCAGGGTCACACTGTCCAATGAGTTCAGATGAGGTGACTCCGGCAATTAGCAGCAGTGAGAATAAAAGGATTATTTTTTTCATAAGTTTAATCGATTCAATAATTAGCCGATAATTTTGTTTCTGATGGAGGTTGTGATCGTTCTGATTTTCACAATATCTTCTTCAGTGATTTGGATGGTTGTTGTACTATTGTCCTTTATAACAGCTACTCCATTTACTACTTCCATAGTAGATTCTTTGTATAAATAGGTAATACTAATACCATCAAATGCGCCTTTCAATTCTTCCATATCTTTTAATAGAGATGCCATATTTTCGTCACTGTCCTTATAGAAGGATAGAAGCAGGATTATTTGCTCAAGTATAATTTTTTGCTCTCCTATAGTTTCCTGAAGTTCTTTATTCTTTACGTCTCTAGAGGCTATATCGCAAGTCAAATGCATTGCCTCAACCCAACCTCCTGAAAGTAATAATACGCTTAGGTTACTTCTACCTTGGTTTTGCAGGTACCCATTTATATTATTAAAATTTTGTGTGGTGATTAATAGTAATGAATCTAAATTTCTACTGTTGCTAGCCAATCTTCCTATGGTTTCGATATCGAAGAACTGGCCAATATTTAAGCCATCTGCAAGTTCCTTAATTGATGCTAAAAACTTAATTCCATCCTGATTTTGCTCGTATATATTGGTATATCCCAAATCTGTGCCAAAGATTCCTAAGTTAAGGGCCTTTTTATAGTTACTATTATAGCTGGCTATCTTATCAGGCGAATTTAATAGGTCATGGTTATATTTAGTTCCTGATTCCTTCAATAAAACGGAAATTTCAAGGGGACTTGGGATTTGCTGCAATACGCTATTGATTACCTCTTGATCTATGCTAGTTCCTGTATTTTTTGCAGAATCAAGACTTTCAAGAAACGCCTTTTCGTCAGCCTTTTTTCCTGAACTACATGCAGCCAAAACTCCTGCGGCAAAAATCACCAATAGAATTCTCATGGTCATAAAATTATATTACAATATTACAAAATCAGGCTTCCTTACCAAACATTAATTCAGTTCATCCCTAACGGAAAATGGACTTTACCAAAAGAATCGATGAGTTTTTTTATCAATTCAAAGTATAAAGCTATATACAGTAGTAACGACATTAGCCATATAATCAGGATATCAAAAGCAAAAGTGCTAACGGTGAGACCTAGTAAATTCTTTTCAGGCAAGAAGAATGCAGTCCTATAGTCCATTAAACCCTCTTTATTTGGTTCTTGAAAAATGGGATTGATTTCCTGAATCAATTTTCCTTTATACTCAATTAGCCTGTCTTCAGTGGTTACGTTCCTAACCAAATCAGAAAGACTCTCGCTGTAATGTTTATTTTTTTCAGCCAAAATATTGACACCTTTCTTTTCGTAAAATGCCATCTTTTTTTCGGTGAGGGAAACATTGTTGTTATATACTTTCTGATAGTGTTTTTTATAATTTACAAGATAGCGATCAACTATCTCCCCTATAATTTTGGAGTAGCTGCTGATCTTCAAGTCTTTTTCAAGGCTTATCTTTTCAAGCCCAGACTTCATGGGTTCTACTGAAATAACGTGACGAATGATATTCAGATTCTTAGTAACTAGGCTGCGTATCGAATCATTCTTTGTATCGAAATTATCAAGAACAAATTGATTACGTTTTTTGAGCTCTTCAGCTAAATAACCTGATTTATAATCAGCTTGCGATTGAGCTTTTTCGTATTCATAGTAGTTGGATTCGTACTCATTGTTAATAAATTGATGGGTAGCAATAGCTTCATATGCCCAGCGTGAAGCCATCAAATCAGCAACGATTGGAACTTTTCCTTTAGTGCTAATTACGCTATTCAATTTTTCAAAGCTAAAAAGTACACCACTTAAAATCATTTGTGGAATGAGCAGTAGTGGGATAAGTACGTATACCGTTACAGCTGAGTTAAACGCAGATGAAATATTTAATCCTAACACATTGGCAAAACAAGAAGTGGTAAATAAAACTAGCCAAAAGGCAAGCGTCATACCGTGAATTTCTAATATGAAATTGCTAATCAGAACAAATAGTAAGGTTTGAATGGCTGAAAGCAGAAACAAAATTGTAAGCTTTGATTGCAGATAGCTGTTCCAGCTTAGATTCAAGAATGATTCGCGTTTTAAAATTTTCCGGTCCCGCAGGATTTCTTCCGCGCTTACCGTTAGGCCCATAAACAGAGCGACAATAATACTCATCAATAAGAAAGCGGGAATATTTTCGTTAAATCTGAAGATATATTCTTTGCCTCCCGGGGCGCTTCTGTATTTAATAATTACAGAAAGTATCAATGCCAATAGCGGTGCCTCCAGGAGATTAATCAGTAGATATTGCCTATCGCTTATTTTCGACAGAAAATCCCTTTGAATGAAAATCCCTGCTTGTTTGATTCTAGTAGGTATGTGCAAGGATACAGGAGGCTGTTCCTTTACATCTTCTATCCTATTAATTTTGAATTTCTTAAGGTACATTTCATACCATTGCGGTGGAGTTACCTTTCGCTTAGCAGTTGGTTGCCCGTATTCATCCACAACTTTAGCCTCAATGATGTTAAATATCTGTTCAGGATTAATGTTGCCACAGATTTCGCATTGACCGCGATTGCTATCGACCTGATGGGTAACTTTTTTGAAATAGGTTACCGCTTGTGCAGGATTTCCATAATAGGCGGGATATCCACCGGTATCCATGATAACCATCTTATCAAACATTTTGTAGATGTCTGAAGAGGGTTGGTGAATGACAACAAAAATGAGTTTGCCTCTTAGTGAAAGCTCTTTGAGTAAATCGATTACATTTTCTGAGTCCCGTGACGAAAGACCCGAGGTAGGTTCATCCAAAAATAAAATGGCAGGTTCTCGAATTAATTCAAGCGCAATGTTCAATCGTTTACGCTGCCCACCGCTTATTTTTTTATCCAATACACTACCAACTTTTAAATCCTTTCGGTGATCAAGTCCCAGGTTTTGCAATACTTGTGTTACCCGTTGATCAAGTTGTTCCTCTGTATAGTGGGCGAAGCAAAGTTTTGCGTTGTAATATAAGTTCTGATATACCGTTAAATCCTCTATCAGCAAGTCGTCTTGTGATACAAAGCCGATTACTCCCTGAATCTTTTTTTTCTCCGTGTGTATGTTTAGCCCATTTATCAGAACACTTCCTTTGCTAGGCTTTTCAAGGCCAGCCAATGCAAGGAGTAAAGTTGTTTTTCCAGCACCGCTGGCTCCCATAATGCCTATTAGTTTTCCTGCTCCTTCAGAGATTACCACGTCTCGAAGGCCAATTGCGCCATTTGGGAATTTGAACTCATCAATCCTGGCATTGAACGAAAGTTTGGTGGTTTGAATTTCTTCATTAAAATCACCGATCAGATCGCTGTAATATAAAGCGACTCCTTCCTGGGTCTTTATTGTGCTCCCATGCGAAAAAAGGTAAATTCTGTTAGGTTGCATAACAAACCCATTCAACGAGTTGGACTGATCGCCAAGGTATTTTGTGAAATACATGTCAACACTTCGTACGCGCATGAAGGCAAGGCTTCCTTCAATATGAACATGAGCGTGCTTTTGTAACTCTGCAGACTTTGCCGCAGATGAGTCAGCTATAAGAATATCTGAAAAATTGAGTTCTTCCACTTTTTCACTGATCACGAAAGTCTCAATGATCTTGTAGCTTTCCTTAACGATGTTAAAGACGGTTGAAACTGTATTGACAATCTCCAACCGCTGTGGAGTAAAATGCTTATCGGAATTTACCAGTTCAAGTAGTTTGATAAGTACAATTACTTTTTGCTTCTGTGTGAGAGTCTTATTTATTTTTTTACAAATCCCAAGTGTTTTTATGGAATCCTTAACAGAGGTGAGTTTATTTTTTTCTTCTTCCTCTGCTATGCCTTGACGTGTATACCCAGAAAAATTGTCATAGAGTTCAACATATTCTTTAATCGAATCCCGATCTAATTCAGATTGAAAGAAGTTAATTACAAATTGACGCTCATTTTCAGTTACGCCTCCATCTTGTTTGGTGATAATGGCAAAAAGTTGGGTAAGTGCCTTTAGAATTTCCTCACTCATGATTTTGAATTACGATCTCTTTATTGCAAGGTCATTATTTTAATAGGCTAGAAACTCAAAAGGAATTTCCACTAATTCTGAAAATTCTTCACCCATTTCTTCCATATCTTCATCATCTTCATGAAAATACCAGGCAACTTTCGCACTGTTAATTTGTTGGAATGCCAACAGCACATCCAATATGCTTTTTGCTGAGCCTGTATTGATATATTCTAGTTTAAACATAACAAGGGTATTCGCATTTGGATCTTTTGAATAGGCCTCTATCCATTTTACCACAGGTTTATAAAATTCAGCTGGGACTTCTGTCAACGAACGTCCCGAGAATTCGAAGGTTCCTTTCTGCTTGTCAAGAATAATTGTTGGTGTTTCCTCGGTACCTGCGATAGATAGTTTGTCCATGTTATAAAAATGAAGTCCCAATTTAAAGTTTTTAAAGTTAACAGTTTAGAAATTTGGTATGTCAAGCAGTTTAATTTGCTTGAAAACGAAATGATCGATTTTAAGGATGAATTGAGATTTGCTTCCCTGCCTAACCCTTAAGTGTTTAGTGTAGGACTTTTCCATCAAAACCAAACGGTAGCAAGGAGTGTGCTGAAGGGCACTTTATCCATTTTTCTTCTTCAACCAGCATAATTATTTCAATTGGATTGTGCTGGCGTTGTTCAAATTCTAACATGACCTGTCGGCAAGCACCGCATGATGAAGCCGGGACAAGCTCCTTATGATTTTTCTTATGAGCCACAACCGCCATTTTCATGATTTTTTTTCCTGGAAATTGAGCAGATGCCGCATATAGTGCGACTCGCTCTGCGCACATGCAAAGTGGGTAGGAGGCGTTTTCCTGATTAGCACCGCTCACAACCGTTCCATCCTCAAGAATAATTGCTGACCCTACACAAAATTTTGAATACGGTGAGTAGGAGTGAGCGGTGGCTTCTTTTGCTTTATGAACCAGATACTTAGATTCTGAATCTAAGTCTTCCATAGTACGGTAGTGGGGGAATTCGTTGTTCATAAGTTTATTGATTGAAGCTTATGAAAGTTAAGGAAAAGTTAGGTGCATTTCCTTATCCTGGCTAGAATCAAATTTCTCGTTTCATGACCAACAACTGCGAGGTAGTCTTTAACATTCGCAGAGACTATTGAAAGGGGGGTATTCTGTTTGCCCTCAAGAGAGACCTACAGGCAGTTATAGTTTTTTCCTTGTTTCAATATAGCTTTGCAGGATGAATAAAATCTTAGTCTTAGGGGCTGGCCGCTCTTCTTCTAGCTTAATTTCCTATTTGCTTAACCAGGCAGAGATCCATCAATGGCAAATTGTAGTTGGTGATGTTTCTTTACAAGCAGCTGTAGATCGGGTTGGAAGTTCTCCTCAGGGAAAGGCAATTCATTTTGACATAGCTGATGAAGAGTCAAGCAAAAAAGCGATAGCCTTGGCAGATGTAATTGTTTCTCTTATCCCTGCGCACCTGCATGCTCTTGTGGCAAAGATTTGCTTAACTGAAGGAAAACACTTGTTGACAGCCAGCTATATTTCTGATGAAATGAAATCTTTTCATGAAAAAGCGCAATCAAAGGGGCTGCTATTTATGAATGAATCGGGGCTAGATCCTGGGATTGATCACATGAGTGCCATGCAAGTTATTGACAAAATAAAAAGTAAGGGTGGTCGGTTGACTTCCTTTGAATCCTTTACTGGGGGATTGATTGCTCCAGAAACTGACCCTGAAAATCCCTGGCGTTATAAATTCACCTGGAATCCACGCAATGTGGTAATGGCCGGACAAGGCACCGCTAAATTCATGCAGGATGGTACTTATAAATTTATTCCGTACCAACAACTTTTCAAGCGTATTACACCTGTAAGAGTTCTTGGTATTGGTGAGTACGAAGGTTATGCGAACCGTGATTCCTTAAAGTATTTGGAGACCTATGGCCTGCAGGGAATTAAAACCATGGTACGAGGGACCTTGAGGAACAAGGGCTATTGTAGTGCTTGGAATGTGTTGGTACAGCTGGGTTGTTGTGATGACTCATTCCAGTTGGATAGCTTAGATAGAATGAGTCATCGTGACTATATAAGTGCCTTCGCTGATTCTTCCAGTCCAGTAGATGAGGCGATTTGTTCGGCTTTTAGACTTTCACCGGATGGTGAAGAAATGAATAAGCTTAGATGGATTGGCTTGTTTTCTGATGAACCAATAGGAGTAAGTAAAGGAACACCGGCACAAGTGTTGGAGCACATTCTAAATAAGAAATGGAAACTTAAGAAAGGCGATAAAGACTTTATTGTCATGTGGCATCGCTTTAAGTATGAGTTGAAAGGAAAGGCAAACCAAATACAAGCTTATCTTACTGCTACTGGCGATGATGAAGTAAATACGGCCATGGCTAAGACTGTAGGATTACCATTAGCAATCACAGCCAAACTTTTGATGCAAGGAAAAGTAAAGAGCCGGGGCGTGCTGATACCAATAATGAAAGAGATTTATGATCCGGTCCTGAGTGAATTAGGGGAATTTGGAATTAGGCTGAAGGAGGAAGAGCTATAATTAGTCATTTACTTGATTAAGTCCTCCAGCTTTCCAATTGATAATTCTTCAAAATCGTCAATCACTAAATCCGTGTGCGCTAACTCCTTGCGGGAGTGAGTAGTGGTTATACCAATCACTTTGGAGCCAGCGGCATGTCCTGCTTCTACCCCTGACAGGGAATCTTCAATTACAATACACTGTGAGTTGGGCAAACCGAGTGCCTTTGCGGCCTTTAAGTAAATTTCGGGGTGAGGCTTGCTATGAGTAATAGATGTGTCGTTGAGGATAATATTGAAGTAACGTGATGTTTTGGTCTTTGATAAGGTAAACTCAACATTGCTTTGAGGTGCAGAAGTTCCAATTGCTCTGGCTATTTGATGCTGATCGAGTCGATCTAAAAAATCAATGAGACCTTTGACTGGCTTAATGTCATTTGCAAAAATATGGCGATACAAACTTTCTTTTTCTTCTGCATACGCCAGGATCTTTTCTTCAGGTAGTGTACCCATCAAATTGGTAATCCACTCTCTATTAGTGCGGCCGTATATTTTTTGTAGAAGCTGCTCATCGGTAAGTTCAAACCCGCATTTTTTACAAAATTGTTTTAAAGCCACTTTGTGATAGGGGTTACTGTCTACAATAACTCCATCCATATCGAAGATGATTGCAAATTTTGCCATTGAAAATTGTATAATTTAGTCTCTTAGTAAAATACTAATCGGCAGTGATAGAAAGTAAAAAGTTGACATAACCCCGGAACCAGATAATGAATAGAAAATCCATGTTTGTAATAGGTAGAAGATAGGAACAAGCATCATACCTAAGGCAAACTTAAGCGATCCAATAAATTGTGGGTCTTTCACTTTTGTTTTTATAAACCAACGGATAATCGCCCACGGGAAAATATGGTTAATACATCCATAGATAAAAATTGGATTCCACCATTGAGTCTTACTTGCCCTTGATGTGCCTCCGGAAGTAGTTGATGATTCTGGTAATGGTGGTGTTGTTAAAATTACTTCCTGGTCCGATTTCAATTGTTCAGCCAAATCATTTTTGAATAAACGATGTTGGAGGAAGTACTCTTTTTTGTTTTCGTAGCCAGGTTGGTCGATATGCAAGATGAGCTGCCTTAGCTCATTACTGGTTTTGGTTATCAGAAGATCCAATTGTTCTGGAAGAACGGAGCTTGCTTGAACAATTTCTTTACCGGAGATAGGTTTGCCGAAACTTATTAAAATCCTAGAACGAAATTTGGAGTGTGAATCGTATTGAATACCAACAGGAACAATTTTTACATCGAGTGCCCAATTATTTTTCTCTTCAGCTGCGATGGCTATTCTGGCAAAACCTTTTTGAAGTGGACGTAATCTCCAATGTTCATCATGGTTTCCTTCTCCAAATATTACGATAGATTCTCCCTGGCCAAGCAATTGAATACAATTTTCGATTACTTCATCATTCTTTCGTAGAGTGCCAAACCCATCACGGAAACGATATACGGGCGTCATTTTTAGTGTATTGAAAATCTTTTTGACCAGGTCTTTTTGAAACACGTTGGCACGGGTGAGGAACCATGGTGTACGAGATGAACTACATCCTAGTATCACGGCATCGAGAAACGCATTTTGATGGTTGGCTACAAAAATGACGGGACCAGTTGGAACTGGAACAACATATCGAACCTGCCATTTTTTGAAATAAAACTTAAGTGCAATGCTGCAATACAATTTTAGTGAATGATAGATGAGGTTCTTCATTTTATAAAAGCGCGGTATTAAGATCCATGCTGTTCAATCAAATACTATTTTGATTTCGTTCGTACCACTCGTCCACAGGTAGTGAATAACCACTGGCTGCCTGCACCGCCAATTGATCGCATCGTTCATTTTCAGGATGCCCCGCGTGCCCCTTTATCCAGATGAATTTAGGTTTGAATTTTTGATGTAACGGAATATACCTCTGCCACAGATCCGGATTGGCTTTCTTAGCAAAGTTTTTCTTTTGCCAATTCCAGATCCAACCCTTCTCTACTGAGTCTACTACATATTTTGAATCGGAGTAGATAGTGACAGCGATATCATTTTTCTTAATGGCTTCAAGTCCGCTGATAACCGCAAGTAACTCCATTCTGTTGTTTGTGGTAAGTCTAAAACCACCGGAAAGTTCTTTTTCTGCGTCTTTGAATTTCATCACAACACCATATCCCCCTGGCCCTGGATTTCCTTGTGCTGCACCATCTGTAAAAATACGGATCATCTAAGACCAAGATTGCTTTTGAAAATCTTTACGGCAATGGCTAACAGTATAACGCCAAAGACTTTTCGCAACACAACGAAGCCGGATTTCCCAATTTTTTGTTCCAACCATCCGCTAGATCGCAGGACGATGTAGACAAAAATGAGATTCAATATAATACCAATTAGAATACTAGACTCTTCATACACTGCGCGCAATGAAAGTATGGTCGTCAAGGTTCCGGCACCAGCAATTAATGGGAAAGCAATAGGCACAATAGAGCCAGTGCCTTTGGCCTCTGGGTCATCTTTAATCAGGTTAATCCCTAAAATCATTTCCATGGCTATGATGAACATGACAATCGCGCCTGCCACTGCAAATGACCCGACATCGAGACCAAAAAGTTTTAAGATGGATTGACCTAAGAATAGGAATACGATCATGAGTGCTGCTGCAATGAAGGTGGCCTTCTCTGCATAGATTCTTCCTTCGCGCTGGCGGATTAGGATAACAAATGGGATAGAGCCCAGAATATCTATAACGGAAAATAAAATAAGGGTAACTGAGAATATTTCTTTGAAGTTCATTGCGATTAATTAGCTCGTAAAAGTAATCAAACCGATTGACCTAATTTATAGGTAGCTTATTCTAAACGGTGGTTGCATTTAATCATAAAGGAGAAAATTCTACGAAATGAGTAAATTTGTGGTTGTGAAGAAAATTGTGATCAATTTTTCAAGAAGAATTTTAGTAGTAGTAATCCTGCTGAAGGTAGCGTTTGTATTTGAAGTACCTCAAAGAGATATTTTCTCAATTTTTGCCCATGAGATGAGTGAAGTCGACTCGGAAGAGTCACGGGAGACTGCTACTGATGAAGATGAATTTATTGAGCTTTCATGCCATTGGGAGAATTCCCATCAACCCTTTTCTTCAGCATGTATGATTTTTTTTATACCCGATACTGAAGCGCACATCAGGGAAATAGTGCCTCCACCTCCACAGGTGTAGAATTTAACCAGCCCAGTTTTAATTTCTTTTCGATTTTAATTTCCACTTTTCACTATGGGAGAAAACTCAGTTAATAAAATAGCCAATAATTTAATTTTCGATCTGCCTGCATCGATTGTGGTTTTCTTAGTGGCATTACCGTTGTGCTTGGGTATTGCCCTTGCATCAGGTGCTCCGTTAATCTCGGGAATAGTGGCGGGTGTCGTTGGGGGTGTAGTGGTTGGCCCAATGAGCCGATCTCCTTTGAGTGTTAGTGGTCCTGCTGCCGGTCTTGCCTCGATTGTATTTATAGCTATCCAGGATCTGAATTCATTCCCAGCATTTTTGTGCAGTGTTGTTATTGCAGGGTTACTACAAATCTTATTTGGTTATTTGAGAGCAGGGGTGATAGGTCATTTCGTTCCGCTGGCCGTCATTAAAGGAATGTTGGCGGCTATTGGTCTTATCTTGATTTTAAAACAGATACCACATGCTGTAGGGTACGATGCAGACTTTGAAGGTGATGAGAGCTTTTTGCAACCCGATGGCGAAAATACATTCACGGATATTATTCAGGCATGGAATTTTCTGACACCTGGAGCCGTTGCTGTCGCATTGGTATCGTTACTTATCTTAATTCTTTGGGATAGACCCGCTTTTAAGCAACATAAAATAATCAAACTGATACCGGGCCCGCTTTTAGTGGTGTTAACAGGAATTTTGCTGAATGCACTATTTGCCCGATATTTTATAAACTACCAAATTATGCCTTCTCATTTGGTTTCTCTTCCGGAAATATCTCAGGCAACAGGCTTTGTATCCTTACTTACTTTTCCGGATGTCACGCAACTACTGAATCCAAAAATATACACCATTGCTGTTACGCTGGCCTTGGTAGCAAGTTTGGAAACATTATTGAGCATCGAAGCAGCAGATAAGCTAGATCCGTTTAAGCGAATTACTCCCTTAAATCGCGAATTAAAATCACAAGGAGTTGCGAATGTGGTATCTGGTATTTTAGGTGGCCTTCCTGTGACTTCTGTTATTGTGCGGACATCCGCGAACGTAGCTGCAGGTGCGCGATCAAAGTTATCTGCAATAGCTCATGGGGTATTATTGGGTGGCGCTATCTTGTTAGTTCCTAAATTTCTTGAACTCATCCCGCTTTCATGCCTTGCGGCAATTTTATTGATGGTAGGATATAAACTTACTTCATTGACAGTGGTAAAGGATATATATGCTAAGGGGAAGACTCAATTTGTGCCTTTTGTGGTAACGATCATTGCTATTCTCTTTTCTGATCTGTTGCTGGGTGTATTTATTGGGTTATTAGTTTCTCTGTTTTTCGTGATCAAGACTAATTTTAAATCGGCTGTCTTTCTTATGAACGATGGAAATAATTACATCATAAAATTTACTAAAGACGTTTCTTTTTTAAATAAATCCTCTTTGCGCAGATCACTGGAAAAAATACCTGCTGGAGCAAGTCTGATGATTGACGGTGCCAATGCTGAATTTATTGATCAGGATATCATGGCGATACTTGAAGATTATAGAAATGAAGCAACTTCAAAGAATATTTCGTTAGAGTTTAAGAAATCAAATCGCGCCATGAATTCTTTTTTTCGTCAAACTGAAAATTAGAACAGAACAATTGACAATGAGAAATCAAATAATTACGATTACTAAATATTGAATTATGAAATCATACGAAAAACTGTTACTGGAGAATAAGGCTTGGGCAAAAGAGCATGTGCAAGTAGACAAGAATTTTTTTCTTCGATTGGCTAACCTTCAAACGCCAGAATTTTTATGGATTGGATGCTCGGATAGCCGGGTTCCAGCTAATGAAATTACCAATACTGCTCCAGGTGAGATTTTTGTTCATCGCAACATTGCCAATTTAGTGGTACATACCGATTTGAATTTGCTTAGCGTGCTGCAGTATGCAGTACAAGTGCTGAAAGTAAAACATATCATCGTTTGTGGGCACTATGGTTGTGGGGGTGTGAAGGCAGCCATGACACACAATGACTTAGGATTGATTAACAAGTGGCTTAGAAATATCAAGGATACCTATCGTCTTAACAGAGATGAACTTGAAGCTATAAGTGATATGGAGCTTCGAACTGATAGATTAACTGAATTAAGTGTGGAAGAGCAGGTCATGAATCTTGCCAAGACTTCCATTGTGCAACATGCATGGAAGGAGGAAAATCGACCTACCCTTCACGGCTGGGTATATCGATTGACGGATGGAATTCTCAAAGATCTGGCCAGGCTCGATCCGAATACACCATTGGATCCGATCTATCAGTATGATATTTAAGTAGTGTTCAATTAGTGTTCTATAAATTATCAAGGTAATTTGACGAAAGGCCTGAGTTCACCTTGCAAAATTTTGAGAGATTCACTTAAAAGAATAACTGGTACTGCATGACCAATTGGCCTCTTGTCTTTTGCCTTTCAAGTTCAACACCTTGTTGCAAATAAAACGGCCTCAACTGATAATCGAGAGTAAGCTTGCTGTTGTGACCTTTCATTAGCCAATTTATGCCAACATTAGCTACGTTCATCTGCTTATCCAGCCGATGATATTTTGCGCTAAGTAAAGATGCGTACGGCATCAGTGTTCCATTTCCAACACCTAACAAATCTTTTTTCATTAAGTATCCGATCTGAGAGTAGAAAACATTTCCGCTTCCAAACATTGGAAAAGCATTACCATGGCTTCCTGTAGGATAACCACTTTGGACTGTACTTGCCGGGTTCATGATTCCATTATACCGCAAGTATCCCGGACCATAATCATAGTCGAAGTATCCGAGATAAGCATTGAAAGCTGTTCCTTTTTCAGTATTGATTGGCGCATCGTAGAAGGCCGCAACAGACCACAAAGTCATTCGATGGAAATTTTTTGTGACGCCTGCATCTGGCGAGGTTTCCATTGCATTTTTTTGAGAAATAATTCCTGCTTCAAGATTGAGTATTTTCTTCTTTCCTAAATAAGTGCCGGTCATATAAGGTGTAATATGAGCTTCTTTATCGAAAAAATTCCATACAAACAGTCCCTGATATTGTTTATGATGTCCCTCCTGAGCGAAAGAAGCGTTGTCAGAAAGAACGGGTAGTGGCTGGCCATTCGTGGCGATCGGAAAGGGATCGCTCATGATTACCCTGTAGTCTAATTTTCCTATTTGACCGCGTGCATAAACACTTAGCTTTCGTGAGAATTCATCCGTCTGATCAACGGTAGCTTGGGCAAAAACGGGAACGTCCATGGTCATAATACTGCTTACACTGGGCTGACTAAACCGCGACAGCCCATTGGTAATGGTAAGACCTCCACCTAAGATAAGTTTTTCACTGCCTTTTTTGAAACGATACTCACCCAGGGCATCATGGAAGAATGCCTGTACCTTGCGATTACCGGCATTTTGAGAGAGGTAATTGAAATTGTTCTGACCAAATTGAAAGTAGAAAAAAACATGGTCAGTTAGTTGACCATAAAACTGAAACCGAGTTCTTCTTAACCCAATGTCCAGCGTATGTTGGGTCGGATCGCTTAAGACTAAGGTGCCGGGGTTACTGTCATTATAACGCAACCACACTTGATTAAGGAAGGTGCCTTTTAAATAATGGCTCCCATCTTCGTTTAGCTTTACCCTCATCTCTTCAATTTCTTTTGGTTTCTCCTGGGCTTGGGTCTGTGAAACAAAAAGACAAAGTAGTAGCGATACTGCAGAAAAATTCTTCATAGAATTAATATTTTTAAAAGGAAGAGGAAAGCCATTCCTGGCTTTCCTCTGGTTGTGGACTAAACGGACGGAATTTCTTTTGTTTGTTGTACGAGCGCTAAGAATTCCTCAGCGAACTTCACAACGTATAGAATTTCTGCTGGCTCCAGCAGATCGCTTTTTTTGTAAAATATCAGTCTACTCTTATGGCATTCAATGTGCATCTGTTCACGATTTTCAAGAAAATTGAGGATTGGTTCTGTAAAAAAATTCCGAACATTCTGCTCTATCTCACCCCGTAAATAATATTTTTTTGAAAACTCAGGATGATTAACAAAATCAATATCCTTACCCGCAACGCCTTCGAAAAGCTTTGACCATAGCCCTTCAGGTTCCAAAGCAAAGTCAGGAATATGCTCTTCAATCTCCGAAACGTGAAGGATGGTGATATGAGTTTCACTTTGATCCTGCATAGCACCTTCTCTTAACGTAATATCTGAAGATTCAACCTTTCCTATTTCTGTGTATTTAGATAATAGATTTTCCTCATACCAAATCTTATTTCCTCTTTCAATAGGGAATTGTTTGTACTTAACAGAAGTCTTTATCCTTTGAGGAATGTATGAAAAATCATATGCTTCAGAGAATTTCCGAAGCTCCATTTGTCTTGGACTTAATTTAATCTCCAATTTTGCTGGATTGCCTGTGACAATTTTACGAGCAGCAAGTGGATGACTTGACATTAGCTGAAAATGCTCAAAGCCATTAACAACTACAGTCCCTCCACCGTGTTGATAATCTTCTTCAAAGTGATGAAGTTGTTCCATAAATGTATGGTCAACGATGCGGGCCTCGGTAAAATTTAGAGTCACTTTTTTGCCAGGTTTAATTCTTGCGAACATTTTCTTAAAGCCTATCAGGTTAGAAAAGATTGCAGAATCCTTAACGGATATGGAATATTCATTCCCGTTTTCTGAAAACTCATAATTTGGCTTGAACAAACTGCGAATAGGTGCGCCATTTAAAATATGGAAAATGAATTTTGCTAATATGCCGGATCCAACTCCTATCAATAAATCTGTTGCTACAGTAACCACTACGGTAATTACGAAAATCACCAATTGCTCAGCACCAATTTTGTAAGTTTTGAAAAATTCCTTTGGTGAAGCCAATCGGTATCCAACCGCTATCAGCAACGCGGCAAGCGCAGAATTTGGGATCATTTCAATTACAGGAATGAAAAGTAACATTGCTATCAATAAACATAATCCGTGAAAAAAGTTAGCCCAACGGGTTCTCCCTCCAAAGTTTACGTTGGCTGAACTACGAGCTACTTCAGAAATCATGGGGAGACCACCAAGAAGACCAGAAAGCATGTTACCTGCACCTAACGCGGACAAGTCTTTATTATAATTTGATTGACGCTTGTAGGGATCTAATCCATCAACAGCTTTCACGGTTAATAATGATTCCAAGCTGTTTATGAATAGGAACATGACAACATATTTCCAGAAAACACCAGTTCCTATAGCAGAAAAGTCAGCATTGAACTTTATATTTTCCCAAAAATTTCCAATGCTTACCAGATCGAAAGCAGGTTCGGTATGACGAAAATCCATTAGTAATGCCATTGGTATGGTAACCGCAAGTACTACCATAGGTGCGGGAATGCTCTTAAAGATTTTCCCTTTAAGAAAAGGCATTCCAAAAACAATGATTAAGCTGACAACTCCTACAATAGCAACTCTTGGGTCGGCATTGACGAAAGAGTGAGGTATCATTTCATACAACTCAATTGGTTCCAAACCTTTTAAAGTGGCCGGGTCAATTCCAAGCAGCACATGTATCTGTTTTGAAAAGATGATTAACCCGATCGCAGCTAACATACCGTGTACTGCAGATGGAGGGAAAAAATCACTTAATGATCCAAATTTTAGAATACCAAATAGGATCTGAATGGCTGCCATTACCACAATCACACCGCATGCTAATTGCACACCTGTAGTGCCTTCAATATTTAAAGCGCCAAGCTCAGTAACTGCGCCTGCACAAATTGTTATTAATCCTGCAGCTGGGCCTTTGATGGTTAAAGGAGAGCCAGCAAACAGGCTAACGAACATCCCACCAATCATAGCTGTAAGAACTCCCATGGCAGCAGGGAACCCGCTTGCTTTTGCAATGCCCAGACTTAAAGGCAATGCAAGTAGGAAAACCAGGAAGCCAGCAACTGCATCTATGCGCCAGTTCTGCTTTAGTCCAGCAAAACCATCCTTTGGAATTTCTAATGTTTTCATAATTAATTTATTGAGTATCATCTGTTTTTAGAACAGACACTTTTTTTAGAGGTAAATAGACAATTCTGTTAGTAATCATTTGAACTCTTGAAATTGAATTAACAGATAATCATAATCCAGATGGGATCATGTAAAGCGTAACGTGATTCTAAGAATAGAAATTACGCAACGTTATTTACGCTTTCAAATAAGGAAGCTACAATTAAGCTTGAAAAGAGCGGGTTGTGTATTAAACTGCTGGAGTGCTAGGGGTGTATATTTATTGCATGCAGATTTTCCGCCAACTAGCTGTAAAAGAGTAGATCCAAAACCAAAGAGAGTGAATGCTACTGAATCTTTTTGACCTTCTTTGCCTTCTTCACTTTCTATGATTTCTTCTGAAAAGATTGAGTAAAGTATGTTTTGATGATGTGTCCCATCTAGCAATTGAACCTTATCTGGTCGGCCGGATTGTTCAGAAAAATCAACCAAGAAAGCAGGTGACACAAACTCCAAAGAGAATAAAAGGAGGGCGAATATTTTCAAAACTTGATTGGTTCGTAGTCGCATTACAGGTTGAAATCGAGATAAAGATCGAAAGTTTAATAGATATTTTGCAAGGTTGACCATTAAAAGTTTGAACGAGCACCAAGTAAGATAGCCACCTCCAAGCGTGAAATGTGATTTTAATAGATATAACAAACGGTAGCAGTCGCGTGGGGTGGCAAATAAGTGGAGCCAAGAAATAGTTTACTTTCAGTTTTTTTGAGCAACCAAAATCCGAAAAAGTGGCTGTTTAGATGTGCACCATATAATTGGATTATAAAAAATAGTATAACTTGCATTTCCATTAAGGGTAAGAAGCTCTACTATAATGCTCGGAAGTATTACTATGAAAGGGAATGCAAAATTAATAATGAGACTCCTTTTTGTTCTTCTACTTTTTCAATCCATTTCGCCCTCTATTTTTTCCGTAGCTCAAGCTTTTGGTGGGGATAAAACAGTACTAACAGCCACGCATAGTTCAATTGTTTTTCCAATTTTTCTTAAGGAGCAAGAGGAAAGAGAACAAGAAGAAACAGCGGCCAAGTCATTTGATTTTACGGTGCTAATTGATTTCTCAAATCAATCCAGTAACTACACAGCATTTCAATACCTTCTGTACAAGGGATACAATCACCAAGAGAAGTTCGATTGTCAACCTTCTTTATTTAAAATCAATAGTACTTTCATTATTTGATTTTTATTATGTGAAAGGCAAGGCATCCTTCCGGTTGTCTTTTGCTTATTCATAACCGTCCCTTGGTCTACCCAAGTAATCAGTCAACTTTTCTGTCTATCCAACAAAGTTTAAATGTTAAAAATATTTTTTCAAATATGAAAGCTCAGCACTCTTCCTTCAATGAGCACGAGGTACTTCACGAGTTAAAGCACTATTTGCCAGCTCAAGCTCCGCTTAAGGATTTCATTCATCACAATACATTGCATGCCTTTCAACACTTAAAATTTGATCAGGCGATTTATACTGCTTCTGAGATATTAGGGTATCGTGTCTCACTCTCTTTAACGGAATACAGAACCTTATATGATACGAAATTCATCCGGGAGGATATTTTGGAAAGAATTATTGGTCAGCGTAAAGGAAATGATTCTGTTCCTGAATGGAAGGATAAGGTACTGCATAAGAAATTTGAGAGGCCTCCTGCCCCTCGTATTGGTTCATTGCGATCTAATTGGAAAAGGCATTATCAAATTGATTTAGATTCGCTTGTTCATCCTTTACTTTTTCGTACGCTTTGCAGTTATCTGGATCAGGGAATCTCGATATGGAATTTTCCTGTTTTGGACAGAGGATTTTTGGCTGCCATACGTGAGCTGGAACGCAATAGCTTTACCAGTTTTTTCAAAAGTGAAAGAACTAGAAAATATTTGATGGACGAGAGCACTCAGATGAGCACGTTGTTGAAAGTGCTTATTGGTGACGAATCGCTTTACTCCCATTATTTATTTGATCAGCAGTTTGCGCATCAAGGATGGTCTGGAATGATTTCTACGGTAGAGGACATACCCCAAACCTTGTTAGATCGTAAGAAAATCACAACACATGACTTGATTATGTTCGAATTATTGATGGAAATTGATGCCCTCGATGTTCATTTTGGGGCAAAGTGGTTGCCGTTAAGTTCACGTATTCTAAGTAAACCAATTGACCTGTTTGAGGAGATTCCGAAGCGTGAATTGAATGAAGTTACTTCTATATGGCAGGAGGCTTTTGAATGGACTTATTATGATCAAGTGCTGGCGGGTATCCTTGCCACCTCTGGGTCAAAAGAGCAGAAGGTCATAAAAGGAAAGAGTTTTCAGGCTCTATTTTGTATTGACGATAGGGAATGTTCCTTTAGACGATACCTTGAGCATATTGATCCAGCCTGTGAAACGTTTGGTACGCCTGGTTTCTTTAGTGTAGAGTTTTACTTTAAACCCGAAAATGGTAAGTTTTATACCAAACTATGTCCGTGGCCAGTTACACCTAAATATCTAATTAAGGAAGAGGGTGGAAAAAGTAAAAGAGGAAAGGATGCTCATTTTTCAAAACATTCACATTCACTCTTTCGTGGTTGGATGATCACACAAACCTTAGGGTTTTGGGCTGCCTTTAAATTGTTTGTAAATATTTTCCGCCCTGCGATGGGTCCCACAACGGCCTCCTCATTCAAGCACATGGATAGGACCTCAGCACTTACCATAGAAAATAAAAATAAAGAGGATCGCGAAAATGATTTGCAAATTGGTTTTACTGTGGAAGAAATGGCCACCCGCGCGGAGGGCCTTCTTAATAGCATCGGTTTAGTGAAGGATTTCGCCTCAGTAGTCTACATAATTGGACATGGGTCCAGTAGTGTAAATAATCCTCATTACGCTGCCTATGATTGTGGTGCCTGTTCTGGAAGAGCCGGTTCCGTTAATTCCAGAGTCATGTGTTTTATGATTAATCATGAGGAAGTAAGAAAAATTCTGAATGGAAAGGGGATTGTTATTCCAGCGGAAACACAGTTTGTAGGTGGACTTCATGATACAACAAGAGATGAGATTGTTTTCTTTGATGAAGAATCGCTGTCCGTTTCTAATCAACAGCAACATATTAAAAACCAACTCATTTTTGAGAAAGCCTTAGACAATAATTCCAAGGAACGTTCAAGAAGATTTGAGTCTATTGACACGTCACTGAGTCCGTCAACGATTCACGAAAAAATACGCACTCGGTCTGTGTCTTTATTCGAACCGCGCCCAGAACTTAACCATGCTACCAACACCTTGTGTATTGTGGGTAGCAGGGAGCTGACCAAGGATTTGTTCTTAGATAGAAGGGCTTTCATGAATTCCTATGATTATAGAATTGATCTTGATGGCAAATTTCTTTTTGGTATTGTTAAGCCGCTTGGGCCTGTATGTGGTGGAATTAATCTCGAGTATTTTTTCTCGAGGGTAGACAATCAGAAATTAGGAGCAGGCACCAAGTTACCTCATAATGTAATGGGACTTTTCGGTGTTGCCAATGGTATTGATGGAGATCTAAGACCAGGTCTCCCAAGTCAAATGATTGAAGTGCATGACCCGGTAAGATTACTAATCATTATAGAACACTTTCCTGAAATCGTGTTGCAGACTATCCAAAAAGCCCCCGAAACGTATGAATGGTTTATTAATGAATGGGTGCATTTGGTAGTTATTAATCCAACCACTAAGGAGCTTTCTTCCTTTAAAGACGGAAGGTTTTCACCGTACGTACCGCTTACAAAAAAAGTGGAAGCAGTGGCTGACGTTACAGCTTTGTTTGAAACTCATGATGAAAATTTGCCTGTTTATATCATTTCTTAAATCTATAAAAGATGCTATTCGTACTTCAGTTTTTCATTATTATACCGATCATAGGCTACCTGCTCAGTCTACTTATTCCAGCCAAAAAAGAAGGGCTAATTTCATTCACCGCCTACACTTCTGTCGGACTTCACTTGCTGCTTGCTACCGTTTTTATTTTGTTTTGGATGTTTAGTGGATTCCCAACATTGAACATTAAAGAGATCGAGTTGTACCAGAGCAATGATTATATCTTTTTTATTGATTTCTATTTTGATAAGATAACGGCTGTATATCTTTTGGTTGGGGCTGTTTTAACTTTTCTGGTAACAGTCTATAGTCGGTATTACATGCATCGCGAGAGCGGTTACAAGCGTTTTTTTAACACCATTCTATTCTTTTACCTGGGTTATAATGTTGCCATTCTTTCCGGCAACCTCGAGACTTTATTTGTAGGGTGGGAAATTTTAGGTATTTCATCTTTCTTATTGATTGCGTTTTATAGAGATAGATACTTGCCAGTGAAGAATGCCGTAAAGGTTTTTTCAATTTATAGAATTGGCGATGTGGGTTTGATTTTGGCAATGTGGATGACGCATCATTTGTTTCACGAGAACATCACCTTCTTGAAACTAAACAATTATGAGCTGGTGCATCAACATATCATGAACCACAGTTGGATTGGAATATTTATTTCTTTGATGATCTTAATATCTGCAGCAGCGAAATCAGCGCAGCTTCCATTCTCCTCATGGTTGCCAAGGGCTATGGAAGGCCCAACTCCATCGAGTGCTATCTTCTATGGATCACTCTCGGTTCACTTAGGTGTTTTTCTAATGTTGAGAACTTTTCCATTTTGGGATCATCAACTTTCAGTTCGAATCCTGATCGCAGTGATGGGCTTAACAACTAGTATTGTGGCGACAGGAGTGGCGAGAGTTCAGTCTTCAGTTAAAAGCCAAATCGCGTATTCATCAATTGCACAAATTGGTTTGATTTTTATTGAAGTCGCAGCTGGCTTTGAGAATTTGGCTTTATTCCATTTTGCGGGAAATGCGTTTTTAAGAACGTATCAACTTCTCGTTTCACCTTCTGTTGTCACCTATCTTATTCGCGAACAGTTTTACAATTTTGTTCCGCGTAAGCATACAATTGAGGACTCTTTGCCAAAAAAGATCGAGTACACGATTTATATGTTATGTTTGAAAGAATGGAATTTAGATTCATTCATGTACAGATACTTGTGGAATCCGTTAAAAGCGGTGGGTAAGAAGCTTGATTTTTTGACATTGAGAAGGGTTGCTTTTATAGGCATACCTGCGTACTTAATCGGATTGTTTATTGTCTATCACCAGGAATTTCTCCCGGAAGAAGTCGAGCACTATTTCCCATACCTGTTTTCTTTCATTGCGCTCGTTACGGTGCTTCGAGCATTTACAGAGAGACGCTTTGTTCGCATGAGTTGGCTGCTGGTTATTATGACTCATTTTTGGATTGCTCTTGCGGTTGCATTTAATGAGCGCTTCAGCTTTAATCAAGTTCACATTTACTTAAGTGGTGTAGCCGTTGCAGGTGCACTGGGCTTTCTTTTAATTCAGTTGTTAAGGAATCAAGAAGGCAGGCTTGACTTGAATATGTTTCATGGGCACTCCTACAAGCATCCTAAGTTTGCTGTTCTGTTTCTTCTCTGTTGCCTGGGGATTTCTGGATTCCCGATTAGTCCAACGTTTGTGGGGGAGGATTTGATCTTTACCCACATTCATGAAGATCAGCCCATATTAGCTTTTGTAGTTGCCCTGTGCTTTATTATTGATGGCTTGGCGATTACGCGGATTTATGCGAGAGTGTTTTTAGGCCCACACGTAAAATCTATCTACGAAATGGCCTATCGATCGTCTTAAAGTTATTAATCCGACTATTTATTAAATTCGATTGTGCATTCTAGAGAAAAAAATTAAGTCCTGTTTAATTTCTATCTGCTGAGTATTTGTTCTTCATTACTAGAGCAAGATTTTCCAGGTCTATATTCAGGATTTCCTTATTTACTTTAAGAATTTGCTTGACATGCTTTTGCGGCAATTGATTCGCTCCCCAATAGGCACCGAGTATTGCTCCAGCCACGGCAGCAGCAGTATCATTATCTCGTCCGTAATTAATGATGAATTGCATTGTTTTTTCGAAGTCATAGTCGCTGTACATCATAGCCGTGATGGCAATTAGATAAATTTCGGCTGAATGGAAGGGCATATCTTCGTTGAACTTATCAAGTAGTGTATAGGCATGAGCAAGTTGCAGATAAGTTAATGAATCCATCGGTTGCCACTCTCGTGGGATTTTAAAGTCTTTTATCTGGCCTGTAAGGGTTAGTTGTTTAGATTCGGATACAATTGAATTGGCAATTTGATAGAATCGGTAAGCGGAGCGACCTACCAAGCGACTTTTAAAATATTCTTTTGGATCAATTGTCCGCACCACTTTGATAATGGAAGATGGATCGGAGTTGGCAACAAAAGCCTGAGAAGCCATAGCAGACACTAATGCAGTAATATCGCGGGCGTAACCATTATCGAAAAACGAAAGCTGGTAACCACTCTGGTACGCATTCAATGGATCGCCAGGCACACACGCTCCGATGATTGGACTGTAGAGCATTCCTGCGCAGGTCATTTCACCACCATAAAATTTACTGAGAGCATCTGCATATTCGGTCATGTTGTTTTTAGTATATGCATCTGCTACCATGGCCCACTCTTGCAACCATGCCATCTTCATCAGGTTTTCTTCATATGGCCCTGGCTTAAGTCCTTCAGTAGATGTCAGTGTTTTAATGTCGCTCTTATAACTTTCCAGGATATGATTTGCGAATCTTTCTGGCTTTAAGGTTGGCCATGGCTCTTCAAGGGCATATTTTATAAAAAGTTGTTTCCATCGTGTATCGTCTGTTGTGCCTCCAGCCGGTAAATTATATTTCCATGTTCCCTCTGCTGAGGGTGACCGAACCATGCTATCAAGTTCAGTAACGAAACCATACTCAAGTTGTATGTTCTTGCGGCTCCACATTTCTGTTGGGGCACCCATCGCATCTCCAATGGCAGATCCAATCAACATGCCAAGTACTTTGTTGTAGTACACCTCATCTGAGATGCGCATTTTGTCTGTTGAACCTGTTGCGCTAACATTGTTTTCTTCTTTTGTCTTGGATTGACAACCTAGAAGTAATGCTAGTGAAAGTGCTATAAAAGTTAGGTGTTTCATTTTTATGAAATGATGGAATTCGTTTTCAATGTGATTAATCGGTAGGCTAAATTTAGATAATCTGATTTTTCTTGTAAGGTCAATTCGAGGGGCAGCTGGGCTAAACCAATAATCCTTCTCATGATTTCCGCTCCGCAAAATTGTAAGAACAGCTGGTTGTCAAAGTCTTTTGGTCTTTTATAAAGTTCCAACGCTCTTTTTATCGAGGTGTCATTGACTTGTGCCATTTTTAAATGTGCCACCATTACACCTAAATCAAATTCGGGCTTACCAAAGTGGGCGAACTCCGGATCGATTACTTTGGTCCCCGACTTGCTTTTAAGCCAGCTTCCCGGATAATAGTCGCCATGAATAAGTGTATTATGTGTTTGAAGGTAAACTTCGCCAAGTTGTTTTAAACTTTGCTTGAATACCTGATCTGTTTTGTAAGGGATCGATAGGGCTTGCAAGCCGGGTTGAATCGAGTCTAAATCAAAGCCATTATTTTCTTCATAGGGATAATAGAAAATGTGGGTATGGTTAAGAGTCTTCAATTCACTATTGTCAGGAAACGTGTTTGAGTCGCTGATGGATGAATTGTGGAGATGAGAAATGAATGAAACTAACTTGTCAAGATCATCATCTTCAAGAGTTGCTTTCTTTTTATAGATAAAGGTGCAATCAGTCCCGTCTCCCAAATCTTGCATCGCCAGCAAGTAATTTATCATGTCAAAGCCAAGCAATTTTGGACAGAATGAAAGGAAGAAATTATCTTTTGAAACAGAAGAATAAAATTTGGCTTCTACTTCAATGCGATTGGCTGGTGCTTCGATTTGCGGATATTTTTCTACCCACGGCCTTGATTGTTTAATAATTATTGATTTTGCGCTGGTTATTACCCGTGCTACAAAATTCATATTGCCCTCTCCGGGTTTTTCAACTGAAACAACTTTTTCTGAAGGCGCAATCCAATTGTTTTGGTGGAGCAATTGAGTTAACTCTTTGGTGTGCTGAAAATCAATAAAAGTAGATTGGGGTAGCGACTTGTTAAAGTTTGCCTGTGCACTCATTCGATTATAATTGAGGCTACTTATTTACTTTATTACTTAAATAGGCTAGTGCCATCGCATACCCTTCCATTCCGAAGCCAGTAATTAAGCCAATACACTTAGAAGTAATTAAACTCTTGTGACGAAACTCTTCCCGCGCGTATACATTTGAGATATGAACTTCCACAACAGGACTTTTAATAGCACCGATCGCATCGTGAATCGCAACTGAGGTATGTGTATATGCACCGGCATTTAGCACAATGCCATCATAACCAAATCCTACTTCGTGCAGTTTATTAATAAGTTCCCCCTCCACGTTTGATTGATAATAATAAAGCTCCACCCCAGTAAAACGTTGTTTAAGTTTTTCAAAGAAGGTTTCGAAATCCAGATTTCCATAAACATCTGGTTCGCGCTTGCCGAGCAAGTTGAGGTTGGGCCCGTTTATGATTTGTATTTTCATAGGATGCAATGAGAAAGATCTAAATGATGTAGAGAATATCAGCAGATTCATTATTTTTTTCGACTAATGAAGTGATAGAAAAAGCAATGTCTTCATTCTTTCCCCAGAAGATGCGGTCTTCGTCCAATTTAAATTTCTTGAATAGTGATGGAGTCAGGTACTTTAGATTTTCTCCTTTCACATATTTTTGAAAAACTGGCAAAAAGTCTATTCGCTTTATTTTCCCGTTATCAAATACAAAAGCAACCGAAAATGAGTCGATTGAATAAGCGGCCACTATTTTCGCTTGAGTCTTTTTAGCAGCACTTCGCATTTTACGGGTTGATGGTAGATAAATATTTGTTCCCATTTTTGAATTATTTTTTTATGATATGATTTTAAAAAAATAGCAACTTCTTTTGCCTCAGCTTCGGTAAGTGGATTCTTCCCACGAACCCTCTTAAAAAGTAAAATTACCATTTCGCCTTGAATTATAAACTCGACCTTGACTTCTTTACCCTGATACCCTACATGAACATGAATAGGCAAATGATCATTTGTGTAAAATCGAATTATATAACCGAGATATTGAAAAATCTTTGGCATTAGGATGTACTAAATTACGGTTCCTTGCAGGCAAGTTAAAATAATTTGCACATTTGTGCTTGCCTGTCTGGATTTTATCACGAGCAAGTAGGACTAATCATTAACGCTTTGACCTGGGATTTTCACATCAAGCATTTCAAAAGCTATCTCAAGCTGGAGAGGTCCCTCTCAGACAATTCCATTGAAGCCTATTTGCGCGATGTGGAGAAGTTAAGCCAGTATGTTGAGATGACTCACCCTTCCCTTAGCCCTGTTCAAGTTTCTTACAAACATTTGCAGGGCTTTGTCCACTATGTAAATGAGTTGGGTATGAGTGCCCACAGCCAGGCTCGGATTCTTTCTGGAATAAAAGGATTTTACAAATATTTATTATTTGAGGAGCTGCTTGAGAAAGATCCTACCAGTCTGTTAGAGGGTCCAAAACTTGGAAGGAAATTACCCGATACGTTAAGCTACTTGGAAATAGAAAAATTATTGGAAAGTATAGATCTTTCAACTCCCGCTGGAGGAAGAAACAGAGCTATGCTTGAGACGTTGTACAGTTCAGGATTGCGTGTATCAGAACTTGTTGAATTAAAAATAGATCACGTCTACTTTGATATCGGATTTTTAAGGGTGATTGGCAAGGGAAATAAAGAGCGGCTTGTTCCCATTGGCAGGGATGCTTTAAAATATTTAAAAATTTACCTCGAAGAAATTCGGGTGCATATCGCTGTTCAAAAAGGATTTGAGGGATATGTCTTTCTTAACCCGCGCGGGAAGAAAGTCACGCGAGTATTGATCTTTCTTATCATAAAAGGACTGGCCGCAAAAATTGGATTAAAGAAGACCATTAGCCCTCACACTTTTCGACATTCGTTTGCCACTCATTTAATTGAAGGAGGTGCCGATCTGCGAGCTGTTCAAGAGATGTTGGGCCATGAATCTATCACGACAACAGAAATTTACACTCACCTCGACCGTGATTATCTCAAGCAGGTGATCAAGGATTTTCATCCAAGAAGCTAGATAGGCCTTGGGGATTAGGTCTTAGGTGTTTAAAAATGCCTAAGTCCTAATGCCTATTTTGACTATCTTTACCGCATGAAAATGGTATTAACGATCTTATTATATGTCGCGGTAATTGGCCTTCATGCCCAATCTATTGAAGTTGAGTATGATAAGAAAAAAGATATGTCTGCCTATAAAACATTCCAGTTTGGCGAACAAGAAGTAATCACGCCTAAGGATAAGCGAATTTTGGATGAAGCTAAAACGCGTAAGATCGCAAATGATGCCATCGAACGCGAATTAATAGAAAGAGGTCTTCAGCGGTTGGATTCAAACGCGCATTTGATTGTATCCTATGTTATCGGTTCGATGGAACGTTCTTCAGTTTACAACGCAGGCCCATTGGGTGGCACGCCTGGAGTAGAATCTAGAGGTGCTACGATGAGGGATTATAATGAAGGTAGTTTTATAATAGATTTAAATGACAGAGGTGGTAATCTTATCTGGCGTGTAAATGCAGTTACCACATTTACCCAAGCTAGCCTGCTTGCTCAAATTGATCAGACGGTAGATACAGGCTTCAAAAGATTTCCGAATAAACCCAAGACCAAAAAAAGTAAGAAGAAGTAATTGCATGTATCGATTTTTCATCCGCCCGTTTCTTTTTCTTTTCGATCCCGAAACTATCCATCACTTTACTTTTAAGGTTTTAAGCGTTGCTGGAAAAATCCCCGGCTTTAGCAATTTTATAAAAGCTGGTTTCTCAGTTCAGCACAAACGTTTAGAGCGAAGAATACTAGGTCTACATTTTCCAAATCCTGTTGGTCTTGCCGCAGGTTTTGATAAAGATGCAAAACTGATTGATGAACTCGCCTGCTTTGGTTTTGGATTTATTGAAATAGGAACGCTGACACCCAAGCCTCAGTCGGGTAATGCTAAACCTCGATTGTTCAGACTCCCACAAGATCAGGCACTCATTAACCGAATGGGATTCAACAACGGTGGTGTGGCCGAGGCGGTTGAGCGATTGAAGAAAAGAAAGTCAAAAGTTATTATTGGGGGCAACATTGGTAAGAATAAAGTCACACCCAACGAAAAAGCTTTTGAAGACTATGAGTATTGTTTTCAGACACTGTACCCATATGTCGATTATTTTGTTGTGAACGTGAGTTCACCCAACACACCAGGCCTTCGCGAGTTGCAAGAGAAGGAACCACTCATGCAATTGATGAATCACGTAAAAGAACTTAGTAACAAAAGCCACCAACCTAAACCGGTCTTGCTAAAAATAGCACCAGACTTAACCAACTCTCAATTGGACGATGTAGTAGAAGTTTTAGTAGCCACAAAGGCAGATGGCGTGATTGCCACGAATACTACGATTTCAAGAGATGGGTTGAATACAAGTCACACCACTCTTGAAGCTATCGGCAATGGTGGATTAAGTGGTAGACCTTTAGCGAATCGATCCAATGAAATGATTGCCTATCTGCGCTCGAGGCTTGGAAAAAATTTTCCAATCATTGGAGTGGGAGGAATTATGTCACCGGAAGATGCCGTGGAAAAAATAAATGCTGGAGCAGATTTGATTCAGATTTACACGGGTTTTGTGTATGAAGGGCCTGGGTTTGTGAAGGAGATTAATAACAGGCTTCTAAAACTCGCTTAAGTGTTACTGCAGAGTTCAAAGTAATCAGATTGCCTTTAGTATTTCAAAAATTACTAAACGCTCGATCGTGATAAGATAATGGCCCCAATGATATACTAAGGCTGATCTCGTGTGAAGTGAAGTTAGCGCCTAGTGATTTATCGGAAGGCACTTCAAAAGAATAGCCCAATCGATAGTCCTTAATGTTCATTTGAACAAGAGCACCAAATGTATTGAGATTGCGTGTATAAACTCCAAGGGTATACCGCTGCTCCAAATTCAAATTAAAATTGAGATCTGCTGACATAGGCGCACCTTTAGTGGCTCTTAATAGTACGGAGGGTTTTAGACGAACATATTCTGAAAGGTAAATAACATAAGCTCCAAGAAGGTATAGATGCTGCGCGTATATGTTCATCTGTTGACCGCCCTGACCTACGGATGACGGTATGAGGTGAGGCACTGAAACTCCCAGCAATAATCTTTCGCTCTTTAGCATTACACCACTGCCGAAATTGAATTTAGATTCTTTCGTGAAAGCAAACGAAGGATCATTTTGATCCAGTGGATTAATTTGACTCGGATCATTTTGTAAGGAAACCATTCCCGTCAATAATCCGAAGGATAACACGTAGTCGCGGAATTCTAATTTGTATGAATACATCGCGTTGATTTCTGTAGTTCGTGTGTCCCCGATTCTATCCTGAACCAGCATCAGACCTGCGCCTACTTTATTTTGGTACAACGACATGTGGGTGCTGAAATTTATCATAGTGGGATTGCCGTCAAATCCAGCCCATTGCTTCCGATAGCCTACTACTGCATTTAACTTATTATTAATGCCCGTGTAAGCGGGGTTCAGCAAGACTGGATTGTTGAGATACTGTGCGTAAATCGGATCTTGTTGCGATTCACCTACCAGGTAAGCTACCAGTAAGGTTGCTGTAAGAATTAGTTTTTTCATAGTCATCTCCGTAAGGAAAAGTATCCTGTTTTAAATGGTACACCACTAGTAAAATCCATCCGATAGAAATACGTGCCAGGAGGTAAGGCCTCTCCATTAGCTCCAATTCCTTTGAAAGCAATAGTAGTGTTGTTATAATCTTCCGCTTCGTACACTACGTCTCCCCATCGGTTGAAAATTCTCACACGGTTTTTCTTTGTTTCGGTAAGTAAGTCAATGTATTCTAAATACAATGTTTCATTTAGCCCATCCCCATTAGGAGAGATCGCGTTGTATACGACAACATCTCCAGCCACCCGGATCACTAGTTCACCGAAAGTGCAGTTTTTAGCTAGGTCACAAATTTTTATGGAGATTGTTTCATCTCCCGCAAAGAGTTTACCCTGGTAATCCAGAACAAGATTATTGTTGGCGTCAATAAAAGCTTTCGCACCACTTGACGGTTGGGTAAGTATTTCAATCGAGGCAAGATCAACGTCATTGTCCTTGTCACTAAAAAATTCAGCGAGAGGCGTTGTTACTCTTCCATTTACGGATGTACGTACTGGCTTGTCTTCAATAATAGGTGGGTTAGTAGAGCATACATTGGCAGTTACCAAAACCGAAGCTGAAACTTCACTAGCACAGCCATTCAAATTTTTAACAACCAGCGAGTAACTACCGGTTTCAGTCACAGTGATGGCTTGTGTTGTGGCACCGTTAGACCACGTGTAACTCAACCCATCAGGGCCTTTAAGAGTAACCTGCTTGCCAACGCAAAAGGAAATATCTCCTGAGGTAGTAATGATCGGTTGAATAGGGGAGACGTTAACTGTAATAATTTTAGCATCTGAAGATACACTTGTACAGCCTCCGGCATCGGTAACCGTCAAGGTGTACGAGCCGGATTTAGTAACGATTAATTGTTGGGTTGTCTCACCCGATGACCATTTGTAAGAATTGAATCCTATAGGACCCACCAATGTAGTGGTTTGATTATCGCAAATAGTGTTACTGCCTACTAGTGAAACTGCGGGCTTTCCAATGGAAGCCGTTACTACAAATGGATCGGAGCTTACGCTGCCGCATCCGCTTGTATTCGTTACACTTACTGAATAACTACCAGCTTGCGCAACAGTTATGCTTTGGGTTGTTTCGCCCCTCGTCCATAAATAACTGAGGCCACCCGGGGCAGAAAGTGTAACCGGACCACTACATAAAGTTGAACTGCCTGTTGTTGTGATGGTTGGTTTTGATGGTGGTGATTCAATCGTAACTGTTACTGCATCAGAAGAAGCGCTTAGACAAGTGCCGTCACCTGTTTGAACTGAATAATTTCCGGCTGCGGTCACTTGTAATTGTTGTTTATCCGATCCATCCGACCATTTGTATTGAATAAACCCAGCGGGTGCAGAAATAAGTGTGCTGCCTCCGGCACAAATCGCAATTGTCCCGGTTACATCGGTAACAGGCTTAGAAAGATTAACGAGGGTTGCATTTGCAATCACGCGATTACTCTCACCCGTAGTGGGATCGAAGATGGAAACATAGAAGGAAGTATTGGTAGTCAGATCAGGTGTTGTAAAAGGTGAACCCGTAAACAACATTGTCCCTGCCGATGGCAGATCATACCAACGATATACCTGACTGCCTGATGCGCCACTTGCAGTCAACGATACGGTACCTGATCCGCATCGGCTCGCACCTGTGGCGGTGGGTGAAGCAGTTGACACCGTGCAGTTCGATCCTGTTAAAGTAACGGCAACAGGATCGGATGAAACACTTAAACAGTTGGAAGCATTACCCGTTTGAACTGAAAAACTTCCTGCTGTAGAAACAACAATCTGCTTTGTGGTTTCTCCTGTAGACCATAAATAAGAAGTGAAACCATTAGGAGCGGAAAGCCCAACGAATGCACCATTGCACAGTGCGAGATTACCTGTAATTGTAATAGCAGGTTTTACAGGCACCACTACTGATGTTACTGTAACGACATCTGATGAAACACTTGTGCACGTACCATCACCTACCTGTACAGAAAAACTTCCGCTTGCAGAGACTGTCACTTGCTGTGACGTAGCCCCATTAGACCATGAATAGGTTGCAAATCCTGATGGTGCAGAGATCGCTGTATTGCCTCCTGCGCAAATTGAAACTGTTCCGGTAACATCGGTAACAGGTTTGGCCAGATTGACAACCGTTGCGATGGCAATCACCCGATTGCTCTCTGCCGTAACGGATGGATCATAAATAACCACATAATAAAATGTTGTACTCATCAAGGATGGGGTTGTAAATGCGGCACCTGTGAAAACTAAAGTGCCTGCAGTGGGTGCATCGTACCAGCGATATATCTGACTGCCCGTAGCTCCGCTTGCATTCAAAATAACTGTTCCGCTTCCACATCGGCTCGCATTTGTAATAGAAGGTGTTGTTACTCCACCGCATGGAGCCCCGGTTAACGTAATCGCTGTTGGATCAGAAGCAACACTCAAACAGTTGGAAGCATTACCGGTTTGCACCGTGAAGCTACCCGCGATGGCGACAACAATTTGCCTTGTCAATTCGCCATTCGACCACACATAATTAGAAAAGCCTGTAGGCGCTGACAATACTGCAAAAGCGCCATTGCACAATGCAGTACTTCCTGTAATAACTATGGAAGGTTTTGCAGGAACAGCAACCGTTGTTACTACTATAGCATCTGATGCAGGGCTAGTGCAACCTCCGTTGGAAACAACTACGGTGTATGAACCTGCCGTGCTTACCGTAATGCTTTGGGTGGTCGCTCCAGTGGACCATGCATAGCTGCTAAAACCTGAAGGTGCTGATAAATCAACAGTGCTGCTATTGCACAAAGCGGTGTTGCCGGTAACTGTAACAGTTGGTTTGGATAAAGCTGCAGATGTAACAGGGAAGGGATCGGAAGCCACGCTCTGACAACCACTGGCATTGGTAACTGTAACAAAGAAACTGCCTACAGTCGTTACATTAATAGTCTCCGTTGTTTGGCCCGATGACCATGCATAAGAAGAAAGTCCGGTGGGCGCACTAAGCGTAACGCTTCCTGTGCCGCAAAGTGAACCGCCATTTGTTGCGGTAATAGTTGGCTTCGGTGGTTTTGTATTCACCGTAAATACAAACGCATCGGAAGGAGGACTTGAGCATATTCCATTATTGACCACCACTGAATAACTACCGGATGTAGCCACCGTAATTTGTTGCGTGGTTAATGCATTACTCCACGTGTAGGTAGTGAAACCTGAAGGAGCTGTGATCACTTGTGTGGTTCCTTCGCATACAGAAAGAGTTCCAGAAATACTCAATGCAGGTTTGGCTATGCCCGATATGTCAGCCGAAACGGGCGAGCGTGCACTTTCACAATAGGTGGTGGGATTAAACGCTGTTACATAAAATGTAGTGTTCACACTAAGACTTGCTGTTGTGTAAGGATTTCCTGTAAACAAAGGTGTGAGTGAAGAAGCCGTTGCATACCATCTATAAGTTTCACCACCTGCAGCCCCTGATGCGGTAAGAGTAACAGGCCCGGCATCGCAGCGCGCAACACCCGTGGCTGAAGGTGCCGTTAAAATGGGGCATGAGGCGATGACGGAAAAATTTGCCTGCTCGCTCATGCTCCATTCACCGGCCTGGTTTTTTGCTCTCACATAAACTTTATGGGCTCCTAATGATTGTGTGCCTACATTCAAAGGTTCATCTACAAGGTCTATGTTTAAGAGAGATGGGTTGATGGTAACTTTAGTAGAACTCAATCCAACACCAGGATCAGCATCTACAAAATACTCTAACTCAACAATAGGTGATGGAGGCACACAACATGGTGTTGGTGGTTCTCGCACATAAAATTTTCGGCTTTCATAAAAGCCCCATACATCGTTGGTATTCTTTGTACGAACGTGCACGGTGTGCCAGCCTATGGGCAAACTGTTGGCAAGATTTTCATTGACCACATCAATGTTATCGCCTTGCGTAATGGTGATAGGCGTGCCTGTGCCAACACCATTGTCAGTGTTGTAGAAATATTCCATTTTGGAGACTTGATAAATGGGATCAGGCGGAATAATAATTGGCCCCTCACGTATGTAAATCTTGCGGCTCTCATAAAAGCCCCATACATCGTTGGTATTCTTCGTGCGCACGTGCACGGTGTGCCAGCCAACGGGCAAGCTGTTAGCAAGATTTTCATTGACCACATCAATGTTATCGCCTTGCGTAATGGTGATTGGCGTGCCTGTGCCAACACCATTGTCAGTGTTGTAGAAATATTCCATTTGGGAGACTTGATAAATGGGATCAGGCGGAATAATAATTGGCCCCTCACGTATGTATATTTTACGGCTCTCATAAAAGCCCCACACATTATTAGCATCGCGTGCGCGCACATGCACTGTGTGCCAGCCAAGAGGAAGTGAAGTTGTGGGAATATCAAAATTTACAATATCGATAGTAGTACCCGCTGTGATAGGAATTGATATTCCATTTCCCGGACCTGGATCACTGTTAAAAAAATATTCGGCTGCTGTGATGTTGGGCTGGGCATGAGCCAGGTAAGCGAACAACACTCCGAATACGAGGAGAAGTAGTTTTTTCATAGTGCCTTAAGGGTTGTGTCACGTAAAGCGGACTGTTTATTCAGTTTATTTCTAAGTATCTTTGAAAAAATACTATTGTTATGTACAGAGCTATTGTGGTGGCTAAGGAAAACAGGCTCATCATCAACCTTCCTGATAGGTTGGTTGGCAAAGAGCTGGAGGTATTGGCGTTTGAATTGGAGAAAGAGGAGAAGAATTCTGTCAAAAAGAAATCGTTGGAGGAAGCTTTTGCTTTTTGGGATTCTGTAGCAGTTGATATGACTAACTTTAAGTTCAACCGCGAAGAAGCGAATGAGCGCTGATTTTTTTGTTGATTCTAATGTGGTGGTGTATGCCCTGGATACTCCATCACCCAAGCGCGATATCGCTCGGTCTATTATCGCCAGACACCCGGTTATTAGTCCGCAGGTAGCTATGGAAACGATCAACGTACTGATTAAGAAGTTAAAGTTTACACGAGCCAATGCGCTTGCCAGCATGGCTACCATGATTGAACAAACCACGGTTAGCCCCGTATCTGAAAATGAATTGCGAAGTGCTTTTGACATCTCGTTGCGATACCAGTTGTCGCATTGGGATAGTCTTATCATAGCGTCTGCATTAAGTGCTTCATGCACAACTTTGTATTCAGAAGACTTGCGCCACGGCCAAAAAATCGAAACACTCTCGATTATAAATCCATTTGTCTGAATTTTAGATATGCGCACCTCTGCGGCCTTTGCGGTTAAAAATTTTACCGCAGAGAGCGCAACGCATTCGTAGAGGGGCGAAGAAAAATGCGGCTTATTCATAATTAGTTGCTCTTCGCTTTAATATTACTCTTCAACGGTTGGTTTTGTGGCACTACGCCACTATTGTTAAAGAGCGTAATGAGTGGGATGGCCGAAGGTGCAAATACCACGGTGGTAGCTAGCGGATACAACCCACCCGAAGGTCCGATGTTATCACCAGTAGTAGCTGCATTATAGCAAGGCGATGTATTAGGAAAGGAATAATCGTACCCAGCCAAAAACGATGTGGCCGAGGCTGGCCCATTTACAAATAAAGGAGATAGATTGGCCAGGTTGCCCAAGCCGGAATTAGCACCACCGCCAACAGCAGCGGGAGGCATGGTGGCAGCGGGAGTAACCAAATTGTTACTGAACACATTTATACTAAAATTGGAAGCGCCAGTAGACCCAGGGTTTACTCCATAAAAAATATTGTTGGTAACCGGAGTATTAGTTAAGTTTCTAAACGCAATGAAGTTTCCTGAAAAAAGATTGTGTTCTATACGCGTATTGGTTGAATTGGTGATATCGATTATGGAGTATCCACACGCGCCATTTGTGTAAATGAGATTATTTGTAATTAGTGCATTAGTGGCTAATTGCAGTTTAATACCTTCGGTACAGGCAACTGCTTGTATTACGTTTTGATAGATGCGTGTATTTGTATTGGTATACAGATTTATCGATTGTGCAGCACAAGTTTTAATAGTCAAATTATTTATGGCATTTGGTGTGCCTGAATAGTTAATATACACGCCACTGATTTTTTCAATCAAAATATCATTGTAAGGAAGTGTGCCCACACCGCCCGCAGCAAAATTGAAGGAAAAAAAACTAAAGCCCCTGAATTCTGAGTTCGAAGTAGAGTTCACACCATCAGCACTCGAGAGTAAGGTAATAGTACCTAAAGTTGAACTTCTGCTTCCAAGCTCGGGTGTATTGAACCCCACACCAACCAACTTTATGCGTTTGCTAATAGTTACATCGCCATAGCTGGTAAGACTGGGTGTGATGTACACAATGTCACCAGGGACAGCAGCGTTCACCGCTGCTTGTATAGTGGCAAAGATGTTAGCGCCTGTTGGCCGGTTAGGAGTATTATCCGCAATGCGTGTTGTTTGCGCTGTGGCGGTGTAGCCCATTAAAAGTAGCAGAAGTAGTGCGGTGTTTTTCATAATGCAGGGGTTAAAGTGAGCGGGTTTAATTTTTTATATTTGTTTATCGTATTTAAAAAAGGAATACTATGGAGCGGATTGTGATTGAAGTAAACAAGACTACTGCCAAAAAATGGCGCAGCAGCAGCAAACAAGAGAAGAGAAAGATCGCTTCTGCGTTGCAGTTGGCCGTAGAGGCAACTGAAAGTGCCAAGGTGAACGAACCTGCCTTGGGCTATGCCCGTCCATCGGAAGAAATGGCTAAAGCGCATGACGAGCGAGTGCAGAAGGAATTGCCTGAATATCGTAAGTTTCTTGACCGCGTTCGTAAGAACGCTACAGAAAGAGGCCTTACACAAGAAATTCTTGATGACCTGTTGAAAAAGGATGCCTAAGTATTTTGTATTTGATACCAATGCTTTAATCAGTGCACAATTAAAGGAAGGATCTGTTAGCACCCAGGCATTTGATAAAGCTGTGGCAACAGGAACTCTCGTTTGCACGTCCGCAATCCTGGAAGAATTTGCGACCCGTTTTATCAGGAATAAATTCAAAAAATACATGCCTGATGAAGATCGCGCGGAAGCGATTGCAAGAGTAAAACGAACTTGTCTTTTTATTGAACCGGAAGTCGAAATAAAGGCTTGTCGCGACCCAGATGATGACAAGTTTTTATCAGTTGCGGTGGCAGTCGGTGCAACTTGCATTATTACAGGCGATGGTAAATTACAAGAACTCCATCCTTTCCGTGGCATACCCATTCTTTCCCCTGCCGATTTTTTAAAACTGTTTTGAGCCTTGTTCATCTTTTTTGTGAAGCTGTGTTGTCTATCACCACTCCATTTTTTCTACTCCCATTCACTACTTACTACTTCGTTTCATCCACTATTCAATATCACTCCTCCCCTCTCCTGACTTATCTTTAGACCGCTTCCCTTCTCCTCTGGAGAAGGTGGCCGAAGGCCGGATGAGGTCAATTACTCTTGGCTTTAATATTCGCCTTCACCGGTTGGTTTTGTGGAACTATGCTAACCGGTGTAAAGACCGTGATTACCGGAATAGCTGTGTTCTTAAATTTAATATTCCCTTCAGTGACCGGATAACCCCCTCCGGTGATACCCATATCGGTTCCGTCAAACCCTGCATTTTTGGCGGGTGAACCGGCTTGCAAATTGAAATCCTCATTGCCGGTGTATGCGACACCGAAGGGCGCGTTTACAAATAGCGGGTCTTGACCTACTATGTTTCCGCTGCCAGTGTTTCCTGTGCCGGTGCCTGCCGGAGGCAATGCGTTGTTGGTAGTACCTACCGAAATATTATTCGTGAACGTGTTGCGCTCGAATCCTACATTATTACAAGTAGGCGCGCAACCATAAAATATGTTATTGGTCACTAGCCAATCTGTCATCATTGTTGTAATGCCAGAACCACCAGGAAAGGTGGCTAATCGTGAGCCGGATGGATTGGTGCCACCCAAAAAAATATTGTTTGCCATAATGCCGCCCACAATAGTTGAATTGAGAAAATGTATTAACATAGCCTGAGCAAATATGTTGTTGCTAATGATCACATTGGTAGACGTCTGACTTGACATGTAAAAATTCAGATACAAATAGTTCCTTCTCACAAATAGATTGGAAACGCCAGCACTTGCGAATGTTAATTGAACCTGACTATCTTGTATGGTTACGTTGTCAGTAGGTTGGTAGCCACTGGTCCGATTGATATTAAAGCTGATACAGTTAGAGATAGTAATATTTTGCAGCGTGTAACCACCGCCTGTTGGTGCCCCCAGATTGATGTTAGCGCCTCCCCCGTATAAGCCTTCCAGCAAGGTTCCACTGGCATTGCTTGTGTTATCCGATCGATTGGTAAGGGTGATAATCCCAACAGCAGAATAGAAAGGTTGACCCGTTGCAAAACCAATCCCGCGCAGGGTTATTTGTTTGTTGATGGTTGCAGTGCCGTAGGTGGTGGGGCTGGGTTGTACATACACAATATCGTTTGCCACAGTTGCATTTATTGCATTTTGCAAAGCATTCGCTCCGGTAAAAATATTCGCACCCGTTGGCGCATTAGCATTGTTATCGGCAATGCGTATGGTTTGGGCAATTGTATTTAAGCCCAGTGTAATAGCGATCAATAAAAGAATAGTTTGTTTCATAAGATTATATTTTTTGTCTTACTACTTATGTCTTTTGTCTACCGGTCAATTTTTCTTCAGGTGAATTATGCTTTATGAAATTTCATGTGCTTTGTAACCAATGATTAAAACTAAAACCTATATCCTTCCCCTACTTGTAAAAATGCGAACGATATTTTTTGTTAAGGCAAGCCCATGAAGCAATGACTTGCTTTTAAAAAAATTGTTAATAGAGAATAAGAAAACCTTACTGTGCCTGATTCCGGTCTGGCACCTTTTCCATATTTACTTCTTCCTCAAGTCCCAGCAACTTCATAATGTTCAACGGGTCTGACACAAGCCATGTGCTCTGAATTTTTTCGTTTTCTATTTCATACCCTATTACGGCTGAAGTTTCAAACTCGCGGTGAGTTGGTGGTATGCCATTCAACATGCCTTCGTGCTTACATTTCATTGTCATTTTTAAGATCACACGATTACCTTCAGCTGTAATTTCTTCGATCACACCACCATACCTGGGAAATACACTTTCAAAAAACAGAATGTGTTCAATCAATTTTTCATCGGCTACAAATTCTTCAATCAGCTCCCTGGTTTTAACCGCACCATTCATTGCATTTGCATACCTGATAATGAACTGTTTATTCCTTTTAGTTTGATTCATGCTCTTTTAGTTTGCTTGAATGACTGATAGTGGCATCGTTACACCCATTTGTTCCATTAACAATGCTTGGTCGGCAATTAACCAGTGATGCACGATCTTCGCGTTTTCAATTTCACAGCCAAACACTATCGGAAATTCAACTTTCCTGTAGGTGGGAGGGACACCATTAATTTTACCCTCGTGTTTTCCTTTAAGTCGCGAGCGGAAAATAACCCGATTTCCATCGGTAGTTATCTCATCAACAAGCATTTCATTTTCCGGAAATACGGTATCAAAAAAAAGAAGATGTTCGATCAATTGCTCATCGGTCACATATTCTTCAATCTGTTTGCGCGTCTTGTGAATTCCGCTTAATGAATTGACAAACCGCATGATAAATTCCTTGTTTTTCTTTGCGCCTGTCATTTTCGATTGTTTAATCAAATGTACTTCCTGTTCTTTTCCTACAGTAGTTCAAATGTTGCATTCTTTTATTCATTTGTTGCATTGTGGCGGGGCTTGCCGATCATGGATGGATTAAAACCATATTGTCTGGTAAATACTTTGGTAAAATGCGATGCCGTTTCAAATCCAGTTTTAAAGGCCACCTCTCCAACTCGCAGATCGGTGGTCTCCAGAAGCTCTTTGGCTTTTTTAAGTCTTATGATTTTTATATAAGCTGCTGTAGATTTCCTATAGGGTTTTAGCCTTCGAAACAACTGGGTGCGGCTCATATTCATTGCTTCGGCCAGGTGGTTAGCATCAAATTGCATGTTATCTAGATTACTTAAAATCAACTCATTTACTTTTGTCATGAAAGCCCCTTCTCGCGGATTATTCTGATGAAGCGAATTAATGAGGTTCTCCGTTTTGCTGAAATGGGTCTGAAGTCGCTGTTGTACTTCAGCAAAGAAATTCATCGCGTGGCCATCGAGAGAGATCGGCATAGATCCGGTTTCTTCGGTAGGTGACTCAGCCAATATTAAATTGATTCGATAGACACTAATTGGTTTCCCTTGAGGGATAATCTTTATAGGCAATTGGCATACTTTGATCATCCCCACATACATGGAAAGATCTATGCCGGTGGCGGTTATCAGTACTTCACAAGAATGTGGTTGAATATTTTCAACAGAAAGGGTGATAATATTGCCATCAGGCATTAAATCCAGAAGGCCCTGGATGAGGTGGGTAATATCATGTCGCAATGGGGCATCTTCGAAAACCGTTTCAGGTAAGTCCGGTGGACTTAACAAAACAATGCCAATCCCTTCGGCTTGCGCCTGAAGCTGGTGAGCGTCAGTAAGCTCTTGCATTAACCGGCAAAGATTAATTTTTACAGGCTGCCACATTAAACTAAATTTACTAATTGTAGCCTCAACTGCAATCTGTTTAATCATGAAATTATGAAAGCTATCTCCCTTGATACCTATGGCCCCCCGGAAGCATTCAAATTGGTTGAAATGCCTATGCCCAAGATTAAAGCCAATGAAGTTTTAGTTAAAAATGTGGTGGCATCTATCAATCCATACGATTGGATGGTGCGTAATGGCAGCATGTGGTTTATGGCTGGATTTACCTTTCCCAAAATTTTAGGGGGAGAAACAGCTGGCGTAATAACCGAAGTGGGACCTGCCGTAAAAGAATTTAAAGTGGACGATCGTGTTATCGTATTTCTGGGAAGAGCTGGAGGTTATGCCGAATATGTAGCTGTGCAAGAAAGCAAGGTCATTCCGTTGCCGGAAGAGGTGACGTTTAGCTATGGTGCTGCATTGCCGATAGCAGGTACCACCGCCCTGGATGCGTTGTATGAGTTGGGCAAGATTAAACTAGGCGACCACGTGCTCATAAATGGAGCCTATGGTTCGGTTGGTTCCTTTGCTGTACAACTTGCAAAATCGGCAGGGGCACATGTTACTGCTGTGTGCAGTGGCGTAAATTTCGATGGCGTAAAACAATTGGGTGCAGATGAAACAATCGACTACGCTAAAACAAACTTTCTGGATAATGGTAAAAGGTATGACATCATTTTTGACACCCCCAGTGTGCTGAAATTTGATGATGCTAAAAAATCATTGAAAGGAAACGGAATGTTGATTAGTACATTACCGTCTCTCTTAGGAATGATTAATATGGCTCTAAATGCGGTAAGAAAGAAAAAGTTTAAAATTATTTTTGCTGATCCAACTAAGCCAAAAATTTTGAAATTGGCGCAATGGGTTCGCGAAGGCAAGCTCAACGTTATTATTGATCGGAAATACCCGTTGGAAAAAATGGCAGAGGCTCACCGTCATAGCGAAAGTAAACATGCGAAGGGCAAGATCATCGTCAACTTCTGAGGATTTGCTTTCAATAAATAAAAATCCCTTCGCCCGCAATTGCTTTATTTGAAATGCCCAACGATAATCGATGGCATAATACCTGACCAGTCATTTGGTCAATTGCCCCACAAATCCTTCATGGTCCCAGCTGATTTTAAGATCGGTGACCTTGCCTTCCTCGTTTAACCTGCGGCTGGCTTCCCGACTATTGCGCTAACCACATCATGAAAGGCATGGCTTTAACCCCGTAATATTAAAATGTCATTTTGAGATTACGGGGTAATATTATTACCTTGCAGCATGATTAAACGGAGAATCGAAAAGCAATTGCTTCAACTGGTTCGTAATTTTCCTGCTGTCTGTGTATTGGGCCCGCGGCAGGTTGGCAAAACTACGTTGATCAAACAGATTGCTTTAACCGTGAAAAAACCAGTGCTCTACCTGGACTTGGAGCGTCCGGCAGACCGACTTAAACTGCAGGATGCAGAATCATATTTGGCGCAGCATAGCGAAAAGTGCGTGATCATTGATGAAGTGCAGTTTATGCCCGCACTCTTTGAGGTCTTGCGTCCATTGATTGACAACAACCGTGTGCCCAGTCGGTTTCTGCTAACAGGTTCGGCATCACCCGAGCTGATTAAAGGAGTTTCAGAATCGCTGGCCGGAAGGATAGCTTACCTGGAACTTTCTCCCTTTACGCTGCTTGAGCTTGGCCCGAAACCAATGATAGAGAAACATTGGTTCAGGGGCGGCTTTCCATCTTCTTATTTGGCAAGGACGGCAGTTGACTCAAAACAATGGCTCGATTTTTTTATCAAGTCATACTTAGAACGTGATCTTAATTTGATTTACAACATCAATTTCACACGAACCACCATGCAAAAAATGTGGACGATGATCGCTCATTTTCACGGCAATATCTTGCAGGCAGAAAATTTTGCCAGGTCACTCGGTGTAACGGGGCCAACAGCCGCGCGGTATTTTGATTTTCTTGAAGGAGCATTTATCATTCATCGTTTACCTGCCTTTGCTCACAACAGTAAAAAGAGACTGATCAAATCGCCCAAGCTTTATTTGAGGGACACAGGGATATTGCATCGGCTTCTCCACTTTAATGATACGGAAGATTTGAAATCGAATGTGATTGTTGGAAATTCATGGGAAGGATATGTGATAGAACAGATACACACTACCAAGCCCGAGCACCTGAGAATGTATTACTATCGAACCCATGATGGAGCGGAAACAGATGTTGTACTTGAAAAAGGAAATAAAGTGGTGGCTTGTATTGAAATAAAATTCAGTAATGCCCCGGTTCTTTCAAAAGGGTTCTACAATAGCTTGCAAGATTTGAAGTGCAAAACAGGTTTTGTCATAACCCCATCTTCTGAAAATTATGTAAACGGGCAGGGGGTCAGGATTTGTTCGTTATTTGATTTTCTGAAAAAGTATCTTTCTTCCTTTTAGTAGTTTCATCTAGTCAACCCGTAAAATCAAATTAAGACTTTGATTTTACGGGGTTATTAAAATTCGAATCAGTCATTTGGTCAATTGTCCAACAAATCCTTCATGGTCCCAGCTGATTTTAAGATCGGTGACCTTTCCAGCATCATTGAAACGGAAAATAAAGATATGCTCAGTATTGAAGTCTTGCTTTTTACAGGTAATACCAGCAAAATCCTTTTCCTGTGTGCCGAAAATCACAACCTGGCAAGTAACGGTGTTAGTGGTTTCATCAAAGACCTGATTCTTAACGGTGTTATCCAGATTGGGAAACGCATCCATGATGGCTGCCCATAAGCCTTTACCTACTTCATGAATTTTTCCTTTGAAGGGATCGCCCAGTGGCACGAAAGAAATTGTTCCGTTCGGATCGCACAGTGATAACATACGATCCAAGTCCATGTCCTGATACGCAGAGAAAAATTCGATGCAGGTTCCTTTTTTGCTGAGCGCGTCAAGGCTCTCGTGTTCGGTGGTAGTAGTTTTCATAAGAAGGAAGTTAAGTTAAACGTATTTGAAGAGATGTTTAATCAACGCGTGAATAGAATTCATCGATACTGTATTTAGAGTCACCTTTCCATTCCATAAAGCCTTTTTGATGAAGCATCCCGTTTTCAATGGTCATGGTAAATTTGAAAGTCTTGCCTACTACCTCGGAATCCCAGCTGTAGTATTCAACTGTTTCACGATAGTCTGATCCTTTGATGGTATATGTGCCGCCCGCTGTTCCTGTAATTTTTTTAGTGATTTTATCATAGCTAACGGCAGACCACCTGGTGCCGGTAAATAGTTTATGACTGATTTCACTTTCAGTGAGTGTTACCATAGGTTCCTTTCCGTATTGAGAGCGAATCGCTTTCCAGGCTCCTTTTAGTTGTACGTCAGCGGGCCTTTCGGGAGAGGCAGCGGCAATCACCACTAAGGCGGCAATGGCCAGATAGATTATTTTTTTCATGAGTTTTAATTTTTATTTAAAACTAAACCTCTGCTCTTATTCAAACTTGTAAAAATGCGAACGATCTTTCAGCTGGCAGGTATATTTTCTATCTTTGGTTTTAAACCTATAAAAACGAGTTATGGAACGCATTGTGATTGAAGTTGCCAAAACCACGGCCAAAAAGTGGCGAGAGTCTTCACATCCTAAACGCAAGAAAATAGCGAATCTTCTGGCCAAGGCTTTGAAAGAAGATATTACCTCCAAAACCTCAGTTGTTAAAAAAACCGCTGCAATCGAAGCCTCCATCAATGAAGCCTCACTTGCCAAAGAATGGTTGAGCAAGGAAGATAATCGATGGGATGACCTCCTAAAATAGGATGGAAGTACAACAAGGTGATATTGTTGCGGTAGATTTCCCTTTTTCAGATGGGACCAAAACAAAGCGAAGACCCGTATTAGTTCTCTCTGGAGAGAGAATCAATCAAACGGGTGACATTTTGCTGATGCAAATAACCAGCAAATTCAAAGATGATGACCTTACAATTTTGTTGGAAGATAACAATCTGACAAAACCCCTTCCGTTAAAGAGTTTCTTGAGACTGCATAAAATTTTTGCGCTTGATAAAAGCCTAATCGTAAAACATCTTTCACACCTCAACGAAAAGAGATTTCGCGAAATAGTAGCCGAACTATGTAATGTCTTAAAATAGTTCAGCGCTTCACAAAACGTATCAATTCATTGTGTTTAATGTGATAATCGCTAGGATTCATTTGGTTGAACTCCATAAATTCTTTCACCAAATGAGATTGGTCATGGAAACCATATTCAAAGACGATGTCCTGCCAACTAAACTTTTCATTGTACGCCACTTCTTTGGAAAGGCTAACAAACCGTTTGATGCGTGCATAGAACTTAGGGGATACTCCTACTTTTTCAAGAAACTTCTTTTCCAGATACCGTCTGCTTATTTTCAATTGCGCTGCAACAGTTTCAACTGAGATGCTGCCCTTGTGTTCATCGATTATTTCTACGGCTTCGTCAATAACCGAAAGCCGTGCTTTAGCTTCCGGCAAAAGTGATAAAAGAAAATCCTGCAATATTTTAACACGACTTTCATTTGTATTCGCAGCTTTGACATTACCCCAAATTGATTCTGCCCTGTCAGGTAGCAATAGTACTAAAGCCATCCTGCTATTAACCAGTTGAGACATGCGTATACCAAAAAAATTATGAAGGGCAGAAGATCTAAACACTATTCCAGACATTCCAATTTTACCTTTTAACACGAGATGGTAATTGGATGTGAACGGGCCGCAGACAAAGGCTTTGGGCACAGGCATTCTTGTTGTGCTGTTTTGATATGTCTCATATGGATCGGCATAGTTAAACACCATGGCATTAAAACTATTGGGTGGGCTTTGCACATCCAGACATTCCTTAGCCTCTCCTTCCCACACGAAGTAGCATTCTACAAAAGGCTTAAGTTCTGCGCAGGGAGCGAATTTTCTATATTCCATAGGGTATAGAGTGATCCATTCTAGCTTCCAATAAAGAGTTTATTGGATATTAAACTTAGTCACTTGTACAGCAAGGTCAAATACCTATAAAGGATGATTTTTGATTTAGTGGAAAAGGCTATAAAGAAAAATGCCCCGCACCAAATAGGTACGGAGCATTCGCAAATGACTTTTGGTGAGATTACCTACTCTTTAATGCCAGCCAGATCTACAATAAATGCAAATTCCTGAGCGGTCTCTTTATACACTTTAAACCGTCCTGTTGTACCACCATGTCCTGTTTCCATGTTGGTTCTAAGCAACAGCGTATTGTTATCAGTTTTCATTTCTCGCAGCTTGGCTACCCACTTGGCAGGTTCCCAAAATTGCACCTGGCTGTCATGGAGCCCTGTAGTGACTAACATGTTAGGGTAATTCTGAGGTTTCACCTGATCGTAAGGAGAATATTCTAGCATATACATATAAGACTCTGGATTTGTCGGATTGCCCCATTCATCAAACTCACCCGTGGTTAACGGAATACTTGGATCTTCCATGGTAGTAATCACATCTACAAAAGGAACTTTGGCCACCACACCTTTAAAAAGTTCTGGTTTCATGTTCACCACTGCACCCATCAATAAGCCACCGGCACTTCCACCCATTGCAAATAATTTTTCCGGATTGGTATATTTCTCAGCTATCAAAAACTCGGCACAGTCAATGAAGTCAGTAAATGTATTTTTCTTTTTAAACATTTTTCCATCTTCATACCACTGCCTGCCCATTTCCTGGCCACCACGTATATGTGCAATGGCATAAACAAAGCCTCGGTTAAGTAAACTTAAACGGGTGATAGAAAATGTAGGATCAGTGCTTGAACCATACGAACCATATGCATAGAGTAGTGTAGGATTATTTCCATCCTTCTGCATTCCTTTCCTGTAAACAATCGACATAGGTACTTCTGTTCCGTCTTTAGCGGTAGCCCACAGCCTTTCTGTTTGAAAGTCATCTGGATCATAGCCACCAACAATTTCCTGCTGCTTTAATAATTTGCGCTCTTTTGTTTTCATATTGTAATCAAACGTAGAGGTAGGTGTAGCGAGCGAGGTATATCCATATCGCAATAGTTGTGTGTCGAATTCAATATTTATTGAAGGGTAAACAGTGTAGGCCTGCTCTCCAAAATTAAGGTAGTGCTGCGCACCGGTTTTTTGTTCAATTACACGCATAAGGTTATTGGCCATCGCCCTTTCACTCAATACCAAATAGTCTTTGAAAATTTCAATGCCCTGCAAAAGAGTATCCTTCCGATGTGCAATTTTTTCTTTCCAGTTTACTTTTGCTGTTTTGGACTCTGGTGTTTCCATCAGGCGAAAGTTTTGAGCATCGAGATTTGTGACCACATAAAATTTATCCTGATAGTGTTCAATGGAGTATTCTAACCCCCGCTCACGCGTGTTAAAGTTTAGCCATTTTCCATCTGGGGTATTTGCATTTAATACTTGATAATCGTTGGTGAGTGTGCTCCCTGACCAGATCACCAGGTATTTGTCGGATTTAGATTTATAAATTCCTGTGTAGAAAGTTTCATCTGTTTCTTCGAACACGCTGGCATCTTTGGTTGGGTCAGCGCCCAACTTATGTTTAACTATCCAGCGGGAGCGAAGTGTTAGAGAATCTTTTTTGGAGTAAAAGAATGTTTTGTTGTCGTTGGCCCAGGTCACATTACCTTCCGTATTAGGTATAGGTGTATCAGTGATCTTACCTGTTTTAAGATCCTTCACATAGATGGTATACCTTCTGCGGCTCACACTATCTTCGGCATAGGCTAGTAAATTGTTGTCTTCACTTACACGAAGTCCGGTGATAGAATAATAGTCATGTCCTTTGGCCATGTCGTTTACGTTGAGAAGAATTTCCTCTGAAGCATCGAGAGATCCTTTCTTGCGACAGAAGATAGGATACTCTTTACCTTCTTCATATCGGTTATAGTACCAATATCCATTGTCTTTGTAAGGCACCGATTCGTCAGTCTGTTTGATGCGACCGATTATCTCCTTGTAAATTTTTTCCTGAAGCACTTCTGTGTGTCCCAGCTTTGCTTTTAAAAAATCATTCTCGGCAGTCAGGTAGTTGAGTACTTTTTGTGTTTGTTCATCTTTTTGCTCGGCCGTTTTTTGAGCATCAGTAAGTTTCATCCAATAGTAATTGTCTGTGCGGTCGCCACTTAATTTTTGTGGCACTTTCTCTGCCACCGGAGGAGCTACTTCATTTTGCTTTTCTTCCTTTTTTGTACTACAGGATATTACAATCGCAGCGAGAAATAGAGAATAAAATATCGATGTTGTTTTCATATGTGAGATTGTTGAAGTTTTAATTGGTCTGTTTGTAGGAACAAGATAGTCCTACTTTTTCAGAATAAACCAGACAGTTTAAATAATCTGGGTTCAGTAGCTGGAAAACACATTATAATTTAATGGTGGAAATTCTGTGGTGTCCTAACTACTAAGCCCGTAACATAGGCGCAAAAACTAAGTTGCTGCGAGTGATTAACTCATCAATCGAATTTGGCGCTCAATCCATTTTTGAAAAAGAATGTTGTCCATGGAGTAATATTTGCCCTGTTGGTCAGTATCCTCATAGATGAAAAGACTTTTCAACAAGGATGCAATGGTTCTGTTGATGACTGATGAGTTTGAAATACCCACGCTGGCCATAAATTCTTTTCCGTTTACCTTATGGATTTTATCCTTTGTAGCAAAACCTTTCAGCACCTCATATTGGGTTTTGGTGAGGTTATTTTTGTAAGAAAGAAAATATGGTTCATACTTTAATAAAAGGTCACCCAGGCATTTGAAGATGATCTCATCAGTTATTGGAGAAACCCCCAAAGCGAAGAGGCTGTTGCATACCTCCTGAATGTAGGCGGTAAAGCCCCTGCAGTATTGGTATATCCAATCGGCCTGGCTTTCATCCTGAAATTTTAACTTTCCCTTCTTGAGGTTTGCTTTAATAAATGCGGCATACACGGTAGGGTCAATTTTCCCAAGTTGCAACAAGTCAGCACTGTGGTAGAAAGGCCTTTTTTGGTTGGCGAACATCTCTCTCAAAATTCGTTGGTGACTGCCACAGAATAAAAATCGTATGGTGGGAAATTGTGTAGCGATGCTCCGTAACCAGCCTTCGATTGAGTCATCATCATAGTTGGTTATTTCCTGAAACTCATCAAAAGCAATGACCACGTTTTTTGTTTTACTCAGCGCTCTCATGATTTCTTCAATCGTCTTTTTTTCCTGGTTTGGTTTAACCCATGAAAGGCCTGCTGAAAACCCACCTGTAAAGGGATCGAAGTCCACACTTGCTTTCCATGATTGAAGAAAATTTCGTACGGAAACACCTTTATTTCCTGCATTGTAAAGGCCGCTGGTAAAACGCTTTAAAAATTCCGACACAGTAGCGGTGCCCGCGATGTCAATATAAATGCATGTCCAGTTGGGGAGGCTATAAAATACATGTTGGATAAGAGCTGTTTTCCCAAGTCTGCGAGGGGCAAGCAGGCATGTGTTTCTTCCATTCTTTATGTTACCCAGGATTTTTTTTGTTTCCACCTCACGGTCACAAAAAGTTTCTGGGCCGAGGTACCCTACGGTAGCAAAAGGATTGTCCATGGATGTACTGTTTTTCAAACCCAAGGTAGTAAAAACTATACAAAATGTACTATACAAAATGTACTATACAAAATGTGCTGCTGCTTATGACGTTTTTAAAGCAACTTTTCAATAATCCCTTTATTCACTACCTCTGTATACGGATGTACCTGCAGTTTCTCGTAGAAGCTGATATTGGCCTGGGAGGCGATAATCTTATAACTGTCGCATTGGCTTAGATGTCTTTAAAAATTAGAAAGCGACCGATCATGAAATCCTAAAACGGCTGTGCGAAAGCCAATCATCACCTCATGTGTTGAAAACTGAGTGCCAACCGATTTATTAGTGGGCACTTCGTAGAGATAAGCCAGTTTATATTTTTCCAGAAAGTTGATCTGAGCAGTTATGCCAAAGGCTTTGAAATTACGGGTGAAGATACCGGCCGCATACGCGCGGTTAATGTCAACGATAAAGTTTAAGTCAGTAGAAATAGGTGCGCCCTTTACACCTTTAAACAATACTGAAGGCTTTAACAAAATGCGTTCGTTTACGAAATAAATGTAAGAACCAAACAAGTAAAAATGCTGCTGATAGAGTTGTACCGACTGACCTACTGTTTTAAATGAGTTGGCCAACATGCGTGGCACGGATAGGCCGATGATGTATTTTTCACTTTTCAATACCGCCCCAGCGCCAAGGTTAAACTTCGTTTCGCTTAGCCGCGCGAAGGACGGATCATCCGCATCGGTGAAATTAAGTTTGCCGGGATCTGTTTTGAAATTCATCAAACCAGCCTGCATGCCAAATGAAAATAGTTTGTCTTTCAACTCAATCTTATATGAAAACAATCCGCTCGCGCTTGTGCTTACGTTTTCACCGATTTTATCGCTGACGAGCAGCGCTCCAGCGCCAACTTTATTGTTGAGCAAGGAGATTTGTCCGTTGGCAGCAACAGTAGTGGGGTTTCCGTCAAAGGCAGACCATTGCGTGCGGTAGCTAAGGTTGGTCATCAGGTTGTTGTTGATGCCGGTAAAACCAGGGTTGATCACCACAGGATTATTCAGGTACAAGGCATACAAGGGATCTTGCTGGGCTAACACTTCAGCACTTTTATAAACAATGAGCAGAATAAAAATTATCTTTTTCATAGATGTTATCGCTTAAGAGACAAGTAACCGGAGTCCGTTTTCCGGCCACTCACAAATTCAATTTTATAGAAGTAGGTACCGGTTGGTAATTCGTTTCCATTTTTATTTGCACCGGTGAATACCACAGAGGTATTGTTATAGTTGACACCTTCCCATACCAGATCGCCCCAACGGTTAAAGATGCTGACTTTATTGTTTTTAGTCTCTTCAATTGCCTCGATGTATTTTAAAATAAAGGCCGGGTTCTTGTTATCATCATTTGGTGAGATGGCGTTGTAAACAATGATATCGCCAAGCACTTCAATTGTTATTTTTTGCTGCACGCATTCGCCAACTAAATCGCAGACTTCAATCGTAAGTTCATCTATTCCCGCAAAGGAGAGTCCTTGATAATTTAAAATCAGTTCATTGTTGGAGTTAATCGTAGCTGATGCACCACTTATGGGCTGCTGAATAATCCGAAGCGTTGATAGGTCAAGATTGTTATCCGGATCTGAGAGAAGATTGGTGATTGTTAAGGAAACAGATCCTTCCACTTCAGCCTGAAGTGCGGCAGTGGCAATGACCGGAGGTTGGTTGCATATTCCATTGGATACAACAATAGGATCGGATAAAACGCTGGTGCAACCAGCGCTGGTTATTTGAACAGTAAAACTTCCGGCAGTGCTAACAGTAATCTGCTGAGAGGTGGCACCAGTAGACCAGGCGAATGTAAAACCAACAGGCGCAGAGAGAGTAACAGACTGAGTGGGACAAAGAGTCGTTGATCCTGAAGTTGTAACAATAGGCTTAGCAGGAACCGAGTTAATTGAAGCAACAACTGGAGAACGTAAACTTTCACATATGCCAGTGTTGATGGATACATAGTAAGTTGTTGTTGCACTGATTGATGGAGTGGCATAAGAACTGTTGACCTGCCCCGTTAAAGCAGTTCCTCCTGTTGCCACGGTATACCAGCGATATTGTCCATTCGTTCCACCCGAAGCATTGATCGTAACTACACCAGGTCCGCATAATGAACTGTTTGTAGTCGTGGGTGCAGTTACTGTTGAGTTAATAGTTGCAACCACAGGCGTTCTTGAACTCTCACATGTGCCATTGCTGATAGATACATAGTAGGTTGTTGTTGTACTAATGGGTGGAGAAGTGTAAGAACTATTCACTTCTGCTGCTAAAGCAGTTCCACCGGAAACCACAGTGTACCAACGATATTGCCCATTGCTTCCACCCGATGCATTTAGCGTAGCTACACCAGTTCCACATGATGAACCTCCGGTTGTAGTGGGAGCGGTTACTGTTGAATTGATAGTTGCAACTGCAGCAGTTCTTGAGCTTTCACACGCTCCATCATTAATAGAAACATAATAAGTAGTTGTTGCACTAAGTGATGGAGTAGTATATGAGCTATTAATTTCTCCTGAGATTGAAGCGCCACCAGCTAGAGTTGTATACCATTTATATTGTCCATTCGTTCCGCCAGATGCAGTGAGAATAACCACACCATTTCCACATGTCGAGCTTCCCGTTGTAGTGGGTGGAGGTATTGTTGAGTTAATAGTTGCAATCACTGGAGTTCTCAGGCTTTCACATGTGCCGTCATTAATCGACACATAATAAGTTGTGGTTGCGCTGATGGCAGGAGTGGTGTAAGTACTATTTACCTCTCCAGTTAAAGCAACACCTCCTGTAGCCACAGTATACCAGCGGTATTGTCCATTCGTTCCACCAGAAGCATTGAGTGTAACCGCACCAGTTGTGCACAAGGAGCCACTTGAAGTTGTAGGTGCAGTTAATGTTGAGGTGATTGTTGCTACTACGGCAGTTCGTGTACTTTCACACGTGCCATTATTAATAGACACATAATAGGTAGTTGTTGTGCTGATGGAAGGAGTGGTGTAAGAACTATTCACTTCTCCTGATAAAGCAGAACCTCCTGTTGCAACATCATACCAACGATATTGTCCATTCGTTCCGCCAGAAGCAGTAAGGGTAACCACACCAGTTCCGCATAATGCATTACCTGTAGTAGTTGGTGCAGTTAAAGTTGTGTTTATAGTGGCAGCAACTGGCGTTCTTGAACTCTCACACGTGCCATCATTAATAGCCACATAGTAAGTTGTTGTTGCGCTGATCGAAGGAGTTGCGTATGAACTGTTGACTTCTCCTGCTATGACAGTACCTCCCGTAGCCACAGTATACCAGCGATATTCTCCGTTAGTTCCACCTGATGCATTGAGCGTGAAGGGTGACGCTGTACAGTTGGAAGCGCCAATTGTAGTAGGAACGGAAGGTGGTGTATTGATTGTTGCAATCACAGACGTCCTTGTGCTTTCACACGTTCCATTTTTGATAGACACAAAATAAGAAGTAGTTGTGTTAAGCGAAGGCGTGACATATCCGCTGTTCACCTCTCCTGTAATGGCAGTTCCTCCGGTTGCAACAGTGTACCATCTGTATTGACCATTGGTTCCACCAGAAGCATTGAGAATTAAAGCGGAAGTTCCACAAGATAAATTACCTATAGTAGCAGGTGCTGCAGGTGGCGTATCAATTTGAGCCACTACGGATGTTCTCGCGCTTTCACAAGTTCCATTGTTAATGGATACATAATAGGTTGTTGTTGTGCTAAGGACAGGAGTTGTAAGCGAATTGTTTACTTCCCCAGCGATGGGTGTTCCACCAGTTGAGGTGGTGTACCAATTGTATTGCCCGTTTGTTCCACCGGCAGCCGTTAGCACCACTGATCCGCCAGTACAGATAGAACTTCCGGTAGTAGTTGGAGAGGAAATGCCGGATGAAGTTATTGTCGCTACTACAGGGACGCGCACACTTTCACAAACGCCATCATTTAAAGCGACATAATAGGTTGTTGTTGTTAGAATGTTCGCCAAAGATAGACTCGCATTAGTCTCGCCTGCAACAGGGCTTCCTCCGCTTGCTGTGGTATACCAGCGATACTGTCCATTTATGCCTCCACAAGCGGAGATGGTTATGGCCGAACTACACGAACTATTGTCAATTCCAATAGGGGTGGGAACGCACTCAATATTCAACAGTGCAATACCATTTTGAAGTTGGTTGTTCCACAGATCAAAATAACCCGCCACCAGAATGCTATTTGTTCCGACCGGCACAGTTTCAACAACCAAACTGTTACCAGCTACACCCGCATCAAAAAAATTATCAACGCTTCCGTTAGGATTTAGCCGTGCAATGAAGTTTTTATTCGCTCCATTAATATTTTGAAACCAGCCTCCGACTATAATTTTACCAGAAGGTTCGCAATAAACTGCTGTGACATCATCATCAAATCCAGAGCCCGTGTCAAACGTTCCATCCTGCGTGCCGTTTTGGTTCAGACGAATTAAACCGGTGTCTCCATAAAGGACAATCTTGTTGTCGCTTTGAAGGGCAATTTCTTCAACGCCTATAAGGCTTGGGGGAGTAAAGGAAAAATCAAGCGTTCCATCGTTGTTTAATCGAACTATGCTTTGCACCGTTGTAGAGTTGTAGGTGGTGAATGATCCGCCCAGCAATATTTTACCATCGTTTTGTTGGATGATCGTGTAGACTATTCCATTGAAACCAGACCCGAAACTAAAGCCTGTGTCAATTGTTCCGTCTTCCTTAATCCTTACTATACTATTTGCCGGAGAACCATTGTACGATGTGAACGAACCACCCATGATAATTTTTCCATCAGGTTGAATGGTAATAGCGCGTACTTCGTTATCAAAACCAATAGCAGACGTATTAAATGCTCCGTCTATCGAGCCATCGCTATTAAACCTTACTATCCTTCCGTAATTCGTTCCGTTGATTTCAGTGAATCTCCCTACCAAAAGAATTTTTCCGTCAGTTTGCAAAGCTATCCAATCTCCTCTTCCGGTAAACAAAGAACCATCCCATTGCGTAAAGGCGGGATCGAGTGTTCCATCCGCTAACAATCTGCACATGTTATATTCAATGCCACCCGTTTCGAAGTCGTTTAGCAGAATTTTTCCATCGGGCTGAACGATAATGTCGTCAACCGGAGAAAAGTTTCCATTGCTGTTTGGTACAGGGTTGAATGTATTATCAATACCACCAGTTGTTAAAATACAGGCACTGGTCACCAAAAAGGAGGTTGATGTAGAGATACTATTACATCCAACAAAAACATTAATTGGACCTGTAATGGCATTTGCTGGTACTGTAGTGGTGATAGTGGTTGCCGTGCTGGCCCTAACGATGGCTGGCTGACCATTAAAGTCAACTAAGTTTTCAAGTGGGTTAGTACTGAAGTTTGTACCTGTGATGATGACCACGGTACCGACACCACCAGTGCCGGGCGTAAATGAAGTAATGGTTGGAGCGGGTAGGCAGGTAACATTAAAATCGGTCGAACTCGTTACAGTGTTACATGCGATGGTAATAGAGATCGGCACTAAACCAACAGGCCCAGTGGGTACAGATGTGGTGATACTTGTGGTATTGCTGGCAATGACGATCGCACCAAAACCACCAAAATCAACAATGTTATCCGTTGGAGTTGTGCTGAAATTTGTTCCTGTAATGACTACTGCCGTACCTACAGTTCCAGTAGTAGGAGAGAATGAAGTGATGGTAGGGACTGCCCCGCACGTTACTGTATAAGTAGTTGGACTAACCGCAGTGTTTCCGCCTACCGATACCGAGATAAGTCCCGTAGTTGTTCCCACTGGAACGGTGGTGGTGATGATGGTAGTCGTGCTTGCTGTAACAACGGCTGTTGTTCCGTTGAATTGAACTGTATTGTTAGCAGGTGTAGTGCTGAAGTTTGTACCGGTGATGGTTACTGTTGTGCCAATGGGGCCGCTGGCTGGACTGAAGTTGGTGATAGTGGGTGCAGATACTGAACCACAAACAGCACCGTTCGGTGTATCACCTGAAATCGTCCATCCCTTTGTGACTGTCAAATTAGTTCTTGCTGCATCGGCATTGGTGCCGTATTGCCTTCCGCCCGCCCCAAGTGATCTATTATTAGGGGTGGTTGGATTAGTACTCCATCCTATCAACGTGGCTGAATAATTATTGCAATCCAGGCCACAATTTTCAAGCATGCTGGTCAAGTTGACTACCGGGTTCAAAGTCCACGTCCCGATGTTTTGGTTAAAAGCAATTGCTTGCGAAAACACAGCTCCCATGTTAGTAACCGCCCCGGTATTCCACGCACCGATATTTTGGTTAAAGGCACTTGCTTGATCAAACATATTATCCATATTGGTAACAGCGGTAGTATTCCAAGAGTTGATAGACCCATTTCCACCATTATTAAAAGCACTTGCTTTACTAAACATTCTTGACATATTGGTAACAGCCCCAGTATTCCACGACCCGATATTTTGGTTAAATGCACTTGCACTTTGAAACATAAATGACATATTGGTAACCGCCCCCGTATTCCAAGAGCCGATGTTTTGGTTAAAGGCACTTGCATCTTGAAACACTCTTGACATATTGGTAACCGCCCCCGTATTCCAAGAACCAATAGTGCTGGCTGAATTCAAGTTGCTGCATCCTCGAAACATTCCTGACATATCAGCAACACCCGACAAATTAGGTACATCCGTGGCCGTTACTTGCAGATTTTCACAACCCAGAAATGCAACTAGCATACTCGTCCAGGCTGTGCTGCCCCAGTTTTCTACCAGCGTAAGCCTGTTACGATCTGAACCATCATCGTTCCACATTCTGTGGAAATTGGTGGGTGCTATCTGCAAACGAACAGTGGCGCCAGTTGGTAAACCTGTGATGGTGAGCGTGCCACCTGGAGTGGTGCCACTGCCTGATGCGCTGCCCGGTGAAATTTCTTGCCAGGTGTAATTAACTATGCCACTCGTTGCTGTGTTAAAAGATAGTTGGTTAGCACCAGAGCCCGAGAGAGCAAGGTTCCAAACCGTTATGAAGTTGTTACTAGGCACTACACAAACAGCACCGGATGGTGTATCTCCGGTGATTGTCCATAATTTAGTGCTGGCTAGATTAGTTCTTGCTGCTACTGCATTAGTGCCGTACTGCCTTCCGGAAGCCCCGAGTGTTCTGCCGTTGGGCGTAGATGGGTTAGCGCTCCAACCAATTAATGTGGCTGAGTAATTATTGCAATTCATACCAGAGTTGTTTAACATGTTGCTCAAGTTGACGGCAGGGTTCAATGTCCATGTCCCCAGATTTTGGTTGAAGGCGCTTGCGTCAGCAAACATACCGCTCATGTTGGTAACAGCCGCAGTATTCCATGCCCCGATGTTTTGGTTGAAGGCAGTGGCAAAATCAAACATGCGTGACATATTGGTTACGGCCGAGGTATTCCAGGTTCCAATATTTTGGTTGAAGGCATAGGCATCAATAAACATACCGGTCATATTGGTAACGGCTGAGGTATTCCAGACCCCGATGTTTTGGTTGAAGTCAAAGGCATCTTCAAACATTCTGCTCATGCTAGTAACGGCCGAGGTATTCCAGGAACCAATGTTTTGGTTGAAGTCACGGGCATACCCAAACATACTACGCATGTCGGTGACGGCCGCAGTACTCCACCCACTGATGTTTTGGTTGAAGACATAGGCACTAAAAAACATACTGTTCATGTCGGTAACGGCCGCAGTATTCCAGGCCCCTATGTTTCGGTTGAAGACAAGGGCACCAGCAAACATAGCTGCCATGTTAGTAACAGAGGATGTATTCCAGACTCCAATGTCCTGGTTGAATGCCGCAGCATCACCAAATAGACTAGCCATATTGGTAACAGCCCCTGTATTCCATGAGCTGATATTTTGGTTGAAGGCACTTGCTGAAGAAAACATTCCAGACATATTGGTGACTGTTGACGTATTCCAAGAACCAATATTATTCGGTGAATTCAATGTATTACAAAAACTAAACATTCCTGACAAATCAGATAGACCTGATAAGTCAGGTAAATCGGTAGCTGTTACTTGCAAATTGGCGCAACCCCGAAATGCATTTTGCATGCTCGTCCAAGCTGTAGTACCCCATTGTTCTACTTGCCTAAGCCTGTTTCGGTCTGTTCCCATGTTGATAATGATTCGTTGGAAGTTGGCGGGTGCTATCTGCAAACGAATTGTAGCTCCCGTAGGTAGACCTGTTATTGTAAGGTTTGCACCACTCCACGAGCCACTGCCGGATGCACCGGATGGAAGTTGTTGCCAAGTGTAGTTAACTGTGCCGCTGGTGGCGGTGCCAAAAGATAGTTGAGTAGCACCAGACCCTGCGGTGGCAAGGTTCCAGCGTGTGACAAAGTTATCAGTGACAGTAAAATCAGATGGACTAACAATTGTGATGCAATTAACGGTAACTGAAATCTTTCCTGTTGTAGCTCCCACAGGAACCGTTGTTGTGATGCTGGTGCCAGTGCTTGCGGTAACAACAGCGTTTGTACCATTGAACGAAACACTGTTGTTAGAAGGCGTTAAATTAAAGTTGGTTCCAGTAATCGTTACTGTGCTTCCGATGGAACCCAAGAGTGGTAGAAACCCTGAAATGGAAGGAGGAGGTATAACCGATATCTCCCTGAGTTTTCCAATAAAAATATTTTGCCCTCCTAGACTCGTAAGATTCTGCACACAGGTAGAGGGATCAAAGTCAACGGTACCTTGAAAGTAACCTACCACATTTAAATCCCCGGAAGAATTTGGGGCGATATAATAACCTTGGTCTCCACTGGTTCCTCCCATGGAAGTTGCCCATACCAAATTGCCACTGCCATCAAACTTTGAAAAGAAAATATCATCCCCACCGATTGATGTCAAATTGAAAGTACCAGCACCTGGATCAAAGTCGACTGTCTGAACAAATAGACCTGCCAGATAAATTTTATTTCCGGTAGCGTCCACCGCAATGCTAAAGCCTTCATCATATCCTGTTCCTCCCATTGTTTTTGCCCATACAAAATTTCCACTGGCGTCAAATTTTGTGAGATAAATATCATATCCACCACCACTTGCTGTAAGGTTAAATGTCCCTGGGCCCAAATCAAAGTCAACAGTACCATTATAACGTCCGGTGGCATACAAATTACCAGCGGCATCTAAGGCTATTTTACTTCCATGATCACCAATAGAATAGTAATTGGTAATGCTGTTCACCATCGATCGTGCCCACACAAAATTTCCGTTGGCGTCAAGCTTGGAATAAAAAATATCCCAGTCGCCAGAGGCTGTTAAATTTGCCGTGCCAGCGCCCGGATCAAAGTCTATCGTCCCTTCAAAATATCCAGTTGTATAAACATTTCCCGTAGCATCCAATATGATGCTATACCCTCGATTCTCAAGAGACCCAGCCCCAAAATCCCTTGCCCAGACGAAATTTCCATTGGTATCCAGTTTTAAAATGAAAACATCTTCTTGTCCTGCCGTGAGGAAAAATGTTCCAGGTCCCGGATCAAAATCACGCGCCCCACCCTGCGTGTAAAAACGCCCAACTACATGTACATTACCAGCCGCGTCTATAGCGATATCCTGTCCATTGTCCCACCACGTGCCACCTATAATCCCTTTTGCCCAAACGAAATCTCCATTAACGTTTAGTTTAACAATGTAAATATCATATTCGGTAGTTGTAGCTGCCGTCAAATTAAACGCACCAGGTCCCGGATCAAAGTCAGCGGTGCCTGTAAAACCACCTGTTATATATACGTTGCCAGAAGCATCAACGGCAATGCCTTGTCCAGTATCGGCTCCACTGCCACCCATAGATTTTGCCCACACAAAATTTCCATCAGTATCGAGTTTAGAAACAAATATTTGTGAGCCTCCAGTGGAAGTAAGATTGAAAATTCCTGGCCCTGGATCGAAATCTACTGTGTTGTTGTAAGCGCCTGTTGTGTAAACGTTGCCAGCAGCGTCCAATACCATGTCGCGGCCGCGAGTACTTCCTATTCCACCCAGATGTTTCATCCAACTTAAGGCTACTGTTTCCTGAGCATGGATTGATGTAACGCTTAGGCAGGTACAGAAGATGATACTTAAAGAGACTCTTACAATAAAGTAATCAAAAATTCTCATCTGATAAATTTAGTTACATATTTAGAAACGAAAAGCATTGCGTGTGATGAGTACTAAGGTGAGAGATGTTACAAATATCTTGGTCAAATTTTTATCTTAAGTTGCGATTCAAACTTGCGTCCGCTCCATCTGCCTTCGCACGCTTGATAATTTCCAATGCTACTTCTTTCCCTAACTTCATTCCTGCTTCGTTATCGCTGCGAAAGTGTACACCCGCTTCAAAGCGCGACAATGATTCTTCGTTGGCCAGATCATAAAATTCTTTAGCATCGGTAGGAAACAAGTAGGCAAGCATTTCTCCATAGCATGCTGCTACGGTTGCATGCCCTGCTGGATAGCCCGGTGATGGTGGGGTTTTAAAAACCGCTTTAAATGTAAGATCGTATTGATCGGGCCGTATGCGGAAGTAAACATATTTAGACTCAATGTTGGCGATTTGATTTTCGTAATCGGCAATGGCTAATAAGGTATATACACGGGCAGCACGGGGTGCGTTGTTTAGCAATCCGTGTTCCATAATTTTTTGATCAATCAAATTGCCCCAAGGCCATTCAAACTCCCATTTAAAAGCTCGGTAGTTCGATTCATCGGTTCTCTTAAACGCTTTCAACTCAGCCATATCTTTTTTGACATCGGGCGGAGGAGCCGAATGGAATTGGTTTGTGGAAGCAAGCACCCACGGTTTCATATTTGGAATATCGTGGCGCAAGGGTTTGCCTTTCCAATAACCACCTTCTGCTGGAATTTTTCCGCCCCAGCGTTTATCACCGCCATCCAGCTTTGCGCGATGTTCGATAATGTAATTAGCAACTTGAACACCCAAATCAAAACCAGCCTTTACGTCACTCGGATATTGAACACCAGCCAATACACGCGACTCACCAATTCTTCTTGCGGCAGTCAAAATGGAATCTGCTTTGGAAGGAAACAGATAGGCCAACATGGTTGCGCCCGCCCCAGCCGTAACAGAATGCTCGCACGGATAGGATGGAGTTTGCGGTGGCGACACCAAGTGTTTGAGTCCATCCTGAGCTAATGGGCGCTTTCGATTATGTTCATACTTGGCATGCCATGCGGCAAGCGTTGCATCATAGATGGCTACATTAAGGAGTGAATTAACGCGCAGGAAGTATTGTGTTGTATCCAACAAATCGTCTGCCGCAGCCTGCCAACGGTATGAGGGTGGGCCTGCATTCCAGTAATGCATTTCCGCGATAAGTGTGCTATCCAGATTTTTTTGACGCGAAATTATTTCCCTGGTCTCCTCTTTTTCGTCACTGCCAGTGGGTGGAGGAGGAATTTTAAATTCAGTAGTTGATGGAATTACCCATGGTTTCCATTGGCCCGCTGTGGGTTCAATTCCGATGGTGGTTGTTTGCGGATTGTTGCATGCCTGAGCAATAACCACTATGATAATAAGGGATAGGATTTTTTTCATGTACCAAATCTCAATAGATTTTGGATAGCAAAGAATCACATGATGATGTTAGGGAGAACTAAACTTCTACACTAATTTTTCATTAATCGCCTTACTCACCGCCTCTGTCTGCGAGTGCACGTGCAGCTTCTCATAAATTTTTCGAATATGCGAACGCACCGTATCCAGACTAATATCAAACTCAGCGGCAATCAACTTATAACTATTGCCTTTGCTTAAGGAAGTGAGCACCTCCTTTTCTTTCGGGGTGAGTTGATACGGATTTTCCAGCACAGGCTTTTGTTGCATGGATGCCAGCACCATACGTGCAATGCTAGGGCTCATGGGTGCACCACCCGCCATTACTTCTTCAATGGCGGAAAATAGCTTTGCGGAAATGTGCTTCTTCAATAAATACCCTGATGCCCCTGCACAGATGGCATCAAACACATGTTGGTTATCGTCAAACACGGTCAGCATAAGTATGGGGATATCTTTGTCAACAGCGCGAACCCTTGCCACGGCTTCAATGCCGGTCATGCCCGGCATATCAATATCCATGAGTAGCAAATCAGGATGCTTTTCATCTAGATGGCTATTTACTTGCACGGGATTTTCATAAGCTCCAAGCAATTTCAGGTTGCTGTTCAAGCGCAACATAGACTGGATACTTTCGCTCAACAGCTGATTGTCTTCATAGAGTAAAATGGAGTGCGGTATCATATCGAGACTGTAAATATCACCTTTACTTCCATGTGGCGGTATCGCATCATCATGCGATGGGTACTTTTAGGATTACTTCAGTCCCGGCACTTACTGTGCTTTTCAACTCTAATGTGGCGTTTATCTCTTTTGCCCGCTCACGTAAGTTGCGCAGTCCATTACCAGCTTTTACTTTTTGTTCGTCAAAGCCCTGGCCATTGTCCTTGATGGACATGATTAACATGTGGTCTTGTTGTTCTAAATTAATTTCAACCATAGTCGCCTGACTGTATTTGGCGGCATTGTTAATAGTTTCTTTATAGATCAGAAAAAGATTCTTTCTTTGATCAGTATTCAATGTTAAGTGCTCAATACCATTTTCAGTAAATAGATACTCGATGTTTTTCAATTCAAAAATTTCTGTGGCAAACTCACGCATGCGGATGAGCACCTGACTCATGGAATCATTACGCGGGTTAATGGACCATACCATATCTCCCATGTCTTCCATCATGCGGGCCGATTGATCACCAATTCGCTGAAGGTAACTTTGCGTGTTTCCATTTTTCTCTACGAGCGCCACCTGACTTAAGATATTAATGCTAGAAAGAGCTGAGCCCATATCGTCATGCAAGTCGCGGGCAATGTTGTTGCGAACTTTTTCAATTTCAAGTAACCTTTTTGTTCGATTCATAACCCGATAACGGTTTATTAATAAGGCGGCAATTACAAAAACCGAAATAAAGCCGATGATGCCTAACGTAATAATTACTCGCTGCCGACTGAGTGCCAGGGTTTGAAACTCCTGATCTTTTTTAAGCAGGGCAATTTCTTTTTCCTTTTTTTCAGCGTTGTATTCCTCTTCTAGTTTTTTTAGTTGTAGAATAATTTGGTTGCCTTTTATTGAATCGGTGAGTTGTTGTGCTTTTTTTAAATTCTCAAAAGCCTTATCAAATTGTTTGCGCGACTCATACCATTTGGCCAGTTCAAAATGACCCTCTGCAGTGTTGTCAAGGGCTCCACTTTCTAACGCGATTTTTACATTCTGTAAAAGAGTTTGTTCTTCTTTAATTTCTTTTTGTGCTTCATTCTGCATGGATATCAAGTACGTTTTAATTCGGGATACGAGTGCACTATCCCCCGATTGTCTAGCTAGAACCAATGCCTCCGAAAATTTTTTGGCGGCTTCTCCATTTTTCTTAGTCTGTTTTAACAAAGATCCCATATTGAAAAGCAATCGAGACTCCTCCAGCGAAAGCTTAAGTTCTCTGGCGCGCGTCAATGCCTTGTTAAAATATTGCATGGAGAGATCTGCTTTATTGGTTTGCTGATACACAACTCCTAAACTCATCCACGAAGTGAGTACACCTCTTTTGTCGCTCAACTCCTCTTTTAACTTTTCTGATCGAAAGAAATATTTTTCAGCCGTGTTGTATTGTTTAAGGTCTGCATAATCATTGCCCAGGCTGTTCAAACAAAAAGATTGACCACGTTTATTTTTTACTTCTTCAAATAAGGCAAGTGCTTTAAGATGGTAGTCTGCTGCGTTTTTTAGCTCGCCCAGATTATAGTAAGCATTACCTACGTTAAGCATCTGGCCTGCCCGTGCTGTCTTATCGCCATTTTCCAATAGCCGAAGAGCCTCTAATAAATAGGGTAGCGCTTCCCTTATCTTGCCTTGATTTTTGTAAAAGAGCCCTGCTGAATTCGCATAGTTCACTGCAGCTTTCTTGTCAGCTGGATTCTTGGCTAATAGTTCAAGTAGCTTAAGATAGTATTGTGCACTATCAATGGTGCCTTCGTTTTGATGAATAGCCACTAGTCCTGAATAGGCAGCTGCTAAGCCAAAATTCGTTTGCAATTCTTTTGCTAACGCCACTTGCTTGTAAACATAGTTCTTCGCCTTAGCCATATCCTTACGCATAAACTCTGAGCCTAGTTGGTCGAGTGCCCGTATTTCATTGGTGTCGCGGGGATGCGCATCCACGATGCGTTGAAGACTGTCTATAAGCTGTCCTTGCGCAGAGGCAGTTACTGCAGAAATAATAACCAGCGATAAGAGGATGAAGGCTCTCAAATTTGACAAGCAAGTTTCTTTTTATGTAAAGAATGTTTTTATAAAAATAGACCAGATTATGTATTCTTTAAATTCTATGGCATTTTTCCTTAGTTTTGAGATACTTTTTAAACTAGATGGCCGAAAACACCTATAAGTCCAACACATTCAAGAAACCCGAAAAGGAAAAAAAGGCAAAAGGCAGTGGTAACAAGTCGGAATTCAATTTTAGTATTGAGTTTTTTAAGGACCCTCGCTTTACTTTAGCTGCTGGATTCTTCTTATTGATTATCTCTCTTTATCTATTCACTTCGTTTGTTTCCTACCTCTTTACCGGCAAGGCCGACCAAAGTGTTGTGGAAGCGGTTGGTAATGCAGATTTGATTGAATCGGGCAAAGAAGCCGAAAACTGGTTGGGGTTGTATGGTGCTATTACTTCGCACTACTTGATATTTAAGTGGTTAGGGATCTCGGCTTTCTTTATTGCGCCATTGCTTTTTTTGGTAGGGTTCCGAATGGTATTCAAGCGAGAGTTACTTCCTATTTTTTCAGTATTCATTTTATCCGTCTTCGCGGGATTGTGGTTGAGTCTTTTGCTGGGGTACATCACCCATAGCATTTCAGGTGTAACCGAAGTTAGTTTTCTGAGTGGCGGGCTTGGTTATGAGTTGGCAAGAATATCTGATGGGCTTCTAGGTTGGGGCACATTCTTAATTCTTGTTCTTTCCCTTTTTATATTCATCATTTATTTTTTCAATGTAACTGCGATCAACGCCTTTCAGGTTAAGGACCCTAAGCCCATGGGCAATGCCGCCATCTTGTCTGATGAAGATGATATTAAGTTTAATCCTACGTATACGGAAGATTCCGACAACTGGCCGCTTCAAAAAGAGAATGAGCTTGATCCTGTACTTGAATTAAAAACAATTCCTCAGCCGCCACCGCTGCCACTGGCTCAGGATTTAAAACTTGATATCGAGCCACAAAAGAAACCAGATAAACCGAAAGCTGAGCCTGTATTTATTGTGGAAGAACCCAAGACGGATACAGAGATCTTGGCAGAACAGCTAGTCGATGAAAAGGGATTGTATGATCCTACCCTTGATCTGAGTAGTTATAAATTTCCACCCCTTGAACTTTTAAATGAATACGAAGTAAGCAAGGTTCAGGTAACACAGGAGGAGCTCAATCAAAACAAGGACAGAATACTTAGCACGCTTACTAATTTTAAGATTGGTATTCAAAGTATTAAGGCCACTATCGGACCAACGGTAACGCTATATGAAATTGTCCCGGAAGCAGGTATTAAAATCTCAAGGATCAAAAACCTTGAAGATGACATTGCCTTAAGCCTGGCAGCACTTGGCATACGCATTATTGCACCTATTCCTGGCAAGGGAACAATTGGTATAGAAGTGCCAAATAAGAATCGTGAGATGGTTAGCATTCGTTCCGTCTTGGCATCCGAGCGTTTTCAAAAAACAGATAAGGAACTTCCAATAGCTATCGGAAAAACGATTTCAAATGAGTTAATGGTAATAGACCTTGCCAAGATGCCTCACTTATTGGTAGCGGGTGCAACGGGTCAGGGAAAATCGGTTGGCTTAAATGTAGTATTAACTTCCCTGCTTTATAAGAAGCATCCGAGCCAACTAAAGTTTGTGTTGGTCGATCCTAAAAAAGTGGAGATGTCCCTGTTTAGTAAGATCGAGCGACATTATTTGGCAAAGCTTCCCAATAGCGAAGAGGCCATCATCACCGATACGAAGAAGGTGGTGTACACGTTGAATTCTCTGTGTATCGAGATGGAAAACCGGTACGAGATATTAAAAGATGCTGGCGCTAAAAATATTAAGGAATACAACACAAAATTTGTTGCGCGTAAATTAAATCCAAAGGAAGGTCATCGCTTTCTGCCTTATATAGTTTTAGTAATTGATGAGTTGGCAGATTTGATGATGACAGCCGGCAAAGAAGTAGAAACACCAATTGCCAGATTAGCTCAATTGGCACGTGCCATTGGAATTCACTTGGTGGTAGCCACGCAACGCCCTTCTGTGAATGTAATTACAGGAGTAATCAAGGCTAACTTTCCAGCACGTCTATCATTTAAAGTAACATCCAAGATAGATTCGAGAACCATCCTCGATACAGGCGGTGCCGATCAGCTAATCGGACAAGGCGATATGTTACTTTCCTCAGGCTCAGAAATCGTTCGCTTGCAAAGTCCATTCGTAGATACGCCAGAGATCGAGAAAATATGTGATTTTATTGGAGCGCAGCGCGGCTATGATTCTGCCTATATGTTGCCAGAATTTGAAGGGGAAGATGAAGGAGGCCCTTCTAGCGTTGATCTTTCTGATCGAGATGCCTTGTTTGAAGAGGCAGCGCGTTTATTAGTCATGCACCAACAAGGTAGCACATCTCTTATTCAGCGAAAGCTAAAGCTTGGCTATAACCGCGCGGGCAGATTAATTGATCAATTAGAGGCCGCTGGAGTAGTTGGAGCATTTGAGGGTTCAAAGGCCCGAGAGGTTTTAGTAAAAGATGAGTTAAGTTTGGAACAATTATTGAAAGGATTGAAAGAAAGACATAGTCCAACTACTTGATAGAATAACCATTTGTATGAAAAAACTAGTTATTACCCTGATTTTCGCTGTTTCTGGAAACATTCTTTTGGCACAATACGACCCCAAGGCCTTGGAAGTATTAGAGGCCATGAGTAAAAAGTATAAAGCAGTTGCCGCTTTTGAAGCCAATATTTCGTACACCCTTACAAATGAGGTCGAAAAAATAAACGAGGAGTTTAAGGGTAAAATGGTGGTGAAAGGGGATAAGTACCGTTTAATACTACCCGAGCAGGAAGTTATTAATGATGGTAAAACTTTGTGGACGTACTTACCTGAAGCGAAAGAAGTAAACATCGATAATTTTGATCCCACATCTGATGATTTGAATCCCTCAAAAATTTTCGAAGTGTATAAAAAAGGCTTTAAATATTTACACATGGGTGAGGAGACTGAAGCGGGAGTAGTTTGTGATGTGGTTGATTTGGTGCCGGAAAAAAAAGATGCTCAGTATTTTAAGATCAGAATGAACATTAGCAAGAAGGACAAGAGTATTCAAAATTTTACCATGTTTGATAAATCTGGTAACCGATACAAATACACCATCAGCAAATTCAATCCAAGTACCACGATTACGGATAGCTATTTCACATTTGATGCTAAGAATTATCCTGGAGTTGAGGTGATTGATTTGCGCTAATATTATTCCTTTAACTAATTGAAAAGTCGTGCTAGCTCACGACTTTTTTATTATAAATTCGTGTCATGACCCGCGCAGAGCTTTTCAGCCAAATCCAAAGCAAGTCTTCTTATTTGTGCGTAGGGCTAGATACTGACCTTCAAAAAATTCCAAAGCATCTTTTAAAATCTGCTGATCCAGTTTTTGAATTCAATAAGCAAATCATAGATGCTACCCATGAATATTGCGTGGCTTACAAACCCAACATCGCTTTTTATGAAGCGCTTGGCCCAAAGGGTTGGGAGAGTTTGCAAAAGACATTAGACTATATCCCCAAAGATATTTTTACAATAGCCGATGCCAAGCGTGGTGATATTGGCAATACGTCAGCACTTTATGCGAAAGCATTTTTTGAACAAATGGATTTCGACTCCATTACTGTAGCTCCATACATGGGCGAAGATTCAGTGAAGCCGTTTTTGGACTTTAAGAATAAATGGGTAATTCTACTGGCACACACCTCAAATTCTGGTAGTGCTGATTTTCAATTGATGGAATCAAAGGAAAGTGGGAGAAAATTGTACGAAGAGGTTATATCAAAATCAAAGCAATGGGCAAGCCCTGATCAATTGATGTACGTGGTAGGTGCAACGAGAGCAGATAAAATAGGCGAGATTAGAAAGCTTGCACCAGACTATTTTTTTCTGGTGCCAGGAGTTGGCGCTCAAGGTGGTGATCTGGAAGCTGTTTCAAAGGCGGGACTGAATAAAGAATGCGGATTGTTGGTGAATTCAGCCCGTTCAATTATCTATGCATCATCTGGTCAAGATTTTTCCAATGCTGCTAAACGTGAAGCGAAAAACATCCGTGAAGAAATGAAAGGATATTTAAACCAAATGCCTTCTTAATTCTAGATTCTAAATTCTGACTTCTTGCCCTTATGCACGAATCTTTTCTTTACTATGTCTGGCAGTTTCAATACTTTGACAGAAAGGATTTAAAAACTACGGACGGAGAAAACATTGAGGTGTTTAAGACGGGTGTCCTCAACGCAGACTCAGGACCTGATTTTTCGAATGCTAAAATTAGAATTGGAAATTTAGATTGGGCAGGTACGGTTGAGATCCATACAAAAGCTTCAGCCTGGCAAGATCACCATCATGATGTTGACAAAGCTTATGATAATGTGGTGTTGCACGTGGTATGGCAAAACGATAAGCCTGTTTTTCGCGCAGACGGAACGGCCATGCCGACACTGGAGCTGCAACCATTGGTGAATGATTCTCTGGTAGTAGAATATAAAAAGCTCGTCAATAGCCCAACATCTATTCCTTGTGAAAAAACTTTTCCATCGATTAGTGAGCTGGTGCGAATATCCATGTTAGACAAAGCGTTGATGCAACGCCTTGAAACTAAGGCTGGGCAAGTGATTCAACTGTTTAAGCATAATCAAAATGATTGGGAAGAGATCACCTATCAATTACTCGCCAGAAACTTTGGGTTCAAAGTAAACTATGATCCATTTTTTCAGTTGTCACAGGCTGTTCCCTTCAAAATTCTACTTAAACATGGCGACAGTCTTTTGCAAATGGAAGCATTGTTGTTTGGCCAAGCTGGGTTTTTAGATCATGCTCTTAAGCATGAATACATGAAATTGTTGCAGCGCGAATACCAATTGCTAGCTGGAAAATATAGTCTCAGTGGTATGCAGCTTAATAAATCCACCTGGAAGTATTTACGGCTGCGACCCGCTAACTTTCCCACCATCAGAATTGCCCAATTTACTGCCTTGTTTAACGCGAACAAGAATTTGTTTTCTCGCATTATTGAAGCGGAAAATTTGGGTGATCTAAAATCAATATTCAACGTAACCACATCTGAGTATTGGCACCATCATTATAGGTTTGGACATAAAACTGTGCGTTCGCTTTCTGGGGTAGGTGAATCAAGCATTGAAAATCTGATTATTAATACTGTGGTTCCAATGTTGGTGGCTTACGGTAAACAGAAAGACGAACAATTATTTATTGATCGTGCGGTAAATTTTCTCCAGCAAATCCAACCTGAGAGCAACAAGATCACAAGGACTTGGAATGACTTAGGGGCACCTGCAAAATCTGCTTTCGATTCCCAAGCCTTAATCGAGTTGAATAATAACTTTTGTTTGAAAAGGAAATGCCTGGCTTGTACAATTGGAGCTACCATTCTTAAGCCAACTACCTGATGGCTGTTGGTTTGCTATTTGTCTTTCATTTTATAGTTATATTTTTTGTTAGCTTTTTGTTTTGGAAAAAACAAGACAAGCAGTTGCGTCTTTACTACTGGCTTGGATTAGTTTTAAAACTGGCTGCTGGTATAACATTGGGGTTGGTATACAAGCTTCATTACATTGCCGGAGATACCTTTGGATTTTTTGAAGATGCCACTAAGCTCACAGAGCTCTTTTGGGGTTCTCCTCGTGCTTATTTTAGTTTTATAATTGGTGGTAATGAATCAGGACTCCAGTCGGAGTTATTAATAAATTCACAATCGCGTTCCTTGTTCCTTGTTAAGATAGTTAGCTTCATTGCCATATGGACGCTCGATAATTATTGGCTAACAAGTTTATATTTTTCACTGGTTTCATTTTGGTCTGGCTTCCTCCTATTTCAAAAAGTATCCAACTTATTTCCTGCAACTAAGTCAGCAGCAGCAATTGCATTCTTATTTTTCCCGTCTGTTATATTTTGGAGTTCAGGTATAATTAAGGAAAGCCTGGCCTTAGCAGGGCTGTTTATGCTTGTGAGAATTTATATCACGTTCCTTGCAAAATTGAAAGTTTCATGGTGGGAATATTTACTTGCGACAATCTCCATCATAGTAGGATGGAACCTTAAGTATTATTGGATAGCCGTCTTTATTCCAGTTAGTATCACAACTCTATTAATTGGAATTGTTAGTCAGCATTCGCAACTAAAATCAGGGATCAAGATTCTGATGTGGGTTGCCACTTTCCTTATTTTATGTTTTTGTGTGACAATCATTCATCCCAATTTCTACTTTGAAAACTTTCTTCTGGTGCTGGTTGATAATTATGATCAATTCATACGGATTTCTCCTACGGCAAGTGTTGTTCACTATGCCTTGGAACCTACCTGGGCCAGTGTTATCCTCAATTCTCCAAGTGCTTTGATGACAGGCTTTTTTAGACCTTTCGTTTGGGAGGCTTACAATTTTTTGCAGCTAGCAGTTGGCATTGAAAACCTATTTCTATTAGGAATGTTCTTAACGGCACTTTCAAAGTGGAAGTTAATCATTGAGTCTAAACACAGGCTGTTAATTTTTTCCGGAATTATTTACATTGTAATTCTCTGTGTATTCCTGGCGCTTTCAACACCCAATTTTGGTACGCTGGCTCGATACAAAGTTGGGTTTCAGCCATTTCTCGTTTTCATGTTGTTAGCTGAGAATCCAGCATTTAATTGGGTCAAGTCGAGGCTAACCAAACTTCTTTAAGTTACCTTTGTAATTCACGATATCACATGGAAAATCCGGTAATCATATTTGGCGCAAATTATCTTGGGCGGGCGGCTAAGGAAATTTTTGAAAGCAATAGCATTGTTGTATATGGTTTTTTAGATGACGATAAAAAGCTTCACTCCACTGAGTTGGATGAGGCTGTGGTTTTGGGAAGTATGGATGACGATGGATTTCTAAAGTTGATCGGTAAGAAATGCGAAGCGTTTGTGGCTGTTGATGATAATAAGCTTAGAAAAAGCGTTGTCAGTATGTTGCATGAAGTTCGGCATGTCCAACCTGTTAACGCAATACATCACAATGCGCGTATTTCGCCCAAGGCAGTACTTGGCCATGGAAATTTTATTGATTCAGCTGCAATTATTGCTCCGGGTGCAGTGATTGGTAGTCACGGAATATTTCATGCAAGTTCCTTTGTAGGGGTTGATTCTTCTTTAGGCGATTTTGTGCAATTGGGAGCGGGAAGTTTAATTAATCCTGGTGTGAAAGTCGAGGATGAAGTCTTTATTGGATCCGGAGTAACAATAATTTCTGGTGTAACTATTGGCAAAGGCGCCCGAATAGGAGCGGGGTCAGTGGTTATTAGCCCTGTAAAAGCAGGCGATACTGTCTTTGGTAATCCTGCCCAACCGATAAAAAAATAGAATCCCCACTACAAATGCCTATTTCGGAAACAGATTTAATTCTTAATCCTGATGGGAGTGTTTACCATTTGAATTTGCTCCCCAAGCATATATCTGATACCATTATCACGGTAGGCGATCCAAGCCGAGTATATATGGTTAGTCAGTTTTTTGATGAAGTGGAGTTTGAAATGAATAGGCGTGAGTTTATAACCCATGTTGGGAAATTCAACAACAAACGAATCACAGTAATTAGCACCGGTATTGGAACGGATAACATTGAAATATTTTTTACTGAGTTAGATGCATTGGTCAATATTGACTTAAAGACACGCGAGCCCAAGCAGAGAAAAAGAAAACTGAAGATAATTAGAATTGGAACTTCTGGCGCTTTGCAAGAAGATATTCCTGTAGGTACTCATTTGGTGTCTGACTATGCAGTTGGACTTGATAACCTGATGAATTTTTATGATTTTACCATGGATGATTTTGAAGCAGGCGTTGCCCATGATCTACATCGGAAAACCGGCCTTGCATTTTTGCCATACGTTGTGCGGGGCTCAACTCTTTTGCGAGAGCAGATTGGATATGATATGATGCAGGGAAACACAGTTACCTGTCCGGGTTTTTATGCGCCTCAATCAAGGCAATTGAGATTGCCGTTGCGTTTCCCGAATTTGTTAGAAGATTTAAATTATTATCACAAAGGAGAATTCTGGCTTTCAAATTTTGAAATGGAGACAAGTGGATACTACGCCATGGCACGATTGCTTGGTCATGAGGCGATTAGTGTAAACGCAATTATTGCCAACCGAATCAAGAATAAATTTTCGAAAAACCCAAATAAGATAGTTGAATCTTTAATTCAGAAGGTGCTGGAGAGGGTGTAGAATTAACTTAAGGGTAAGTACCTTTTATTTTTATTGCACCCAGGTAAAATACATATGCAGCTACTGCCATTAGTATATGGCTTAAGTCAAGGTGATTGAACCAAACATGAATAGTTAATTTTGATAAATGTACTGTTGCCGCCAACGCAGAAATGGCAACGGCTATCAGTAATGTTTTGCTGCCTTCGTTTTTTGTTTTAAGATAAATGAAGAGTTCAAATGAGGAAACGATCAGGAGCAATCCATAAGCTGCATGCGCTTCGACAAAAAAGAAATTTAGCGTAATTGCCACTATGGAAATGAGTGAAATCAATTCTATAATGTTTAGAATGGCAAAAAATCTTCCAAGCCCTGGCCTCAGAATAGGTTGGGCATGAAGAATGGAAGCTCGTTCAATAAGGGCAATAGAAATCATACTAATAAACCACCCCGGCACCTTCCATCCAAAGCTTAATAGATGTTGAAGCCCATGTCCAATAATTCCTCCATAGGCCGTAGAAATTGCCAACAAAAGAAAATAGTACTTTAAAAGTTGGAGTGATGGTAAGCTACTTTTAGTGGTTCTTATTTTGATAAACGCATAAATACAAACTGCAGAAACTAGTAGATCAGTCGCCACAGTTACGGGCTCCATAATTTGTAATCCAAAAAAATCTACTGAGGTTTTAACAAATTCCATTGACCAATTCGATGCTGCTAAATCTTTGCTAGCAAGTTTAACACTCTGTCAACAGAAAGCAAATCGGGTAACTTAATTTACCGCATAGTGAGGTATCAAATTGCTTTTAATAAAAAGTACCTGAGTTCAGGTAGTGGTCATGCTATCCATTCTTACAATGTGACGGCTAGCATTAAGGGGATCTGTATTGTAAAATCCAGATAAGATGCGGTGGGCAATTTGCTCTACCACTAATTCATCATCGGTCTTACCTTCTTTGCCTCTCCAATAAACGCGAGCTTTGTGTTTTTTCATATCCTCTACGTAGGCTTTGGCATGATGATATTGATCATTTGTGAAGGTGATGGTAAAACAGGTTTTTACTTTTTGTGTTTCCATGGTTTCCATAGTTTGCAACAGTTGTGCCAAGTGATTTGTACGCTATTTTAACAAAATAGACTGACATCAGTCAAGAGTATGCCCGCCTGCGGTCATTCTTGTGCGACAGCGACACACTCCATGGCTTCAAAGCAGATCGGTTTAATTGTTTGAGGGGGGGGCTAAATTTTGAGTGCCGTGTTGATTGGTTAAATCCTTAATTTTGAAGTTCACTTATGAGAGATTACGAGATTTATACGCTTACTAACGGGATCAGGGTGGTCCACAATAAGATAACAACTACAAAAATTGTTCATTGTGGGCTCATGTTGGATATTGGGAGCAGAGACGAGACCTCCAAAAATCAGGGAATTGCGCATTTCTGGGAGCATATGGCCTTCAAGGGAACTCGTAAGCGAAATGCCTTTCACATTCTTAACCGATTGGATTCGCTGGGCGGAGAGCTAAACGCATTTACAGATAAGGAGAAGATCCTTTTTTATTCTTCTATTCGAGATGAGTATTTCGAACGGGCATTTGAACTTCTTGCTGACATTACCTTTCATTCCATTTTTCCTTCGAACCAAATCGATAAGGAACGGCATGTTATTCTAGAAGAAATGTCAATGTATTATGATGACCCGGAAGATTCGCTTCAAGATGAGTTTGATAGCGTTATTTTCAAGGGACACCCGTTGGGTATGAATATTCTGGGTAGCGAAAAGACTGTGCGGAATTTTAAAAGAAAAGATTTTCAGCAGTTTGTTAAAGATCATTTGGATACACGGAAGATAATTTTCACCTGTGTTGGCAATGTTGCTATGGATCAGGTGGTAAAATTGGCGGAAAAGTATTTAGGGCCGGTGCCTAGAGTAGTATCCAGAAGAGTGAGGAAGAATTTTTCTGGCTATACCCCTAAGGAAGTTGTTCTGAACAGAGATGTGAAGCAAGCGCGCTGTGCGATTGGAAGAACTTCGTATAAGGTATCCGATCAGAAGCGCGGCACTTTTTATATGCTTACCAATATCTTAGGTGGCGGTGGAATGAATTCGCGACTAAACATGGCTTTGCGTGAGAAACATGGGTTTGTTTACTCGATAGGAGCGCAATTTGTTCCCTTTACCGATACGGGTTTGTTTCTAATTTCCTTTGGTACAGAACCAGGTCAAATGAAGAAAAGCATTGATCTGGTGAAAAAGGAGTTGCAAAAAATGCGTGACCAGCCCATGGGTATTAAGCAATTGGCGGCTGCAAAAGAACAATTGCTCGGGCAAATTGCTATGGCCGAAGAAAGTAACATCAGCTTTATGATCATGATGGCAAGAAATCTTCTTGATCTTGGAAAAGTAACACGGCTAGAGGAAATGTTCGATCGTGTAAAAAATACTACTGCATTGAGACTGCAGGAATTATCAAATGAAATGTTTGATGAAGCGAAGCTTAGTTATCTAATCATGGAGCCCAATAAAGCGAATGGAATTCATTGATCCTCTTCTTTTAGAATATTCAGAAGACCATACATCTCCTGAGTCGGATTTACTTAAAGAAATCAGTCGCAGTACACATGCAAGTGTATTGATGCCTCGTATGCTTTCCGGGCATTTGCAGGGTAGATTTTTGGCGATGATAAGCAGGATGGTAAAGCCTAATAGAATTTTAGAAATAGGAACCTATACTGGCTATTCGGCTATCTGCCTTGCTGAAGGACTGCAGAAGGATGGTCAATTGATAACAATAGATATAAATGAGGAGTTGGAAAGTAGGGTGCGAGGTTACTTCCTTAAAGCAGGTCTTGAAAGGGTGATCGACTACAGAATTGGAAATGCGCTAAGTATTCTTCCTGATTTGCATCTGAATTTCGATATTGTTTTTATTGATGCCGACAAACAAAACTATTCGAATTACTTTGATCTTGTTATTGACAAAGTGTCTATTGGTGGTTATGTGATTGCAGACAATGTATTGTGGAGCGGAAAAGTGCTGGATGTTAAGCACGATAAAGATACTCGGGCCATAGTGGACTTTAATAAGAAGATTCAGGCAGACCCTAGGGTGGAGAATGTGCTGATGCCTATTCGAGATGGTATTTTGGTAATGAGGAAGTTGCAATAGGAACGCGTATTTTTTATACCTTTGCGATTATCATGAGACTTTTTGCAGTTGCGCTATTCTTTTTAAGAGCTGCTGCCTCATATGGTCAGGCTCCTGAGGTGCCACATAAGTTGCAGTTTGCAGGCATTACACTTACTATACGTGATGATGCGAGACGAGAAATCCAGAAAGACGTGGATGCTCTCACTAAATATCCGCGCTATTTCAATATTAAAGTAGCGCGCGCAAAAACCTATTTCCCAATTATTGAAAAAATTTTTGCTGAAGAACGCCTTCCAGACGACTTCAAATTTTTGGCCTTGCAGGAAAGCTCCTTGATCAGTGATGCCGTTTCTGTAACCAATGCCATTGGCTTCTGGCAATTCAAAGATTTTACGGCCATTGAAATGGGATTGAGGATGGATAATGAGGTAGATGAACGAATGAACCTGATGTCTTCTACCCGCGCAGCAGCTAAATATATTAAGCAAAACAACTACATGTTTAACAATTGGTTGTATGCTTTGCAGGCATATCAGATGGGGGCAGGTGGTGTGCAGCGTGCTGTTGGTGATCAACACAATGGAGCCAAACATATGGAAATTACTAGCGAGACCTATTGGTATGTTAAGAAATACCTGGCTCATAAAGTCGCATTTGAAAATTCACTGCAAGGTGTAGCTCAGGTAAGGGTAGTTCCTCTCGAGATTCAATCGGGTAAATCGCTACGTGAGATTGCAGCGGAAGCTTCGGTCGATGAAGCGAAGATCATTGAATTTAATAAGTGGATAAAAACTGGTGTGGTTCCGTCTGATAAGGCGTACTATGTTCTTATCCCGGCTGGCGAGTTTGAAGACTTCTCGAAATTTACGTTGCCGACTGCAAGCACGAATAAACCTGAATCAAAAACGTTACCGGTTTCACCAGAGGCGGATAAGTCTGTGGAAAAGCCAATAGAAATAAGAATTAATGATGTGGCGGTGATTATGGCTGCCAAAGATGAATCATTGGTGGCACTGGCACAGCGCGCAAAGATAGAACTCTCATCATTTTTGAAATACAATGACATCTCCATTGATCATAATCCGCGCGTTGGAGCATTTTATTTTCTGGATAAAAAGAAATCAAAGTCGCCTGTTGAGTTTTATAAATCTGAAAAAGCCGAGGACTTATGGTACATAAGCCAACTAACAGGTATGCAACTTAGGCGACTTAAAAAATTTAATGATGTAGAAGATAATCAAGTTGTTCCTGCCGGCACCCCAATTTGGCTAAATGGCCCAAAGCCAAGTAACACATTAATGCCCGAACCAGAGGTAGTAGCATTAATTGATGGCAACGCTGAATTTGATTGGATTGCTAAACCGGAAAACGAAGCTATACCAACAATCAAAATGGAGAAAAATAATCATAAGTCTACAGACTTAAGTAAGCCATTTGAAATAGATTCTGTCGCTGATCGAAAATTAACTGGGACTTTACCATACACGGTAAGCCAGGGTGATACTTTTTATTCTATAGCCAAGGCAAATCAAGTGGAAATCGTGGATTTGTTGGCATGGAATAACTTGACCATCACAGATGGACTACGGCCAGGTCAGATTTTGAAAATGACAACCACTGAAGAGGCAATACCTTTTGAGACGAAAGAAGTAACTCTAACCAATCGAATTCATGAGGTTCAAAGCTCAGATACACTCTACGGTATTGCCAGAAAATATGGCATTACGATAAAGGAGCTGATGGATTGGAATGGAAAGGAAGATTTGTCAATAACAGTTGGCGAAAAACTTCGTATCACACCTGAATAACTTCCATTTCATCATTTTTGAATAAAATCTTACGTGCGACCTTAAAGAGTCTGTGTGAGTTCTTGATTAGACAGAAAAATCGAGTAGGTTTCGGTATTCGATTAAGAATCGACTCGGTATTGTGGGGGATCAAAATAAAAAGATGATGGTAAAGGCAACGGATAGTAAAACAATTGACTTGGTAATGTTGGTTGATGATAATGATACTGACAATTTTATCAGCAAGAGAATTATTGAGATAACAAAGTTTGCAGGGCGGGTAGAAGTAAAAAGCTCCGGAAAGAATGCGCTGGATTATCTTCGGGAAAATCAAACTAAAATTGAGAACCTACCTAACATAATCTTTCTGGATATCAATATGCCCATTGTGGATGGGTTTGTATTTCTATATGAATTTGAAAAATTTAACGAATTTGTAAAGAGTAAATGCAAGGTTATTATTCTCTCCTCATCCGACAATAAGAGGGATATTGACAAAATTATTAATAATAACCACGTCATCAAATTCATAACCAAACCCCTAACTGAAGTTGCTTTGGAGGAGATAAATCAGAGTAACATATAATCTGTTTTTTTATGATTTTTATTACATTTGGTGTCCTAAATCGCCAAAAGCATGAAAATCAGTATTTACAAACAAGTAGTCTTAGTTATTCTCTTAGTTTTTTCCCTTTCCTTTGAGCTTTCCGCTCAATTTGTAAAGGTTGATTCCACCTCCAATTGGAAAAAGAGATTTAGAGTTGGAATGAACATTAATCAAGCCTCTTTTTCCTCTAATTGGAAGGCAGGCGGTGTAAATTCACTAGGTTTCAATACACTACTTAACTTCCAGGCGAATTACAAAAAGGACAGAACCTCATGGGATAACTCAATCGATCTGCTTTATGGCATGGTCAATAACCAGGGGCAGGGTTATCGCAAAACTCTTGACAGGATTTATTTAGATACCAAATATGGACTAAGCACGAGTAAGAAGTGGGATATGTTTTTATCCGCCAACTTTCTTAGCCAGTTTGCTAAAGGTTACAGTTATTCAAAGGATGTTAATGGTGTAGAAGTAGCCACTTTAATCTCTGATGTTTTTGCTCCAGCCTTTATTACAACCGCATGGGGTATGGAATATCACCCAGTTGATTACTTTAAAATACGGCTCGCTCCATTTGCGCCACGGGTTACAATTGTTAAAGATGTAGATCGGTTCGTTGCAGCTGACAACTTAACACCATTTGGTGTCAAGCCGGGTGAGAATGCTCGCTATGAGTGGTTGGCCTTCCAAATGTTGGCAGAGTTCAACAAAGACATTGCTCCTAATCTAAATCTTAAATGGCGCTATGTTATGTTTGCCAATTATGAAACTTTAGAGTTAAATAAGATTGATCACCGTTTGGAAATTGCATTTGCTGCTAAAGTGACTAAGTTTATCAATGTAAGCCTTGGTAGCATTTTGATCTATGATTATGACCAAGATCCTGGAGCCCAAATTAGCCAAGCCTTTTCTTTAGGTATGCTTTACTCGATTCAGAATTTTGAGGAAAAGAAGTAATTGAATTCTTCTCACTACACAGAGCCCCGCTTCTTGGCAGGGCTTTTTTATACTTGGTTTAATGATAGAAATTAGGGAAGCGAAGTTTTCAGATATCCAAGCCATGCGGGAAGTGGCCATCCAATCCTTTGTTGACACATTTGCTGAAGTTAACACACCAGAAAATATGTCAACTTTTCTTAACTCAGCTTATAGTCAATCTCAGCTTGAAGGAGAATATTATGAGAAGGGCTCTTTTTTATGTCTCGCTTGCGAGGGAGAACGGATAGCAGGCTTTTTAAGGTTGAGGATCAGTTCTGAAGCTGAAGATAAACTAGGAGCCAACGCCATCGAGTTACATCGCCTGTATGTTCATAAAGATTTCCAGAATCAGCGAGTTGGCAAAATGCTAATGCAAAAGGCGATTGAACATGCCATTGAGCAAAAGATTGAATGGATTTGGTTGGGTGTTTGGGAGCATAACTTGAATGCGCAACGGTTTTACAGCAAGTGGGGATTTGAAAAATTTGGGGAACACGTTTTTCAAATGGGAGACGATCCTCAAGTAGATTGGTTATTGAAAAAAAGCGTTGAAGAATTAACCTAACATTATGTCTAGAGAAAAATTCATTTCTGCTATTAACTCATCCTACACAACGGCAGGTCAGTCCATTTATCTGGGAGCGGGAATCTTTGAGGGAGAAATTATTGCTGAGGCAAAGGTAAATCTCCCGCTTCGTATGATGACCCGCCATGGATTAGTTACAGGAGCTACCGGTTCTGGCAAGACGCGCACCTTGCAACTTATTGCAGAACAACTATCAGCTGCAGGTGTATGTGTATTTATGCCTGATATGAAAGGTGATATTTCTGGAATGGCAAAAGAGGCGGTTACAAATGAAAAACTTAGTACACGTGCTACTTCTTTGGGTATTCAATTCACCCCGTGTGGCTTTCCGGTTGAACTATATTCGTTGAGTGGCAAATTGGGCGCGCAAATGCGTGCAACTGTTACTGAATTTGGACATGTTTTGCTTACCAAAGTTTTGGAGTTGAATGAAGTACAAAGTGGTGTTCTGACCATCCTATTCAAATATGCGGATGATAAGAATTTGCCAATTGTAGATTTGAACGACCTGAAGAAAGTGCTGAACTATCTTTCCGATGGGACAGGTGCGGCTGAAATAAAGGAGGCGTACGGAAAAATTTCTCCTGCAACAGCGGGTACTATTTTGAGAAAGATTGTGGTGCTTGAGCAGCAGGGGGTAAACCAAATTTTTGGTGAGAAGTCGTTTGATATTGATGATCTTTTTGAAAAAGTGGATGGTCGTGGCATTATCAGTTTGCTAAATGTTTCGGATGTGCAAAGTCAACCTGCTATCTTCTCCACATTCATGTTGGCTTTGTTGGCAGAGATGTACCAGTCATTACCCGAAGCAGGTGATTTGGATAAGCCAAAACTAGTTTTCTTTTTAGATGAAGCACACTTGCTCTTTAAAGACGCTCCAAAAGCTTTTATGGATCAGGTTGAACAAGTTATCCGACTCATTCGCTCCAAAGGAGTAGGTATTTTTTTCTGTACTCAGCTTACGCAAGATGTTCCCGCTACTGTGTTATCACAATTAGGCAATCGAGTTCATCATGTTATTAGGGCATTTACTCCTAATGATGTAACGGCTCTCAAAGCGACTATTAAAACTTTTCCTAAATCAGACTTCTATGATTTGGAAGATCAATTCACTAAGTTGGGCATTGGGCAGGCATTCATTACTGTATTAAATGAAAAGGGCATTCCAACAGAGACTGTTGTAACACATCTTGCGCCACCGGCATCTTTTATGGGTCCTTTGGATTCGAGTGAGTATCAAGCACAATTAGATCAATCTGAATTCTACAAAAAATATAGGGATACGATTAATCCAAAAAGCGCATTCGAACTATTGAATGAGAAAATGCAAGAAGTACGAACCAAGCAAGTAGATGAAGAGGAACAAAAAAGTGAAACAAAGGTCGCTTCTCGTTCTACCCGCACTGAAAAAAGTACTTTTGAAGAGGTATTGTCATCACCAATAGCCAAACAAGTTGGACGGGAACTAGTACGTGGAGTCTTCGGAATGTTGTTTGGGTCAACACCAAGAAGAACAACTTCGAGGAGACGATAGGCTATTACCACTTAGATGTTAATAAAAAAAATTACATTTGCTGTTGTATAATGGTTCTTTCATTTCATTTCACGATGTGAAGATTAAAAGGGAACCCCGTTCAATTCGGGGGCTGTTCCCGCAACTGTAAGTCTGCACCTGATTTAGTTCAGGAGTTTTTGTCAGTCCCGCTAAGGCGGATGCCACTTTAGTCTAGGTGCTAAGGGAAGGCGGATAAAAATCAGACAAGCCAGGAGACCTGCCATGATTAGTTGTTAGGCCTACGCTTCGGGAAGAAGGTAAAGGCAATTGATTTAGGTCATTAAAAATTTCATGTCAACAATACTGAGAACAGTTGTTTTCGGTGTGCTGTTTGCTTTGCATTTCATTGGCAATGCGCAGAAACAGGATTCTGTTCTGCAACTTCAAGAAGTGATTATTGAACAGAGCCGCTTAGGCAGCTATGCGATAAGCAAATACACGCTAAAGGTAGATAGCCTTACGCTTCAATTGGCAAATGCGGGTAGCCTTGCAGACTTGTTGCGTAAGTTTGGCTATGGACATCTGCGCTCATATGGGCCTGGCGGCTTAGCCACAGCTTCTTTTCGTGGCACTGGTAGTAGCCATACAGCAGTGTTGTGGAATGGTATTAATCTTTCAAGTCCTCTATCAGGTCAGTTGGATTTATCGCAAGTGCCTGTAAGTTTCGTTGACGATGCATCACTTCAAACAGGCGGAGTGGCGAGCCTTTATGGAAATGGGTCTATCGGAGGCACGATACATCTCAATAATACAGCTCGGTTTAATGACGGTCTGAAGTTGAATGCACTTGTCACAGCTGGTTCTTTTGATGGCTATTACCAGGGGTTTGGCGCATCGTGGAGTGCTAAAAAATTTATTTCATCCACAAAATTTTTCGTGAACAACGCCAAGAACGACTTTGTTTTTCTAAACAAAAATATTTTTCCTGCGAAAGAAGAAACCCGTGAGCATTCTGCCTTTCATCAAAAAGGTTTTCTTCAACAAAACTATTGGCAGCCTAACTCCAAGCATTTGCTAACATTAAAATTCTGGTATCAGGACAACACTTACGAAGTACCGAACCCATCCAGTGTGTCGCGCAAAGCGGAGGCTATGGAACAAAATACTTTTTACCGAGCCGCAGCGGGATGGCACTTCAATCATCAATTTTTTGATCTTAATTATCAGGGTGCTTTCATTAAACATGATTTGGATTATACGGATCCATCGGCAAGCATCAATTCAAAAAATACATTCAATACTATCATCAACAGTATGGAAGTCAATTTTTTAGTATTGAAAAGCATCAGCATGACTTCTGGAATTAACTACACCTGGGAACAGGGATTGGTAGATGCATTTGGAGGTGATGCACCACAGCGAAATCGGATTGCATTGTTCAGCGCAGCTAAATGGATACCGTTCACCAAACTTGAATTGGCTCTTGCTGTGCGTGAGGAATTGGTAGACGGTAGTTCAACACCTGTTGCACCTTCATTCACAATAAAATGGAAACCTGCCAAAGGCATCGAAGTATTTGAAAGCACATCCAGAAATTACAGAATACCCACGTTCAATGATCTTTATTGGAAAGGAGCAGGTGGCCAGGGTAATACCGATCTCAAACCAGAATTATCCTTTAGTAACGAACTGGGATTCAGCTATTTTTCACCTATCTCAACTTCAAAATCTTCTCTTTCGTTCAAAGCGGCAGCATTCAGCAATAGCGTAAACGATTGGATTTTATGGAGTCCGGTAACACCATCTATCTGGTCACCGAAAAATGTGAAAAAAGTTTGGGCAAGAGGTATCGAGACACAGGCATCCGCTCGTTCAGTAATCAGTAAAGTGGCGGTTGAACTTTCTGCGCAATACACGTTCACACGGTCTACCAATGACGAGATATATGAAAACAGCAATTCAAATGAGTTGAACAAACAATTAATGTTAACGCCCATGCAAGAAGGCAGTATTACAGGGCGTGCGCTATGGAAAGGGTATAGCCTAAGTGCAATAGCCTCCTACACAGGCAAGCAATATACGGATGGTGATAACAATGAATTCAATGCTATGGAGGCTTATGCTGTCACTAGCCTCTGGATCCATAAGTCAGTTTCATTAAAAAGTACAAGCGTCATCCTGATGGGTGAAGTCAACAATATTTTCAATACCGACTATCAATCAAGGCCAGGGTATCCGATGCCGGGCAGAAATTATAAACTAGGAGTCACATTCAATTTTAACAAACCCAATTAATTATGAAATCCAATTTTATCAAAAAGTATGTAGTACTGGCGGCTGTATCAGCTATGGTCTTTTTTCAGTCATGTCAAAAAGATCCCGAGCCTGTTGTTAAAATAGGCGAAGAAGGTTTTTTTGTAGTGAATGAAGGTGGTTTTGGCAATAGCAACACTTCAATCTCGTTTTTCGATCGCAAAACCACCGAGATCACCAACAATGTATTTGTAGCTAAAAACGGACGACCTCTTGGCGACCAGGCACAATCGATGACCGTGTTTGAAGGCAAAGGATACATTGTTGTGCAAAATTCAAGTAAGGTTGAGGTTATTAATGTGGATGATTTTTCATCTGTTGCTACCATCTCTGAAAATGTTCCAAGCCCACGTTATTTCTTAGGCATATCGGCTACAAAGGCTTATGTATCTGATTGGGGTGCTGATGGTGTGACAGGAACGGTAAAAGTAATTGATTTGAGTACAAACAAAGTAACCAAGACAATTGCAACGGGCAAAGGAGCGAACCGAATGTTGAAAGTAGGCAATCTGGTGTATGTTGCGAATGCCGGAGGATTTGATACTGATAATACTGTAAAACTAATTGACAGTGGCACTGACGCGGTTATTGGTTCTATTACAACTGGTGATAATCCAAATAGTCTGCAAAAAGATATAGAAGGAAATATTTGGGTGGCTTCAGATGGAAACGAAGTTTACAAAGCTGATTTTAGCATAGATGAAGCTAAAAGTACGAAGGGATCAATAAGTAAAATCACATCTGCCAACACCGAAGCAAAGCGCTTTACGGTTGATAAAATTACCTTCAGCGGCCCTGCTAATTTGGGGATCTCACCTGATGGCACTCAACTTTATTATACGTTTAACGGAGCTGTTTATTCCATGAGTACCTCAGCCTCCACGCTTCCAGTTTCACCATTCAAGGCGAAGAGTTATTATGGACTTGCTGTTGATCCGTTCAATGGAAATGTTATAGGATGCTCTGCGGTCAACTTTAGTTCTGCGGGCAGCATTGATGTATATGATGCAACAGGGACATTGCTAAACGCATTTACGGTAGGTATTGCACCCAATGGATGTGCGTTTAAATAATAATTTTGAATTATTAAAAAATGAAACAACAAATCAACCCTCGCCCATTTGTATTGGCTGCCATCATTTTAGCGGCTGGTCTATTTCGTTTGCTTACCGCAAGCGGAACTCTTACATCACTCACCAACTTTACACCACTTGGTGCGATGGCACTCTTTGGCGGATGTTATTACCAGGACAAATGGAAGGCCTATCTCATGCCATTGCTCACTTTGTGGCTTACCGATATTATTCTCAATCGTTTTTTATTTTTTCATGAGTGGGTTTTCTTTTACAGTGGCTTCGCCTGGGTATATGCCAGCTTTGCATTGATGGTGTTGATTGGCCACTACATAAAAAGAGTCTCTGTGAAGAGTGTGCTGATTTCGGCAATAGCCGGAGCGGTTGTACATTGGCTTGTTTCTGATTTGGGCGTATGGCTGGGTGGCGGAACAGATATTACTACTGGTTTGCCTTATACCCGCGATTGGCACGGAATCTTAATGTGCTTTTACCTTGCAATTCCTTTCATGAAAAATCTATTGATTGGTAATCTGGTCTTTAGTGCAATCTTTTTTGGTGTTTTTGAATTACTTCAAAAGCGTTTTCCTGTCTTACAACTCCAAATTCTTAAATCGTAAATCTAACATCATCATTATATATGATCGCCTGTTCCTTTCTTCCTGCGGCTACACAAATGATCTACGATATGGGGCTGCAACATTTATTGCAGGGTGTAACGTTTGAATGCCCGGCAGTGGCCCTGGCTGAAAAACATAAAGTAGTACGCTGTGTGTTGGAAGGAAAAAATTATAGTAGCGAGGAGATTGATCGGATTTTCAGTGCCAGCAAAGCACAAGGCAAGAGTTTATATTATGTTGATGACGATTTACTTCACCTCATTCAACCCGATGTTATTTTTACACAGGATGTATGCGAAGTATGTCAGATAGATACCGAATGCACTGCTGCTGCTGTTTCAAAATTAACAAAACAACCAAAACTTGTTGCCCTTACTCCATCGGGGTTGGAGGATGTATTTGCAACAGCTATCACTATTGCATCGGCTCTGTGTAAGGAAGAAAATGCTTACTCTTATTTGGCATCCTTACAAAAGCGTATTGATTTTATTATTGATGAGCTAAGAAGGGCAAAAGCAAAACCAAAACGCGTGATGCTGATGGAGTGGATGGAACCCATCTATAACTGTGGACATTGGATTCCTGATCAGATAGCAATGGCGGGTGGTGTAGATATGCTTTCAAACCCTAAAGGTGATAGCATTGTAACTTCGTGGAGTAAGGTAGTGCGTTATGATCCGGAAGTATTGGTAATTGCGCCCTGTGGGTTTCATGTGGAGAGAAGTATACAAGAACTACACTTGCTTAGCGTTAAGCCTGAGTGGAAAGATTTGCAAGCTGTGAAAAACAATAAAGTATTCATTGTTGACTTTGCCCTGTTCACTCAACCATCGGCTTCTACATTGGTAGATGGCATAGAAGTACTGGCCGCACTTTTTAATCCTGAATTGTTTAGTGTGCCTGCTTCCTTAATAAATAAACTAGTACGGATAGAAAAGGAATTATTGGTAGCTATATGAAGTCGAATAGAAAGATTGACAACGATATTCCATCTAAGAAAATGGGTAACACTGATAATGCTAATCCTTTGCGCGAAGGAGTAGATTATTATGTTGAAAACGGGTTGTTTGTATTTACTGCAATACACCACACTAAACGAGGGTACTGTTGTAAAAGCGGATGCAGGCATTGCCCTTATGGATTTAAAAAAATTATACTATGATCTACTTTATCACAGGCGGTGAGCGGTCTGGCAAAAGCCTACATGCGCAACGGCTTGCCCTAACATTAAGCGATCATCCTGTTTATCTTGCTACCGCCAGAAAATGGGATACTGATTTTGAAAAGCGCATTGCCCGTCACCAGGCCGAACGTGATGAACGCTGGGTGAACATAGAAGAAGAGAAAAATATAAGCAGCGTTGGTGAAGAAAACCGGGTAATCGTGCTGGATTGTATTACGCTTTGGCTTACCAATATTTTTATAGACACAAAAAACAATGTGGAGGAATCTCTCGCTTTCACAAAAGCGGAACTACAAAAGGCTTTCGACAAGCCCTGTACCTGGATTATCATTTCTAATGAAATAGGAATGGGTGTGCATGCCACAACTGAGATTGGGAGAAAGTTTGTAGAACTTCAAGGTTGGGTAAATCAGCATATCGCTGCCTGTGCCGATAATGCATTTCTTATGGTGTCGGGGATAGCTGTAAAAGTAAAACCATAAATGACAAACACAGCGCGCAAAGCATATTTTAACTGGAGCGGTGGTAAAGATAGCGCCCTGGCACTTTATCATGTTATACAAAACAAAACAATAGAGGTTGATTTGTTGCTGACAACTATCAACGCAAGTTTCAATCGCATCTCCATGCACGGTGTACGAGTGGAGCTATTATATAAACAAGCGGAGAGCATTGGCATACCACTTCGCGAAATCAGATTAGCTGAATCTATTTCAATGAGCGAATACGATGCGGTAATGAACAAGTCAGCAACAACTTTGATCAATGAGGATTTTCGACATACCATTTTCGGAGATATTTTTTTGGAAGACTTGAAGAAGTATCGCGAGCAGCAATTAGCTCCGTTAGGTTTGCAACTTCACTTTCCCTTGTGGAAAAGAAATACAAAAGAGTTGTTATACGAATTTATTGATCTGGGCTTTAAAACAATAGTCGTATGTGTGAAATCAAGTTTACTGGATAAATCGTTTGCCGGACGCATTATTGATAAGGAATTTATCACAGACTTACCTACTACTGTTGACCCGTGTGGCGAGAACGGAGAATTTCATACGTTCGTTTTTGATGGCCCTATTTTCAAGGTCCCGGTAAATTTTTCCATTGGCGAGAAAGTCTATCATGAATACCCTGTTCCCAAAAATAAAGAAGATAATTGCTTCTCACCCAATCAAGATTCGCAAATGGGTTTTTGGTATTGTGATCTTATCCCCTGATAAATGGAAACTCAATTTTCAATTTCCCGGCTTGATCACTCATTGCGTGAAATGTTGCAGCGCAAAGTTGACAGGAAGACAAAGCCCTTAGGTGCATTGGGTGCGCTGGAGAACATCGCCATTCAAATCGGTATGATTCAACAAACACTCACACCTAAATTAACAAATCCACATGTACTTGTCTTTGCCGGAGACCATGGAATTGCGCGCGAGGGCGTAAGTGCTTACCCACAAGAGGTAACATGGCAGATGGTGATGAATTTTTTGAGTGGAGGTGCAGCGATAAATGTGTTCTGCAAACAGCATGGCATTGAATTGAAAATAGTAGACGCTGGAGTCAATCATGAATTTCCTAACGATACAGTGGGCATGATCCATAATAAAACAGGAATGGGAACAGGAAGCTTTGCTAACGGAATGGCCATGTCTATTGAACAAGCACAAAGTTGTATTGCTACCAGTGCAGGTATTGTAAAAGAGATTGCTAAAACCGGATGCACCATTATTGGTTTTGGTGAGATGGGAATTGCAAACACATCTTCAGCAGCAATACTTATGAGCGTGTTGTGCAACATGCCCATTGAAAAGTGTGTAGGCCGTGGCACTGGTTTAGACGATGTTACATTAAAACATAAATTGGATGTATTAAAAAAATCGTTAGCGAAAAATGGAAAGCCCGACACACCGCTTAATGTGTTGGCAACGTTCGGGGGGTTTGAAATCGCTCAACTAGTAGGTGCTATGCTGCAGGCTGCCGAAAGCCAACTGATTATTTTAATAGATGGCTTCATTGCTTCGGCAGCTTATCTTGTAGCACAAGCCATCGAGCCTTTAGTGAAAGAGTATTGTATTTTTTGTCATCAACTGATGAACAAGCACACGCACTATTGCTTCAATACCTTCAAGTCAAGCCATTGTTAAGTTTAAATATGCGTCTTGGTGAAGGTACGGGTGTGGCCGTTGCTTATCCGATTATTCAATCTGCTGTAAATTTTTTAAATGACATGGCAAGTTTTGAATCTGCCAGAGTTTCTAAAAAATCTGAATGAAAAGAGAGCTACATATATTTCTGACAGCCGTGATGTTCTACACACGCATACCGTGCCCAAAGTGGGTAGATCATAACTCCAAACTCATCAGCCTATCCACCCGCTACTTTCCGCTTATAGGTTGGATGGTGGGTGTGATATATGCTGGAGTAATTGTAATTTCTTCTCTGGTGTTCCCCCCATTCGTAAGTTTGCTTCTTGGTTTAATGACGAGTGTTTTACTAACAGGAGCTTTTCATGAAGATGGCTTTGCTGATGTATGCGATGGCTTTGGTGGTGGCTGGACAAAGGAGAAAATACTTATCATTATGAAAGACAGTCGGGTAGGTACGTATGGAGTGGTTGGGGTGTTGCTGATATTTGCGTTGAAAATTTCTGCAACAACATCATTACAAAATCTAATCGGCATAGTTCCTTTTATCTTACTTATTGTTTCGTCACATAGTCTTAGCAGGATGATGGCTGTAACACTTATTTATTCACTTCCTTATTCAAGAGAAGACCAGGATAGTAAGGCAAAACCAGTAGCAAAAGGAATTAGTTTTTCTAATTTGCTTATAGCTTTTCTGTTCGGCCTCGCACCTTTTATTTGTTTCTTGCTTCAAACAAATTGGCTTTTTTGTCTGGTGCTCATACCCATGCTGTTTATCACTATTTATTTGGCAAGTTATTTCAAAAAATGGATAGGCGGCTACACGGGTGATTGCCTTGGTGCAACACAACAGGTGAGTGAAGTCGTATTTCTTTTAAGCGCATTGGCGTTATGGAAATTTATCTGATACGCCACACCTCGCCTGATGTTGAAAAGGGAATTTGTTATGGACAATCGGACGTGCAGTTGAAAGCTACTTTTGGAGTAGAAGCTGAAAAGATTCTTGAAAAAATTCCTTTAGATATTGATATAATATACACGAGTCCACTTAGTCGGTGTTTACGCTTGGCTGATTATTTAGCAGCACGTTTGGCTGTTCCTATTGCAACGGATACACGACTTATGGAATTGGACTTTGGCGAATGGGAAATGAAAAAATGGGATGATATTGATAAAGTGACGTTGCAGATATGGATGGATGACTATGTGAATGTGAGATGCCAGAGTGGAGAGTCGTATCTGGATCTGGCCAAACGCGTATCACTTTTTCTGGATCAAATAAGAATTAGAGATTATAAAAAAGTAGTTGTTGTTACACATCATGGCATATTAAAAGCTCTTTATGCCAAGCTTCAACAAGTGTCGCTGATAAAAGCCATGGACATGCGCTTTCCCTATGGAAGCATTACGGAAATTTGGTAACCGGTAATCGGTGTTCGGTAATCAGTATTCGGTATTTGAAAACTTGATTACTGATTACCTATCACTGCCTGCTGCCACCTTGCTTACTGCCTACTTCCTCACCGATTACCTATCACTGATTACCGAACACCAATTACTGCCTACTGCCACCTCGCCTGCACCTTCTTTTACACTCCTCTAGCCTCCCTTCCCATCAAATATTTCTTTGGAGTTACCCCAAATTTCTTTTTGAACGATGCAATGAAGTGGCTGGGGTTTGTATAGCCAATCTGATAAGCTACCTCATTGACTTGAAACTTTGCTGAATCTAGCAATACACGTGCATGGTCTAATTTATGGTCCAGCAGGTAGCCAAAAACTGTATTCCCATAAATTTCTTTAAACCCAACCTTCAGTTGGTATTCATTAAGTCCCGCTTGCTTGGCAAGTTCTTTCATGCCAGGTGGTGTTTCCATGTGCTTGAGTAGATATTCTTTCGCGTGTTTGATTTTGCGAACAGTTTCTTGATCATTTAAGAACGGGCAGCTTTCAGTGTCTGGTTTTTTTTCAGAGAAGTAGAGAGCCAACAATTCCATCACTTTGCCATGATAGTAAAGCTTAGCCACGCTTTCACTTAGATTAACTGTGAAGATTTGATTCAACAATACATACAAATGCGCAGGGATCTCTCGCTCATCATAAAATTTGGTTTTAACGTTTTCTGGTTTTAGAAAAGGTAAGGCATCGTGCGTGAAAAGTTTATGTAAGCTCTCCAGGGTGATCGTGAGGGCAACAATCTTGGTTTCAGGGGCCAATCTCAGCTGAAAGGGCAAATCGTTTTCCGGATTGTAAAAGAAGTAGTTGCGTTGTTTTTCAATTTGCCTGCTATAATGAGGGCCAAAGCCAAAAGAGGCGGAACCTTGTAAGCAGAAGTAAAAGTGTATGATATTCCGATTGATTAGACTTTCAAAAAGGACTGATTCAACCTCATTATTTTCAACTATTTGCAATGATAAATCGTCCCTTGATAGTAGTGCGATAAAACCACTTTTATTGGTATTTTTTGGGTTCACACTTTTTTCCTCTTGAGTGCTCATAAATTAAATGACAAAAGTCATGTTTTAAATCATCTTAATTTGATCGATTTTATGTAAAAATACCCAATTTTTACAATTACCGTCTTAAAAATTAAATACGGCATTATTTATACTTATATAGGTATTTTCCTCTTTACAAGATACCAATATTTGCACCTGTGATTATTTTTGCCCGTCAGTTAAATAGTTTAAGTCTAGTACTACTACTTCTCATGGTCGTTTTGGGTCGCTATACCTTGGCTCAGGATTCTCTTCAAAGTAAGGAACTGGAGGAAGTAATCGTAACAGCAACGCGCAATGAGCGGACGATGGGAGCATTGCCGATGCCTGTTTCTTTAATTCCTAAGATGCAAATCAAGACAATGGGTTCATTACGTTTAAATGACGTGCTGACAGAGCAAACTGGGTTAGTGGTAGTTCCTCAAGTTAACGGCCAGGGCAATGGAATTCAACTGCAAGGACTTAATCCTGACTACACGCTTATTCTAATTGATGGAGAGCCTATCATTGGTCGTTATACCGGTTCATTAGAGTTAAGTCGAGTGGCAGTAGGTAATATCAAACAGATTGAAATCGTCAAAGGCCCCTCATCAAGTTTGTATGGATCAGATGCACTTGCCGGAGTAATCAACATTATTACTGATCGGCCTAAGCCAGGAATTAATTCAAATATTTCAACTCGATATGGTTCTAATAATACACTGGATCTTTCGGGGGACGTAAGTCTGACTAAAAATAGGCTGGGCATTTATGTATTTGCAAACCGGTATAGTACCGATGGATATGATCTGTCACCTGAGAATTTTGGAAAAACGGTTTCGCCTTTTACCAATAGAACCTTCAATTCAAAAATTACTTATAAGCTGGGATCCAAAACTGATCTAAGTATAGCAGGAAGATATTTCACGGAAGATCAAAAGTTCAATTTTGAAGTCAATACATCCAGTGAGCAGATCAAAACGTCAGGAGTCGGTGAAGTAAATGATTGGAATATAAATCCTGTTGTTACGCATCGCTTTTCAAATAGCCTTAAGATGATTGCCCGGTTTTACACCACCCATTATCAAACTGAAACCAATCTAAATTCCGATAAGGATGGGTCACCTTACTATCATGATGATTTTAAACAATCTTTCATGCGGCCGGAAGTTAACGCTGAATACTTTGTCAATAGCAAAAACATCATTACTATAGGAGCAGGACATATCTCCGAGTCGGTTAAGACTTCCCGCTATGGCGATGAGAACGGTCGCAACCAATATACTAACTATGGTTTTTTCCAATATGAATGGTTGCCTGTTGAAAAGTTTTCAGTTATAGCTGGAGGTAGATTTGATAGCAATAGCACATATGGTTCTCAATTTAGTCCTAAGCTTTCTGCCCGATATGAAGTAAACAAGAGGATAACCCTAAAGGCATCTACCGGAGTAGGATTTAAAGCGCCTGATTTCCGTCAATTGTATTTTAATTTTAACAACTCTGCAGGGGGTGGGTATTCTGTTTTAGGTACTGAAATTGTTCAACCAAGACTTGCCGAACTAGAATCACTGGGGCAAATACAATCTTATTTATTTGACCCCTCACTGGTGGGGAAGTTACAAGCAGAAAGTTCAGTGGCTGTAAATGCGGGAGGAAAAATAGAGATTGTCCCTTCCTTGAATTTAGATATCAATGGATTTTATAATTCAATTAATGATCTGATTGAAACACAGGCGGTCGCAATTACAACCGCTGGGCAAACCATTTATACTTATCGCAATATAAAAAGGGCGTATACTTCAGGCGTTGAATCGAATCTAAGCTATCCCATTACTAGACAAATAACGCTTTCACTAGGCTATCAGTTGCTGTATGCAAAAGATAAGGATGTAGCTCAAGCGGTCAAAAATGGAGACATGTATTACCGTGATCCCAACACCCTTATCACCAAGCGCCTTCAGCCTACTGAATACTATGGACTATATAATCGTTCACGTAATACAGGTAATCTAAAAATATTCTATCGTAACCCTATTTCAAAATTAGAAGCGAGTGCACGCGTAATTGTTAGAGGCAAGTATGGCATTGGAGATATCCGGGGAAATATTCAAGGTGAAACTATTCCTCCTTCTGACCGCAATAGCAATTCAATTCTGGATGTCTACGATGATTTTGTCAAAGGGTATGCCCTAGTCAATTTGTCAGTAGCCAAATCACTGAACTGCGGTCTCAGGTTTCAGGTGGGTGTTGACAACCTACTTAATTATAAGGAGCCCATCTACATTCCCAATCTGCCTGGACGACTTATGTATGGCAGCGTGAGTTATACTTTTTCGAAAAATAATGTTAAACCTTAATTAAATTTTATACAATCATGAATTCTATTAAATCAATTTTCACACTTTTTCTGGTAATAGCCTTCTCCACAATGTTTATGGCTTGTAAAGAAGACGATCCAACTCCAGACCCAATTGTTTCCACTACCATTTCTAATCTAGCAGCAGACCCTTCAACAGGATTTAATCCAACTACTGGGGCTCCAATAGGCCAAAAAAATAAATTTACTTTTTTCAGCTTTAAAACTGGAGCTGTAATTGATGCGGTTGACAGCGCTACTAATAAATGGGATCTTGGTTTTCGAGGAACTACCATTATTGTTAACAGCCCTACTAGTGGTCCTGGCGCTTCACTTGTACAGGTAGTCAGTGGTATCTTTGATGAACTTAGTGAGGCACCTGCGGATGGCTATAAAGCAGACGATAAAAATGCTACTATAAAAAACGCTATTCCAACGGGTTCCGGAAATGGTTGGTATACTGCCACTGGTGGTGCGCCAGGAACACCAACTATAGTTAAACCTATTGCGGGGAAAATTATTATCGTTAAGACTGCGGATAGCCGATATGCCAAGTTGGAAATATTGAGCTACTACAAAGATGCACCTGCCAGTCCTACTGGAAACGAGCCATCTCGCTACTATACCTTCAGATATGTCTACCAGCCAAACGATACCAAATCTTTTAAATAGGATTCAATTTTTCAGAATCAGAAACACTAGATTTTCTCCTGTTTAAACAATGATTGAATTCATACATAAAATTCCAATTCTTACCACCATTCTGTCGGCTGTATTCTTTGTAATTCTGTACAAAGAATGGACACTTAAGAAAAAGCCGGCCTATTTCTTTTGGTGGATGATTGGAGTTTTATGTTATGGATTAGGAACACTTACCGAAAGCATTGTGGGGATTTTCGGCTGGAGCGAATGGGTTTTTAAGTCGTGGTATATCTTAGGTGCCTTGCTTGGAGGCTTTCCGCTTGCACAGGGTTCTGTATATCTGATTTTCAGAAAAACTACAGCCGACATCATGATGTGTATAGTAGTTTCAGTAATTGCAATTGCATCTCTGCTCGTTATTCTTTCACCAATTGATTACTCACTTGTAGAACACACACGGTTAACTGGAAAAGTAATGGTATGGAAGAATGTGAGGTTAATTACTCCTTTTGTTAATATTTATGCATTCATCTTTCTGGTAGGTGGTGCCTGCTATTCTGCTTATCGCTATAGTAAGGACATTGCATTCAAAAGCAGATTTATTGGTAATATTTTTATTGCTTTCGGTGGTTTGTTGCCTGGTATTGGAGGGTCTTTTACCAAATTTGGTTATACCGAGGTATTGTATGTTACCGAACTCTTGGGAATCATCCTTATTTATGCCGGCTATCAAACAATGAAGAACGACCAAACGGTGTCTATATATAAAGCGCAAGCACTATCAAACTAATATGAAAGGCAGAATTGGATTTTTACGATTAATAGGAATCAGTGAGGGAATTTCGTTTTTAGTCTTGTTACTCATCGCAATGCCGTTGAAATACAATTTTGGATTTCCGATGGCCGTAAAAGTGGTGGGATGGATGCACGGTCTTCTGTTCATCACTTACATTGTTGCTGTCTTTCTCGCCATCGAAGCGATGAAGTGGAATTGGTTTTCCGTTCTCGTTGCCTTGGGTGCTTCTCTTGTACCAGTTGGCACGTTTGTATTGGACAAATCGTTGAGGATTCGTGAAGAAGAGTTAACGAAAGCGAACGCTGGTCGATTTTAGAAATCGGCATCTAAGCCGAATTTTTCTTTGAGCTGGTTAAGGATAGGATTCTTTTCAGCGAGGTGTTCGAACTTTTCCTTGTTGGTATAGGCTACTTTTTTGGATTGTCGTTCTTCCATCGTGCTGATGAGTTGTATGGAACCGTTGTTCAATCTTCTTCGCAAGAAATCAACAAGTTCGGATTTAATACTGAGCAGCAGAGGCTCCTCGATAGGATTAGTTAAAGGAATAGTGACTTGGTTATTTTGAAAAGTTATTTGCCTATTAAGAAGATGATATTCCGCCACCTGGCTTTTTCTTTCTTCAGCATACTCCTTCCAAGTTTCTTTAACCTGTTTTTCTGTTACAACTTGGTTGTTCGAAATTGGAGTATCATTCTTTTCTTCTGATTTAATTTCAACCTGCCTCTGGGATGGTTTTAAAATGTTACCAAGGTTAATCGTTGTTTTGGGTCTGCTATTTTCAGTTCGGCTGGGCTGCGAAATATCCGGTTTAGGTGTTCCTGAAATTGTTGGATTGTCCTGAGTAGGAGAGGCATTTAACTTTACTACTTCAGGTAATGGCTCAGAAACGACAACAGCGATGGCTTCAGGTTCTAATTCAATTTTTTTTTTACTGCCTCGGTTGAAGAGGCAGTTCCGTTACTTTTAAAAACAGCGTTTACATTTGCCATTTTCATAAGGGCTAACTCAACCAGCAGCCTTTGGCTCTTACTACTTTTATAATTGATGTCGCAGTGGCTGGCAATGTTAAGCCAGGAAAGAAGCAAAGCTGGAGACGAAGCCTGAGATTGCTGAAGATATTTTTTCTTGGTGTTGTCTGGCACTTCCATGAGGTCTACTGTCCGAGCGTCTTGTGAAACCAGCAGATTTCGTAAGTGCTCACTTAATCCAACAATAAAATTATGTCCATCAAAACCTTTACGCAAAATTTCATCCAATAGCAGAAGCGGAACCGTTGCATTTTCTGCAAGCAATCCATCTACTACTTTGAAATAATAATCGTAATCGAGAATGTGAAGATTGTTGATTACGTCTTTAAAGGTCACTTCCTTTCCGGATGAAAAGGTGACCATTAAATCAAAAATTGAAAGGCCATCGCGCAATGCGCCATCTGCTTTTTGAGCAATTAAATGCAATGCCTCTTCTTCTACTTTTATTTTTTCACGGTCGGCAACTTTTTTAAGCTGCCGCGCGATGTCTGAAACCTGAATTCTATTGAAATCAAAAATCTGACACCGGGAAAGAATCGTGGGTATTACTTTGTGCTTCTCGGTAGTGGCAAGAATAAAAACAGCGTAGGAAGGAGGCTCTTCCAGCGTCTTCAAAAAAGCGTTGAAAGCTGAATTGGAGAGCATGTGAACCTCGTCAATTATATACACCTTGTACTTCCCAAATTGAGGCGGGTACCTCACTTGATCAATAAGGTTCCGAATATCTTCTACCGAATTATTCGAGGCTGCGTCAAGTTCAAAAATGTTTAGCGAGTTGACTTCAGCTTTTTCCTCAAAGCCATTGATCATCCGAGCCACGATACGGGCACAGGTTGTTTTGCCTACTCCCCGTGGGCCGCAAAAAAGTAGAGCTTGAGCGAGTTTGTTGTTGTCAATGGCGTTTTTCAGCGTGGTGGTAATGTGCTCCTGGCCAACTACTTCTTCAAATCCTAAGGGCCTGTATTTACGCGCTGAAACAACAAAACTTTCCATCGACCGCAAGATAAAGCCTGAGGCGGGATTCTATGTATTGTACCTTGATTATTTTTTAAAGCTCTATCCTAGATCTTCTCCAACATAATCGCCAAAAAAGTTTTCACGCCATCCACATAGTTTCCAACCCTTATGTTTTCATTTTCTGCATGCTGGTTATTATCAGCATTTACTGTTGGTACAGCTACAGCTGGAATACCCAAAGTAACCACGAAGGGAGAGATAGGAATTGAACCACCAGCGGTACGGACTTTTATAGGCGCTTTTCCGAACGCATTGGTCATCGCTTTGCTTAGCCAGGTTCCACATTCTGAACTAAACGGAGTTTGGAAGGCTAGATAAGAAATACTGGATTGGATAGCCGCAATTTTCGGATACTTCATGCGCTCTTCCTCGGTGGGTTCTTTAGTAACAATGAAATAGCCTTTGCTTTCAACATGTTGACGCACAAGATTTATTAACCTTGCGGGATCGCTGGACGGCACCAAGCGAATATCAATTTCAGCGGTTGCAGTGGCTGGTATGAGTGTTCGTACTTCTTCGCCAATGAACAACGCGTCCATTCCCCGGATGTTTAAGGTTGGATATTGCAATGACTCCTGGAAGTTGCTTCCTATGTTATCTGGTTTGGCTATCCCAAGAAACTTTTTTATTTCATTTTCATCGTCTGGAACTTGCTGCAGAATTTGCTTTTCTTCGTTCGTTAAAACTACTCCATCATAAAACCCCGGCAAGATTACACGGCCGTCATCGTCTTTCATCGAGGCAAGTAATTGTGTTAACCGCAGAGCCGGGTTCGGAGTATAGTTTCCATAATTGCCGCTGTGTACATGTACTCGCGGCCCAAACGTTGTTAGCGTTATTTCGCAAATCCCTCGCGCGCCAAATGAAAGAGTTGGTTGGTTACTCACATGGCGGGGACCATCAAAAATGATGAGCATATCTGCTGCCAATTCACTTTTGTATTGTATCACGGCATTGGGTAAGTGTGGTGATCCGAGCTCCTCTTCAAAGTCCATTATCACCTTCATATTAAAATTGGGCTCTGATTTTAGTTCTTTCAAAGCATCTAAGGAGGCAAGAAATGCCATCGCTGGTCCCTTTGCATCAGAAGTAGAACGGGCAAAGATTCGCCAGTCTCGATTAAGGCCTTCATACAATTTTTCATATGCTATGGTATTCCAATTTCCAGAGTTGTCCTTTTCCTTTAGTGTCGGCTTCCATGGGCTTTCCTGATTCCATTGTTTGGGGTTGACAGGTTGACCATCAATCTGCAGATAAATAAGTACTGTCTTTACTGGATTGGTCACTTTCCGCTCCGCCAACAACAGCGGTACTGTTTCGGTGTTTAACCGCTGTGTAGTAAAGCCTCTTTTAGCAAACGCAACCTCGCACCATTTGACATTTTTTTCGATGTCGGATTCTATGTGCGCATCATTGGGCAAACTTAGCAACTCATAGAATTCTCGCAATGATGCAACTGCATGTTTTTCGGCAAGCTTATCTAAATTGGGATTGCCCGTTTTTTGGCCGTAACCATTAATTAGCAAGGTTAATCCACAAAATAAAATGACTAAAAATCTCATGGCTCGCGGGGTTAATCTATTTTAAATATTTATCGGGCAAGACGAAGCCCATGCTTTCAGCACACCAAAATATAGTTACGATATAATAGCGGGTGCCATCGTAAAAAAGTTGAATGCTATTTATGCCTCGATTGGTTATGGGACCATCTTTTTTATCTCGCGTTTCATAGGTGCTAAACAAATGCGTAACAGTACCAAAATCTTCTGTTGTGCGGTGGAGTTCGCGCTCGAAAAAGCCGGCCGCAATGCGTGATTGGAAAAGCTGAACATATTCTTCCGGGCTAAGCGCCTTTGTTATTAGCCTTCCATTTTCACTTTTTCTAGTGGGTATTAATCTTCCATCCGGATTAAAAAGATTTTTAAATCGATCCCAATCACGAGAGGCACCTGGTTCACCAGAAATAACATTGTAAAGTGTGTAGGTAATTGCATCGATAGATTTAGTATCAGCTGAATAATCTTTTTGCTGAGCCACGACTTCCAGGCCAACGAAAAGCATAGCGACTACTAACTTAATACCTTTCATAGGTTGTTTGTTTTTAGAAAGATAAGAAAACAACCAGGAAGCCGAAAGAAGTTTTATGCAGAGGTAATGCGTGGTTCTATTCAGACGACCAACGGCTAACTAAATTCATTACTTTTACAGGGATGATTACACCTAAATACTCCGTCATCATCCCTGTTTATAACAGACCTGATGAGGTAGAAGAATTGTTAGAAAGCTTAACAAAACAAACGTTCTCTAATTTTGAAGTGATTTTAGTGGAAGATGGCTCATCAATCACAAGCGAGAAAATTTTTGAAAAATATTCTAACCGATTTTCTATTCGTTATTTTTTTAAACCAAACTCCGGACCAGGTCCAAGTAGGAATTTTGGGTTTGAAAAAGCGATTGGAGATTATTTTGTTGTTTTTGATTCTGATTGCGTTATTCCGTCAAAATACTTTGAAGAGATTGAAGCATTTCTTGTCAAAACACCATTGGATGTTTGGGGAGGTCCTGATCAAGCACATAAGGATTTTAGCCCAATGCAAAGAGCAATGGGTTTTACCATGTCCTCATTTTTAACTACTGGTGGAATACGAGGTGGAAAATCAACTGGGTTTCAACCAAGAAGTTTTAACATGGGTTTCCGAAAGGAAGTATTTCAAAAGACCGGTGGTTTTAAATTTGATCGATTTGCTGAAGACATTGAGTTTAGCATACGAGTTAGAAAGGCGGGCTTTAGGGTTGGCCTTATTCCTGAAGCTTTTGTTTATCATAAACGCAGAACAAACTTTAGCCAATTTTATCATCAGGTTAAGAATTTTGGAGCCGGAAGAGTTTTAGTTGGGCGGGTTCATTCTGGTGAACTAAAGCTGACGCATTGGTTCCCTGCATTTTTTATAATGGGAATACTTATGGTTCCCTTCCTTTTTCTGGTTCAACCTTCGCTAGCGGTTGTCTTACTTTCGGGGTATTTTTTTTACTTGGGGCTTATTGCAATTGATTGTTTTGTTTCAACTGGTTCTATCTATGTGGGCTTTCTCAGCGCACCAGCGGCCTTCATTCAACTTACAGGTTATGGCCTTGGTTTCTTAAAGGAATTGTGGAATACAAGGTAGGTTTACCACCATACACTTGGTGCCAATGCGAAGAAGAATGTGCGGGTTGAGGTAGAAGTTATCGCAGAGTAAGGTCGATAACGGCAATTGCCCATACCCCCATGCTATAGGTCAGGTGATAGCACAAAACAAATTCTTAATAAATCCTTAACAATTTGGTTATCTCGAAGCCTTTTCCGAAAATTAGATAGCCAAATCATAATCAAATGAAACGAATCGTAAAAAGTTTTTCTCTTATTATTAATTACAAAACATTAATAGTAACGGCCCTGGCAATCATCTCAACATATGTTTGTTTTCAACTTGGACTCACCGCTAAGTTTCCGGACATGCTTGTAGGTGTAGCCATTGTATTTCCAGTTGTTTTTTCGATTGGATCAGCATACACGAGACGAGAGACGGCTCTCCAGCGCTATTCTGATTTTAAAGGCCATGCAGTGGCACTTTATTATGCCACCAGAGACTGGACAGCTAATAAGGAAAATGATCTTCCGCAGCGCTCAAAGAAAATAATTGGAGAAATGATGCTTCAAATGAAAGAAATGTTCAAGGCTTCAAAATCGCCATCATGGATCGAGAATGAAAAAGCATTGTATAATAAATTTTCACTACTCTCTTTGTTAACAATGGAAATGAGAAATTTTGGAGTACAAAGTGGAGAGATTTCCAGAGTAAGCCAATATGTGAGTAAAATGATTATCGCCTTTGATAACATGAAGGTTATACACCACTACCGAACACCTATCACCCTGCGAACCTATAGTAAAGTATTCATATATATTTTTCCAATCATATATGGTCCATACTTTGCCTCAACCTTTCATGACTTTTCAGCTTCCTTAGAATATGTCATGCCCATCCTTTATAGCTTCATTTTAGTTAGTCTTGATAATATTCAAGACCACCTTGAAAACCCTTTTGATGAAGTTGGTGAAGATGATATTGTTATTGAAGCAGAGGAGACTACAGCCTTAATGAATTGATTATTTATCAATTGCAGCAAGCAGTTTCTCAACAAATTCATTTAATGATTTGTTATCAATCCAACGCACAACTGCTACTAAGTCATGTTCAGGATCGACATAGATCATATTTGTTCCAGCTCCGATATGAGTGAAAGCACTTGCCGGAGCGCTCGGTAAGAACTTTTTGTCGGTATTGAGAAACCAATTCATGAAACCATAGGTGGGCTCAACAGATGTTGGTGTCAAAGCCCAATCTACCCACTGATTGGATATAAGCTGTGTCTCCTTCCATTTGCCATGTCTCAATGTCAGATACCCAAACCTTCCCAAGTCATATGCATTAATGATCATTCCGCCACCCCAATGACCACCGCCACTTACGGATTGCATAATTGAGCCGTCCAATATCACAAAAGAATTTTCATAGCCATACCAGCGCCATGTAGTAGAAGCATTAATCGGATCCATGATGTTGTCTTTAAGTACTTGTGGCAAGGGCTTTCTCCAAACATTAAGTATTGAAAGCGCAAGCGCATTCACGCGCACATCATTATACTCATACATCGATCCTGGTTTATTTCTTGGCCTGGTTAACCACTCGGATGGTTTATCACTTGGACGATCTGCCCAATCCGGCTTCCCCCAAAGCGTTCCTTCCCAATCGCTAGTTTGACGAAGCAAGTGATCCCACGTGATGGTTTTGTTATGTGATGTTTCAAATAACGAGAGTAGCTGACTTTTTCCAAATTGATCGGCTTTGTTGCCTATTGAAATAGGATTATAGGTTAGTATTGGAGGGACGTATCCTCTTACAGTATCCTGAATACTTTTAATAAGTCCTTTGTCATACGCCAGACCTACCACTGTCGACAAAAAACTTTTTGTAATGCTGTTAGTAATATCCACACGCGAAGGATCTCCCCATTCCGAGATGATGTAGCCATTTTTGATGATGATCCCGGTTGCTTCCCCGCGGTCTATAAGTGGGCCAATTGCTTCCCCAAATGGTTCGCGACCAAATGTTTGATAGTGATTTTGCTCTAAATTTCTTGGGCTCTTTGCTTCGCTCGAAATAGCAAAGTCAACCGCCTCGTTTAGCTTTTGAGAATTAATACCGACCTCCTCTGGCTTTTTATGTACCCATTCTTTACCCGGATAATATATAACAGCTGGAGCCAGCTTCTTTGCTTTTTGCGAGAAGGAAGAATGGGAGACTAGGACAAATACAAGTGGCAAGAATAAGCGGTGCATGGTAGATTTTTGTTTCAAGTTATTCAAAACAAAACGGACTTAAAACTTTCGTCTTAAGTCCGTTATAAAAGTAATAAGAGGACTTATTTTTTTACCTCTTTAACAGAAATACTAAGTTCATTCAATTGTTCTTGCGAGATGGTAGAAGGTGTATCAATCATTAAATCGCGTCCAGAATTATTTTTAGGGAAAGCGATAAAGTCTCTGATCGAATCGGCACCACCAAAAAGTGAACACAATCTATCAAATCCAAAGGCTATACCACCATGAGGAGGTGCACCAAATTCAAAGGCATCCATCAGAAAGCCAAATTGTTTTTTTGCTTCTTCTTCAGAAAAACCAAGTTTGGTAAACATCAATTGTTGAGTGGGCCGGTCATGAATTCGAATTGAACCTCCGCCAACTTCTGTTCCATTGATTACCATATCATATGCATTTGCCCGGACTTTACCTGGATGACTATCTAGTAAATGAAGGTCTTCTCCTTTTGGAGAAGTGAATGGATGGTGCATGGCATGATAGCGCTTTGTATCTTCATTCCATTCCAATAATGGAAAGTCGATCACCCATAATGCAGAGAACTTAGTCTTGTCTCGTAAACCCAACTGATTGGCAACATATAGCCTAAGCTCGCCCAACGCCTTTTGTGTTTTTTCAGTTTCACCTGCTACAATGAGTAATAAATCACCTGGCTGGGCCTGAAATTGCTGAGCCCACTTGCTCAACTCAGCTTCATTGAAAAATTTATCAGCAGATGATTTTAAAGTTCCATTTGATTCATAACGCGCGTAAACTAAACCCCTTGCTCCAATTTGTGGTTTTTTTACAAACTCAGTCAATTCATCTAATTGTTTGCGTGTGTAACTGGCGCATCCTCTGGCACAAATTCCAACAACCAATTCGGCATCGTCAAACACGGGAAATCCCTGCCCGTCCGGCAGGCGGGCTTTTCCCTTTACAACATCATTCAACTCCACAAACTTCATTTCAAATCGTGTATCTGGCTTATCTGAACCATAATACTTCATGGCATCTGCATAGCTCATGTGGGGTACCGATGGCATGTCGATCCCTTTGACATTTTTGAATAAGTGTCGTACCAGTCCTTCAAAAGTGCTCAGAATGTCTTCTTGCGTGATAAAGGCCATCTCACAGTCGATCTGGGTAAATTCAGGTTGACGATCAGCACGCAAGTCCTCATCGCGAAAACATTTTACGATTTGGTAGTAGCGATCAAAGCCAGATACCATTAACAACTGCTTGAAGGTTTGGGGAGATTGAGGTAATGCATAAAATTCACCAGGATTCATTCGAGATGGCACTACAAAGTCGCGCGCGCCTTCGGGAGTAGATTTGATTAACACTGGAGTTTCAACTTCGATGAAGTTCAGACTATCTAGATATATTCGGGTCTGCTGTGCCATCCTGTGTCGAAGTTGCAAGCCTTCCCGGACAACATTTCTTCTTAGATCAAGGTAGCGGTATTTCATCCGGAGTTCATCCCCTCCATCGGTAGTATCTTCAATCGTAAAGGGTGGGGTTTTGGATGGATTGATTATTTCTAGTGAACTAACTCTAATTTCAATATCCCCAGTTGGCATCTTATCGTTTTTGGAAAGACGCTCTACTACTGTACCACTTACTTTAACTACATACTCCCTACCGAGCTGTCGAGCGATTTGTAGAAAGGCAGCATCTGTTTTCCCTTCCTCTAAGAAAAGTTGGGTAATACCATAGCGGTCTCTAAGGTCAACCCACAAGAGACTTCCTTTGTCGCGAAGTCTTTGCACCCATCCCGTCAGGGTAACTTGTTTGTTTACATCACTTATCCGCAGTTCACCGTTGGTATGAGTCCTTAGCATATTAAATTCGTTAAATTTGTGTCCGCCAATTGGCAGGCAGGGGCGCAAAATTAATAAAGGTTGTTATTAAACATCAATTCCCGCTTCATTTCATTTTAACCAAGTATGAGTAGATTTTGGATTGTTTCGCTTTTTCTTCTTTTCAGCTTTGCACCTGCAAAATTGGTGAAAACCAAAATAGCAGATGGTATCACGGTATCGTTACCGGCAGATTTTTACCCCATGCCTCCAGACGATGTTGCTCAACGATTTCCATCAGTACGAGCACCGCTTGGCGCCTATACTAATCAGGACAGAATGGTTGACTTCAGCGCCAATATTTCAGCTACTCAATGGCCTGATGGTGACCTTGAAGTTGCCAGGCAGTTTTTTAAGGCAGGCCTTATTAATCTTTATGACAAAGTGGATGTGATAGATGAAGGCATTCACGAAGTGAATAAGAGAAAGTATATCTACTTTGAGTTTGAATCATATGTGCGTGGTAACAAACGCCAACTTGGAAATGATGACCCTATTGTCAAATACACCTACATCCAATATTTAATCCAGCCCAAAAGAACTCTTGTTTTTACGTTTAGTTCACCGAAAGATCAACGAGAGGATTGGCAGGAACCGGCAAGATTGATGATGAAGAGCGTGAAGGTGAAGTAATAAGCAGTAAGACATAAGTAGCAAGAAGTAAGTATCTAATTGATGAATGGCCCGACTTTGTAATAAAGTCCAAACATCTTGCTACTTTAGACTAGCTACTTACTACTTTTCAAGATGGAGTTATATACAGATGAGTACTTCATGAGGGAAGCAATGAAGGAAGCAAACAAAGCATTTGAAATTGGCGAAGTGCCTGTTGGGGCCATTGTAGTTTGCCAGAATAGAATAATTGCCCGTGCTCATAACCAGACTGAAAAGTTAACCGATGCTACCGCCCATGCGGAAATGTTAGCTGTAACTTCTGCAGCCAATTATTTGGGATCAAAGTATTTAAATGAATGCACTTTGTTTGTAACACTTGAACCTTGTGTAATGTGCGCTGGCGCACTGCACTGGGTACAATTGCAAAAATTAGTGTTCGGAGCAGACGATGTGCAACGTGGCTATTCCCTAGCTAAAAGCCCATTGCTACACCCCAAGACGCTGGTTGTGAAAGGTATTAAGGCAATTGAGAGTAAGGAATTACTGGATAAATTTTTTAAGAGAATACGAGAGTAGCAGAAAATCTGGTTTTATTTGTACTCTAAACGATTGTAGTTATGGCCATGGAATTAAAAGGGAAGATTGTTCAAATATTGCCACCACAAACCGGCATGGGTAAAAAAGGACAATGGAAGAAGCAAGAGTTTATAGTTGAAACACAAAGTCAATACCCTAAAAAAGTATGCCTCTCCGCATGGGGTGATAAGATTGATCAGTTTAACCTGGTTGTTGGTGATACGGTGAATGTGTCTGTTGAATTGGAAAGCCGCGAATATAATAGCAGGTGGTATACTGAAGCTCGCGCCTGGAAATTAGAAAAGAGTTCAAGTGGGGCGATGGCACCTCCAGTAGGTGATGAACCATTCGTAGCCGATGGTGGAGCCTCTGACGATTTGCCATTTTAGACGACCCCTAGTTAGACCTCATTTTGTATTGAATAGGCCATTTCAGGCCTATTTCTACTATTACTGCCCTGAGAACTAGCCTTTAACCCAGTGTTTGCGAAAAATAGTTTATAACCAGATAAAATTCTGGAGAATTTAATTTCCTTTTTATTTGGAATAATTCTAAATAGCCTTTTACCTTTGGCTATTAATAATCATTCTAAATAATTACAAGTGAAACATATTTCATTCCTAATAGCGTGTTTCTTTTCATTTTTTCATGCTTTTGATTCAAATGCTCAGACAGTAGGCGAAAAAACCTTGCCCCCAGTGGCCTTGCTGGCAAAGGATAGTTTGATAACAACGGTATTACCAGAGATAACTATAGTAGGTCAGGGAAGTAACTCAGATATCCATCAGTTGCCACAAATAGTGGGCACCAATATTTACGCAGGCAAGAAAAGCTCATTAGTGGTGATGGACAATGTGCGTGGAAACGTAGTAACTAACAATATGCGTCAAGTACTGTCAAAGGTACCGGGCATTTTCATATGGGAGAGTGAAAGCAGTGGGATACAGATTGGCATTTCTGCCCGGGGCCTTAGCCCTAATCGGTCGTGGGAATTTAACGTAAGGCAAAATGGATATGATATTGCCGCTGACCCATACGGCTATCCTGAGGCTTACTATAACCCACAACTTCAATCTGTTCAGCGAATAGAAATTGTTCGGGGCCATGGCGCCTTACAGTATGGTCCACAAATAGGTGGGATGATTAATTATATTCTAAAAAATGGAAGTGAGTTCACAAAGCCCTTTCAAATCGAAACGTATCAAACTGTTGGAAGTAATAGATTATTTAATTCCTACAACGCGATTGGCGGCAAGACTAAGAAAGTAAATTACTATGCGTTTTTTGACCATCGTAATGCGGATGGTTGGCGTGAGAATAACAATTACAAGAGTAATACAGGATCAGGAACCGTTACTTTTAAAATTTCCGATAAATTTTCACTGACAACGGAGTTCACAAATTGGGAAGCTTTAAGTCAGCAACCTGGAGGCTTAACTGACGAACAATTCATACAAGATCCTAGACAAAGTTTGAGAAGCCGTAACTGGTTTAATCTATCCTGGCAAACGGGGGGCATTTCGGGTGATTACCGAATCAACAACCGTCAACGAGTGAATGTGAAACTGTTTGGTATACGCGGAGACCGCAACAGTGTCGGGTTCAATCCTTCAGGAGGAATATTAGTTATGGATGATATCAACCCCACCACTGGAGACTATAATTTACGAACAGTGGATATTGATAACTATCGAAATTATGGAATGGAGGCCCGTTATCTTTTACACTACAGTTTGGGTAAGCAGGATAACAGCTTGAGTGCTGGAATGAGACTTTATACTGGAAATACGTTTCGCTACCGTGGGGGAAAGGGAAGCACGGGTCAGGGTTATGATATCAGTTTGCAACCGGGAACTCAATGGGTTGGTGATATCGATTACGGAAGCAGTAACGCTGCTCTATTCATAGAAAATATCTTTCAGATTACGGATAAGTTATTGCTCATACCCGGAGTAAGATATGAATACTTGACAGCCAAAGCCAGTGGATATAGCGGCTTGTCCAATAACGTGCCGGTCAATCTTCAGGATCAGGAGCAGAATAGAGGATTTCTTATTTCCGGATTAGGTGCCGAGTATGCTGTTTCTAAATCAACCCTTGTGTACGCTAACGCAACTCAATCGTATCGTCCCGTTCAATTTGCTGACCTGACAACGCCACCCACAACCGATGTTATTGATCCGAATCTCACCGATGCCAGAGGTCTTAACATAGACCTTGGTTTCCGAGGTAATGTTAAGGATTATTTGAAATTTGATTTGAGTGCCTTTCTTCTTCAGTATGATAATCGAATAGGCACTGTCAAGCAGCAGCGTTCAGACGGTACTTTCTATAACTTCAGAACAAATATTGGTAGCAGCACTTCAAAGGGAGCAGAGCTCTTTGCAGAGTATAACATAACCAAGTCCATTTCAATGGATAAGAAATTTGGAGAGGTTAGTTTATTTGGGTCGTATGCCTTTATTGATGCACGCTACAATAATTTCAAAGTTATTTCGGTGGTTAACAATACACTTTTGGAAACCAATTACAAAGACAAAAAAGTAGAATACGCCCCAGAGAATATTTTCCGTACAGGACTTACCTATTCAATCAATAGAATCTGGGCAAACCTTCAATATAGTTTTACGGATCAGTTGTTTACTGACGCAAACAATACGGAAACTCCTACTGCAAATGGTCAAAATGGATTAATCCCTTCCTACGCTGTATATGATGTTACATTCGGTTATAAAACTAGATCAGGAGTCAGTATAAAGACTGGCATCAATAATTTTTCAGACGAAAAATATTTTACGCGCAGAGCGGGAGGTTACCCAGGGCCCGGTGTTTTGCCTGGTGATGGAAGAACTTTTTTTCTTACGATTGGATACAGGGTTAACTAAACTAAAAGCAAAAACCCCGCTTAAGGCGGGGCTTTATTATATGCTTTTTTATTATATGCTTAGTTAAGCCACTTTTTCTTTTTTCCGTTTTTCTTCCACCACTTTCTTTCCGTTTTTATGCTCTCCCATGATAATTACATCTTTGGTAGTTTCATATTGTTTAGCTGCCTGCAGCATCGCCTGTTGCGAATCGCGGATAAGAATCATACCAGATTTTGCGCCCTTGTTGCGCACTTCCAGCCAGAATCCGTCTTTTTTCTTTTTCGGTAAAATTGGAGGTCTTCCCATAGTATATGCTTATTTAAAATTTAATGAACTCGTTTAAAGCCTGTTTTTAGGCATTTTGTACACATTCAACCGCAAATTTAGCTTTTTTGTTCCAAACGGACAATGAATGGTTTCATGTGTCCAAAGCGTTGATATTTAGGAAGCGCTAGTTGCCCTTTCGTTTTATTATGAAGCAATCGCTAAAACGATCCATATTAATCTTAGGATAATAAGTGGCAGCGGCTGGTGCAGCCAATAAAATAAGCATGGTGTTTTCACCTGCAGTTTTATGAGTCTCATCAATCAATCTCTTCCCAATTCCTTTATGCTGAAAAGATTCATCAACTGCAAGGTCTGAGAGATAGCAACAAAAAGCGAAATCGGTAAGTGCGCGAGATACTCCAACTAATTGGTCACCTGACCAGGCAGTGATCAAAATGTTTCCATGCTTCAACATTTTTTGTATGCGCTCGAGATCATGAACTGGCCTTCGAAGACCAAGTGTTGAGCGGTTAAGAACATCGATAAACTCCTCAGGAGAAATATTTTGATCGTTCCTGTAACGGATTTCGCTCATAGGATTTCTAGCTATGCAATTTTCAAAACAATCTTTCCAAACTGATCACCTTTCTCCATTCTTCTCATAGCTTCCTCAGCCTGATCCAATGGATATACTTTATCGATCACAGGCTTTAGCTTTCTGCTTTCTACAAAATCAAGCATGGATAAAAATTCATCGCGCGTACCCATAGTTGTACCATGTATAGAAATTTGTTTCCAATATAAAAGACGTGTTGAAAGATCAGGAATATTTCCTGCCGTACGCCCAAAAATCGCTATGCGCCCTCCCGGCATCATAAGCTCTGGCAGTTTTGAAAATTGTTCTCCTCCTGCACTGTCAATCACGATATCAAATCCGCCAACGTCTTTAGCGGCCTTCATTGACCACTCTGGATCTTTATAATTGAATCCACCTAAAGCACCCATGCCTTTCGCCTTGTGTAATTTTTCTTCAGTACCCGAGGTGACATACACTCTTGCGTGGTAGGCCATGGCAAACTGAAATGCCCATAACGCTGCACCACCCCCCACACCTGTTATCAGAACTTTTTCTTTTGCGCGTAATCTTGCCTTTGAAAATAAAGCGCGATAGGCAGTTAGTCCTGCCAATGGTACGGCAGCAGATTCTTCATGTGTCAGATGTTCAGGTCGTTCAAAGACTTGTTTTTTTGAGATGACGATGTAATCGCTGAATGTTCCATTATCAGGATACCCAAGTATTTTAAAGGAATCTCCCTGAACCATGGAGTTATTTCCCCAGTTTAAACTAGGATTGATCACCACTTCCATTCCTATCATCAAGGCATCGGCATCTTCGCCAACATCTTCGATTATGCCACACCCATCTGATCCAAGAATGATCCCCCCATCAGGTGCAGCTTGTTCATTCTGAGTCCACACATCTCTATGATTAAGCGCTGCTGCATGAAGCCTAACTAATACTTGATCTTTTACAGGTTTGCGCTTTTTAATCGCTCTGATTTCCAGAGGTTGATTCTTTTGTGTAAAAAAAGCAGCTCTCATGAATGATAGATCGGACTTATTTTTTTTGGCATGGCATCATTGGGAGCCACTTGGCATTTATAAGTGTAAATGATTTAGCGCACGCTAAATAGATAGTTCCAACCGTGCACATCTGGCTCAGTGCCCATGCGTATGTTTTGAAGTTTTTGCTTCACTCTCAGTTGAAAACTGTTTGCAGTTACTTCAGGAATCTCAAGATCTTGGCCCTTTATTCTAATTACAGCAATAGGCGCAACTACTGCAGCAGTACCTGTTCCAAAGGCTTCTGTTATAGTTTTGTTTTTAAGGCCGGTTTCAATTTCATCAATACTTACACGCCTTTCCTCTATCGGCATGCCCATATCTTTTGCGAGGGTTAAAATAGAATCTCGTGTAACACCATCCAATATTGAGGTGTTAAGTTGAGGGGTAACTAATTTTCCGTTAATGACGAACATTACGTTCATCATTCCCACTTCGTCAATGTATTTGTGTTCCTTATGGTCCGTCCACAAAATTTGATCGAAACCTTCTTCACGAGCAATTTGTGTTGGATAGAAAGCTCCTCCGTAATTGCCAGCACATTTCGCAAAGCCGGTTCCACCCTCAGCTGTTCGAACATAATAATCCTCGACTTTCAAGCGATAAGGTTTGGCCTGATAAGCTGCCACCGGGCTTGTGATAATGATGAACTTGAAGTGGTCTGCAACCTTTACGCCAAGCCGTGCTTCGTATGCAAACATGAATGGACGAACATATAAAGAAGAACCTTCTGATTTAGGAATCCATTGGCTATCCAGTTCAATAAGTGAATGTAAAGATTGGATAAACATTTCTTCACTCACAAGAGGCATACACATTCTGTCAAGTGACTTATTCATTCGTGAGTGATGCTTGTGTGGTCGAAAGATATTGACCTTACCATCGGCTGTCCAAAAGGCCTTCATTCCTTCGAAAATAGCTTGGCCGTAGTGAAGAGAAAGCATGGCAGGGCTCATTAGCATATCACCAAATGGCACGATGGTTGGCTCATGCCATTTGCCGTCTTTAAAATCGGCTATGATCATGTGGTCAGAAATGTATTTCCCGAATTCAAGATTCTTGAAATCAATAGTTGAGATTCTGGATTTTGCAATGTGTTCTACCGGGATTGAGCTGGTTATTGTCATGTTTATTATTGATTGCTATTATCGTTCAAAGGTAATTAAAAGGTAGTTAATAATCGGGTTAAGAATGCCTGGCTTTTTTCATTTCGTTGGCGATAGCTGTTGAGGCGTGATCCTTGCGTTTTTCCAACTCAGTAACGATGGCATCGTGGTTTTTCGTGTCACGGTTTTGCGATAATTTATAAGTCGCCTCCATTTTTGTTATTTCAATTTCAAAGCCGACAATACCAAGCATTTCTTTTTTCACAAAATCAGGATTCATCTTTTCAACAGAAACAGGCCGTTCTGAATGTTTTTCATATTTATCTGTAAGTTCTTTTAAGGACTGCAATAGTTCATGGTCAGATAAAATTTTTAAGTGACCGTACACGTGTACAGCCAGATAATTCCATGTTGGTACATTTTCATGATCATACCACGAGGAGGAAATATAGGCGTGTGGACCAGAGAAAATAGCAAGTATTTCCGTTTCCAAGTTCCACTCTTTCCATTGTTTATTGCCGCGTGCAATATGGCCTGATAGTTTTTTGCCATCAGCGGAAAGCATCAATGGAATATGCGAAGCCCACGGTTTGCCTGCTACGGTACTCACCAGAATCCCAAACCCATTCATTCGAATAAATGCCTGGAGTTCCTCTGTATTTTCGTTTCGATTAAGCTTGGGTGTATACATCTTAGTAATTTTCTATTAATGATTGAAAGGCAATGGTGACGTCTGCTTCAGTGGTTTGCCAATTACTGAATGCCGCACGAATGGCTGACACCCCTTTATAGTTGGTTGGCGTAAAAAAAGTTCTCCCATCATCTCTGATTTTTGCTAAGAACGTTGCAATTTCATTTGTGCTTGGGTTCTCTTGATTGAACGTGAAACACACTACATTCATTCGAACAGCAGAAAGGAGTTTAAATTCATTAGAGTCCTCAATCATATCTCCAAACAAGTTGGCGCAATTACAGTTTCGTTCTACAATTTCCTGATGACCTTCCTTGCCATAGGCCATAAGGGTAAACCACGAAGGAAGAGCTCGAAGCCTTCTGGAGTTTTCAGGTGTATAATGAAAGAAATCCGGACTTTGGGCAGGATCTCCTAAGTAGGCAGCGCTATTTTGAAAAACTTTGAGTTGAAGATTTTGGTGTCTTGTAAATTGCATTGCGGCATCGTAAGGCACATTCAGCCATTTGTGGGCATCTATTGTAATGCTATCTGCATGGTTTATGCCCTTCATGAGATGTTGAAACTTTGGAGAGATTGCTGCAAAGCCTCCAAAGGCGGCATCCACGTGGAGCCAGAAATTATACTTCTTTTTTAGTTGACCAATGGCTTCTAAATCATCAAAGTCAACTGTATTTACAGTGCCAGCATTAGCAACAAAGATTACAGGCTGGCCTATATGTGCTGCCAAATAGTTCTCAAGTTCGGCTAGGTTAATTGCTTCTCTATTTTCTAGTGTGTTGATTTTATCCCATGCATTTCTTCCAAAGCCAAGCATGGACAGTGACTTGATAATACTTGAATGCGCTGTACTACTTACTACCTTCAAAAAAGGCAACTTCTGTAGACCTTCATTACTTATATCCACACCCTGTTGTTCGCCAGCCCATTGTCGAGCAATCGACAAACTAACGAAATTGGAAATAGTTGCACCGGTTACGAAGGAACCGAAGTACGCTTCATCAATTCCAAATAATTGTTTCAGTAAATGTAAAGTTTGTCTTTCTAGTTGTGGGGCGATCGAGTCATTGCTGCCACAAGCATTTTGGTCATATGCACTAACTAACCAATCTCCGGCAACAGATGCTGGAGTAGATCCCCCAGTTACGAAACCAAAATAACGAGGCCCAGCGCTGTTGTTCATTTTATTTGCATACTCCTTTGCGAAAAGATCAATAGCGCCTTTTGCACTGATTCCTTTTTGAGGAAGATCTGAAAACGAAATATCCTTTATGTACTGACTTGCAGGAAGTTCGTTTTGAGTGGCAAAATAATTTAAGGCAATATTCTTGGCCAGTTCCAGAATTTGGCTAATGTTTTTTCGGTCACTTTCTAAAAGATTATTCAAGTGCTGTATTGGTTACTTGTTGATGCCAGAAATTTTTTAAGATCGATTGTCTGTCCAATTAGTGTGGTAAAATGTGTTATCCATGTTAACATTGTCGAGAATTTTTATGTCAAACATCCCAACTATAATAATTGTGTTCTTTATCCAAAGCGAAACCTGCTTTCGGGTATAGAATGTTTCCAATTTCATTTCCCTGTGCCGTTTCTAATATTAGACCACACCCACCTGTTTGTCGGCAATGTTCTTTGGCTCTTTCTATAAGGCCAACAGAAATTCCTTTGCCTCTTTGAGTAGGTTCAACGAATAAGTCATTCAACAACCAAAGTCTTTTTAAACGAGTAGAAGAAAATAGGGGATAGAGTTGAGTAAATCCGGTTATCACTTCCTTTTCATCAAATGAAACAAAGATGACAGACTCGCCTTTTTCGATTCTTGCTTTTAAAAAGTTTTTGGCCCCAGCAACATCACTCAATTTTTGATAGAAGATTCGATATTGATCAAAGAGAATTACCAATCCGTCTAGATCTGAAATAATAACTTGCCTGATGTTAATCATACCTTATTGTTTTCTTGTGCCGCTCATTGTAATTGTAGCTCCATTTTAATATCACTTCTCTTATAAGGTCCATCGAGGGGCACTTCAACAAACCCTAATTTTTTATATAACGAAATAGCAGCTGAGAGTTTAGTGTTGGAATACAGGATTATTTTTTTCGCCTGAAACGACTCCGCTTTTTGAATGGCAGCCAATGCAAGGGCCTCACCAATTTTCTTGCCCTGAAACTTTTCTATAACTCCCATTTTAGTGAATTCATATGTTTCTTTATCCACAAATTTTAATGCAACCGTACCGGCTATTTCTGAGGAGTATGTTGCCATCAAGATACTACCTCCTTTATTGATAAGATGGTCAGCCGGCTTTTGAAGAATGTCAACATCTATCGGTTCCATCCAAAAGAATTTTTCTATCCAATCCCGATTTATCTTTTCAAACCACGGTTGGTGCTCTGTTTGAAACTCAACGATTTCAAGGGTTGACTCACTCATGATCTTAGTCAATAGTTATTTTCCCTACCAAGAAAGATTTTGCCGTCCCACTAATTTCCACTCGATCTCCTAAGAGTTTACATGTTAGCTTTCCTACTCGTCTTGAAAGTTGCAAGGCGGTGAGTTCCGTTTTATTTAAAGCATTAGCCCAATAGGGGGCCAATGAAGTATGTGCTGAACCAGTTACCGGATCTTCATCAATACCGGATTGAGGGCCAAAAAACCTCGATACGAAATCAACTGAGTTACCTTTGGCGGTGACAATGATTCCTCGGGCTTGTATAGTTGCTATCGTTTTGAAGTCGGGTTTCATGGATGTAATCTGATCTTCTCGCTCGAATACCAGCATATAATCTGTTTTGCCTTTGAAGGTTTTCAATGGCTTAGCACCCAGGGCTTGTTCTAATTCAGGAATGGCAGGTACTTCTACCAATTCATCAACTGGGAAATTTAGAGTGAAAATTTCACCAGCTTTAGTAACCGTCAATGGCCCGCTTCTGGAGTTGAAAACAATTTTGTCTCCTTTATAATTCTCATGATTAAAAAGAACAAACGCAGTGGCTAATGTGGCATGTCCACAAAGGTCTACTTCTACAGTTGGAGTAAACCAGCGGATACGAAGACCTTTTTTTTCAAAAACATAGAAGGCTGTTTCTGCCAGGTTGTTTTCCATCGCAATGTTCTGCAACATCTCATCGGGAAGCCAACTGTTTAATGGACAGACAGCGGCAGGATTGCCTGAGAAAACTTTGTCTGTAAAAGCATCAATTTGATATATTTTAATTTCCATATCTAACGAAGAGTGTATGATTTTAAATTGCTTAGGAAAGATTTAAAGCGGGATAGAGGCCGGAGAGGAACTGTTTTTAGTTGATAACCTCTGTTGACAAAATAGATTCCTGCGATGGTAATCAGAATAGCCACTCCAATCCTTGTGTTTAATTTCTCATCTAATATTAGCCACCCTAAGACAACCGCTACAATTGGATTAATGTAAGCATAGAGTGAAACAATGGTCATTGGTAATTTATTTATGGCATAAGAATAACAGGCATACGCTCCAACAGATCCAACGAGAATCATATAGACTAAGGAAGTGATCACTTCGTTCGACCATTGAATAGTACTATAATCATCAAATAGTAACGTGAATGGGATTAACAATAAACCACCAAACAACATTTGTAGACCTGCATTCAGAAAAGGATTAGAGTTTTGGTTTTTCTTCTTGGTCCAGACACTTCCTATTGCCCAACTTAGATTAGCTAGAAATGTCATGATGATTCCAGTTTTGTATTTCGAATCTGAAAATTCAGTTAAGTGTTCGCCAAAGATCATAACGATACCGCTTAGACCTATTATCAGACCTAGCATGATAAGCCAATTTGGGCGTTCATCTTTACTCACTACAAGATTTATTAGGATTGTCCAGATAGGCATTACAGAACATATGATCGCTGCAACACCACTAGAAACATAGACTTCCGCCCAACCTACAATGCTTATTCCAAGAGTGGTCATAAAGAAGCCACCTACTGCTTGATTGAATAGCGTATTTCTATCTGGCCATTTGGCTTTGCCAATCGTCATCATAAGGGCAATTAAAATGGACCCAGCAACCAGAAAACGTAACATCGAAAAGAGAAATGGAGGAAACTGTGTTACACCAATGCGTAATGCCAGGTACGTAGTGCCCCAGATTATACAAATTGCTGCTAGAGCGAGGTAGGCAAATAAGAGGCTTTTCTGATTTTTCATTTCGGTTTTTATAGAAGCTGAAAATGAACTACACTGGCAATAACGATCACTACAATAATACCTAGAATGACGGCATACTTTTTCATTTCGTATGGGTGTTGGTTTTAATTCTCACAAAATTTGTATTAAATACGTTTAGAAAACAGTTTCAGTTTCAGTAATTTTGACCAGATCAGTTTAATACTCAGACATGAAATTTGATACTATAGAACTAAAGCCAGACCACTTGTACATGGAGGTGGCGGAAAGGATTGAAAAGTTGATTGAGAAACGAGCTCTAAAGATTGGCGATAAGTTATTGTCAGTCCGTGCGCTTAGCAAAGAGCAAGGAATTAGTCTCAGTACATCTTTTCAAGCCTACTATCATCTTGAAAGCAAGGGATTGATTGAGGCAAGACCTCAATCAGGATACTATGTAAAATTCTCTCCTCAACATACGTTTGATACGCCCGCTTGCTCCGAACCAACGGATGAAGCCCTTGCAGTGAGTGTAGATGAAATGATCTCCAGTGTGTATCACGATCTTCGTTCACCCAAACTACTTTCGTTTTCCTTGAGTGCCCCACATGCTAGTTTATTGCCTTCTGCAAAGCTTAACAAATCAGTGATGCACGCATTGCGCAGTGCACCCGATCATTGTCTGGGTTACGAACATATTCAAGGCAATGAATTATTACGTAAGCAAATCGCGCGATCAAGCTTTAACTGGGGCGGGTCTTTAAGCGAAGAGGATATCGTAGTTACCGCTGGTTGTATGGAAGCTCTTTCATTTTGCCTAAAGGCGGTTACAAAGCCTGGAGATGCGGTGGCAACTGAAAGCCCAACCTTCTACGGAATATTTAGAGTGATGCAAAGCCTTGGTTTGAAAGTAGTGGAAGTGCCTACCGATTCAATTACTGGGATTGATATTGATTATTTGGAGCAGGCCATTCCGCGTTTCAATATCAAAGCGTGTTTGTTTGTGTGCAATTTTAACAACCCGTTGGGGAATATTATTCCCGATGATAAGAAGCGGCACCTGGTGGATATGTTGGCTAAGAAAGATATTCCGTTAATTGAAGATGATATATATGGTGAAATGTATTTTGGGAAAACCCGACCAAAAACGTGCAAGACATATGACAAGAAAGGTCTGGTACTTCATTGCGGTTCGTTCTCGAAGTCACTCGCTCCCGGCTATCGCATAGGCTGGGCAGTGCCTGGCAAGTTCAAGGACAGTGTTATCCAATTAAAACGGATGCACAATGTTGCTACCAACACTCTGGCGCAAGCTGCGATTGCACATTTCCTTCAGAATGGAAGGTATGAATTGCATTTGCGCCATTTGCGCAAGGCCCTGCACACACAATGCCTTCGCTATCTGCAGGCATTATCCGAATATTTTCCTGAAAATATACGGGTTACACGCCCTCAAGGTGGATTTGTATTATGGATAGAAATGGATAAAAAAGTGGATGGATATCGGCTACACAAGCGTGCATTAAAACATAATATTGGAATTGCGCCCGGTCAAATATTTTCGTCTCAGGGGCAGTTTCATAACTACTTTCGTCTCAGTTATGGTTTGCCATGGAGCGATAAGGTAGAGAAGGGTATAAAAACGTTGGGAGAATTGGTGAGTAAGTATTGAGGCTTGATTCTTGATGCTGGATATATTGATGAATGAGTACAGAAATTTTGATAGAAGTTTTTGGCGGCCTGTCGCGAGGCGCGCCACCGTGCTGTCGGCAGTCGCCACCAGCCGCGCTTTCCATTTCGGGCTCCAACAATGCCTCCATCCCTGGCCGAAGGGTGCTAAAATTGTAAGGTGTACCACGGGATTAAAGGATTCAAGTATCTAAAATCTAGCATCCAGAATCCAGAATGCACTATATTTGATAACTGAAAATTGTTAAACTAAAAAAAATAAAAAACATGGCCTTTACACTTCCCGCACTTCCTTATGCATTTAATGCTCTGGAACCACATATCGATGCACGTACTATGGAAATTCATCACGGCAAGCATCACAACGCGTATGTTACCAATTTGAATAACGCTTTAGCCGGCAAGCCGGAAGAAAATCAGAGCATCGAAGAGATATGCAAGAATATTTCAAAGCACCCTATGCCTGTGCGCAACAATGGTGGTGGACATTATAACCACAGTTTGTTCTGGACAATCATGGCGCCTAATGCAGGAGGTGCACCAACCGGAGCGCTGGCAGATGCCATCAATTCCGCTTTTGGAAATTTTGACGAGTTCAAAACAAAGTTCAATACTGCCGCTACTACTCGCTTTGGATCAGGCTGGGCATGGTTGACCAAAGATGCTTCAGGTAAATTAGTAATCTCCTCAACACCCAATCAGGATAATCCTTTAATGGATATAGCTGAAGTGAAAGGAACACCTCTTCTTGGCTTAGATGTGTGGGAACATGCTTATTACCTCAACTATCAAAACCGCAGACCGGATTATTGTGCAGCTTTTTGGAATGTTGTAAACTGGAAAGAAGTGGCGAAGAGGTTTGCGTAGTAAAGACTAGGACATGGGACTTAGGCATTAGGGACTCAAAACCTTAAATGCCTAAGCCCAAATGTCCAATACCTATTTCTCTTCAATCAATTTTAAAAACGCCTGATACTCATCTCTTAGCCTTGCCGCTTCCATAAACTCCAATTCTTTGGCGGCCTTCTCCATAGCTTTGCGGGTACGATCGGCCATTTTGACTAACTCATCTTTGCTCAGGTAAGCAACGACTGGATCTGCTGCGAGCGATCGCTCTTCGTCTTCAATATAATATCGCTTGGTCAGTTTTTTGGAATCGGCAATAGAAGTTTGGCCCATGATGGCCTCTTTCGATTTTAAAATGGTCTTTGGTGTAATGCCATTGGCAATGTTATAATCCAACTGAATTTTTCTCCTTCGGTTTGTTTCATCAATTGCGGCTTGCATGGAATCTGTCATTTTATCCGCATACATAATCACACGCCCATTTACATTTCGAGCGGCCCTGCCTATGGTTTGAACTAAAGATCTTTGATTTCGCAAGAAGCCTTCTTTGTCGGCATCCAGAATTGCAACCAATGAAACTTCGGGTAAGTCTAGACCTTCTCGCAGTAGGTTCACACCGACCAACACATCAAATATACCTAGTCTTAGTTCACGTAAAATCTCTACGCGATCCAAGGTAGCTACCTCTGAATGAATGTAGCGGCACTTGATATTAGCTCGCTCCATAAATTTGGTTAGCTCTTCGGCCATGCGCTTGGTTAGTGTAGTCACCAACACACGTTCCTTCTTTTTTACATTTTCATCAATTTCTTCCAATAGATCATCTACCTGATTGCGGCTCGGTCGCACATCAATTATGGGATCAAGCAAACCTGTTGGCCGTATAAGTTGTTCCACCACCACGCCTTCTGACTTTCGCAATTCATATTCACTGGGAGTAGCACTTACGTATATAACTTGTTTCATCATTGACTCAAATTCATTGAACGTGAGCGGGCGGTTGTCCATCGCTGACGGAAGTCGAAAACCATAATCCACTAGGTTTACTTTGCGCGATCGATCGCCACCCCACATAGCGCGAACCTGTGGCACAGTAACATGACTTTCATCGATGACCAGCAAAAAATCATCTGGGAAATAATCAATTAAGCAAAAAGGGCGTGCGCCTGCCTGGCGTCTATCAAAATAGCGGGAATAATTTTCAATGCCGCTGCAATAGCCGAGTTCGCGCATCATTTCAAGATCAAACTCTGTTCGTTCCTTTAATCGCTTTGCTTCAAGATGTCGTTTTTCGGATTCAAACATTTCAACTTGTAACACCATGTCATCTTGAATTTCACGCATGGCTTGGTGTAATACATCTTTGCCGGTCACAAATAAGTTGGCTGGAAAGATCACTGCCATTTTTTCATTAGATATTTTTTTTCCGGTATGAGGTTCAATAAGTTGAATGGCTTCAATCTCATCGCCAAAAAAATAGATACGCACTGCATAATCCGCGTAGGCAAGAAAAATATCTACTGTATCTCCTTTGACTCTAAAGGTGCCACGCTTAAAGTCTATTTCATTTCGGCTATATAAAATGTCAACCAGGCCAAACAATAAGCGATTACGTGAAATGGTTTCTCCCACCGTCAGTTGAATGCGGTTCTTACCAAACTCCTCAGGGTTGCCAATACCATAGATGCAGGAAACAGAGGCTACAACAATAACATCTCTCCTTCCGGTAAGAAGGGAAGCAGTTGAACTCAATCTCAATTTTTCAATTTCTTGATTGATGGAAAGATCTTTTTCAATATACAGGCCAGTTGATGGAATAAAAGCTTCTGGCTGATAATAATCGTAGTAGGATATGAAGTATTCGACTGCGTTTTCCGGAAAGAACTGCTTGAACTCACCGTACAGTTGCGCGGCTAATGTTTTGTTATGACTTAAGATCAATGCAGGTCGATTCGTCTGCGCAATAATGTTGGCAATCGTAAAAGTCTTTCCTGAGCCAGTTACCCCCAGAAGTGTTTGATTTGCCTCGCCTTCGCTGAGACCTTTAACCAGTTGCTCGATGGCTTTAGGTTGGTCTCCTGTGGGGACGTATTCGCTGGTTAATTTAAAATCCATTTAAGATAGTTTCGAGTTCCAAGTTACTAGTTTCAGGTATTACCTCATACTGTAACAAATCAGGAACTTGAAATCAGGAATCTAAAATTTAATCGTTCCTATTACCGTGGTTTGTGTCCTCACAAACCACTTTTTAATTTCTTTCCTTTCGGTCTGTGTGGACACAGACCTAGGACAAGGGTGGACACAGATCTAGGAAAAGAGAAACGGATGAAATTAATCGTTAAAATTTTGAAATGATTCCTCCTAAAATAAAAAAACGCCCGTGATAGGCGATTTTCATAATGGATAGTAAGCCAAGAACTAATTATTCCAAATCGCCCATGATTTTTCTGCTTGAATGTGGAGCATTTCAAGACCATTTTTGATTGTAGCATTTCGCATCTCCGCCTTTTGAAGAAACATCGTGCGAGCGGGATTATAAATCAAATCATACACAAAATGCTTCGGAGTTATTAATTCAAAATCAATTGGTGGCATGGCATTGTTATTGGGCGACATACCTAGAGGGGTTGTATTGATGATTAGATTAGATTCAGAAATCAATTTTCCGTTTTTTTCCAATTCATCATAGGTAACTATACCCGTTCCTTTTGTCCTTGAAACTACCTTAAAGGGAAGGTTTATTTTTTTAAGAGCTTCCTGAACGGCCTTAGAAGAACCACCCGTTCCCAATACCAAGGCTTTCGAACCTGCTTCATTGGGAAACCATTTTTGAACACTTTCTAGAAATGCATCGCTATCTGTATTAAATCCTCGAAGTACTCCATCCTTAATTTTAATGACGTTAACAGCACCAATCCTTTTCGCGGTGGCATCAACATCACTCAAAAGCTGAATCACTTGTTCTTTATATGGGATGGTGACATTTAAACCACATAGTTCAGGATTATCACCCAAGAGTTTTTTAAGGTCTTTGATTTCTTTTAACTCGTATAGGTCATAATGATAATCGCGCAGGCCTTCTCTAAAAAACTTCTCATCAAAAAATGATTTTGAAAATGAATGACTAACCGTCATTCCAATAAGCCCGAATTTTTTTTCCATATATTAATTTTTTGATTTTAGAATAGCAGCAATCTTCTCAATTGCCACAACTAAAAAAATACCTAAAGCAACAAACAAAACGGCCAGAAAGAGTTTTGGGTCCTGCCCCGTGATTTCCAAATAATGCCATGGTAAAATACTTCGATCTAATGCTGCCACTTGTAGACCTTCACTATTAATTCTGAAGGCAGTGATTTCTTTCCAAGGCCAAACCTTATTTAAAGACCCAATCATAAAGCCTGCCAGTAAAGCTAATGTAGGAAATCGGTAATGCGTTAAAATCCAGCTTAAAAATCTTGAAAAGCCTAATAGACCAAGAAAACAGCCTGCCACAAATACAATAATGACAGGTATGTCTAAACTAATAAGCGATTTGATCATATATTCATACTTACCTATTAGCAATAGAATAAATGCTCCCGAAATGCCAGGTAATATCATAGCGCAAATTGCTAAGCCGCCACAGAAGAAAATGAATAATAGATGTGTAGGTGTTTCAGTAGGGGAGAGAATGGTGATTAGGTACGCTATCGCGATTCCTATTATGCCGGAAATGACAGTACCAATTTGCCATTTCTGAATATCGCGAATAATTAGCGGAGCTGATACCAATATAAGTCCGAAGAAAAATGACCACACAGGTATGGGATGATGCTCGAGCAAATAAGTCATGAGCTTTGCCAAAGAGAGTAAACTAGTAACAACACCCGAAAGCACAGTGATCAAAAAATTGCCATTAATGCTTTTCCAGAACTCTTTAATTTGAAATCGCAGAAGAAGTTTAAAGGCGTCACCGTCAATGGATTTTATAGAACCGATCAATTCTTCATAAATTCCCGAAATGAAAGCTATTGTTCCACCGGAAACTCCAGGAATAACATCGGCTACTCCCATGCTCATACCTTTTAGGTATAGCAATAGATAGTCTTTTGTAGTTCTCAAAGGAAATTAGTCAAGTTGAAATGGGGGAGTGCTTTTATCTTTCTTTCTTTCAAGTCCCAAAAAGTGAAGGAATGTGTCGCCACGCAAGCCAAGACGAATTGTTTCAAGAGGAATAATTTCATTGGGAGCTATATTGCCCAGGTTAACATTTGCTCCTAGTAGTTTAATGAACCAAACTTGTTGGGCTTTTTGTGGAGCTTCCCAAATAATTTTTTCAAATGGTATTTTAGTAAGGATCTCTTGAACTAAACCCGAACGTACTTCACCTGTAGACCTAAACAAACCCACGTTGCCTCCTTCCCTTGCTTCACCAATAACTTTCCAGGCACCTGCGTCCAATTCTTTTTGCATGAGGTCAATCCATTGATAGGGTGGAATGATCTTATCTGCATCTTTTGATCCTACCTCTGAGAGTACAGTAACTTGTTCAGATAGCTTCGCGATGTAGTCTAGTTTTTTGTCATGGTCTAAATCTATCGATCCATCAGAGACTTCAGCGAATGACATTCCGTATTTATCCAATACTTTTCGGTAGTCATCAAATTGATCTCGTATGATAAAAGCTTCGAATAATGTGCCCCCGAAATAGGTCGGGAGTCCAGCATCTTTGTAAACTTTAAGCTTCTCTTTTAAATGAGGCGTAACATAGGAAGTTCCCCAGCCCAGTTTTACGATGTCAACATGATCGGCTGCAATACTTACGAAGTCTTCTGTTTCGCGAACACTAAGGCCCTTATCCATAGCCATAGTAAAACCCATTTGTCTGGGCTTGGTGGTTCGCTCAGGCAGATTCTTTAAATTGTAATTCATTAGCTGTTTTCTTTTCTAAATTGATCTATAATCTTGTAAAGAGCCTTTTGAGATTCAGCTTTCGGGAAGAAATCAAAAAGAACTGAATGTCCGTCAAAATTCAAAATTAAAGCATTTTCCAGATAATTAAAGGCTTCTTTAAATTTACCTGCTTCGATTAAATACACTGTCATACGATAAAAAAACTCAGGTTCATCAGGAATTTCGCTCATGCCCTGTAATAATACCTCGATCGCTTTTTCATGCGCTCCCTGTTCGTAATAAATAAATGACCAATTCAACCAGACCTCTTTGTCTTCAGGTCCTAAATTACTGGCTTCTTCATATGCACTTATGCTTGAGATCGTATTTCCGATTTTAAATTCAGCGTGAGCAGCAGCTTTCCAATACTCTGAATTTTGTGAATGAATTTTTACCGCCTTATTAAAAAAATGCAAGGCTTGGTACCATTTCTCTTGTTTCTCCAAACAACTTCCTGCGCCAAACCAAGCTTCATCATACAAAGGATCAAGTTTTGAAGCCTTTTGAAAATACTTAAGCCCTAAATCGTATTGCTCAAGGTTTTCATAGGCAGCTCCCATACAACAGTAAACTTCAGGACTTGGGCCTTCTATATCTATTGTCTTTCGAAATGAATCTAAAGCTTTTGTGTACTGCTCTTGATTCATGTAGGTGTTACCCATGTTGAACCAGGCGGAGGCAAAATTTTCGTCAATAGCCAGTGCATACTCATAGGCTTCGAGTGCATCCTGATATTTTTCAAGTTTGTTGCTAACAATACCAAGATTATACCATGCAGCCGCTGAATAAGGATCTTCGTCTATGAATTTTTTGTAGTAGGATAAGCTACTTTCTAATTGACCTACTACATCAAGACAAAATGCAAGTTCGTAAAGTGATCCTTCGTGCGTGATATTGTCTTCTATTGATTTCTTGTATGACTCTATTGCCTTATCGTAGTCTTCAAGGCTTTGATGAGCAAGTCCAATATTGTAATATATTTCATCGTGATCTTCCTCTGCAAAACTCAATAGTTCATCATACACCGCAATTGATTCTTGATACTTAGCTTGCAGAGAGAGTATCGATCCAATTGATAAATAGATTTCAATATCGGTGGGGTGTAAATTTTTTGCATGTTCTAAAAGCTCAAGTGCTTCTTCGTATTGCTCAAGATTTGAAAGGATCTGAGCCTTGATGGTCATTAACTCTGTGGAATATGGATAAGTTTCTATTGCTTGATTAACAGCGGTAAGTGCTTTTTTAAATTTGTTGTTGTCTAGATAATAATCGATGATAGTTTCGTACGCATCGATATCAAAAAAATCAGCCGAATTTCTTTTGAGATTATCTTCGAATCGCCTGATCAACTCTTCCTCCTCCTCTCTCTTTCTGAATTCGTGGGCCATCGGTAAAGGGTTTGCCTAAAATAGGGAAATAAATTAGGTAATTAAAAGGTTTTATAGTTTTTCTGCCCCAAAGTTCGGGCAAGAATAGCAATGTACCAACTTGCAGATTCTATTTGTTTGTCGTATTCTTTTGCAAGTAATAGTCACAGCAAAAATCAAGAGTTTCCGGTAGGGAGTGAAAATTGATTTTTAGCTTTTCTACCGTCTTTTTATGGTCATAACGAAATGGTTCGCTTGGGACCTCTGCCGTTTGTTTCGTAAGTATAGGTTCTTGGTTAGTTAGAAATGATCTCGCCTCTTCCAGATAGGCAATTGCTTTAGCTAGTGTTTTGTTAACCTTGATATGAGGCGGTATTTTATTAAATCTCTTAGCTATTTCATCAAAAAGATGTTTAAAAGATGTATTGTTTGCACACGCGATAAATCTTTCTCCGTTGTAATCTGAAAGACTTAATTCGTAGATTATTTTGGCCACGTCTCTTACGTCTACATAATTGATAAACCCATTAATATAGAATGAGTTTTCATTCCAAATGTATTTGAAAATTTGTGCGCTGCTGTAATTCCAATCAGATGGAGCCAGAATAACGGATGGATTAACAATTGAAACATTGAGTCCCTCTTCGTAGCCTCGGTAGACTTCTAACTCTGCTTGATATTTTGACAATGCATAATCGGGGCTGAGTTTGTCATTCATCCATAGGCTAGTTTCATTTATCTTATTAACCCCTTTAGGTCGGCCTAGTGCGGCAACTGAGCTTATGTGTATTAGCTTCTTCACCCCAGCAGCAAGGCAACAATCCACAATATTTCTTGTCCCTGTTACATTTGTTTCAAAAATTTCTTTTCTTCTTCTTGGATTAAATGAGACTAATGCTGCTGAGTGAATTACGGTATGAACCTCTTTGAGAGACTCTCTTAAGGAGATAGAATCAAGTATATTCACTTCCTTCCAATTAATCTCGTTTTGGGGTTCATGAGATTTGATGGCTTTAATCTTTTGTCTTGTTAACCCAATTACATCCTCTCCATGTAAACGGAATTTTGATGCAATAAAAGTGCCCAGCAATCCACTAGCCCCGGTTATGGCAATCATATTTTTAAAGGCTATTATTAAGTAAGGGTAAACTTAAAGCTTTTCTATAGTACTTAGTTCGTTGTGCTTTTTCTATTAGCTTGGAATACTGTTGATTGTGGCAATCACTACCAATAAAATCTACCCAACCTTTGTCAATCATATGTTCGGCCATTTTTTGAATAGCAGGAGAATAAAAACCAATTAAGGATAGTATATTCAATTGAAATAAGACCCCGCGGCCACGTAAATCTTCAAGCTTTTCAAAGTTCTTATTGAGATATTCATACCTTTCTGGATGGGCAAGAACTGGTTTATATCGTTGAGTAATGGCTTTGAAGATAAAATCTTTTAATTGGTAGGGCTCTGTAAGAAAATTCGTTTCGAAGAGTAAATACTGGTGCCCAAATGTAAGTAGCTTCTCTTGGTTGTCCATCGATTGAACAAGCGATTCATCAAGATAATATTCAGCAGCAGCTTCAATTTGAATGGATGTTTTTTTTTCTTTTAGAAAAGCAATTAATTCATCTCTAGCATGTTGAATCCCACTGGTGGTGTTGCGATAAAAGTCATTCATTACATGGGGTGTGGTAATCAATTTCCGATACCCCATGTCTTCAAATACCTTAATTACTGCCCAAGATTCTTCCAGTGTCTTTACCCCGTCATCTATACCCGGCAAAAGATGTGAATGAACATCTACATTGATGTTAGTTAAGTCTTGCTTGGCAGGCCGTTTAAGAAAAGAGAACACTTACACGTTTATTAATTTTTCTCCACCAGATTGGCTTTTTGCCTTGCTCCTCATAATAACCATAGCCATACGCCTTATTGGATGTGGGTAACGCATTAAGAACAACTGCCACGTTATTTAATTTATTGATGCCCACGATGCGATGAAGATTAGTGATGTAATCTTTATTTGAATAATTGGCTCTCAATACATAGATCGACAAGGCAGCACATTTCATCGCCATGATGCCATCCGTAACTAGCCCAACGGGAGGCGTATCTAATACTACATAATCGTAATGCTCCTTTAAGTTCGTAATCAAGTTTAAGAATTCTGTGCTAAGTAGTAATTCGGAGGGATTGGGTGGCTGAGGGCCTGAAGGGAGATAATCAAAATTTTCAAGGGAGGTTTTTATTAGACATTCACTCCATGAGTCTTTTTGAATCAAGATAGTACTAATTCCCTTACTTGAATCTTTAATTGCAAAGGGCAGATTATTTTTAGGCTTTCTCATATCTAGATCAAGCAGAACCACTTTTTTCCTTGAGAGCGCAAGGACTCCCCCCAAGTTTAGCGCAAGAAACGATTTGCCCTCACCAGAAACGGTTGAAGAAAGGGCAATTACTTTCTTATCATTTCCCGTTAAGAAAAAATCTAGATTGGTACGTAATGTTCTTATCGCTTCACTTAGAATTGACTTTGGGTTGTCAATAACGTGGAAAGGAGAAGTTGCTATTGAGTGAGTTAGTGGTATGATGCCTAACACTGGTAACTTGGTATGTCTTTCTAATTCTTTAAGACTGGTTACTTGGTTGTTGAGCAAATAGAGTAACCCAATAAAAAAGAAATTCAAAGCAAGCCCCGCGACTAGTCCCACCCCAACTATCATCATCTTTTTAGGGGATATTGGTATTGACGGGAGTGTGGCAGATGAGAGGATTTTGAAGTCTGGGGTACTTCCTGCTTGTGCAATCTCAAATTCAGCTTTGGATTTCATCATGGAGAGGTAGAACTCCTCGTACAATTTATAAAATCGCTGATTTTTTGAAAAGGTTGTGTTTTTATCAGGCATAGAAGCAAATTCTAACTCAAGCTTTTCTTTCTTTTTATTTAATTCCATATAGGATTTGAGCCACTCATTTTTGAGCTCAGAAAGCTGAGTAAATATTTGATTTTTTAGATCAGTTAATTCGTTATTGCTCTGTTTAAAGGCAAATGTATTTTCGCTATACGCTAAGCTCAGTCTATTTTGCTCCTGGACTTTATTTTGGAGGTATTCAATTTTCTTGTTGAGATAGTCCGGAAGAAATTTTTGCTGTAATGCAGGTATTTGATAATTGCCGGTCCCTAACCCATCCATAAGAAAGTTTAATTCAACCATCCGCTTGTTAAGCTCGTAACGCTGAGAATCCGTCTTATTAATTAAATATATTGTTTTACGAAGGTCATCGTCCACGTTGCTGCTTTTGTTTTTGAGAGTGAAATCCTCAAAATAGTTTTCGAAATCTTCCATTTTTTTCTCTACTTGAGCGAGTTCATTGTTAAGCCAATCGATTTTTTGTCTGTTGGTCACGTTATTTTGTTCGTTGCTGTATGCTAAGTAGAGAGAATCAATCTTGTTTACTATATCTCGGGCTTTTAAGGCATTGAAATCTTTAAAGGATATTCTGATTGTATTAGCGTTGAAGTTAAGTGGGTCGACAGACGTATTTTTTGATAGATAATCTATCAGGGCACTATGACTGTTAACAATAAAAACATAATCATTCTCATCGCTTAGATTACGAAATGGGGTTTCATGAATAGTGATTTCGAAATTTTGGAGCGATAACTTGTTACCTAGGATTCCGTTGAAGATAGCGCCATCGTCCCCAAGCCGGATAGAATAGGAATTCGCCCCTGTAAAATTAAAGTAGATGGGTTGATCATAAGGGAATCCTAACATAATAAAATGTTTGACTTGAAATGGACTTCGTTTATACATTTCGTCCTTTAGCACTTTTCCAATACTGTAATAGCTGATTTGTAAATCAAGGGAATCAATAACTCTATTGTAAAATAGCCGTGACTTAATTTGTTCAATTTCGCCAGCAATAATATTTAGATTCTGATCCTCAACAATTCCTTTTATCCCTAATTCAGAAGCATTCTGCTTTGTATCAAGTTTTAACTCTGATTCTGATTCATAAAGATCTTTAGTCCAGCGAATAGTTAAATAGGCTGTGATGTTAGTGGCCAAGAAAATCAAAATTATCCAAAGAAGGTTTTTACGAAAAACGAGACTAAGTTTTTCGATATCTATTCCCTCTGGAGCGATACTTATAGGCTGGAATTTTGAAGTGGTTTCCATGAAATTTTGAAACTAGCTATTGGTTGACCACTATTATAAGAGTATAGATGCTCACGGCTAGGCCTACTATTCCTGCATAATCCTTAAACGCTTCGCTTACAGGTCTGCGCACAGGCTCCACATAAACTATATCACCAGGCTCAACTAGTATGTTGCTATTCCTATAACCTTCTATCGTACTCAAATTAACTAAAAACACTTTTTCCTTTCTTAGCACCCTAATGTTGTGTGCCTTTGCAAGATTATCTATACCTTTTGCCAGACCTAGTACTTCTACCAGACTAACATTCTGATTGACTAATGGAATCACTTGTCCTCCGGTAGCCCCAAGTACAATAACGCGCTTGTTTGCATAGGAAAGAATCGTGAATGGTTCTTTAAAGAATTTTGAATACTCATCTTGGATAATTTCTTCAGCTTGTCGCAACGTAAGGCCCGTTAATTTAAGTTCTCCGATCATTGGAAATTTTACCAACCCATTTAAATCGACTAAATAGTTAGGCTGTTCCTTGGTTATGCTCTGTTGGTTGGTTGAAATAGTACGGAGTTCAGGATTGGGATCAATAAGTTTTTCTCCTTTATTCGAATAGACCTCCAGCTTTAGATGATCATTTGGCTGGATGACGTAATTCTTTTCAACAACAAGGGCTTCCTTTGTGATTACATCAGGTTGAAATCCTGGGGGTAGGGTAAACATAACGTTTTGCTTGTACGAAGCACAAGAGAACAGAATTCCTGTTGAAAAAAGAAGCAATCTTGATAGGGTCAACCTCACAACGATGTTTAGTGTTTTGGTGAAATTACAGAATTTCTTATGAACTCTTCGAGAGTAGGTAACTCAAGATCCTTTTGAGAAACTATTGGTGAATCAACTCCCCAGTTGATGTTTAGCGTACTGTCATTCCAGATGACACCCGTCTCTGATTGGGGATGATATGCCGCTGAGCACTTGTAGAAAAAATAGGAATCTGAAAGTGCTGCAAATCCATGGGCAAATCCTTCGGGAATAACTAGCATATTTCGTTTCTCATCATCTAGGACAGCACTAAAATGTTTGCCGAAAGTTGGTGAGTTTTTGCGTAAATCAACTGCTACATCCAACACTTTTCCCTTTATAACAGTTATGAGCTTAGTTTGAGAGTAGGGTGGTAGTTGAAGATGTAAACCACGAACTACATTCTTTTTTGAAAAGGATAAATTGTCTTGATCAAAATTTGATGACATCCCTAAAAGGGCAAGAAGCTTTGGGGTAAACACTTCGAGAAACAAACCCCGATCGTCATGATAAATTTTAGGGTAAACCTCTAACAGTCCGTCTATTCCGGTAGTCTTAATCTCCATGACGGCAAATGTAAGAATTAATAAGTGGCAGTCCTTAACTGAGCTAGCGTTTCGATGTACTTGTTAATTACAAGTTTCTCGTTGAATTGGAGCTCAACTTTTTTGCGTCCATTAAAGCCAAATGTTTTTAATTTACTATCATCCAAGGCTGCCATCTCAGTCATTTTATCCGCAAGATCATTAGCGTCTTTTACTTTGCATAAAAGCCCGTTTAAATTGTGCTCAACTATATTATGACAACCCGGAACATCTGTTGCAATGATTGGTTTACTTGAACTGGCCGCCTCCAGCAATGTTCTAGGAGTTCCTTCACGGTATGAAGGCAGAACAATGCAGTCTGCTTTGTTAATGAAATGCCGAACGTCATCAGTAGTGCCTAAATATTCAATGGTTTCGGACTGAATCCATTCATCAATTACTTTGGTTTTAATTCCTCGTTTATGTTTAGGGTCTTTTGCACCTAATATTTGAAACCTGGCCTGCGACCCTTGACCTTTAAGCTTTTTAACTGCCTCAACGTATTCAAGAACCCCTTTGTCAGTTATAAGCCGGGAAATAAGTAAAAAAGTGAACGATTTATTTCTGTTGAATTCAAATGGACTAAATTTTTCCAAATCAATTCCTGACCCAGGAAGTAAGTCTGCTATGTGCGCAGGAACCAGTTTCTTATCTAAGAAAAGTTGGAGATCTTCCGGATTTTGGAAAAATACTTTTTTAGGGAATTTGAAGGTTATCTTATAAAGTAGAATTGCAATTTTTGAAACCAGATTGTTTTTGAGAAACACAGTCCCTAGGCCACAAACATTATTAACAACGGGAATATGAAGTAGACTTGCTGCTATTGTTCCGTAAACGTTAGGTTTGACAGTATAATGTAAGATTATGTCAGGCTTAACTTTTCGATAAATAGAAAAAAGCTCGACAATAAGTGCTGAATCTTTAATGGGGTTTGCACCCCTGCTATCCATTCTTATTTTGTGATGCTTGCATCCTGCTTCGGTAAGATAATGAGTATATTCATCCGTTGGAGCGATGGTATGTACTTCATAACCTTTTGATATCAAAGCCTTTACAAAATTCATCCGGAAGTTGTAGATGTTCCAGGAAGTATTTAAAACAATCGCAACTTTCATTCAAAAACAATGTTTTCTAGGTCGGCCTAGAAGGTTTAGATTAAAGACACAAAAAGCACCAGCAACCAGGTATGCTTCTTACTAAATCCTACAAAACTAAAAAAAAGTAACCCGTGTAAGAAATGAACTCTTAAATTAAAAAGTAAGTTTGAAGCCAAACGATGGGAAATAGAAATAATACCGCGGTACTAGTCGCTCTTATTACCAATAAGATACATACCGATGAGACACAGGAGCATTTGGATGAATTGGCATTTCTAGCTGAAACCGCAGGAATTAAGACGTTGGAGAGGTATGTTCAACGACTGCCTAGTGCTGACATCCGGACATTTGTTGGGAAAGGCAAACTGGAAGAAATAAAGAAATTTGTGTTCGATCGAAATGTAGGCATGATCATATTTGATGATGACTTGAGCCCGTCCCAGCTAAGAAATTTAGAAAAAGAGCTTAATCCTGCTACTCGTGAGGAGCAAAAGGTCAGAGTGTATGACCGAAGCCTTTTAATCCTCGACATCTTCTTAATGCGAGCTCAAACTGCTCAAGCTCGGACTCAGGTGGAGCTAGCGATGAACCAATACCTACTTCCCCGACTCACGAGGCTGTGGACACACCTTGAACGTCAGCGTGGCGGCACAGGAACACGAGGTGGCGCTGGAGAAAAGGAAATTGAAACAGACAGAAGGAAGATTAAATACGAAATCTCTCTGCTAAAAGATGAACTTGAAAAAATTGACAAGCAAAGGAAAACTCAAAGGAAGTCCAGAGAAAATATTGTTCGTGTTTCACTTGTGGGGTATACCAATGTGGGCAAATCAACTCTGATGAATTTGTTGTCAAAATCAAGCGTGAAGGCAGAGAACAAACTTTTTGCTACTGTGGATTCAACAGTACGAAAGATGGTGCTTGAAGACATTCCGTTTTTGATATCCGATACCGTTGGATTTATTCGAAAGCTCCCACATCATCTTATCGAATCATTTAAATCTACGTTGGATGAAGTTAGAGAAGCTGATGTCTTACTACATGTTGTAGATGTAGCTCACCCATTTCATAATAACCATATTGATGTTGTCAACAAGACATTAGCTGAAATTGGTGCTGGAAACATACCAACTATTTTAGTGCTGAATAAAATTGATCTATTAGAGAATCAAGAGGAACCAGTTAATCCGGATGAGCTAAAGGGTTATTATCGCCAAAATGGTTTTGAGCATGTGGTACTTGTTTCCGCAGAGAAGAAAATAAATATTGCAGGATTAAAAAAGGAACTTTTTGAAGCAGTGAGGAAGAAACACCTTACCATTTATCCAAATTATGTGGCCTCCAGGGAATATATATTGTAAAATAAATGCCGGTCTGCTGTAGCCGGCATTCGTAATTGAAATCTATTTATAAGTTTCTTTATTCTCCTCTTTTAGCATTCATTGGGAATGTTCCAAATTGACCAATGGCCATAGTGCCCACTAATTGATCACCTGTTATTATACCTTGCCCATTAACGTCCATTGTATTGCCACCAAAATTGTTCTCGTAGCTAAAACTCAACTCATTTCCTTTTACCCTTACGGTTTTTAGCACCACTTCTCTATTATTTCTGTTATTGATGATCACTCCTGAATATGTTTCACCTGTTTTGGTGATTTTGAGGACTCCGCCACCACCTTGTGGAGACTCAATAGTATAAGTCCAGTTTCCTTCAGCTTTTACAATAACATTCGGATCGACTTTTGAAATATCTTCGGCAGATGGTTTTGTGGCGGGTTTTGTTTTCTGAGCACCAGCAGCCACAGGTGGGCCACCTCTTTGTGGCTGGCCTCCGCCACCTCCGTTGCCACCACCGCTATCCATGCCCCCATCTCCACCACCTTCTTTCATGTCATCATTGTTAATGGATCGGCTTCTTTTACGAGGCTGATCAAAACTCATCTTTCCAATTCGATAACTGAAGTTAAGGCGGAAGCTGAAGTTATTTAAGACAGTCACGTTGGACTGATTGATTGTTGGCGTTTCAATGGCACCCCTGATTTTCATCGATGGCGCAAGGAAGTTTTCCAATCCAAATCCAACGCTTCCTTTCTTGCTTTTGAATTCTTTACGAGCGCCTAAACTGTAGACTCCAAAACCGCCTTGGAATCCTTGAAGATCTACTTTACGTCCTCGATAGAAACTGAATGCTTGTAATGCCCATGCTTCACTCAGTTTATAACTTCCAAATAATCGTCCACTATAAACCCAACCAGTATTTGAAGCATTTTGGGTAGGGTTTGGAACGTTGTTGGATAAATCTGCATAATAAACATCGCCACCTCCATTGATCGATAGTTTGCCTGCATTGATATTGGCGAAAAAGCTCATGCCATATGCATTCTCTTGGCCTATGTTCGCATAAGTGGTTACGATCGTATCTCCGGCCACGTTGCGTAAACTTTGAATTGCATTATTTGTATTACGTGCGAAACCTGTAAAGTTTAATGAAGTCCCCTTAATAAAGGTACTATAGCCCACCTCAAAATTGTTCGTGTATTCAGGATCAAGTGATGGATTTCCAATTGTACGGTTAAAGGGATTTGAGGCTTGAATGTTTGGGTTCAAAAATTGAATTGAGGGCCTCTGAATTCTTCTGTTGTAAGAAGTCTTTACCGTTCCTTTCTTTAATTTCTTGGATAAATTTAAACTCGGAACAAGCACTCCATATTCTGGTATATCAATATCATCTTCTGTTTGAGTGAAAGCATTGATGGTGGTGTATTCATACCTAGCACCTGCTTTTAAGCTATACCCTTTTTTTAGACTTAGCGTATAAGAAAGGTAGCTAGCAAGAACCTCCTGATTGTAGTTCAATTGATTGGAGAGGTTTTGGTTGGGCTGGAAAATAAATTCACCAGTAGGTCCCAATGCTCTGTAGTAGGAGAAGTCGCTTAACACTTTTCTTATAATATTCTTTGCTCCTACTTCGAACATCTGGTTGTCAGAAACAGGAGTTTGATAATCAACTTGGAATGTATATTCTTCGTTTATCCCGGGATTTTCATTCTTGATGCGTTCTATAATTTCTTCAGTTGTTGTGTTGTAAATCGTATTAGTAAAATCATTGTTACGATCATTTTTGCTGTATAGCGCCAAGATGCTTAGCTCTCTCTGTGGTTTCTCAAAAAGGTGAGTAAAGTTATAGTTAAGGTCAATCGTTCCGGATAAATTATTTGATTTCACATCGCGCAAGCTGGCGGATAAGGGATTGACCGAAGTGTTTTGGTAAGTTAGGGTAGTGAGTGCGTCCTGATAGGAAACGTTATTTCGCAAACCGTAACGCACCGAGGCAGTCATTGAGTTCTTCTTATTGATGTCATAATCCCAGCCTAAATTATAGTTGCCGAAAATTCCATTGCTGCGATTGTCTGCTCGTTGAATAGTTCGATAGGTATCAGGCCCATCAATGGTAAATTGATCATTTTCATAGCCACCAGAAACATTGTAAGTAGATCTTCCAAATCCACCTAGGGAAAAGCCCATTTTCTTCCTGCGGTAATTTCCATTTAGCCCAAGATTAGAACCCCGATAACCTACTCCGGCATCTACGTTGAGTGTCAAGCCCTCCAGGGTAGTCTTTTTTGTAATGATGTTAATAATACCAGCGGAACCTTCTGCGTCATATTTGGCCGATGGAGAGGTAATCACTTCCACTGATTTGATTTGATCGGCTGGTATTTGCTTTAGAGCATCGGCTACCGAATTAGCCATAATGGTGGAAGGTTTATTGTTGATCAGTACAGTTATATTGTTACTTCCTCTCATGCTTACGTTACCATCGAGATCTACGGTTAACATCGGTACGCGTCTCAACACATCGCTGGCATCCCCACCCTTTGAAGTGGCATCGTTTTCAGCATTGTATATAGTGCGATCTACCCGTTCTTCCACCAAATCTTTTTGTGCTGCCACTACCACTTCGTTGAGTTGGGTGGCCTCTTCTTTAAGTTTAATGGAGCCTAAGTTGATATCATTTTTCTTTCCTGCTAAAACCACCGTCTGTTTTAGGGTTTCGTACCCAATAAATGAAATTGTTACCGTGTAGCTGCCGTCTGCTATTTTAACTATACTAAATTTGCCTTTTGCGTCAGCAATAGTACCATCAATCGTTTTTCCTGAGGCATCGGTTATAGCGATGGTAGCGAACTCTACAGGTAGGTTTGTTCCACCATCAACTAAAATGCCTGAGATTTTTCCATTTCCTTTCTGTATTTCTTGTGCCTGTGAAAAGAATGAAGTACTAAGAAGAAAAATGAGGGTAAATAAGTTTTTCATTAAGTAAAGTAATTTTATTTGTTGTTGCGCAAGCGTGCAAGTAATAGAACTACAAAGGAAATATTTTGTTTGCCCTAAGAGGATTGAATTAGACGTTTCACCAAGTTTAGTCGACACACAGGTAAAACATTCGACTCTTTCTTGCGGTATAACAAAGTCTTAATAGTGTCGATTAAAGAACACAAATGGCATAATAATGTTCAAGGAGTCATGTTGATTTTACAGGAACGGCTACCTTTAGCTTATCAATGAATAACTATTGACATGCAGTATCCAGTTCAGCGCTATCGAGTAGTATTGCTGCACCTTTCTTTTTGGTGTGTTTACCTCTCTTTTTTCCTATTCCAGATTACCACCCGCAGAGATGATCCACCAGACTGGAGCAGAGTACTAATTGTGGGTGTAAATCAGGTAGTTTTTGCAGGAATTATTTCGTATTTGAATTATTTTATTTTTTTACCACGCTTCTTAGCCAAAAAGCGAATTGGCCAATATTTGGCTGAGTTTATAGGTCCTTTTGCAGTAATCATGGTTATTCGAATTGTTATGATTCGATACTTAACCGATGGGTATACGCATTCTGAAGAGTATCTCTATAGTACACGATTTGTTGTTCAAGTGGTAACCACCAATCTATTCATTGTCATTTTTGTAGGCATGCTAAGGTTTGCGGAAGGTTGGTTTGAGTTTGAGGCCAAGAAGAAGGAAATTGAAAACGAGAAGTTAACGGCTGAGTTAAACTTTTTAAAGGCACAAATCAATCCACACTTCCTGTTTAACACCTTGAACAATCTTTATTATCTGGCGTACACAAAATCGGAAAATACTACCGAGGTGATTGCCAAGCTTTCTCAAATGATGCGATATATGATTTATGATTCTAACTATCCGCAAGTCCATCTAACCAAAGAGATTGAATACATGCAGAACTATATCAGTTTGGAGAGACTACGTTTAAATAATCAGATCCCAATTCAATTTGAGATTAAAGGAAACCCGGAAGGCCTATTCATAACCCCTCTCATATTTATTACATTTCTTGAGAACGCCTTCAAGCATGGAGTGAGTAACAGCTCAACTGGATCTTGGGTAAACATTTCCATTGAAATAAAGAACAAGCAGTGCATTTATACAGTTGAAAATAGCAAAATTACCAAGGCCAGTCCTGTGAATGGAGAAAAATCTGGTTTTGGATTACAAAATGTTCAACGTAGATTAGAGTTGAGCTATCCTGGGCGTTTCGTTCTGAAATCAGATGAGAAGCCTGATAGTTATTTTGTGCAACTAGATATCTCACTAACGTGAAAATTAACTGCCTTATTGTTGAAGACGAACCACTCGCCCGTAATCTACTTGTTGAATATGTAAAGAAGGTTCCCTCGCTGGACTTAGTCGATGTCTGCTCTAGTCCATTGGCAGCAATTGAAGTGATTAAGCAAAAGCAGGTAGACTTACTTTTTTTAGATATTCAGATGCCGGAGATAACCGGAATTACATTATTAAAAATTCTGCAGAAGAAGCCGTTGGTGATATTAACAACAGCCTATTCAGAGTATGCTTTAGAGAGTTATAATTTTGATGTAGCAGATTACTTGTTAAAGCCCATTACATTAGAACGCTTTCTTCGGGCGGTTGATAAAGCAAGCCAGCGATTGAGCGCTGGAAATACAGTTGTAATTTCAAAGGAGAAGCAGTCGGCTGATGAGACTCCGGATTTTATTTTTGTAAAGGATGGGACAAAGTTGGTGAGAATCCGGTATGCCGATATTCTATATGTAGAAGGTTTAAAAGACTATGTAACTATTTACACACGGCAGCAAAAGATTACAAGCCTTCAACGACTAAAAGTGTTAGAGGACACACTTCCTGCCTCAAAATTTATTCGCATTCACAACTCTTATATTGTGGCCTTAGATGCGATTGATACTATTCATAAAGGCGATGTTCAAATAGGGACGTCTATGCTCCCGATTAGCGATAGCTATAAGAAGAACTTTAAAGAATTTATTGATCGGAATCAGATTCAGTAGTCACGTTTCATTTCAAGCGAATTTGCGAGTGCCAATGGAGTGATTAATTTATTACTTTTACACACTACATAAGGGAGGTATTAAAGTCTTAGTGATGGATCAATCATTTCAGAATCAAACCGCAATAATAACTGGTGCAGCATCGGGGCTGGGCTTATCAATTGCTAAAAGCCTAGCGCGTCAGGGTGTGAGGTTAGCCTTGCTTGACAAAAATATAAACCTTCTAAACGGCCTCAAAGAGGAAGCCAACTGCATTACCTATGGTGTGGATATTACCAACGAAACAGAAGTAAAAAAAGTAGTTTCAGATATCGCAGAAGAATTTGGCCGTATAGATATTTTGGTCAATAGTGCAGGAATCACGGGTAACACTAATATAAAAAGTCATGAGACAGTGACAGATAACGTTCAACTGGTTTTCGATGTCAATTTTATGGGCTCGTATTTTACATCCAAATATGTTCTGCCCTACATGATGAAGAACAAGTATGGAAGGATCTTGCACATAGCCTCTGTCGCTGGTAAAGAGGGGAACGCTGGAATGTTAGCTTATTCAGCTTCTAAAGCTGCTGTAATTGGTATGACTAAAGTCCAAGGAAAGGAATATGCCGAAATGGGAATCACCGTTAATGCGTTGGCACCAGCAGTTATTAAAACTGCATTGGTTGACGCCATGCCAGAGGAGCAAGTGAGCTATATGACTTCAAAAATTCCGATGAAGCGGTGTGGCACGTTGGAGGAAGCAACTAATCTTGCCCTTTATATTGTATCTCCGTCAAATAGTTTTACAACTGGCTTTACTTTTGATCTATCAGGCGGAAGAGCAACCTATTAATTTTTAAGCAAAACTAAATAGGCATGAAAGAAGAAAAAATTTCTATAGGTGTGGTGGGCTTAGGCCTGATGGGATGTAGCATAACCACATGCTTGTTAATGGCGGGGCATGTTGTAAAAGGGATTGCACCCATTCCTGTTGATCTCGATTTTGCGGGAAAGAGAGTGGCCGATTATTTGGTAAGAGCGAAACAAGAAGGATTGTTGACAGATCAGCCTGATATTCTTCTCAGTAATCTAACCATTACATCAGATTACAGCGCACTTGCGGATTGTGGACTAGTCATTGAATGTACATTAGAAGATATCGAGGTTAAGAAAATAGTCTTTGAAAAAATTGAAGCTGTAATCAGTCCGGACGCATTGCTAACAAGTAACACATCCGCAATTCCCATAAGTATTTTGCAAGGACTAACTAAGTCTCCCGCTCGATTTTTCGGATTGCATTGGATGGAGCCTTCACACACTACTCGCTTTCTGGAAATCATATGTGGTGAGTTAAGTGACGTAACTAAAGCGGAATATCTATATACGATTTCCCAAGGATGGGGTAAAGAGCCGACATTACTTCGCAAGGATATCAGAGGTTTTATAGCAAATAGATTGATGTATGCGCTCTACCGGGAAGCGTTTTATTTGGTAGAGAATGGATATGCAACAGTAGAAGATGTTGACCGTTCTTGCCGAAACGTTCCGGGTTATTGGATGACCCTTGTTGGACCATTTCGTTGGATGGATCTAACTGGCATACAGGCTTATCATGCTGTTATGAAAGACTTATTCCCAACACTTTCTAATTCTCCCGAGGTTCCTAAATTGATTGATGATATTGTAAAGGCTGGAGGAAAGGGTGTAGCCAATGCACAGGGTTTTCACGAGTACACTCCTGAGGAGGCTAAGCTTTGGGAAGATACTTACAAGGAGTTTAGCTATAAAATCCGTGAGCTAGCGTTGCAATATCCAACTGACGTGGTGAAGCGAAAGATGGTTAAGCAGGATAATTGATGTTTCGGTTTTAATTAGCAGCGCCTTAATTCATTAGTTCAAGATCAGCTTTATTATTTGATAGTTATCATCGCCATCTAGTTCAATAGATCTTTGATTACCGGTGTAAACGGCTTTGCACCATTGAGCAATTTTATTGTCTGGCTCTTTTGATAGCCAGTCGGAAAGTAGTTTTTCTCCCTCATCATACCTGCCTACATTTTTTAAGCTCAAGGCCGTAACGAGTGTGTTGGTGCTATTCGTATTTGCTTTGAATGAGATAGTCTCATTCCATTTTTCAGTGGCTTGGTCTATTTTTTTCATTCGTTGATAGCACAGTCCCTCCATGTAATTTTCAAGTCGTGAGTCAATGTCTTCATTATAAGGTTTGCCGACTCCAAGGTTGGCAGGCCAAAGGCGAGAGGTTTTAATAGAGGTCAATGCAATGCTGTATTTTTTTGATACAATTTGTTGCGCAGCCTGCATTAACCAGGCTTGCCGGTACAGCTGCCGGCCATCCGTAGCTCCTTCGTAAGGAAGTATTGTTGTTTTAGTTAACAAATCCGTACAAGCTTTGTATTCGCCTGTTAAGAGTAAACTCTTAGCCAGCATCATGTTGATGCGGAAGTCTTGTGGGAAACGCTGGTGATATTGTTTGGCAGTGCTTACTGCCTGCGTGTAATTTTTATTTTCTGTAAAATGATTAACCATCAATTTACAGTATCTCCACTGGCTTGGATCAAGTTGAGCTGCTTTATCCAAGTAACCGCTATGATTTTCATCATTTGTCAAAGCAGCTTTGCTAGCATAGAAAGGTGCAAAGTCTGGTGTTCCACATTTTTCAAATAGTTCTTTAGCGCGACTTTGATTGTTTCTGTTCCAATAGATCAATCCTAAGTAATATTTGGGTTTCCAATTTTCAGTTTGACTGATTATCCATTCTAAAACTTCTGCTGAGTTAGAACGAAATGGAAATACTATCTCAGGGGAGAGACTATTTCCTTTATTAATAAATTCCAGAGCATTGTCTTCTTTTAATTTATTTTTTAAGAAGGCCATCCAATAATTTACTTCAGGTGTTTGTGGCGAGAGGCTAAGGATGTCCATGCTTTCCTTCCAAAGTCCTAACGAAAAATACCAATCTGCCAGTTGAAGAAAAGTTTCATGTGGCATTTCATTGCGGATGAGTGAAGTAAAATTGTTTTTGTTGTTGTCTGATTTTTGAAGAAGGTACTCCTCAAATCTAATGAAGTGATTTAATGGATTTAGTGAATTTAATTTCCTTAAGGTTTCAGATGCTTTGTCTGTTTGGTTAGTAAGCCTATAGTTAACAGCCATTAATTGATAGGCTCCTACATTACTTGTGTTAACCGAAAGACATTTGTTTATATAGTTCAGTGATTTTTCAAAATCGTTTTGCTTAAGATAAATTTTCCCAAGTTCCAGATAGGAAGCTCCACGGAATTCGCCAGTTAGTGATGCTATATCGAATCCATCCTTTGCATCCGTAGTTAATCCTAGCTGATTGTTTGCAAGTCCGTAATAATAATTACCGGCTGGATCATAGGTGTCTATACTAATGGCATGCCGTGCGAAGTCTAAAGCCTTTTGATATTCCATGTTACGGTACATCAGAGCTGACATCTCAGTAAGGGCGGGAATGTAATTCGGATCCTTCGCCAGGCAGGCATTTAGTTTTTCTTCAGCTAAGCCATACTGTCGAAGGCGCATCTTTTCCTTGCCTTGCAGGTACAGTCCATAAGAAGAATTCCAATCAAAGTCTTTTGGTGACTCTACTGGACGATTGAGAACATCTACCGCGGGGTTTGAGTTGTAAATTAGTTTAGTAGCACCCAGGGTTACGGAGATATTATCTGTTGTGCCATTGAATTTTATTGAATCAGAAAAAACTTTTAGTGTTTTCAGGTTTACTTTCTTTGAATAGATCATGGTGTTCCCGTCTAACACGGTTAGCTCCTCGTCAAGATTCTGAAGTGGAGAAAAATCGATCTTCAAAAATCCTTTATCACTCCTAAAATTAATAGCCCCAAATGGATTTGCCTTTACAAAGCCCTCAGTGCCTTTTACTGGAAACCAATATTCAATCCACTCATCAGTACCAGCAGGTGCAAACCCAAGATTCTTGAATGGAGTGAACGTACTTTGCTCAGCAGCTTGGTTAAAGAGCCTGCCAGATTGAACTTCTACGTATTGACCATCAGTATCGGTTAGGAGTTTATCCCAAATCATGCCTTGCTGTGAAAGACCCCATATCCAAATTTTCTTACCGGGCTTTTCGTCATGTGTAGAATACCGGCCCATACCAAAATTTTCAGAGTGCCAAAAAGCACCGAAGAATTCTGTGTATTTGCCAAATACATGATATGATTTATATCCTCCAAAATTATTCTGTTCATAAAATGAAATGTCTTTTCCGTTTTCGCGATTTATTTTCCAGTCTGCATATTCACCACCGTGACCTATGTATCGGTTGCCTGGGTAAATGAATTCCAGATTGCCAGCCGCTTTTATTCCGGTGTTCATCCAGGTATAGTAGGGCTGCTCCAACGGTGTCGAGTTATTCCAAAACGAACGTGTAGTAAAGTAAGCTTTGTCTTTCGGAAGATTGATCTCTATTGTCCAGTAGGTTTGAGTGAGTAAATCTAAGGTACCGATGTAGCAGCTTACGCTACCATCGTCTTTTTTTTCTAGCAGGTAATCCATTGGAGTAGCGCAATTCGGTGTATGACCGATGATTCCATAGTTGGCCTCAATACCACCGCTTGTCCATGGGCCACGCATAGCCACATCTCTAAACTTTACAACTTGATTGTAGTATAGAAAGGGTTTGCCTGTAGATTTTTCCCAGGCGCCCCAAATCTTCCCTCCAATTTCGGGTAAGATCATTACTTTAATAAAATCATTTTCAAGTTCCACTACCTTCCATTCTTTTACTGTCGGTTTGTCGGTATACCCATCAAATCGATAATAAGGATAGATGTTTCCCATTCGTGCGATGGGATCGGGATCAGAGAAGCCGTATGTCTTAAATTCCTTTTTGTATTCTCTTACGATAGATGGATTCTGCTGTGCTTGAGCAAGCGAAAAGAAAAAAATTGCGATAGTAGCAACAAAAAGCTTCTTCATAAAAATGTGATTTGAAAATGTTTGACTATCGTATTGCTAATCTTCTAATAAGAGGATTCCAAACGAGGAGGGAATATGAAAATTTGGTGTAGGTGAATCAGGCCTTACCCAACTAATCCATTTAATCTTTGAATTATCTTCTGTTATTTCAACACAGTCACCGCGATACAACCCAGCTTCAATTCTGTTCCCTTTTAAGAGTTCCAGTTGCTTAAGGGATTTCTTGCTGATCGCTACCTCTACCGTGTAGCCATCAGCCACTTTATTTGCCTTTATTATTAACTCACCAGCCGGCCATGACCATGTTGAAGTAAATTTTCTGTGATACTCAGCTAAATAATCAAATACTCTGCCATTTGGATCCATCTCCAAACCATAGTAGGGTGACATTTGATCGTCTTTCCTGAAAAAGATTTCTACGCGATCCGAAGAAATAACTTCTGATTTTTCATTGGTCTTTACCAGTACGTTGATATGATCATCCTTTACTTTATAAAGAAGATAGAGCCAATTTTTACTGTGCAGGGCTTTAAATGATGTGAATGGAGGAGTTTCCTTTTCCCACGGATAGATAAAGTCTGTTAGCTCCACTGCTTTTTTCCAACGCGGATCATCGCCTTGACCAGTAACTAAGATTTCCTTGCCTGGTAGTTTATTAACGGTGTAGGTTTTTACTTCTTCCTTTGTAGTGCTTGATAAAAGTGCGGTTGCCATAGTAATAAAAAGTATAAAGCGAATCAT
>JANNAQ010000054.1:0-4832 GCA_031384515.1 Bacteroidia bacterium
TCCAATTGATCGCAAATGGCTACGCGATGACCAGCACGAACAAGTTTTGGCAAATAGGTGTCCAGTGAATGATAAGGGAAACCTGCCAGTGCCGTTTCAGAAACAGAACCATTGCCGCGCTTGGTCAAGGTAATACCCAATACCTTACTGGCTCGTATGGCGTCTTCTCCAAAAGTTTCATAAAAATCACCCACCCTAAAAAGCAACAGCGCACCAGGATACTTTGCCTTTATGGCATTGTATTGCTTCATCAAAGGCGTTTCGGAGTAACTGGATGCGGTTGCCATAGGTCGCAAAGATAAAAGGGATTCTGGATTCCGGTGAGTGGATTTTCACCTGCCTAACGGCAAGGCAGGCGCAAAGGCGCCAAGAACTTTAAGTAATTTTAAATATGTCTTCGCGAACTTTACGTCAAAGATGCACTTACTTCTTTACAGCAACCAGAAGCCACATCTTGTCCCCCTTCTCAACTCGATCTACAAATGGATCTTGTTTTTTAATAATAGTAAATCCAGCCTTAATTAAATCATGAAGAGCATAACTCATCCCCAATTCATGCTTTCGCTCCTGATCTGCCCGCAGCATTTTTCTCCTTTCCTCAGCAATCGGTTCACATACTACCAAACGGCCACTCTGTTTTATAGCTTTCATCACATGTTGAAGAATGGCATCGTGGTCATCCATTTCATGATATGTGTCAACAATAATTACTGCATCTAACGAATTTACAGGAAGCTTTGGATCATCGAAATCTCCTTTAACGGTAACAACATTTTTAACTTTGCTTTGCCCCTGATTGATCTTTAGTTGATCAAGTTTGCTTTGCTCAACATCAATCGCATACACCAACCCTTCTTCTCCAACAACGGTAGAAAGTTTAAATGTCATGTATCCTTCGTGGCAACCAATATCAGCTACATGACTTCCCAGTTTGAGATTGAGTTGTCGAATCAGTTCACCAGGTTTTTGCCATTTGTCGCGATCAGCCCAAGCACTTTTTGTATACACATTCTTCCACTGATCTTGCGCTGAAAGGCTGAATGCAACCTGCCACATCAAGACCATCAGATAAATTCTCTCGGTAACCATAATGATTATTAAAATATCGAACCTATAACATTTATCTTCTTATTTTTAACGGTGACTTGCACAACTTGTTCCCCCAAATTTATGATGAATCTATCGAAAGCCATGGATAGGTTAAGCTGCCTGATCTTTTTGTTAGTTTTTTTTCTGAGCGGTTGTACTTCAAAGGATAAAGTAACATTAAACGAGGCGAGCGACACCACCTGGGCATTACTTCCCTTTGCTAAAGTAGATAGTGTTAATCCCATCTTATCTGCTGGAAATGGAAAATTCACCTGCCCCATTCTAAAGAAAGAAGTTTTATGGGAAGAGAAAGATGTATTTAATCCAGCTGCTGTTGTCCGAAACGATTCTGTCTACCTGATCTATCGTGCAGAGGATACGATCGGAAAATTTGCAGGCACATCAAGGTTGGGAATGGCTGTAAGCGCAGACGGTTTGCGCTTTACCAGAAAAAAAGAACCTATTTTCTTTCCATCTGAGGATTCGATGAAAATTTACGAATGGGAAGGTGGCATCGAGGATCCGCGGATAGTAGAAAGTGAAAACGGAACTTATATCATGACCTACACAGCCTATGATGGCAAGGTTGCACGCTTATGCCTTGCCTCTTCAGGTGATTTGGTCAATTGGCAAAAGCACGGAACGGTATTAACGGGAGTTTACATTGATACCTGGAGTAAATCTGGTGCAATTGTAGCAAAACAAGCAGGCAATAAAATCATTGCTCAAAAAATAAATGGTAAATACTGGATGTACTTTGGAGATACTGATTTATTTCTGGCGACCTCAGATGACTTGATCAATTGGCAACCCATTGAAGAAAACAACAAGATTAAATCTATCCTCCAACCTCGCAAAGGTTACTTTGATAGTCGATTGGTAGAAAGTGGGCCTTACGCCTTATTGACCGAAAAAGGAATTGTATTAATCTATAACGGTATGAATCTTGACTCAGGTGGTGATTCAACAATTGCAAAGGAAGCCTACTGCGCTGGCCAAGCACTTTTTGATGTCAATGATCCTACCAAACTTATTGATCGACTTGAGAAAAATTTTCTGCGGCCCGACAAGCCCTATGAAATTACAGGGCAAATCAATCAGGTATGTTTTGTAGAAGGTCTTGTGCCATTCAAAGGAAAATGGTTTTTATATTTTGGAACAGCCGATTCAAAGATTTCAGTAGCAACTTCGCCATTTTAGTAGATATCAGTTCAAATATGTCTAAGCCAGATTTTCTATATACAGAAAAAAAAGAATCATTTAAGACTTGGAGATTCAGGTTCTTTATGAACTTATACCCGATGTACTTCGGAACAGGAGGGAGAATCTTGTTTTGGTCTGGAGATTCTACTGAAGTTCATGTTCGGATCAGGCGAAATATTTGGACGTATAACTATGTCGGTACCATTTTCGGGGGAAGTATGTTTTCGGCAACAGATCCATTTTACATGTTAATGTTATACCGAATTTTTAGCGATGATTTTGTTGTCTGGGATCGCTCTGCTCAAATCAAGTTCATTAAACCATCCAAAGTGACCTTGTTTGCTCGTTTTCTTCTAACTCAAGAAATTCTTACATCCATAAAAAAAGAGGTCTTTGAAAAAGGAGAAAATAATTATGTCTTTAAAATAGAATTACTTGATAGCAAGGGTGTCATCCACGCTCTTATTGAAAGAACTGTCTATATCGCCACAAAGGAACATTATAGTAAGAAGAAAGGTATGACGCAGTCAACACGATTCTCCAAATAATCTAAAGCAATAAGTCTTTTAGTGCTTCATCTAACTTTGTGAATCTAAATTTGAAACCAGCTTTTTGAATTTTTTTGGCTGAAATTTTACTTCCATTCAAGACCATGTCAGCCATTTCTCCTAAAACAATTTTCATTACAAAGTTCGGAATTGGTGGAAGCCACAAAGGTTTCTTTAAAACTTTAGCAATTGATTTGGTCATTTCAGCATTCGTCACCCACTCCGGGCCAGCGGCATTATAAACCCCGTTCATCTGCTGATCATCTATTGCCTTACTAAACATTGAGCAAAGGTCATCGAGGTGTATCCAGGTAAGATATTGTTTACCTGATCCCAACGGAGCGCCAACTCCTAATTTGATAGGCTTAGCCATTTCCGCTAAGGCGCCCCCCTTTTCACTTAATACTATTCCAATCCTAAGCTTGACAACTCGAATTCCTAACAAAGTTATTTTATCAACTTCTTCTTCCCATTGTCTGGTCACTTGCGCTAAAAAATCCGAACCCGATTTACTTTCTTCCGTGAAAACTTCATCACTTAACCCAAACCCATAATAACCAACCGCAGAAGCCGAGACAAACGTTGTTACATGGTGCTTTTCTTTTTTTAATGCTTCAAAAAGTAAAGCAGTTGATTTCGTCCTGCTTTCCAGAATCTCTTTTTTTCGATCACTGGTCCATCTCTTATCTGCAACGCCTGCACCTGCAAGATGTATAACCGTATCAACATTGGCTAGAGCGGCTGAATCAATCACATGTTTTTCGACATTCCAAAGAAAAGTAGGAACAGAGCCACCTTTATTGCTCCTTCCAAGGTGAAAAACCTGGTAGCCTTTTTGCAAGAGAAGTTCTGTCAGCCGTTTGCCAACAAGCCCAGATGCTCCTGTGATAAGAATTTTTTTAACCATTATTAGTAGCTTTGATAAAACAACCCATCGGTAAAATTAACACGTTACACATGAATAAGCTTAGTTTCCTACTGGTTTGCCTTGGAATGGCTGCCTTAGCACAGGCTCAGACCTTGACAATAACAGTTAAATCAAAAAGCGAAAAGATTAATGGAGCATCTGCAGATGGGTATGCAGCCGAACTCGAAGGCAAGAAAGAAGATATGGCCGCGGCCTGGAACAAATATTTAAAAGAGATTGGCAAAGTTAAAAACCCTGGAGGGACTATAACGATTACTGAACCGGTAATCGGTTCTGCGGCTTATCCAAAAGGAATAGCCTATGCAACCATCGAAGGGAATGAAGAGAAAGCAACTGTATGGCTAGGCCTTAATAAAGAAGAATGGGTTGTTAACGATGTTGAAATTGTAAACAAAGAGATTGAAAAACTGGTCTACCGATTTGGAGTAAAATTTTATCGCGATCAGATTCAAAAACAAATTGATGAAGCACAACAAGCCTCTGATGCAGTGGACAAGCAGAAACAGCGGTTATTAAATCAGAATAAAGATTTGGCAAACAAACTCGTCAATAACGAGCAACAAAAAATCCAATTAGAGAAGTCACTTGAAACTAATAAGCTAGATCATCTCGTATTGCTGCAAAAAATTGAGAATAATAAAAAATCACAAGACTCCGTGGCTAATACAGGAGTTCAAATCAAAAAAGTCGTTGATTTACACAAGGAGCGCCAGAGAAAGGTAAACTAATCATAATAGCAGCATGCGTCCTTCTAAGGATATTTATGTATGCTTTCAGCTAGTGATATAGAAAAAGAAAAAGGGCAGTAAGTTTTACCTTCTGCCCTCCACATATCCTTTTAGATGAACTATTAAGACTTCTTAACCTCCCTTGTCTCGTAGCTTTCAATTACATCTCCCTCTTTAATGTCATTGAAATTTTTGATGCTAATACCACAATCAAAACCAGATTTCACTTCTGAAGCATCGTCTTTATGACGTTTCAAGGCACCCATTTCACCAGAATACACTACAATACCATCACGAATTAATCGAATAGGATTGTTACGCTTGATATAGCCGTCC
>JANNAQ010000046.1:0-3509 GCA_031384515.1 Bacteroidia bacterium
TATCAACAAGTCGCGCCAACCATCCTGATCAACATCGGTCCACAAGGCTGACGTGACCATCCCCAACTTCATGAAATCCGGTGACAGTTCTTTCGTTACATCAGTGAATCGACAAACTCCTCCACGGCTATCATTGCGCAACAAATAACTATCTGCTGGCATTGGGTACTCACCAGGCACCAGTCTTCCTCCTATAAATAAGTCTAAGTCACCATCCTGATCATAGTCTTCAGCTACTACGGCCGATCCGCTCTGATAAATCTCCGGAAGAGCTTCTTTAGTTAACGTGAAATTTCCGGCTCCGTCATTGAGGTACAGATGATCCATGTACAGTGGGGATTCCTTTATATGTTCCGAACCACCACTGACAATATACAGGTCAGCATCTTTATCATTGTCGGCATCAAAAAATAAAACACCCATATCATCAGAAAGGGAATCGGGTTGTAGTCCTTTTGATTGCCTAAACTTACCATTCCCCTGTTGAATAAACAGTGCGCCTGATTGGTTGGATGCGCCACCCACATAAAAATCTTCCAACTCATCTCCATTTACATCCGACACGGCTACACCTGGGCCATTCTTACTGTGCATATGTGGTAGCAGCGGCTGAACTTTAAAATCAACATAATCATTTTCCCGATGTATGAACTCTATACCAAGTTCTTTTGAAACATCCTTAAATAATACAGGACTTGTCTTTGTCTCTTTAACTCTTGCTGGCTTGGAGGATGAATAATGCAAGGTGAGTACTTGATTGGATTTGACTTGTTTTAATAATTCATAATTCCCGTCTGGCCATATTACTTCCAACGAGTCAACTACAGAGGTCGTATTTAAACCAATGTGTAAAACACCATCGATCGTTGATTCAAATCCTCTGTTCAGATAATGCTCAAAGAGTTGCATTCCTGATTCGGTATAGACAATTACTTTGGCTCCAATTCCATTTCTATTAAGGTCACTTCCTTTAAAGTTTACCTTTAGGAAACTTCTATCAAATATTTCAGTACTGTTATTCTTATATATGTCCGCTACTGAATTCATATTGTTAACAACTACCTCCAAATCGCCATCATTATCTAAATCAGCATAGACTGCACCATGCGATACTCCTTTAGTCGAAATACCCCATGCTTCAGAAGAATCGGTAAATGTTAAACTCCCATTATTCTCATATACATAATTTCTCAAGAGGGCCTGATCCAATGTTTTGATCGCATTTAGTTTTTTATCCGATTTCGCTTGAACGGTACCCAAGGGAGTATTATAAATATTCTGATACGTGATGTAATCCATGTTTCCAAGATCTCTAAGAAAGCCATTGGTTACAAAAAGATCCTTGTCTCCGTCATTATCATAGTCAGCCAACAAGGCGCTCCAACTCCAATCGGTGCTACTAATTCCTGATAAAAATGAAATCTCGCTGAACATATTATTGCCTTGATTTAACTGAAATGTATTTCGGCTAAATTGCGGCTCATACCCCATCCGAAGCGATAGTTGAAATTTGTCGTAACCAGTTGGAGGAATTATTAGTTTTTGCCTGAAGTTATCTTCAGGGCGCATATCCAGTTCAATGACATCTACCAATCCATCATTATTGATGTCCGCAATATCATTGCCCATTCCAGCAAAACTTGTATGCTTAAAATAGCTGGCGGCTTGGTTGGTAAAGGTTCCGTTACCGTTGTTAATATATAAAATGTCGTTACCAATAAAATCATTAGAAATATAAATATCTGGCCATTGGTCATTGTTAATGTCACTGATGGCCAAACCAAGGCTATAACCTTCTACCAGTATTCCTGCCTCACGAGAAACATCAGAAAAAGTATTGTTGCCATTATTCCTATACAAAATATCGGAACTCCCACTCTCCCCTATTAGTTTACGAGGTTGAATACTATTTACATTGTTCTCAAAAGATGCAGGATTTGTTATAATAAAGAGGTCCAAATCATCATCACCATCATAATCAAAGAATGATGCGTGCATTGACTGACGTTGGTCAGCCAATCCATAAGCATGTGAAGACTCCGTAAACGTGTTATTTTGGTTATTAATAAATAATAAATTAGTCTTTTGTTGACTGCCCGAGACACATAGATATACATCAAGCCAACCGTCTTGATTAACATCTGCCATGGTTGCGCCTGTCCCCCAACTGTCATTTAAAATACCAGATGATTCCGTAATATCTTCGAAATGCAGATCACCTTTGTTCAGGTATAATCGACTGCTTACCATATTACCGCTGAAAAAAAGATCGGTAAGGCCATCATTATTAATATCACCGGCTGCAACGCCTCCACCGGTGTAAATATTCATATAAGTATTCACGTTATTCTGTTCATCCTCATCAATAAAATTGTTAAAATGGATACCAGTTCTATCGGATTCAATACGCTCAAATACCTGCTGTTGTTTTCGCGCGCAAGCATACACTCCAAGCCCAATAAAAAAATAGCATCCCCACTTTAAGCTGTTCCTCATTATTGCTGAGTTCTTATCTCTTGTTTCCCACGAAGTCATAGACGTCAAGACTTAGGGTCGAATCTAGTATTGAAATTGTTCTACTTGATTGCGATAAGTAAGTTGAGCCAAAGTAAAATTCGTGCCTTTGAACATCACCATTTTTGTATCTTAAAATTGCATAACTGTCACCTTGCTGCGTCTGGTAATACGTATTAGTTTGGTTGGTCGTATGGGCTATAAGTTCACCATTATTTATACCCGATAAAATTACTTCATGCCCGTCACCGGTTACCAGTTTAGCTAAACCCTTGGCATCCTTATCAACAAAGAATCCACTTTTTTCTACGCCTATTGAAGCAAAGTTGCCTTTGCCATCGCCACTTAAATACGAACCAATAGAAGCGTCATATCGCCCGGTCGAGACCTCAGTTGCATAGGAATTTCCAACGAGTAACAAGTCTAACTTTCCGTCTGAATTATAATCACCAATAGCTGTTCCATAATTTGGTGAAAACTGAGTTCGCAAGGGTAGCGCCTTTACTGAAAACTTTCCGCTACCTAAGTTTTCGATATAACTAGATTCAAACATTTCACCACAGATAACATAGGCAGATTTTATTTCAGATGGTGAAAAAGATTTTTCAAAAGAAGCTTCCGCATAAGGTTGATAGGTTTTGAACCGAGCCCGGATTGGATTCATTTGTTTTACCATATCATCCCAGGAATGAACCACTTGTTTCTCGCCTTGAAGGTACATTGTCATAACTGGATCTATGCTTCCTGACTTATCATAGTCGCTGGCATAAATACATAAAGGTTCCTTTTCGTTGCCTTTGTAGCGAGTATTCAAACCAAGATTGCCTGCCACATAATCGATATCTCCATCATTGTCAAAATCTCCTCCTGTAATACTATTCCACCAGCCTGACGTATGCGCAAAGGATTCCTTGGCTATAGCAGTAAATAATTTTCCGTGGTTATTCTTATAACAGGTGATGGGCATGAACTCCCCCACTATCAACAAGTCGCGC
>JANNAQ010000090.1:0-138190 GCA_031384515.1 Bacteroidia bacterium
CTGCAGTGTTGATGGTAATCGGTGTTGCAGGTGCAAGTGCACAAACAGTAGCAGTTGAAAAGAAAAGCTCAACTGTATTTAAGATTGCTTACCAGGACGAAACTCCTGGAAAGGTAAAAGTGAACATCTACAATGAAAATGGTAGCGAAGTGTTCTCAGAAACTTTTAAGGATGTTAAAAGTTTTGCTCGCCCGCTTAACTTTTCTCAAATGGCGTACGGTGTTTATACAGTTGAATTAATTGACCATGCTGGTAAGAAGACGGAAAAAATCAATTATTTCTCAGAGCCAAGCCTGAAAAATGTGCATTTATCCAGGTTAGCGGATGAATCCAAATATTTGCTTGCGGTAACAACTTCTGGTAATGATGAAATAAATGTTAAAATCTATGACAGCGCTAATCAATTAGTACTGGAGGAAAGTAGAATTAGCAATACTGGTTTTGCACAAGTGTATAATATGAAGAATATTCCTGGTGCTTTTACTTTTGAAGTAAGTGACAAATCAGGCAACACTAAGACGATCCGCTACTAATTAGTAGGCCGTATCTAATTAACCTGTGAATTGATTGACCCGTCTCTGCTAGGACGGGTCTTTCTTTTACTCTAAGATTTCGTATTGACAATGTCTCCATTTTCTCGTAAGGACTACCGCGTGAGAATCAAAGCACATAGTAGATAGCTAACCCACAGGCGATGGATTAGCTTGTTGAAGCTGAAAATAAGGTAATGCACAAACGCCTACATATTCCTCCTGTACTGGCCGCCCACTTCAAATAAAGACTTAGTGATTTGCCCCAACGAACATACTTTACAGGCTTCGATCAATTCATTAAAGATGTTTTTATTTTTGATGGCGGCCTCTTGAACATGTTCCAGACTTTCCTGTGCTTTCTTACCCTGAAATTCATGCAGCCTTTTTAGCATCGTAATCTGGTATTCCTTTTCTTCGAAAGTTGCACGAATCACTTCCTGTGGGAGAATAGTTGGGGAGCCCTTCGAACTTAAGAAGGTATTGACGCCAATGATTGGATATTCACCTGTGTGTTTCAATGTTTCATAATACAGACTTTCCTCCTGGATTTTTCCTCGCTGATACATGGTTTCCATTGCGCCCAATACACCACCACGTTCGGTGATGCGATCAAATTCAACAAGTACAGCTTCTTCTACTAGATCAGTTAGTTCTTCAATGATGAAAGATCCTTGTGTTGGATTTTCATTTTTGGCAAGACCCAACTCTTTATTAATAATGAGCTGGATGGCCATCGCTCTCCTTACAGATTCTTCAGTAGGAGTGGTGATCGCCTCATCGTAAGCGTTGGTATGCAATGAATTACAATTGTCATAAATCGCATACAATGCCTGTAATGTTGTGCGGATGTCATTGAAATCAATCTCTTGTGCGTGCAATGATCTGCCAGATGTTTGGATGTGGTACTTCAACATCTGGCTGCGGGAGTTAGCGCCATATTTGTTTTTCATAGCCTTGGCCCAAATTCTTCGCGCCACACGACCGATCACTGCATATTCCGGATCAATCCCGTTGCTGAAGAAGAAGGATAGGTTAGGAGCAAACTCGTTGATGTCCATGCCTCGACTCAAATAGTACTCCACAAACGTGAAACCATTTGAGAGCGTAAAGGCCAACTGACTAATTGGATTCGCTCCCGCCTCAGCAATGTGATAACCCGAAATAGAAACCGAGTAAAAATTACGGATATTATTATCAATAAAATATTGTTGCACATCGCCCATCATGCGCAAAGCAAATTCGGTAGAGAAGATGCACGTGTTCTGTGCCTGGTCTTCTTTTAAAATATCGGCCTGTACTGTGCCGCGCACTTGTGACAATGTTTCGGCTTTTATCTTTTCATACACATCCTTAGGAAGAACCTGATCACCCGTTACGCCAAGTAACATCAAACCTAATCCATCATTTCCTTTTGGAAGTGGACCTTGATAGAAGGGCACCTCACCCCCTGCCTTCGATAAATCTCCGGCAGGCAGGCGGCCCTCTCCAGAGGAGAGGGAGGAGTACATCAATTTGACTTTATTGCGGACTTCTTCTTCTAATCCGTTCTTCTTAATATAAAGTTCGCACTGCTGATCAATAGCCGCATTCATGAAGTAGCCCAACAACATCGGTGCGGGACCATTGATGGTCATCGACACAGAAGTCTTTGGATCGCAAAGATTGAAACCGCTGTATAATTTCTTTGCATCATCAAGACAACAGATGCTTACACCTGAGTTACCAATCTTCCCATATATATCCGGACGATAATCCGGATCGTTACCATACAGTGTTACCGAATCAAATGCTGTCGACAACCGCTTGGCCGGCATCGCCAGACTCACATAGTGAAATCTTCTGTTCGTGCGTTCCGGTCCGCCTTCGCCCGCAAACATGCGCGTAGGATCTTCACCTTCACGCTTGAACGGATAGATGCCTGCCGTGAACGGAAATTCTCCTGGCACGTTCTCCTGCAAGTTCCATTTTAATAAATCGCCCCATGCTTCATACTTCGGCAACGCAATTTTTGGAATCTGAAGATGAGACAGCGACTCAGAATGCGTTTGAATGCCAATCTCCTTATCGCGCACTTTAAATTTGAACAACGGGCCTTTGTATTGCTCGACTTTCCTGGGCCAATCTTCGATGAGTTTTAGGTTTTTGGGATCGAGGTTGAGTTTGAGTTTATTCACCTCATCCCCCAGCCCCTTCTCCAGAGGAGAAGGGGAAGCCCCCTCTCCTTTGGAGAGGGCGGGGGGTGAGGTTTTTAAATGCTCTAGCGTTTTATCAATCGCATACAACTTCTGCGCAATCTCACTTTGTTCTTTCACCCAGGCATCGTACTTCCTATTGCCTTCTGAAATTTCACTCAGGTATCTTGTCCGGTGCGGAGGAATCACAAATATCTTCTCCGACATCTCACGTGTAATCTTAAAAGTAGATTTCAGATCAGAACCTGTCTTCTCCACAATCTTATTCATCACCTGCACGTAGAGTTGGTTCGTGCCGGGGTCGTTAAACTGCGAAGCGATTGTGCCAAACACCGGCATGTCTTCCGGCTTTTTATCCCACAGTTGATGGTTGCGCTGGTATTGTTTCTTCACATCGCGCAACGCATCCAATGCGCCACGCTTGTCAAACTTGTTGAGGGCAATAACATCGGCAAAATCCAGCATGTCGATTTTTTCCAGCTGCGTGGCCGCACCGTATTCAGGTGTCATCACATAGAGCGACACATCGCTGTGATCCAGAATCTCCGTATCACTTTGTCCAATGCCCGATGTTTCAATAATAATTAAATCATATCCCGCTGCCTTCAATACTTGTATCGCCTCCTTCACATAAGCCGACAACGCCAGATTACTTTGACGTGTTGCCAATGAACGCATGAACACACGCGAGTTGTTGATCGCATTCATTCGAATACGATCTCCTAGCAATGCGCCACCTGTTTTGCGTTTGGAGGGATCAACCGAAACCAATCCAATGGTCTTATCTTTAAAGTCAATCAAAAACCTTCTCACAAATTCATCCACCATCGATGATTTTCCTGCACCACCCGTTCCGGTAATACCCAACACAGGGGCTTTCGACAACGCTGCTTTCTTATGGATCTCTTCGAAAACGTTTTTATGCTTATCAAAATAATTCTCCGCTCCGGAAATCAACTGTGCAATCTGCACATTGTTGTCGACTGTCAACTGTCGACTGTCGACAGTCTCGCCAGTCGCATAATCACTCTTCTCCACCAGATCATTGATCATTCCCTGCAAGCCCATGCTGCGTCCGTCATCGGGTGAGTAGATGCGCGTGATACCGTAGGCCATCAGTTCTTTTATTTCTTCGGGCAGGATCACGCCACCGCCACCGCCAAAAATTTTGATGTGGCCCGCGCCTTTTTCCTGCAGCAGGTCATACATGTATTTGAAATATTCTGTGTGGCCACCCTGGTAGCTGGTAAGCGCGATAGACTGTGCATCTTCCTGGATGGCGGTGTTCACCACCTCTTCCACACTCCGGTCGTGACCTAAATGAATGACCTCAACGCCCGTGGCCTGGATGATTCTGCGCATGATGTTGATGGCCGCATCATGCCCATCGAAGAGGCTGGCGGCTGTAACGATGCGCACTTTGTTTTTGGGTTTATAAGGCGCTGGGGCCTGGTGCCCGGCCATGCTTGTTGATTTTGTTATAGCTTTTTCGGCACCAATCGTTTCCGTACTCATCGATAGAAATTAAGAGTTCAAAAATACGGAACGGATTAAGATTAAGCTAACGGGTGGTAGCCACTCGACCCGCCTGTCAGTCTGAGCTTGTCGAAGACAGGCAGGCGGCATGCCGAGGCGTCACCGGGCAGTCGGCAGTCGCCAACCCACCGCACTTGCTCCTTCGGGCTCCAACAATGCCTCCATCCCTTGCCGGAGAGCAGTGTCGAACCACTAATAGATTTGATGAGCAAGAATTGAGTTATATTCGAGAGATAACAGAACTGAGTTGAGCAATGGCAATTACACGAACAATTTGGAAGAATCAATTTAAGGTTAATAACATCCCATCATGGATATGTCCAGTTTGTAAAATCGGAAAGTTAATTGGCGATAAGAAGAGCATTCAAATAATTGAAAGTGTTGGTTCAAAAAAAGCAAAAGCTCACGATGATTGGGATCCTGAATGGATTTCAGGAGGCTTTAGTGGGACATTAAGCTGTAATAATCATCATTGTGGAGAGGTCGTCCAAGTAATTGGGAAGATGGACGTTCAGATGGAATACGAAAACTACGAGGATGATAGGGGTGCTGGTGTTTCATATTCTGAATTTCTTTCGCCAGTTGGGTTTGTGCCGGCAATTCATATATTTTCAATTCACGTAGACGTCCCGAAAGAAATTGAGAACGCAATTATTGAATCTTTTAAGGTGTATTGGATAGACATTGCCTCATGCGGTAACAAAATCAGGACTGTAGTTGAATTGATAATGGACGAGCAAAAGATTACAAAAACATATCTTGATGCCGGTAAAAGAAGAGAAAATCGTTTGCATAAAAGGATAGAGCTCTTTAAAAAAATAAAACCTGAAGAGGCTGATTTGTTGATGGCAATAAAGTGGATCGGAAATAGTGGTAGTCATAAAAATGAGGTTCTAACAAAGGATGATATTTTAGATGCGTATGAAATTCTTGATCATGTTGTTACTAAGCTTTATGAAAAAGACTCTGATAGATTAAAAAAATTGAGCAAGGCAATTAATAAAAGAAGGAAACCAATTGGGGGGAAGAGATTAAAGAAAAGAAAATGAAAGAAGGAAAAAAAATTAAAAACCTACTCGTTGGAAGAAGTGACCGATAAATTTATTGGTAAAGTAGGTACAAAGAAACGAGCGCATTTGAGTATGAATTGAGACTTGACTTACTTGAAGAAACCATCAAACCGGCCAGGCAAGAACGTAAGTTGATTTGAGACGACCATAAAAGTGTTTAAAGCATTGAATGCCAAAGTGAACTTTAACATTGAGTTGTTAAACCAGAAGGTACATATTGCTTGATAGTGCAAATCTAAAGTCTCAGCTAGGACAGAAAAGATCAATTCCCTCGGATCTGACGAGCTTAGTATTTGAGGTTGCAATTTTCTTCCCAGCAACCGAAATAAGTGCAATTACATATATTCGCTACCCGTAGACAATTACGAGACATGTATTATTATCAACAACTTTTCACGTTCCAGAAAATTGACGAGTTGGCAAAGGACAATGCAATTGTTGACGGTAGAAAAGGTGGACTTCTTTTAGGACCTTCACATTCTCTCGGTGGAATCTATTTTCTGTACGAGTACAAAGACGGCTTTAGGCTGTATGGAGAAGTTGAGGGCTTTGAGTACATTATTTGTCGAGAATTTTCAATTGGTAATTCTCTAGTTGGAGAAATCAACAATCATGACAGAGATTACGACACCGATTTTCAAGAGTATGAGTTTAGTAGGAGCATATTGACAATTGACGCGAGGATATCTCATGACATGTATAACTCAAAATTCATCATACTGGACATAAGAGGTGGCTTTGCCATTATAAATAAGCACTCGACAAAAAAGCATTTGGTAACGGTTGACAAAATAAACCGAGGGATATTTAGATAGTCAACAGACCCCCCCCCTAGGTAGCGCGCGTTTGCAACACTACCGACTTTTTATTTGCCTTTCGAGTTGATGATCTTCTTTTTCTCTATCTCATACTCCGCTTCGGTAATGGCTTTTGAGTCAAGCAAAGATTTCAATTCCTTCATTTTATCAAGTGAGCTTTTCAATTCTACCTGCTCAGCTAGTTGCCAGGTGTGGTCGATGCAGAGAACAACTTTTCGACCATCTTTTGTTTTAGCATCAAAGTATGCTGGACCTCCACTAATTTTCATCAGTTTAGTAATAAAGTCATATTTTCTCTCTATACTATCAATGTCGCGTTGTGCGCGCGATAGTTCGTAGTCTGATTTGGGTTCAGTAGACCCGATGATTTGTAGAAGGAGGAAGTAAGAAAAGAATCCACCAAGGAATCCGATTAGGTATTTCATATCAATGGTTATTACTCTGAGAAGTATTGTAGGAGCTAATTTATAAATAATTAACAAATAAACTTTTACTGATTTTTTGCCCGCACCAGGTAGCGCGCGTTTACGCGCGCTACCAATTGCAAATATTTCGCTCGTTATGGTTCATTTTCAGATGTGTTGAAATATGGGTAAATTGAGATCCTAAATAATTGTATCATGAGAACAAAAGATGACTTCCACAACCTGATTGACAAGATTGAGGACGAAGAGGTTTTAAAAGGATACTTTAAATTAATTCAGCGACTTAATAACCATCAGACAGGTGAACTTTGGGACAGCCTAAGTCCAGAGGAGAAAGATGAACTTTTGCTTTCATATCAGGAGAGTTTAGATCCAAAAAATTTGCATTCTAGTCGAGCATCGTCTCCGTTTCGGGACGATGCGTAAACTTCATTTATCCCCATCAGACTCACCGCCTCGGGACTGTGATGACTCAATAATTTTTAAGAAGATCAGTTTGTTGACTATTATAAGCATTTATGAAATGCGAAAGTTTATTGGTCTATATAGGAAGAGGGGAGCAGCAGGCCCCATTTGGTGACTATGATTGGTTTTACAGAGTTAGAACTTTGTTCCAAATCATATTGATGTCTTAAATAGGAGCTAATGAGAAGCTTTATTGACTTTTTGAAAAGGGCTTAAGTGCAGTTGCACACCTTGCAAGCGCGCGCTAACTTCTTGACTCTGTTGCGCTTTATTATTTTGATTTCCCTTTGATTGTTTTGCAACTCATTCATGTTTTGATCTTTAGCGAACTGTTTCAACTCGAAATTTGTCTTACCTTGTTCTCAGACTATTTTTTTTAAGGGTTGTCATGCGCGATAATCGTAAACAGATTAATTTCTCCTTTTGACAGAAAATATTTAATCCACTACCTAATTTGAAACATATATTTTTATTGCTTATAACATTTGGTGTACTGATTTCAGTACCGTCTCTAAGTCAGGTTAAAGTAAAAAGTAACTTTACTTCAAGTAAGACAGTGTCGGATAGTGCCATGCAAAGGGTGTTTGACGAAATAAAAACTCCGTTCAAATACGGGGTTGTTTTTAAGCATCCGGATTCAACTAGGTTAATAGACAGCCCTACTATTTTTCGTGAAAATAATAAATGGTATATGACTTATATCTTATACGATGGGCAAGGATATGAAACATGGATTGCAGAAAGTGATAATTTGATTGATTGGAGAACGAAGGGGAAAATTCTTGAGTTCAGTGACAAAACCTGGGATGCTAATCAAAAAGCGGGCTATGTCTCACTGGTTGACTTTACCTGGGGTGGTAATTATTCTGTTGAAAAATTTCAGGACAAATATTGGATGTCCTATTTAGGTGGTAACTCAAAAGGTTATGAAGCAGGTGTTTTGGGCGTTGGCATGGCAAATTCAAGTGAGTTGGTGGTTGCTAAGGAATGGAATAAGATAGAAAAACCAGTCTTGCTTCCTTTCGATAAAGATGCGCGCTGGTTTGAAAGTAAAACAATTTATAAAAGCATTGTAATACACGATAAAACGCAACTCACGGGGTATCCATTTGTCATGTATTATAATGCAAAGGGTGATACTGCCAACTATGAAAGTATTGGTATGGCGGTTTCAAATGATATGAAAAACTGGAGCCGATATGGCACTAGCCCAGTAATAACCAAATACAAAGGAATATGTGGGGATGCGCAAATTGCGAAATTCAACAAGCTCTATATTATGTTTTATTTTGGAGCATTTTGGAAACCCAACGCTTTTGAAAGATTTGCCTGTTCTTATGATTTAGTCAACTGGACCGAATGGAAAGGCGAAGACTTAGTTGCCCCTTCAACAGAATATGATAAGCAGTATGCCCATAAACCGTGGGTAATAAAGTGGAAAGGAGTTGTCTATCATTTTTATACGGCCGTAAGCGAGCACGGCAGGGTGATTGCATTAGCGACATCAAAAGATTTAAGAAAATAATTTTCCAGTTGTTACAAAAAAAAATGTTAAAACATCTCCTGCTTTTTGGATTCATTTCTTTTTCAGCTTTAGGTCAATCTACCAAAAAGCCAAATGTAGTTATCATTATGGCAGACGACATGGGATGGAGCGACATTGGTTGCTACGGAGGGGAAATTCCGACACCAAATATTGATAAGCTTGCGAAGAGAGGAGTACGATTTAGACAATTCTATAACACAGGCCGCTGCTGCCCTACACGGGCAAGTTTACTGACAGGATTATATTCACATAAAGCTGGTATAGGGCATATGGCAGAAGACCCCGAAAAACCTGAACAAAGTCATTGGGAAACTCCGGGCTATCAAGGTTTTTTAAACAGAAATAGTGTAACAGTTGCAGAGGTACTTAAACCCAACGGCTACAACACCTATATGACTGGCAAATGGCATGTGGGCATGGACGGAAAAGACAAGTGGCCTTTGCAGCGTGGCTTTGATAGATACTTTGGAATGTTGGCTGGTGCTGCTAGTTATTTTAAACCCCAGGGAGGAAGAGGTTTATGGTTGGATAACCAAAAACTAATTGCTCCGGATGACCATAATTTCTATACAACAGATGCCTTTACTGACTATGGAATTAAGTTTATTACAGAACAAAAAAACGACAATCCGTTTTTTCTATACGTAGCATACAACGCTCCACATTGGCCTCTTCATGCCAAACAAGAAGACATACTAAAATTTCTAGATCTATATGAGGTTGGTTGGGATAAAATTCGAGATCAAAGATTCGATAAGCAAATCAAGTTGGGGTTGATTGATAAAGAATGGGGTCTTTCGGAAAGAGACAACAGAGTAAGAGCTTGGGAAAAATTAAGTAAAACCGAACAAGATACCGTAGCGTATCGAATGGCAGTTTATGCTGCCCAAGTGCATTCAATGGACTATAATGTGGGGAAGCTATTGGATTATTTAGAAGCTAGTAATAAATTGGAGAATACGTTGATTTTCTTTTTGTCGGACAACGGAGCATGTGCCGAAAACTATGATGAATTGGGCAGTAAAGATTTCAAACTAATCAATGACCCCGATTTTTCTGGAGCTGTTTCTTATGGAATTGGCTGGGCGAATACGTCAAATACACCATTTTTTGAATACAAAGTAAAACCCTACGAAGGAGGAATAGCGACACCCATGATTGTTCATTTTCCGAATAACGTGAAGAACCAAGGAACATTTACTAATGAGGTGGGGCATGTAATTGATCTACTGCCAACAATTGTTGAAGTAACTGGTGCGACTTACCCGAAGAAGTTTCATAACGGTAATGAAATTTATCCGATGGCAGGCAAAAGCCTTGTAGACTTGGTTACAAAAAATTCAAAACTAAATAGAGAATATCTTTTTTGGGAGCACCAGGAATTCTGTGCCGTAAGAAAAGGAGACTTTAAGGCTGTTAAGAAAATAAGCGATTCCCAATGGCAGCTTTTTGATTTGAAAAACGATAGAACTGAACGATATAATATTGCTAGTAGCCGACCTGAGTTAGTGAAAGAATTGAATGAAAAGTGGAATGAATGGGCAGTAGAAAATAATGTGCTGCCCAAAAGAATGAAATAGAAAGAACAAAGTGATTGTCTAAAGTTTTATAACTCGCCACACAAGCCCTGCAAGAAACAAAAGCCCCATGAATTCTTTAACTCAATGGGGCCACTCTTTTTATTCAATTAAAGTCTACCAAACGGTTATCCTTTCATTTTCTGGTTTATACATTTTATCGCCCGATTGCACATTAAATGCATTGTAAAAAGGCGTGAAGTTCATAAGCGGTCCGTTCACTCGCCACTGAGGCGGTGAATGCGAATTGGTGTTTACATACATGCGTAAATACTGATCCGTTGTTTTTACACGCCATATCCGTGCTATCGAAATGAAGAAACGCTGATCGGGTGTAAAGCCATCCAGTTTAGTTGTGTCTTTTCCTTGCTCCGTCAATTTAAAGGCATCATAAGCAATGGCCACCCCTGCAATGTCTGCTGTGTTTTCACCCACAGTTAAGGCGCCTTTTATATGTACTGAATCGAGCACGATAAACGAATTGTATTGATCAATCACCTGCTGTGTCTTCGCTTTGAATTTTTCATAGTCAGCTTTTGTCCACCAGTTTTTTACATTGCCGACTTTATCATATTGTGCGCCCTGGTCGTCAAATGAATGAGTTATTTCATGACCAATCACCATACCGATGCCACCATAGTTAAGGGCATCATCTGCATACATATCGAAATAAGGAGATTGTAAGATCCCTGCAGGGAACACAATTTCATTTAGCGGAGGATTGTTGTACGCTGTTACCGTTGGCGGAGTTGTGTACCACTCCGTTCTGTCGACAGGCTTTCCTACTTTGGCCAGGCTGTAGTTGTAATCATTTTTATTTGCCGACAAACGGTTTTCAAAATAAGCGTCTCTTTTCACTTCCACATTCGAGTAATCCCTCCATTTATCTGGGTAACCGATTTTCTCAGTGAAGAAATGTAATTTTTCTTTAGCCTGTGCTTTAGTAGAATCGCTCATCCAATCCAACTTGGTGATGCGTGCTTCAAATGCTTTCTTCAGGTTGTCTACCAATACCCGCATACGTTTCTTGGCATCTTCTGGAAAATACTTTTTTACATACAACTGTGCCAGTGCATGTCCGAGTGAGCGATCAACTGCCTGAGTCATTTCTTCGGCACGTTTTTTCTTAGCGGATTGTCCGGTCAGAATCTTTGTATAGGCAAAAGAAGCATCAGCAAACGGTTGACTTAAGAAATTTGCATAGTTGGTAAGAGCGTTGGCTTTTAAATAGATTTTCCAATCGTTGATGGGAACAGATTTCAGCATCACATTTAGCTTGTCATAATAAGCAGGTTGCCCAATGTTGACTGAATCAGACTTTACGCCTAAGTCGGTTAACAAAGTTGTCCAGCTTAGGTTAGGATGTTTTTTAGAAAGAGTAGCGATACCCAATTTATTGTAGTTAGCCTTCACATTCCTAAGTTCGATATTGGTTCGGTGCGAGGAGGCCAATTGTTTTTCGATTTCGTAGGTAACGGATGCATTTTTCTCCGCACTAGAAGCATCAGTTCCTGTCAATTCAAACAAGGAGGTAAGATACTTTTTGTAAGCGGTTTGAATGTTGAGTGTGGAAGAATCTGTCTTGAAATAATAATCTCTTTCTGGCAAGCCAATTCCGGTTTGAACAAACTGAGCAATATTGATAGTGCTTTGTTTATCATCGGGGCTTACATAAAACCCAATGATGGAGCCATCGCCCACTTTTTGTTCTTCAGCAACCAACTTCAACAACGAAGATCTATCAGTCACCGCATCGATATGTGCGAGCACTGGTTTGATGGGTTCATAACCGCGTTTATTAATGGCTGTTGTGTCCATTCCGGAAGCATAAAAATCGCCCACCTTTTGTGCGATGCTTCCTGCCGGATTATTGCTTCCCGAAAGGCTGTCCAGAATACCTTGTAGGCGGATGCGCTGTGGGTAATTCATAAAAGAATAAGCACCGACTCCTGCCTGACTGGCTGGTATTTGTGCAGTATCATACCAAATGTGGTTTGCGTAATTGAAAAAATCATCGCCAGGTTTTTTAGAAGAGTCTATTCCTGTAATAATTACGTGTTTTGAATTAGAATCAGAAGGCTGCATGCAGGCTCCTGCTAACAATACTATTAGAGATAGGTATACGAGTTTTTTCACGAGTTGTAATTTATAGGACCAAATCGATGTACTACCGTTGTTTCATTTCAAAGGTAAAGAATGAATTCTTGTTATTATCAATAAGGTGGTTGAGTGGCAGATAAACGATTTATATTAGCTATACCAGGTTTCGTGCGTTTGCATAGCCTTCAATTCCTCACATCAAGATTTTTCTTTGCGGATTGCAAAATTCCAGATGGATTCATAAAACTTAAGAGCAGATATAGCTTCTAACCCATTTTTTTTAATCTTTGTGCTTCAATAGTTAAGAAAAAGTTTATTGCTTATTATGAAAAAAGCTCGGCCACACTTCGAAACAGCCCGACTTCAGTTAGATAAATTAAGTTATGTCGACAGCGAGTTTTTTCTTGAGTTGGTGAATTCACCTGAGTGGCTCAAGTATATCGGTGATAGAAAAATTAGAACAACAAAAGATGCGCGTGCCCAGATTAAAAAGATAAAGGATAATCCTGACGGAAATTATTGGGTGGTCAGATTGAAAGACCAACTGATTCCAATTGGGATTATTACCTTTATCAAACGTAGTTATCTGGACCATTACGATATTGGGTTTGCCTTTTTCTCAAAGTATGGAGGAAGAGGATATGCCTTTGAGGCTACGACTGCTGTGCTAAGGGATGTATTAATGAATAAGAAGTACTCACTAATTCTTGCTATCACCGTGGCAGAAAATACGAATTCAATAAAACTGATAGAGAAACTTGGCCTTACCTACTGCAAGAACCTGCAAGTTGAGAACGACCCTTTGTTGGTATATTCAGCCAAAGCCACAGATTTGGTTTTTTTACGAGAACTTCAACCTTGATCTTGGAATCGCTGAATTTTGTGCCGAATGTTCGACAATAGGAAAAACAGGCAAACTTAATACCATGCTCTGTTCTTATGAAAAGAATAGTTAAACCAGTATAGTAATATGAAGGCCATCACAAAAACGCTAGTGATAATTACAATCTTAATAACAATCATAAATTGTAGTTCTCAGGAACGAGATGCAGAGAAACACAAAGAAGTCTACAAGTCAAATAATTTGATTGTAATCCAGATTTCCGAAAATTCCTTTAAACATATCTCCTTTAAACAAACCAACGATTTTGGGAACGTGCCTTGTAACGGGCTCATAGTAAGAAACAGCAATGAAGTAGTGGTTTTTGATACACCCACTAACGACAAGAGTTCAGAAGAGCTAATCACATGGATTAAGAAAACACTTCATTGTAAAATAAACGCAGTTATACCAACCCATTTCCATGATGATTGTTTAGGAGGATTGAAAGCATTTCATCAAAATGATATTCCTTCTTATGGGTATTTCAAAACAATTGAGCTTGCAAAAAAGAACAATTTGGAGACTCCCAAGAATAGCTTCCGTGATTCGCTTATTTTAAAAGTAGGATATACAAACATTATTGCAACGTTTTTCGGAGAAGGACACACAAAGGATAATATAGTTGGTTATTTCCCAATTGATAATGTATTGTTTGGAGGATGTTTAATAAAAGAATTGGAGGCAAGCAAAGGTTATTTGGGTGACGCAAATCTTGCCGATTGGTCAAACACAGTTGAAAAAATAAAGAAGCACTATTCAAATGTTAAGATTATTGTGCCAGGCCACGGAGAGCATGGAGACCAAAAATTACTTGATTATACCAGTAAATTATTTAAAGCTCAGTAAAAGAGGACTGAGATGTTGATGTTATGCGTTAGCTTTAATGATTTTGATAAAAGTTATAACTAAAAAGTATATAATAATGGCAGCACCAAGTACAAATTGGAAGGAACATATTTTAAAGGACGAGTCGAAGCTTCATTCTGATCATTTGTTGGCGTTTGATGAAATCAGGAAAATAAAGGATGTCAAGTATGGTAAGGGACGTCAGCTACATCGTAAGGCTCTGCTTGGTTTGCACGGGCGTTTTGAAGTACTGTCTAATTTACCAGACTATGCACGGCACGGCTTATTTGCCACTCCAGCGACCTACGATGCGTGGATAAGATTGTCAAATGGTGGCATGGATCGCGCACCTGACCGCAAGCCGGATATCCGTGGCTTTTCGATTAAAGTACTAGGGTTGAACGGACCTTCGGCATTAGGAACTGGCAATACTGATTGTCAGGATTTTTTGATGATCCAGAAAGCTGCTTTTGGTTTCGCCAACAGTAAGGACTTTGTTGGTTTTGTGCACAACGCTGCACGCGGTCTCGGCTCCTTACTTAAATATTTGTATTCAGCATTTGGGTTGAAAGGTGGTTTTCGAAAGCTCAAAGCTATGGCCACGGCCATCAACATGCCATTTACCGGTTTCGCTACAGAGAAATTCTATACAGCAGCACCGTTGACTTGCGGCCCTTATGCAGTTCGTGTGCGTATGTTGCCAGCCAGAACTGATGCGAGCGCAAACGCCAGTGAAAATTGGGCAAGCGACTTCCGTTCACACTTGTCGAAAGGAACACTGCGCTTTGAATTTCAGTTACAATTTTTTGTTGATGTGCAAAGCACACCAATTGAAGACGCAACCAATGATTGGCCAGAAGAAGCAGCTCCGTTTTTCACGGTCGCTATATTAACTATTCCTAATCAAGATACTGAAAGTGCTGAGGGGTTGAAACTCGCTGAGAATATTGAGGCAGCAGCGTTCGATCCGTGGAAAGCGTTGATGGAGCACCGCCCACTGGGTGAGGTGATGCGTGCACGCAAGGTGGTTTATTTTCAAAGTCAGAACGGACGTAAAATTTAACACCCTTATGATCAGGCTAATTTCAATAACTGCTATCTTCTATCGGACTAGCTTATGCAACCAAAATTCGAAGCCGGAAGCTGATAAGAATGGGACTTTAAAAATTAATCTTTAATATAAAAACAACAAACCGCTAACACGGGTTGGCAGAAGTATGGCTTTTGTACTAGGCTGAACATTTGTACTTTCTAGCAGTTATTATACTAAATTTGAACTTTGGCACTTTCTAAACCCCACCTTCGCCAAGTCCAAAAATGTTATGCGGCAGCTATTAAAGACTTACCCTGAATGGAAAATAAAATTGTAAAATACTTTTCTCAATTTACTACTCTTAAACAAGACGAAGCAAAAGCATTGGAAGATGGAATGGTAGTAACCAATCTCAAGAAGGACACTTTTTTAATTAAGGAGGGACAAACTTCGGTTGACACTTATTTTATTATTGAAGGTTGTCTCCGTCAATATTGCCTGATTGACGGAGAGGAAAAAACAACCAATTTCTTTACCGAGGGACAATGGGTTATTTCATTGGCAGGATTAACACAAAATACTCCATCAATTCATAATTTGGTTTGTATGGAAGAAACATCATTAGTTATTGGCAACGAACAAAAGGCTCAGGAATTATTTAAGAAGTTTCCTCGATTTGAAACTTTAGCCAGAGTTGTGGTGGAAAAATCTTTTGCTGAGCAACAACAATTAATGACTTCTTACCATACCGACATACCTGAACAGAGATATTTAAAACTCTTAAAATCACGACCTGACTTATTTCAACGAGTTTCGCAATATCACATGGCAAGTTATATTGGCGTTAAGCCCGAATCATTGAGCAGAATTAGAAAAAGGATTGCCAAAAATAACTTGTAGAGAAATAGGCTATAGATTTGGTTTAAGTGATTTTGGATTCCAAAAATATATTCATAACAAATATGTGCGCGGAGCGGCAGAACCGTCAATTTGCCAAACCCAATTTAGCGGTTCGTTATTTTTTTATTTCGCCCGCCTTTTATAATTAACCAAAGAGCAAAAGTTATTTCCCATAGACCACCAAGTCCCAAAAGATACAGACTCCATTCTTTGCCAAAGAACTCCATTAAAAACCCAAAAGCAAAAACAGCGTACCCTACCATTCCCCAAATTGCTAACCACGATGGCGATAGTTTTTGCCTGAATAAGGTCAAACACATTGGAATACTACCAAGTCCTAAAACAAGCATTGCAATTGAATATCCGTAATTATACGAAACACTAATTGAAGGAATTAAATTTAATACAATACTTGCAAGAGCTGTTGCCTCAAATACTCTGGTAAACAGGTAAATATTTCCAACTAAAACGCTGTATTGTTGTAAAGTTTTTCTAAATAATATACCAATAAAGAGAACCATAAATGAGTTTGTGACGATAAGCACAGAACCAAGGTATTTTTCAGAAACATTCCCGCTTTCAAAAAGGTGTCGTCCAAACCCATAGGCTATAAAAGCCAAAAGAAAAAAAGAGCCGATAACCTTAGCGTTATAAATTACAATTGGATTGTTTTTGCTTTTCATTTTGTATATGATAATTGATAATTATGGTTTATTTCTATAACTACATTGCCTTTCTTGTGTCCCTTTTCTACATATTTATGAGCATCACCCATTTGAGACAATGGATAAGAGGTATCAATTACGGTTTTGATTTTTTCAGCTTTCAGCATTTCTTTTAGTTCTAAGAAATAATCTAAACGCACTTTAGCAGACAACATACCAGTTGATGAAGACTTTACTTTCTTTTTACCAAACAAAGAAGTTTTCATCATTTGCAAAAAAAGTGGTATACTTATAACAGAGGAAAGATAAATGCCTTTTTTAGTGAGCGCATTTTTACAATGTGAAAAAGTAGTTTTCCCGACAGTATCAAAAATAATATTATACTGTTTGCCATTGTTTGTGAAATCTTCACTTGTATAATCAATCACATAATCAGCTCCTAACTCCTTAACCATTTTCATATTTGTAGTGCTGCAAACTCCAGTTACTTCAGCACCAAACTGCTTTGCAATTTGAACAGCATAAGTCCCAAGACTACCTGAAGCACCATTAATTAGTAACTTATCTCCTGCCTTTATTTTAGCCAAGCCTTTTAAGAAATTCATCACGGTAATTGCACTTCCACTCACAGGTGCGGCAGACTGATAACTGATGTTTTCGGGTATGGTCGTTATTACATCATCAACATTGACACAAGTGTATTCAGCATAACACCCGAGAGCTGTTGTTCCTCCAAAGACTCTATCACCAACTTTAAATAAAGTAACATCTTTTCCGGTTTCGACTATTTCGCCAGCAAAGTCAAATCCGAGTATTGTTGTTTTGGGTTTACTTAGTCCCAAATATAGCCGACCCACATACGGTTTACCGATTCTCATCATCATGTCTGACCCTGTAACAGTGGCGGCATAAACTCTAACCAAAACTTCATTATGTTTCGGGACAGGTTTTGTGACATCTTCAATTTTGAACACTTCAGGTGTTCCATACATTTTACTTACGCTTGCTTTCATTTTTTCATTTTAAGTTCAAAGAATTAATTCAGGCACAAAATTATTTACGCTACTCCTGTTATTCATTGACTTTGGTTAAGAAATATGATAAAGGACAAAAGAGCAGCGCGACACCGAAGCTATGGCAAGTGCCAACCCGCCAACGTTAGGCAAAGAAGTTATTTCACTAAATTGTTTCTTTTTCAGGTAAGTCGCCTGTTTCGTGGAATATAAGGCAACATTAATCACCTATGCTTGTAAAGACATTTTCATTTGCGATACCCCTTAATGGAGCTAAATGGTTAGCTTTAATGGACGAAGAGTTTATAAAGCTGCTGTTGCTGCTAGATTGAAAAAATGTTGAAGGCATGAAAGTAATCAAGGGACAAATGATTCAACGAGCAGGCGAGCTAAACACAAAAGTTTTTGGCGTTGAAACCGGATTGCTGAGAAGCTACACCATTGACGAGAAGGGGAAGGAACATATTTTTGCTTTTGCCAATGAAGGCTGGACCATCGCAGACCTTTGTGAAGTAACTGACCCGTGTGAGTTGTTTATTGATGCTCTTGAGGACTCTACCATTACTGTTATCGATAAAGAGGAAAGGAAAAAGCAAGTTGATATTAACACGGTGGTGAACCGTATCTTTGTTTTACAAAAAAGGGTCATTATGTTGATGAGTGCTTCTGCTTTGGAGCGTTACCAGCATTTTTTAAAAACCTACCCCAATATTGTTCAAAGAGTATCTCAAAAAATGATAGCCTCCTACCTAGGAGTAACTCCTGAAGCGTTAAGTAGAGTTAGAAAAGAGCTGTCCAAAGCCGAATAATACTTCATTTCTTGATCTAGATCAATGCCAGGCTTTTCAAAGGGTATCACCTTTGTTTCATCAATTTTGAGATGAAGTCGGTTTTAGTGTCTGGAATTTTTAATCATTAATTATTCAAAATTCACGGACTAGAGTTCGTGGTGTTAATAAAGATTGCATGGAAAAGTACGTCCAACTGCTCATTACATCCTTCGAAAACTATGCGAATTACTTCGTACATGAAATTTTCCATCCTTCATGGGGTAATTATTTTTATTGGCTCATTGGCATCTCGCTGTTTTTTTGGTTGCTCGAGATTGTCTTCCCCTGGCGAACTGATCAAGGGGCCATTCGCAAAGACTTTTGGTTGGATACCTTCTATATGTTTTTCAATTTCTTTTTGTTTTCATTGGTCGGTTACGCTGCCATATCCAATGTGGTTTCTACAGCTTTCAACGATGTCCTTTATTCGGTCTTCGGTTGGCGTAATTTGGTCGCCATTAATGTAGGAAATCTGCCGGTGTGGGCGCAATTACTGACCCTGTTTTTGATCCGCGATTTTATTCAATGGAATATTCACCGCCTTTTACATCGTTTCGATTGGATGTGGCAATTCCATAAAGTGCATCATAGTGTTGAAGAAATGGGTTTTGCGGCACATCTGCGTTTTCATTGGATGGAAAATATTTTCTATCGAACACTTGAATTCATACCCCTCAGTATGATCGGCTTTGGGATTCAAGATTTTCTGCTGGTTCATTTATTTACCATAAGCTGGGGTCATTTTAATCATTCCAATATCCGAGTGCCGTTAGGTTTTTTAAAATACATTTTCAACAATCCTCAAATGCATTTATGGCATCATGCCCAGCACGTTTCGAATCGGTATGGTGTCAATTTCGGATTAACGTTATCTGTATGGGACTATCTCTTTGGCACAGATTATATCCCGTATGAAGGCAAGGATGAAAAATTGGGTTTTGACAAACTGGAAGAATTCCCCAAAACGTTCTTGGGTCAAATTATGTATCCATTAAAAAAATAATGATGATTAAGCAATTAACGGTTGCGAGTTTTTTAGCTGTTTTTATAGTTCAGAGTACTGCGCAAATACCTACTACACATCCACGGAGTCAAAGTGCCAAACTTGATAAAACACTGCGGGCAATGCTCCATTTTTCGGTGCCAACCATCAGTGTAGATTCGCTAAAAAAGATGAATGACAGGATCCTGCTTGACGCAAGAGAACAAAAAGAATTTGATGTAAGCCATATTCCCACTGCTCAATATTGTGGTTACGACCATTTCAACCCCTCTGTATTGGCTGGAGTTCCGAAGGATAAGAAAATAGTAGTGTATTGTTCCATAGGCGTGCGGTCTGAAAAAATTGCCGAAAAAATAAAAGCGATGGGTTATACTCATGTCGCAAATTTGTATGGCGGCCAGTTTGAATGGGTCAATACTGGAAATGGTGCTGTTGACAAAACAGGTAGTATGACGCGAAAAGTGCACGCGTACAATCGTCTTTGGTCTATTTTTCTAGATGGAGATAAGGTGGAGAAGGTTTGGTAATCGTTAACTTGATGTTCGCAATCAGGACGTAGTCTTGATAGCCCGGCTCAAATATCCTTTGCATGCATTTTGAAATTTTAAACAGATTAAATGAAAAAAATAGCTGAAAATGTATTCCAAATTCCACTGATGCCAAGAAGTGGGATCAATTGTTATGTAATCGATGATATTCTTATTGATTCAGGCATCAGAAGCTCAGGCAACAAAATTTTAAAAGCAATCAAAGACTTTGCAATAACAAAGCATGTATTGACCCACGCTCATGCCGACCATCAAGGCAGCAGCGACTTTATATGCAACACATTAAACATTCCTCTTTGGACATCGGAACTTGAAAAAGAAAATGCAGAATCAGGTAAGGTTACTTACGAATATCCGAATATCAATAGTCTGATTGCTCGGTTTCAACAAAAATATTGGGCAGGGAAGGGGCATCCCGTATCACATGTGCTTAAAGAGGGTGACGCAGTTGGAAGTTTCACGGTGATAGACACACCGGGGCATTCAAGAGGGCATATTTCTTTTTTCAGAGAAACAGATGGAGTTATGATAGTTGGTGATGCGCTTGTAAATATGAATTTGATAACCACGCTCGTTGGTTTAGATCAGCCTCCAAACGCATTTACAACAGACAGGAGAAGAAACGTTAAATCCATAAAGAAAATATGTGATTTAAAACCAAAAATTCTTTGCTTTGGACATGGACCCGTTTTGTTTAATAATGGCGAATTAGAAAATTTTGTAAAGAAACTAAGATAAAGAACAGATGCACGAGCAGCTTTTAAAAATAGTTAGGCTACAGGATCAATAGAACAACAATGAAAATAAGGAATCAATCCGACCAAGCAACGTTTTTAGGCCTTAAATCAAAGGATAACCAAGCCTATGAAATCCTTTACAAGTTTTACTACCCTTCGGTAAAAAACTTCATCGTAAAAAACAATGGCAATGCGGATGATGCAAAAGACATTTTCCAGGAGACCATTTTAGTTTTATTGGAGAAAGTGCCTAAGGAAGATTTTAGCTTGACGTCTGCTTTGAAGACCTACATTTTTGCCATCAGCAGTAATTTATGGTTAAAGCGACTGAGAGATTCGAATAAAATGGTAAAGGGTGAATTAGATTGCTACGAGAGATATTTAGAAGACTATGAAGAAGCGGAGGAAGAAATCCGTGAACGCAATTCAAACAAAGCATTGAATATTTTCAAGATCATCACCAATAAATGCATCGTTTTATTGAAGGCTATTTTTTATGATGAGAAGAATATTGACACGATTACAAAGGAATTTGGTTATTCAAATAAGCATAATGCCCAGAATCAAAAATTTAAATGCTTAGAGCAGGCACGCAAAGGTTCTGATAATCTGGCATAATTGTAAGGCGTGACATAGGGAAAGCGAATCGTTAAGATGGTTCGCTTTTTTTATTTTGAATTGGGTGATTTGTTAAGTAGCGTTGGTATTAACTGACATAAAACAACTTAAACACAATTAATATGAAAAAACAAACAAAAATTATCCTTTGCCTTTTATCGGTAGGTCTGATGTCCGTGTGTATTTATTATTTCTTTGGTTAATCATAAAATCATGAAAGAATCAGCTAACATTTGGGGAATAAAAGAATACGAAGGTGATGGGGTAACATGCCCCATCATCCCTGCTAATTTACCTTTGCACAAAAAAATTGCCTTGACATTTTTTAGGTTTGGGGTATGTCCAATGTGTGTGACAATGAGCATTACCTATAAAATAGGTCAGTTACTTGGGTTTCGAAAGTGAAAGCCAATAATTAATGGAATTTGAATCTATCTAGTTTCAGATGGATGAACTAACTTTTAGATAGCACGCATTATTTTGCGTGTTATTTTTTCATGTCTATATCTCTTCGCGAGCTCTTTCCAAATTGCTGCTATACTTATCTTCGGCAGGTCATATAGCCTACGGCAGCGTGCCTAACCTATATTTTGATCGCATTCAAATTTGCAATAACTTTTAGCTTTTGATAACGCAAGAGAAAAGAATTCCATCATGCCTCAAGGTGAAACCAACTTATCCCAAATCCTAAGAACCTTATCACCAGATTTAAATCCCGGTGAATATATTTTCCACAGTACCAATGATCCGTCTCAATTTGATGCGAAAGACATTATTGGACTTTTCAAGGAGAAAGAAGGAGTCACGGTGATCATCTCAAAAGAACTTGCAGATCGAAAGAAAATTAGTTACCAATTTATTGCTTCTTGGATCACCTTAAATGTACATTCCTCATTAGATGCAGTCGGTCTTACAGCGGTCTTTTCTAATGCACTCGCCAAAGAGAACATCAGCTCAAACGTGATTGCTGGTTATTATCACGATCACATTTTTGTGGCTACGAAGGATGCAAATAAAGCTATGAAAGTATTGCGCAATCTTGGTGAAGGTTCTAATTGAAAGTCGCGAGCCGCTACATATGTAAACTTTGGCGCTGTTTACTATCATTATTGCTTATATTGTGAATTGAATAATTTCTAACTTTTATTCTTATGATAAAAATATTTCCCAGGTCAATGGTCTGCGTTCGAATGACTTTTTTGATTTTATGTGTATGGAGCGCTTCCTATGCTCAGCCTGCCACTGAACCTTTTATTTTTGGCGATGCCTTACCAGATGCACCAGAGTTGTCTGCTAGAGGTGAATTTAAAGTAGGTGTACGCACACTTGAGTTCATTAACAAAGGCCAGGTAGATGTACTGAAATCAAAAGATGGAGTTGATCCACTTTATGATCGGCCAATAAAGGTAGAAGTCTGGTATCCCGCTCTTCTGGGAAGCGGAAAAGAACTTGTGACATATGATCAGGTAATGGGACAATTTAATGATCCAAAGCGTCCGCTTATTCCATTTACTTTTTCAGGGAGGGCATCTCGGGATGCTATGCCGGTTACAACGGAAGGCATGTTTCCGTTAGTTATTGTTTCCCATGGTTATACGGGTTCACGATTCCTTCTTACTTATCTCACTGAGAATTTAGCATCGAAGGGATATGTGGTGGTAGCCATTGACCATACTGAGTCTACATTTCAGGATGCAGCAGGGTTCGCCAGCACTTTGCTAAACAGGGCAAAAGACGACTTATTCATTTTAAATAAAATCGCGGAGCTTGGTAAACCAACTAGCAAAACTTTTTTGTCTGGATTGGTCGATGCTAATAATACAGCATTAATAGGATATTCCATGGGTGGATATGGGGCATTGAATGCCGCTGGAGCTGGATACAGTAAAACCGCATTAACGCTCTTTACTAATTTTTCGGGAGGAAGTAAGGCTTTGGAAGTGCGCACTATGGGTCATCCTGATTTTATTTCTTCTTATGATCAACGAATAAAGGCTGTTGTTGCGTTTGCTCCCTGGGGCATGGAGCGTGGCGTTTGGGATGCGGAGGGTTTGCAAGGTTTAAAAGTACCTACCTTTTTTGTGGCAGGAAGTCAGGATGATATTTCAGGATACGAAAAAGGAATCAAGGCAATTTACACTGGTGCTGTTAATGCAGATCGTTACTTGCTCACTTATCAGAACGCACGGCATAATGTGGCACCCAATCCACCACCACCAGAATCATTAAAGCCGGGTTTGCATTTTGATGAATACTATCGTTATGCCGATCCAGTGTGGAGTGAAGAGCGAATCAACAATATCAACCAGCATTTTGTGACTGCGTTTTTAGGAATTCACTTGAAGAAGAAAGAGTTTGGAAGCTATTTGGAAGTAAGTGAGAACTCAAACGAAAAAACCTGGACTGGTTTTAAGCCTCGTTCATCTGTTGGACTGGAGCTTTTACATGCGTTACCCAATAAGTGAAAACTTCACCTTGAAAAATTTGCCTTAGATTAACCTTCAGTTAATATAGCTCCATTTGAACTAGTATGAGGCGAATTTTACCAACCATCGTAATTGCCCAGTTCTTTTGCACCTCGCTTTGGTTTGCTGGGAATGCCATTATAGCTGATATAGCTATTGAATTCAATTTGTCTCCGAACTTTTTGGCTCATCTTACCAGTGCGGTTCAATTTGGATTTATTTCTGGAACGTTAGTCTTTGCGGTGTTCACCATTTCAGATCGCTTTTCTCCGTCAAAGGTTTTCTTTTTTAGTTCAGTCATTGGCGCGCTTTTTAATCTTTGCATTAGCATTGCAGGCATCGGTGTAACTGGTTTGATAGTGTTTCGATTTTTCACCGGTTTTTTTCTTGCGGGGATTTACCCCGTAGGTATGAAGATAGCATCAGACTATTCTCAAAAAGGTCTTGGTAAAGCGCTTGGTTTTTTAGTTGGCGCTTTAGTACTTGGCACGGCCTTTCCTCATTTGTTAAAAAACTTGACTGCAGATCTGCCATGGAGATATGTTATTTATGCCACGTCCTCACTTTCATTGCTTGGAGGATTTGGTATTCTACTTATAGTGCCAGATGGACCATATCGTAAACAAGGCCAGCGCTTAAGCCTTTTGGCATTTATTAACGGTTTTAGACAACCCGGTTTTCGATCTGCAGCGTTCGGATACTTTGGCCACATGTGGGAGTTGTATGCTTTTTGGGCGTTTGTTCCAGTGATGCTTTCGACCTATACTACCTTTTATCCATCGGCCAACATAAATGTATCCTTACTTTCATTCCTGATCATTGCTTCTGGAGGATTGGCCTGCGTAATGAGTGGATTACTATCTCAGAATTTTGGCGTAAAAAAAATTGCCACCATTTCACTGTTTCTTTCCTTTCTATGTTGCGTATCATCTCCGTTACTATTATTGAGCAGCTCGGTTGAGCTGCTGATAGCATTTCTTTTCTTTTGGGGATTGGTGGTAATTGCTGACTCTCCTCTCTTTTCCACATTGGTAGCTCAAAATGCACCTGAAGAATCAAGAGGAACATCACTCACGATTGTGAATTGCATTGGCTTTTCTATCACGATCGTGAGCATTCAAGTTCTAAATTTGGTTTCTATGCACGTAAGCCTTCAATATGCGTACACCATTCTGGCAGTGGGACCTATATTGGGACTAGTTGCGCTATTAAGAAAAAGTTAAGTGCTGTGTGAAAGGCTCTAGTTTTAAGACTTATTCATAACATAGTCATTTGAATTGTCTGCATAATAATTTATACTCGTAATTAATTAAAGATTCGATATGAAAGCTAACAGACGTAACTTCCTCAAACACTCTATTGCCATGGCTGCTGGACTTGGCGCCATGCCAATTCCAGAAAACCTTTATGGTCGTTCTATAAGGATGGAAGATAGTGGTGCAGGTTTGACAGAGAAAAAAAGAAATAGCGCAGGCGTTCGTTTCTCTAGTATTGGCCTGAATCATGGTCATATCTATTCACAGACGGATGCAATGATTCGGGCAGGAGCAGAGCTTGTTGCTTTTTATGCGAAGGAACCGGATCTGGCTGAGGCTTATGCCAAACGTTATCCGCAAGCTAAACTAGCAAAAAGCGAGAAAGAGATTTTAGAAGATAACTCTATTCAATTAATTATAAGCGCTTCTATTCCTGTCGATAGGGCTCCACTTGGTATCCAGGTGATGAAACACGGCAAAGATTTTATGGTCGATAAACCGGGCATCACTACTCTTAAACAACTGGCTGAGGTTAAGCGCGTGCAGAAGGAAACGAAACGGATCTATTCGATCATGTATAGTGAGCGATTTGAAAACAGAGCCACAGTAAAGGCAGGTGAGCTTATGAAAGCGGGTGCCATCGGGCAGGTAATTCAAACCATCGGTCTTGGGCCTCATCGTATGAATTTAAAGACAAGACCCGAATGGTTTTTTGATAGGCAATATTTTGGAGGCATTATCTGTGACATTGCTTCTCACCAGTTCGATCAATATTTATTTTTTACTGGATCAACCCAAGCGGAGGTTTTGACTTCGCAAGTGGGAAATGTTCATTATCCGCAATATCCGAAGTTTGAAGATTTTGGGGATGTTACGCTGCGCGGCAATGGTGGGGCTGGTTATATTCGTGTAGACTGGTTTACACCTGATGGGCTTAAGTCATGGGGCGATGGAAGGTTAACTATACTGGGTACTGATGGCTTCATAGAGCTGCGCAAGAACGTTGACATTGCTGGTCACGATGGCGGCAATCATCTATTTCTTGTTGATCAAAAGGAAACGCGATATTTTGATTGCAGCAAAGATCCTCTTCCTTATGGTGAACAGTTGGTAAGCGACATTCTTAATCGTACTGAAACAGCAATGACTCAAGACCATTGTTTTCTAGCCACTGAGTTGGCACTTATGGCCCAGCGAGATGCCATGCCACTTGTGCTCAAGAAATAGCGTGTAAGCAAACAATAAAAGTGAGTTAATTCTTTTTCGATTTGAAATCATTGGTAATCCTATGGGATGTCTGTTAAAGATACTTTCCTGATGTCATATTAATTTACTAGTTTCAACAGCTCTATTCATTTAATCTAACCAGATCTTCTATGAAATTTGCTTTTAGATATTGCTCATTGTTATTGACTGTTACACTTTTGTTCAATTGTGGAAAGAAACCTGCCCAATCGAACTGGCGGACTTTGTTCAATGGCACAGACCTATCTGGATGGGATACTTATTTGGGCCCGACTTATGATTCGATTCAAAATAAGTTTGACAGTCTTTTGACTCCTGGATTAAATAATGATCCAAATCATGTATTTACTATCGATCAGGTGGATGGGGCTCCTGCTATTCATATTTCTGGAAATGGCTTTGGAGGTATATCAACCTTAGATGAGTTTGAAAATTTTCACTTGAGAATGGAGTTCAAATGGGGAGAAAAAAGATGGCATCCACGAAAGGACAAGAAGAGAGACAGTGGTATTTTATATTATGCGGTTGGGGCTCACGGAGTGGCATACGGAAACTGGATGCTCTCACAAGAATTTCAAGTTCAGGAAGGCGATTGTGGTGACTATTGGAGTGTTGGTGGCAGTATAATTGACATTGCCGCTACTGGTTCAAAGAGTGAAGAATATGTTTACAACCCCGCAGCCTCATTATTGCCATTCAGTTACACATCTGATTTTGGAAGGAGATGCATCAAAAGCCCGGACGCAGAGAAGCCTACAGGAGAATGGAATACAGTTGATATTTATTGTCTTGGTGGCACAAGTGTTCATGTTATGAATGGTCAGGTAGTAATGAGACTATTTAACTCCCGCCAACCTTTTCAAGGAAGAGAGATTCCCCTTACGAAAGGAAAAATTCAGATTCAGACAGAAGGAGCAGAAGTATTTTACAGAAACATTCAAATTGAGCCTATAGACAAGATTGTACTTTAGGGATAGATCAGTTTATACGGTGAATCATAAAAATGATCAGAGATATTGATAACTATTTTTTGCAACAGGAAGAACCTGTGAAGAGTTGCTTGTTCTTTTTGCGTGATTATATTTTTTCCTACGAAAAGGGAATTACTGAAGGCTGGCAGTATCGGATGCCTTTTTATTTCTATAATGGCAAGCGATTTTGTTATTTATGGATTCAAAAGAAAAACCAACTCCCCTATGTTGGCATTGTGGATGGCAAACTCATCGATCACCCGAATCTTATTCAAGAAGAGCGAACACGAATGAAGATTTTTTTGATTGATCCACAAAAAGATGTTCCGATAAAAACTCTTCGCTCGGTGCTACATGCTGCCCTTAAAATACATAAAATGCGTTTGACGTGATTTAATGATTCAAATCATTCAGCGTTCATCTATGAAAGCCGCCTAGCTGGTTTTTCTTTTTAAGTATAAAAAAATATGATGATTTGTTTGCTCTAGGTAGCATGATTTTTTTCTTCGAACTTTTTATTTTCCTCACCAATTCCCAATATTCATTTCCGTATTTCACAAAAATTTCTTCTCCTTTTTTAATATTTTTTGTTGCAGTAATAAAGCAGCGGCTACCCACTGTTACATATTCTGAGTTATTTCGAAGTCCATCTATTCTAACCAAGCCGTTTGCATCATTTGCATAACGCCCCATTAATTTCAGTGTTCCTTCTGCATTTATTACAGCATTGGAATGGATGTATAGGAGGTAACCGTTATAACCATCTTCATGCTTAATGTCTTTCCAACGGTGTAGTAGACCTTTGTACTCAACAATACGTGTTCCTTTTTGGATATCGATTTTTGTAAAAAGACCTTTGCCCGTACCTGGCAACTTTGATGTTTTTACTTCTAATTGCCTTTCTAGAAATGCCTTATATCGAAAGGGATTAAAAATATTGTTAATTGGAAGCCTCATTTGAAATGATAAAGAAAAACCAAAATTGCAGTGTATGCTGGTTTGGGATTATCCTTTATTTCTAATTTCACATCCACCTCAAATTTAGTGATGCCCCTTAGGTTTATTATAGAATGTAATTTAGCGTGCATTCGCACTTCGCTATTCACCATCACAGGCTGATTGAATTTTAATTTCTCAATCCCGTAATTGATCATCATTTTCACATTGTGAAACTCTGTGATTTGGTCCCACAAATGAGGGACAAGAGACAATGTTAAATATCCATGGGCGATAGTGCTTTTGAAGGTTGTCTCTTCTTCCGCTCTCTTTGGATCCGTGTGGATCCATTGACGATCAAGGGTAGCGTCAGCAAATAGGTTAATTTGAAGTTGAGTTATCTTTATATAATCTGAGACTCCAAGTTCTTTGCCTCTGTAGCTTTCAAATTCTTCAAAACTTCGGATGACTAATGGGTTCATAGTAGGTATATTGAGGATTATTCAAATTTAGAGATTAGTAAGTTGGGAATTCGTTTTTTAATCTTGATTTTTGAACTAATATTAATGACCATGAATAGACTAATTCTTTTATTTTGTGTGGTTCTGTGGAACTGTAGTGATAAAGATCCCGCACCAGCATCCTCAGATAGTAAATGGTCGTATACAACTCCTGATCTCAAAATGACCGTTACATTTGAGGTGGTACGCATGAGTGACAACGCATATGATGTCAAGAATCAAACAATGACGATTGATAACGTGTTAGTTAAAGCGGAAGCTGAGGTAGTTGCATTTACGAAGACCTCCATTGAAAGATTACGAATTAACGCCAACGATTCTAAAGCGGTGTATCCCTATAACATTGAATTCAAAAACGCTACGATAAGCTCTGATTTCAAAACCATTAGTGTGCCGTTCGCAACATACACGTACCCCTGGGGCACTGCGAATAACCTGACCAACATCACCATCGAGGCGATTTAGCTTAATTTCACAACGAGTAGTTGATCACCTGAATCATTTCTAAGGGTAATGCTTTAAGGTTCCAGTGCTCATGAATAACCATAGCAGCACCTAATGCAGATGCCTGATGTAAGGAGGCAGCATACACGGTTTTTGTTGGAAATGCTTTTGCTAAAAGTTTCATATAAACTTCATTCTGACCAAATCCTCCATCGACAAAAATCTTGTCTACAGATGTGTTTTGAATAACAAGGTCAGTTGATTTTTTCTGTTTTTTTACCAGATTCAACATAAACTGATGATAGGCTTCCTCGAATGACCCAGCGGAAGCTAAAGTTGATTGATTCTTTTCTGTTTGTTGAAGTTTGGCAAGCAAAGCTGGATCATAAGCAACTTTTTTATAGTACTCAATCGGTTTGCTAAAGTAAAGCGCCATTTCTTTCACTGCGTCTTCATGTTCCTGCCCGGCAAATAGCCGAGATGCTTTAACAGGCTTGCCTTCATAGGTTAAGTAGCACAGGCAATCTTGCTCCAACTCTTCTTTAGTGAGTGGTAAATTGTTAAATGGATTTAAGCTAATGCTCCAGGTTCCGGTTGAAATAAGTACAAATGGTTCTTTAAAATATTTCTGATAAGGGATGAGTGCCGAAGAACTATCATGAAGCCCAATGCCGGATATTAACTCTTGCCCATTAAATTTTATGTTAAGAATTTCATTTGATGACTTTATAGGTGCGAGTTTGTCAATTGCTCCCTCGATGGTCACCCAAGAATGATATTGGTTTTTCGTAAAATCCCATAAATTGGTATGGCACCCTATGCTTGTAATTCCAGAAACAAAAACTTTGGTCACCAACCAGCTAATGTATTCAGGTAAATGCAGCGCATATTTAATTTGGCTAAAGACTTCTGGCCTATCTTTTTTCAGCCAATACAATTGCATCCCAGAATTCAGGTGACCAAGTATGGGAGAGGCCGCAGAGATGGCAAAATCGTTTCCTCCATAAGCTGCATAAAATTCTGATTGAACTTTTTGAGGATATGGTTTTAGATAGTTGTATAGTGGGGTAACTGGCTCACAGTCTTCTTTTAAATTGACAAAGCTTGCTCCATGGGCGGAAAAATTGATGGCTTTTATCAGGTATTCTGGCATGGCCATTACTTCCTTCAGAGAATCCGTTACCCAAGCTGAAAGTTCTCTTACATCCTCACACGGAAAACCATCCTCGTCTTTTATTTCAGGAATTTGGATGGATTTTTCAAAGCGAATGGAATAGTCTTCATCAAATAGGAAAACCTTTTTGTTTGTTTTTCCAATGTCAAATATGGCAATAACGGAGACGCTCATATTACAATCCGGTAGCTACTGTCTTCGCTCCGCGTTCGACAATAAGTTGCTTCCTTACTGCTAAATCACGGAACAATGCAAGAGGACTAAGTGCACCGCCTGCGCGAAGCCTAGCTTCTGCTATCAGTGGCCTTACATCGGTACGATAGGCTTGTTGTAAAATTTCCTGAGCTTTGGCAACGTCATTAGTCTCTTGTGCTTTGTTTAGTTCTCTGCGATCAACAAGAAGCGCCTGAGCATATGCAATCTTAATGGCTTCTACAGATTGTAGCAAATCTTCAAGCGGGTCTTTTACATTATGTGAGGCATCAATCATCCAACCCAGATCTGTGGCGTGATTCATCTTGCGTGAATCCATTCCTTCTATGAGCTCTGCGAAGATTAAAAATAATTGATACGGATTGATGCTACCAACCGTAAGATCGTCATCACCATATTTAGAATCATTGAAATGAAAACCTCCTAATTTTTTCTCCATTAACAATAAGGAAACAATTTGTTCAATGTTTGCACTTGGTAAGTGATGACCTAAGTCTACGAGGGTGTAAGCCTTTGGACCTAGCTTGCTTGCGTACAGATAGGACTGCCCCCAATCACCAACGGTCATAGAGTAGAAATTTGGTTCGAAGGCTTTGTATTCCACAAATATTTTCCAATTGGAAGGTAGCGCTGAATAAATTTCTTGAAGACTTTCGAATGTTCTCTCAAACGCCTTTCGGAAATTTAGTTGACCAGGAAAGCAAGATCCATCTGAAAGCCAAACCGTAATGGCCGTTGAGCCTAACGCTTTTCCGTACGTAATTACTTCTATGTTATGATCAATTGCTTGTTTTCTTACTGCTTTGTTCACGTGTTGAAGTGAACCAAACTTGTAACTGTGCTTTTGATTAGTTTGATCTTGAAAAGTGTTAGAGTTAACTGCATCGAATATCAACCCGTGTTCCGCAGCCAATGATTTTATTTTCCTTGTGCTAGTAGGGATATCCCAGGGAATGTGTAACGAGATGGCACCACTGGATTGATTGAGTGCATGTAGCAATCCAACATCTTCTATTTTTTCTTCCAACGTTCTTGGCTCACCACCACCTGAGAATCTGCCAAAACGAGTACCGCCTGTGCCTAATGCCCAACTTGGTATCGCAATTTGAAAATCTACAAGTTTAGTAACAACCTTGTTTAGGTTTGGAGTGGTGGCTGACAACTGACTTATTTTTCTCTTATGGGAGGAGTGAAGTTTGTCGTTGTGTTTCTGAATTAGAGTTTTGTCGATTCTCATTTTACCGATATGGATTGGTCGTTTTCGTTGTTGTTTAGGTTAAATCGATCAACCGGCTACAATCAACGAATTTACTTTAAATAAAAAACTTCCTGCAATGGAATACTAACTGGTGAATAATCCTCATTCGTATCCATAATATCTCTCATGTAACTCCACCATTTTTTCATGACCGGGTGCTTTGGAAGTTCATCAAGTTGGGTGATATCCTCCAATTTCAATACACCAAACAAGTCATTTGTTTTTTCATCCAAAAAGATTGAGTAGTCTTCAATGCCGGATTGTTTTAATAATTGAACTAATTCCGGCCACAGCTGATCGTGCCTTCGTTTGTATTCATCCACCTTGTCAGGGTGCAACTTCATTTTGAATGCCACTCTTTTCATTGTAATCCTGAATTTAAAGGTTCAGCCAAAAATGATTACCTGACAAATGCCATCGCTACACCTCCATCTACATTCAACACATTACCAGTAGATTTATTTAATTGCCCGCCAACAAAAGTAAAACATGCATTAGCGATGTCTATTGGTAGTATGATTTCATTTAACAAGGTTCGTTTAGCATAATAAGCTGGCAGTTCTTCTACCTTCACCCCATAGGCTTTGGCTCGACCTTCAGCCCAGGCTCCAGCCCATATCTTGCTATCAGATATGACAGCATCTGGGTTAACCACATTCACTCTAATTTTATCGGCACCTAGTTCGGCAGCATTCAGCCTGCTCAAATGTAATTGGGCAGCCTTTGCAGAACCATAGGCTGCATTATTGCGTCCTGATACGAGAGCATTTTTACTGACAATATTTATGACATCGCCTCCTAAAGACTGTTTGCGCATAATAGCAACTCCAGCTTGAGTGATCAGGAATTGACCTTTGACCAAGATGTCATATAACAGATCCCAATCTTTTTCTGTGTGGTCTTCTATCGTTTTTGAAATCGAAATGCCTGCACAGTTTACTACAATATCAACGCCACCAAAGGCGATAGAAGAGGCATCGAATGCTCTATTAATTTGATTGGTATCAAGTACGTCAAGTTGTGTAGCTGCAAAAGCGTCTTTTCCAAATTGCTTGTTAAAATCATCGCTTGCTGTAGCCAGACGAGTTGTATCATTATCATTAATAATAACACAGGCACCTTCTTCAATGAATTTCTTTGCAATGGCTTTTCCAATACCTCCCGCACTTCCTGTTACCAAAGCTATTTTTCCAGACAATGGCTTTGGTTTTGGCATTCTTTGCAATTTTGCTTCTTCCAATAGCCAATATTCGATGTTGAAGGCTTCCTGTTTGGGCAATGAAGTGTATTCAGAAATCGCTTCTGCGCCTTTCATTACATTGATCGCATTTATGTAAAACTCAGCAGCTACTCTCGCGGTCTGCTTGTCTTTAGCAAACGTGAACATTCCAACCCCTTTGTAAAGAATAACCACAGGATTTGGATCGCGCAAGCCCGGGCTATTGGGATGTTTACAAGTTTCATAGTAGTCGGTGTACATTTTCCGATAGGCTTCAAACTGAGGGTGAAGTTTTTCTTTTAAAGAATTAACTACAGAAATGTCTTCCTCCGGTTTCAGACTTAATACCAATGGGCTAATTTTTGTACGTAAGAAATGATCTGGGCAACTTGTTCCCATAGGCGCAAGTCTATCCAGGTCATTCGAATTAATGAAATCAAGAACACGTTCATCATCGGTAAAGTGACCGATCATTCTGGTGTGGCTGGAGCAGAATCCCCGAAGTACCGGTGCAAGAGAAGCTGCCTTCTGCTTGCGTTCAGCTTCAGCTAATGATTGTATTTTTGGCCCACCAAATACAGGTTTCTTTTTTCCATAATTGGATGCTAAATAGTCTGCACATTTTTCAATGACTTCCAATGTGTTGATATAACTCTCATAGGCGGTATCACCCCAGGTGAATAGTCCATGAGACCCAAGCATGATGCCTCTGATTCCGGGATTCTCCTCTAAACATTTTTTTAATGTTAATCCTAACTCAAAGCCTGGCCTTGCCCATTCTACCCATCCTATCTTTCCATCAAAAAGTTCTTTGGTAATCTGCTTTCCATCTTTAGCTGCTGCAATTGCAATAGCTGCATCGGGATGTAAATGATCGATGTGTTTGAACGGAAGAAATCCATGAAGGGGAGTATCAATGGAAGGAGCCTTTGAAGCTAAATCATAAATGCAATGATTAAAAAGTTCTACCATTTCATCTTCGTACTGAACTCCGCGATACACATTAGTAAGGCTTCGCAACCGATCGACATACAAGGCAGCAAGGCCATTTCGCTTCATCGTTCCCAGATCTCCACCTGAGCCTTTGATCCACATGACTTCTGTTTCTTTACCGGTTATTGGATCTTTGGCCTTGACCCTACAAGATGTATTGCCGCCACCATAGTTTGTCAGACGCAGATCGGCACCTAACAAATTTGAGCGATAAATTAATAATCCAACTTCATCTCCAGCCAACTCTGCGGCTTTCTTTTCATCCCAGAGATAGCTTACGTGTTTGAAGGAGGTTTTTGGGTCAGCTTTGTTCATAATACTTTTATTTATATAATATGTTTGTTGCTTCTTGCCTCTAGCTGCGAGCCTCAAGCTGGTCAGTTTTAGCTGGTAGCTAGAAGCTTGTAGCTATTTATTTAATTGCGTTCCCATACCCCACCACCAATACAGAAAGAATGATAGTCGAAATTCCCAGAAGGATTGTTGTCTTTGTCTTTTTACTTACTCCCTTCCATTCATTCAATGCTATTCCCCAACCATTCGCTACTAGAATGATAAAGGCCATATGTAGAATCCATGAACTTGCCCCATTCCCTAATTTACTTTCACCCATTCCATAAAAGAAAAATTGCATAAACCATGTAGTGCCCGCTAAAGCAGACAGGAGGTAATTCTTAAGTAGTGGACTTTGATTATTTGTATAATCGCCATAAGTGTTGTTTCGCGCATTTAAAATCATGCACCAAATCAAATTAGTAGTCAGTCCGCCCCAAAGTAAAACAACATAGGTCACGTTGTTTTGAAACAATGGATTTAATCCCAACGTAACGGCAGTTTCAGCCATTGGCTTACCGGCTTCGATTCCAAAATTAAAACAAGAACTAAGAATACCAGATGTGATGGCAACCATTAAACCTTTTACCAAGCTAAACTCGGCTACACTTTTCTTCTTCTCCTCGTCAAGGAGTTCCTTTTCTTTCATCATCCCAGCCCTTCCGCTTAGATAGATGCCAAACAGGCAAAGAACAACACCAAGCAGAACTACTTGTCCCCACGTAGTACTCATCATTTCTATGATGCTGGTTTTGCCTATGGTAGGGACGATTGCATAGTAAATAGATGGGACAATTGAACCGAATGCTGAACAGAAACCAAGCACAACCGAATTACCAAGTGACATGCCTAGGTAACGAACTCCTAATCCGTAGGTGAGACCACCGATTCCCCATAACAAACCAAAAAGCACAGTGTACTGAATAGATGATACCGATGCTGTTCGTATAATCTCCTCGAAACCAGGAAGGGTAAACCACGCAGCAAGAGGCGGTACGATTAACCATGAAAATAATCCACCGATAATCCAATAGCTTTCCCAAGCCCATCCTTTCACCTTTTTAAAGGGCATATAGAAGCTTCCAGACGCAAAGCCTCCGATGAAGTGAAAAATGGTGCCAAGAAGTATTTGCATGAAGTGTTTATTTCCTTGAAGTTGAGCTTCTAGTTCTGATAAATGTATCAAATACCGCTATCGGAACCATCCTGCACCTTCATGGATAAAAACAAAGGCCAAACAAGAATTACCTCGTTCGACCTTTTTCCAGTCCTGTAAACTAGAATGATACTTTATAATTTATTGAAGCTTTTGCAAGTTTGCATAGCTCTTAGCAATATTAACCAATGGATCAGGAGCTTGATCTTGTTCCACAAAAAAATATTTCAATCCTGCGGTAGATGCATCAGCAAATACACGCTTCAGGTCAACATAGCCTTCACCTACTTCAACAGGCCTTTGGGTAATCCTGCTCAAATCCTTTACATGCCACAAAGGGAAGCGACCTGGATTCTTCTTAAATAACTCCAATGGATCTGTACCTGATTTTGTTACCCATGCAAGGTCAAGTTCCATCTTCAGAATGTCGCCACTTATTTGCGTGAGAAACATCTCGTATGGTAATTGTCCTTCTACTTTTTCAAATTCCTTTACGTGGTTATGAAAGGCAAATGTGATTCCTACTTTCTTACAGGCTTCACCCGTTTTACTTAATGTTTCCATGGATTTCTTTACTTCATCCAAGGTATCAATGGGGGTGCTTGAGCAGACTAAATAATTAACGCCACCTTCGGCACATTCATCCACTACTTCTTGAAAATTGTCTCTTAAGTTTTTCATTGGTGGAATTACCAATGGCTTTCCATCTGGGCCAACAGGAGGTGTGGCTCCGGCTGGCATTCTGAATGGAGCGCCACCACAATGATGCGCCCTCCAGGTCATTCCATATTCTTTTGCTTTGGCTGCAAATTCTTTTGGCTTCAATCCATAGTAACCACCTTTTCGGGTGAAAGCCGATTCAAGTTCTTTGTAACCGATCTCAGCAATTTTTTTTAATGTCCCATCGAGGTCTGCGTCAATTTTGGAAGTGACCGTGTATAATTGAATCCCCGCTGGTATAGGTGCAGGCACATTACTATTAAACACAGACATTGCCGAAGTCGGCTGTGCAATTGCTAAACTTCCTAAAGCCAACGCTCCGGAGTTTTGTAGGAATTTTCTTCGATTGATCATATCACAATTGAATTAAGGTTAAGAATTATTTTGATTTTGGAATTTCATTTTGAAACTGGATATCCTGCATTGTCATGAGTATTTGGTTTCCACCGGCTTTTGGGTTTTTAAACACGAAGTATAAATCATGAGCTCCTTCTACTGGCTCAAGCGTTGCTTTTGCCCGAGTCAACATCATTCGCCTTGCTGCAGCACGATCAACCGGAGGTGCGCCAGGTTTATTTGCATTAGCGGCATTCATGATCGCCATTATTTTCCGGAAGTCAAGATCTTTTGGCAACACCTCTTGAGTTTGGCCAATTAGTTTTCCGTCAGGTGAGTCAAGATGTACTTCAACAATACCACCGATTGCACCCGAACGTGGCTGAGCCGTTACAAACAAGTCGATTTGTTTAATACTGGTAAGATCAAGGCTTTTGTAACCCAGGTGTGAATTATCACCGACCATACTAAATGAACGGTTTGGAGTGGTGGTCAGCAGCGTGCTTTTTTGGATGTCGGCCTTTTCTGGATTGAATATTGGATTTCTTAGTACAATTATTTTTTCTGAGGTCAATGATGAAAGTTGTTGGGTGCCCTTGTCTTTGTAGGCAACTCGAAGTAGGTAGCCACCTTTTCCATTGTCGCCCGCGGGCACCTGTGTTACAAAAGTTCCCTTCATTGGAATTGCAGCCGTAGTGGCCTTCTTTTCCCCAAGGCTCATGATGTATTTGATCATCGTAGCAGCATCTTGTGGAGAAATTCCCGGATGTGCGGCCATGGCATGATCGCCCCAAACACCGCTTCCTCCAGTAATGATCTTACCTGCAACTCGTTCTTGTTCGGCTGCATTGTTCTTATACTTAGCAGCAATGTCAAGATAACTTGGCCCAACTGATTTCTTGTCAATGAGGTGGCAAGACTTACAATCGCTTTTGCTGATGAGGTTTAATCCGGTGGAGAACGTTGCCCACTCATCGGTGCCTTTGTGGTTAGAGGCAATTTCGATCAGATCAAATCCTTCTGGAACGTAATCAAAGTTCACGGCTACTTCATTGGCTGCAATCTTTTTATTGGACAGACTACCGTCTTCTTTGTCGCTTACCTGAATGTTGTATTCTAATTTGCTATTTGGGAAAAAGAAACTTTTGTTTCCTTTCAAGATGTCAATGGCAACTACAGGAGGATCATTGCCGGCTTTAACTTCCATTGACTGACTATTTTTTTCGCCTTTGCTGTCGGTTGCTGTAAAGGTTATGGAATAAGTTCCTGCTTGATCAAGCGTCAATTTAGGATTAGCCTCTGTCAATAACTTGTTGAAGCCGTTGTCAGACTTTATCAGCCATTCAAATTTCAACGCATCTTTATCATAATCGTCATAGTCCATTGTTCCCTCTGAAGAGAAATTGACATTCAACGGAAGTGCACCTGCAGCAACATCAACCGCGGCTTTTACAATCGGTTTGCGATTACCTCCATTATGCTCGATTCTGACAATTTGCGCGTTGTCGTTTCCCCTGAACCATGCCGATCCGTATTCCAATACATATAAATCTCCTTCTGGTCCAAATTTCATATCGATAGCACTGCTGAAGTTTTCAGTTGGCAGAAATCTTTCCATGGATTTGTAGTTGCCTTCTTCATCCATCGTCACAGACATGATCCATCCCCTCATGAATTCAACAATGAGTAATTTACCTCCATAATAAGAAGGAAAAGGACGTAGAGCATTTTTAAAATCTTCTTTATGGTAGACAAGGCCACCTGTTGCGCTTCTGCCCGAACTTCCCACTAATGGAAATTCTTCGGAGTTGCTATAAGGATACCAGATAAATGCTTTTTGAGGCAATGGTAATTCCATCAAACCTGTATTGTTTGGAGAATTATTTACAGGGTGTTCCACATCAAATTTTTCTCCTACTTTTTCTGTGGCATAATCAAATTGGCTGTAGGCCTTACTGTCGCCAATAAAATATGGCCATCCAAAAAAACCTGGTTTGCGCGCCTGATTAAATTCATCATACCCTCTTGGGCCAATGATGGAATCTTTGGAGGCATCAGGGCCAACTTCGCCCCAATAGATATAACCAGTTTCGCTGTCAATAGAAATCCGCCACGGGTTTCGATGCCCCATTGTATAAATTTCAGGTCGTGTTTTTTCTGTTCCTTCTGCAAAGAGATTGCCTTTTGGAATGGAATAGGTTCCATCATCTTCCGGATGGATGCGAAGTATTTTTCCTCTGAGGTCATTTGTATTTCCACCTGTGCGTTGATCATCCCAGCTTGAACGATCAGGGCGTTCATCGAGTGCAGATGTACCGGATACAGGATTGCCTGTGTTATTACCCGTAGTTAGAAAAAGGTTTCCATCTTTATCAAATACCATTCCTCCACCTGTATGACAACAGGTTTCGCGTTGTGTGACTACCTCCAAAACAATCTTTTTTGAAGATGCAGATAATGAATCACCATGAAGTTCCCATCGGGCCAATATGTGTTTGGCTTCAGCCGTATCGGCATAATACATGAAGATCCAATTGTTTTTATCAAACTCAGGGTGAGCAATAACGCCCATCAGTCCTTCTTCCGCTTCTGTTACACGTCCTTCTTTGTTGGTGTATTTCATGTTAACAGGAATATGACCAAGTGTTTTGACTTCGCTCGTTTTTGTATCAAATGATTTCAAATTTCCTTTCCGTTCTACAAAAAGAATGCGGCCATCCTTAAGGAAAGTCATTTCCATGGGCTCATCCAGTTCACCTGGCTTGGTGATCACGGTGGTGGTAAATCGGTTTTCTTCGGGGACCACAGTTGAGGCTTTTTCGAATTCCTTTGCACATGAAAAGAACATCAGCATTGTAATGATGAGCAGTTTTCCGGTTTGGGCAGGGATTAAACACATGAAAGAGTTATGATTCATTTAACAAAAAAATTTGAACTACTAAGGTGAGGCTAAAAAGTGTAAGGAGTACACAATGAGACAGTCTTTTAGACCGATTATATAAATTTCTCGACCAATTAGTCACCCATGGAATTCTTCAATTGGAAAACAGCTGTATAGTGTATCATGACTGCTTTTTATTATTTAGGAAGATGGATAGTTGCACGTTTTATTGACCGGTCAATCATTCAAAGCCTGATACACCATTACTTTAAAGGTGTTGTCTATTTCACTGCCGTGTGATCCCCACATTTGACGATAAAGAATGATAATCATTTTTTCTTTTGGGTCTACCATATATGCTGTGGAAAAGGCACCACCCCATGAATATGTTCCGGCTTGCCAGGGAAAGAGTCTGCTGCTATTGTCGGTGACGATTGAAAATCCGAGTCCGAACTTATTTTCACCTAAAGTCAATTCACCAATTTGATTCATTGTCATCATCCGCACTGAGTTGCGGCCTAATAATCTTTTGCCATTGTATTCGCCACCGTTAAGGAGCATTTGTAGAAAGACCGCATAATCATAGATTGTAGAAGAGAGGCCACCCCCTCCGGAGAAATAAGTTTTAGTACGAAGAGGGTAATTCATATCGCCACCCCATACTATCTTTTTATTTATAAGGTGACCTAGTGAATCTTCCTGAAAGAAATTAACCAAACGGCTCGCTTTTTCCTTAGGCACATTAAAATAAGTGTCGCTCATACCAAGCGGTTCAAAAATGCGCTTACGGAAAAATTCATCGAGTGTCATTCCTGACCACACCTCAACGAGGTATCCCAGTAAATCGGTATTCAATCCATAGGTCCATTTCTCTCCAGGCTGGTGCATAAGAGGTAACGAGCCAAGCCTTTTCATAGCATCCGATAAATTATCGCCTTTGACATCAAGACCTCCGGTAATTTTATTTTTGGCATAAATCGAATTCGATTCCTTGCTACCAATCTGCGCATAGCCAATGCCCGAAGTATGACTGAGAAGATCGCGAATGGTAATTGCTCTTTTGGCTGGGCTCGTTGTAAAAGTGGTGTCCTTCTCATTGAATGTGCCCAGCACTTTTGCCTTGTCGAATTCAGGTATATATTTTGAAACGGGTTCATCCAATAAGAATTTACCCTCTTCATAAAGCATCATCACCGCTACGCTGGTGATTGCTTTGGTTTGTGATGCGATCCTGAAGATTCCATCTTTCGCCAGAGCAGTTTTAGCTTCCAAATCATTAAAGCCTATCGATTTATAGTATACAATTTTGCCGTTGCGCACCACCATGCCAACAGCACCATTCATCCAACCTTTCTCCACCCAATCATTCAGCTTGGCATCAATTCTTTTTATACGTTCTGTAGAAAATCCTGCCGATTCAGCTGTAGCTGCTGGTGCAATCTTTTGTGTGGATGCTGTAAATGCCGATAAAATAAGTAGTAGGATAAAAGTTGTTTTTTTCATGGCTATTTTTTGAAAGAGGCTGAGATTAGTCATCCTCAATATAACCCTACTACAACATCAAATCAATCTTTACGGATACTATTTTCACTTGGCCAAAGTTTGGTAACCTCTGCGAAGGGCTGCATGAGTCCATAATGCGTCCAATTTTAAAATCTCCCTCGAAATTCAACTGTCGAGGTTGGTCTCCCCACAACAATTGATTTATACATTCCTTATCTTAGTGGATATTGCCTAATGATAACTTTTCTTTTAACCGTACAAACATGAAAACAGTATTCTGTTTCTTTCTTAGTCTCTTCACTTCAATGAGTAATGCTCAGCTTCTTAAAGTAGGTGTGGCCGGCCTAAGTCATGATCATGCCAATGGACTAATGAACCAATTCAAGAGAGGTGAAGTAATTCTATTGGGCATCGCGGAATCAGATGTGAATCTTGTGGCTCGCTACAAGAAGAACTTTCAATTACCTGATTCATTGTTTTTCAACGATATCCCGTCCATGTTGAGAAAGATCAAACCAGATGCTGTCCTTGCCTATAATGCCATCTCAGAGCATATAGATGTGGTAGAGGCGTGTGCACCAAAAGGAATTTCTGTGATGGTGGAAAAGCCATTGGCAACTACAGTCAAACAAGCAGAGCGAATGAAGGCATTGGCTGAGCAATATAAAATTCAATTGCTGACAAATTATGAAACCACCTGGTATGCTAGCAACCAACAGTTGTACAGTTTGGTAAACGAACAAAACTACATAGGGCCAATTCGGAAAATAGTAGTGCATGACGGACATAATGGCCCAAAAGAAATTGGCTGTAGTAGCGAGTTCCTTGCCTGGCTTACCGATCCTATAAAAAATGGCGGGGGTGCTGTAATGGACTTCGGATGTTATGGAGCTAACCTGATGACATGGCTGATGAATGGAAAAGCACCCGTTGCAGTAACGGCAATTACCCGAAACATTAAACCTGATTTTTACCCCAAAGTAGATGATGATGCAACTATTCTTTTAGAGTATGCTGACGCGACTGGAATTATCGAAGCTTCATGGAACTGGCCTTTTGGAATAAAGGACCTCGAAGTATTTGGAAAAACAGGTTATTTGCATTCGCTGAATTCCAATACCTTGGAGGAACGGAAAAGGGATGTTTATGAAAAAGTGGAAGTGAAGCCTGCCGCATTTCAACACAACCTCGTATACCTGGCTGCCGTATTGCGGGGTGAAATAAAATCAGAAAATGACCTATCCTCACTTAACAATAATATGATTGTTGTAAAAATTCTAGATGCAGCCAGAAGGTCTGCAAAGGAAGGGAAGAGAATTGTGTTGTGAATTTGATATTTAATAGTTGGCACTCGTCTTAAGGAATGGAAGAGGAAGTTTCCAAAGCAAAATTTAAAGATTTGTATTTTAAGTATGCAACACCCAATAGTGGTTGGACAGAGGGCTATTGGAATCAGTTTTATGAAAATGAGGATGAGAGGAGATATTTTTTCGCAAAGCCGGAAACTCTCGAATCGACAAGAATGTTGATTGTATCTGAAGGAAATCTCCACCGGATGATTTTTCTAACGGAAGATGCAGAAGAATCATTTTTTGATTTTCGTGGGAATGAATGATGTAACGGAGTAAAAATGCAGCACTGATGTTAACCTTGTTAAAGACTCTTAAGCTGATCTAATGTGGCTTCAATATCTTCACTTCTATTATAGACTGAAATTCCGAGCCGGGTTACTCCACCTCTTTCCATAAGCCCTAATATTTCAATAGCGCGGATAGCATAAAAGTTTCCATCCCAGGCGCAGATGTTTTTCGTGGCGAGGTGTGCGCAAACTTGCTGTGGAGTTTTCCCTTCAAATGTAAATGAAACGGTGGGGGCCCGATGTGCAGCAGAAAAATCTTGGCCTATCACTTTTATGCCTGAAATCTTTTTCAAGCCTTCATAGAGTTGAATGGCCAATGTTCGTTCGTGTTCACCAATGTTTTTATAAGCACTGACTAATCGATCCCGAAGAGTTGTGCCACTTCCAAGGCTGGCGAGAAAATCAACAGCCGCTGTTACACCTGCTATGGCTGCATGGTTGAGTGTGCCAGTTTCTATAGAATCTGGAGCGGCTTGACCTGCAGTGCGCAATCGATCGGTTGGGATGCGGTCCAATAACCCTGGGCGACTATATAATATCCCAACGTGTGGACCATAAAATTTATAAGCAGAGCACAATAGAAAATCACATCCGAGCTTCTGCACATCAATAGAAAAGTGTGGAGCGTAGTGCACCGCATCGAGCACTAGCCAAGCATTGTGTTTGTAGGCAAGTTCACGTGCTTTCTTAATATCGTTTACGGTGCCGATGGAATTGGCCGCCATTCCAACTGCAACTACTCGAGTATTCTCATTGATCTTTGCCTCAAAGTCATCGTAGTCCAGCACACCGCTGGGTCGAAGCTTTACCTCTTTTACTTTTATCCCAAATTCGCGAAGCATTAACCATGGCCCGCGATTGCCTTCATGATCGAGTTGGGTGATGAGCACTTCATCCCCTGGCTTTAACATTCGGGCAATACCTCTAGCCAATGAAAAATTCAAAGTGGTCATGTTTTGTCCGATGGAAATGCAGGAGGAATTTTCTGCATGAAGCAAAGCGGCCATGGCCGTGCGCATATTAGAGATCACTTCATCTGTTTCATGGGTGGTTATAAATTCTCCATGCGAGTTGGCATTCGAAGTTTTATAATAATGAGAAATAGCATCGATCACGCGATCGGGTACCTGGGTACCTCCTGGTCCATCAAGAAAGATCATTGGAAACCTATTAGGCTTTCGTTGCAGGGATGGAAATTGATCGCGGATAGAAGTTAAGTCTAGCATGAGTGACTGATTTGGCTTTCAAGTTAAAAAAATATCATCAGTTTGCAGAATTAAAATGGTTGACTTTAATTTCCATAAATTCGCTCTATGAAGATCAGAATCCTTGCACTTATTTTTCTGGTAAGCAATGTAATGGCGCAGTCAGATTTTCCGATTGCTCAAACTACCATTTATAATTCAAATGGAATTGAGAAACCACTTTCGCATCAACAGTTTCAATATAACCTGAATGGCCAGCAGGTTGGAGTTTCGCAATACAATTGGAATTCCGCCCAGCAAAAATGGACACTTACGTGGATGCAAGAAAAGGAGTTTGACCAGGGCAACGAGGTGATTTCGAAAGCCTGGTTTTGGAAAAGATTTCCTGACTCACTCCAATATTATTATGCCAACAACAAAAAATTCAATGATCAGCAGCAGCCAATATACTCAAGTTGGTTTACTGAAGAAACCAATGATAAAGGAATAGTCAGTTCTTATGAAAACAGAGATACCTATTTTTATGATACTAACGGATGTAAAATTAAAGTTGAAACGGAGAGATTAGACAATAATAAGATAAGTGGGAAATCGGAAGCCACTTATAAGGTTAACGCCTCTTGCCAAATCCTCGAGTCTTTTGTTGATCAACAGCTTAATCGTTACGAATATGATAATGGACTGCTTATTCGGGAAACGGGTTATACTATCCGAATTGATACTACCTTGTATTTTGAAAATATTTTTCGTTACAACCAAAATCGGCAACTTATTTTAACCGAATCCAATGGAAGATTACGAAATCATATAGACTATGCTCCAAATGGCAAAGCAAATCATTATTGGATGGAATATCTTCCAGATAGTAGTTCAACGTGGATGCCCATAAGTGAGTCCCTTTTGACATTCAGGGATGACCTATTGGAAAATAGGGAGTACTATCAAGGCTGGAACCTTGCTGGCGAATTCTGGGAATATGAAAGCAGGTCGATAAACTACTTTGATAATTCAGGAAGAATAGATAGTTCAGATTACACTCAACATCAGATAACGTTAGGTGGGTCTACAGTTGTACATAAAGAGGTTAGTCAATACCTCAGAAGATGTGATGGGTTGGAGATTGAAAAAATTGTTAACAGAACCATCGGTTACGATGCTCCCGCAAAATTTACTATAAACACCGCGTACGCGAGACCTGCGAATTGTGAACAAGTAAGAGTCAATCCACTTGTAATTTTTCCAAACCCAACACAGGGGTGGACCACCATCGTGCTTTCAGAACTAACCCAAAATGTAGTTGTGAGCATATTTTCAGATAATGGCCAACTTGAAAAGAGCTACACTTTTTCAAATGGAATTAATCCAATACGGCTTGATTTGTCTGAGTTAAGCGCAGGGGTACACACAGTTCAGGTTTCATATGGAAAATCTGCAGTCAGTTCCCATATTATTATAGAATAGTTTAGTTTCAGGTTAACCTCAGCACATTAGGATTCGTTTAAACCAGAAATCTCCACTAGCCCAATCAGTCATGAATCTAAAATTCTGGAAAAAAACCGAACAAGTAAAACCAAAGTCTTTTGCCCGCGAATGGACGGATGCTATTGTTTTTGCTGTTATAGCGGCCACCTTAATCCGCTGGACAACCGTAGAGGCATTTGTGGTTCCAACTGCTTCAATGGAGAATACAGTATTGGTGGGAGACTATCTTTTTGTTAGCAAATTTCACTATGGAACTCGCGTAACACGAACACCGTTGCAGATTCCGCTGACGCATCAGAAAATATGGGGAACAGAAATCCCGTCATTCCTTCCTTGGATAAAGCTACCCTACTTCAGGCTTCCTGGTTTTAGTGAAGTAAAGCGCGAGGATATTGTGGTCTTCAATATTCCTCCCCAGAGTTTGAGCGATGGAATTGACTACCCTGTTGATTTAAAAACATATTATGTAAAAAGGTGTGTGGGCATTCCAGGGGATAAACTTGAAATAAAGGAAGGGCAGCTGATGGTGAACGACCAACTAATATCAAACCCTGAACACATGAAGTTCAGTTATCTGGTGTCTACTAAGGAGGAGATAAACAAGAGAAACCTTTCTAAGCTGGGGTTAGATTCTGAAGACTACTTCTTTTTGGGTCGATCCAATGAGAATCAGGCTATCTATAAAATGCTTCTAACATCTGAGCAGCTTAAGGAATTAAAATCTGTCCCCTATATTATTTCTGTTCAAGAAGATTATACAAGGCGAGAAGTACCAGACAACGGAATATTTCCCCGCTCAAAATCCAATGAATGGACAGGTCAAAACTATGGGGCTATTGTTATTCCAAAATCAGGAATGACAATAGATATAAATGATTTAACCCTTTCGCTTTATGGCGAAATCATCGAAAAGTATGAAGGCAATCAACGTGTTTCAATAAACGAAGCAAAGCTTATGATTGATGGTAAAGAACTATCGAACTATACCTTTAAGCAAGATTACTATTTTATGATGGGTGACAATCGTCATAACTCTCTCGATTCGCGTTATTGGGGATTTGTTCCGGAAGATCACATTGTTGGCAAGGCATTGTTTATCTGGATGTCCCTAGATAAAGAAGCTGACCTTTTGCATAAAGTTAGGTGGAACAGAATTTTCACACTTCTTGAATAAGCCGTTTTTCTAGGCTAACTTGGTGAAATGCTTTTATAAGTGAAGATATGATTCATGAAAATGGGGAAAGTTTGCCGGATAAAATTTCAAGGAATGAATTTTTAAAAACGTCCAGCGCTGGAATTATGGGAGCAGCTATTCTTCCAGAGTTAATTCTTTCTGGATGTTCTTCCGCTTCTACTGCTTCGCCAGCCAAAATTGGATTGCAACTATATACCCTTCGCGATCAAATCAAAGCTGACATCAAGGGCACTTTAAGAAGACTTTCAGAGATTGGATTTGCTGGGGTTGAAACTGCTTTTTGGCCAGATGGTATTTCAGTTGCTGATGCTGGGAAATTGCTTAAAGAATTTGGGCTTTCTGTATGCTCCTCGCATATTGAATTGCCATTGAATAACCAAAAGTCAAAAATGTTGGAGATCGCTGAAACGTTTGAGTGTAAACGAATGATCTGGCATGGTTGGCCTGAAGATCTTCGTTACAAAACACTTGATGGAATAAAGCAATTAGCGGATTTATATAATCAATCTAATCAAGTCGCCAAGTCAAATGGATTACAGTTTGGCCTTCATAATCATTGGTGGGAATTTATGGATAAGATTGGAGATAGATATTCACATAGCGTGCTAACAGATTATATCGATGAGGATATCTTTTTTGAGATTGATACCTATTGGGTAAAAGTAGCGGGATTTGATCCCGCAAAAATTATCGGAGACTTAGGACAACGAGCTCCTTTATTGCATATCAAAGATGGTCCTGCTCGTTGGACGGATTCTATTGTAACAGATCCTGAACCAATGGTGGCAGTTGGAAAAGGCGCGCAAAATTTTCCGGCCATTGTTGAGGCAGCCAATGGGAATACCGAATGGATGATTGTAGAAATGGACCACACTAATGGAGATGTGTTTGCCGCTATTCAGGACAGTTATAACTTTCTTACGAAGAATAAATTGGCAGTAGGGCAGTAGTAAAAAAAACTCTACCGCGTTGCCACAGTAGAGTTTGTATGATTGGTAGTTAATGATTCCTAGTGAATCAATTTCACATCCACTGCATTAGGTCCTTTGTGTCCCATTTCAACTCTAAAGCTTACTTTGTTATTTTCTTTAATGGGTTCCGTTAGTCCATTCAAATGGACAAATATGCTTTCTTGTGAATCTGAATCTTTAATAAAGCCATAACCCTTTGAATCGTTAAAGAAGGTTACCGTGCCTTTTCTATTCGGATCTTCCTGAACTGTTACTCTATTTTTTGGTACACCTATTTCGATGTCTTCTTCACGTATGGCAACTCTTTTGCTCGGATCGGGTGGAGTGGAAGTAAAATTTCCATTTTCATCGATATAGGCAATCATGTCCTCAAAGCTTTTTGTGCCTTTATTGGCTTTCCGTTCTTCTTTCTTTTGCTCCTTTTCTTTCTTCTTCTTCTTCTTCTTGTCTTCTTTCTCCTTCTTACTCCAGGTTTCTTGTGATTTAGCCATAGTTTACTTTTCCTTTTTTTTGTTTTTACCAATGAAAGTCTAAAGTTAATACTTTTTCACTCCCCGTTACTAATTGGGTAAGAATGGCAGTTTATGGTTCGCTATTAGTTGTTTTGAGGATTTTCGGGGATGGCAAGCAATTGGAGGCCTTTTATAAGTAGCCCCTCTGTGAAAAACTACTCTCAGATTTCAAGTGGGATGGTTAATTCTTAACTTCTTTTACGATGGCGAGTCGAATGAAAAATATGGAAAGTACAAGCGTTAAAGGTGTAAACATCATTTTCTCAAAGTCATTGTTAGAAAATAAGTTTCCTACGGTATTGATTGCAAAGATCCCTGCCATAGACCAAAGAACAATCTTCAATATTGTTCTGTTGAAAGAAATTTTTAACAAGCCAGCATGAATGCAAACAATTGCCAACATTAGCAAATTGATTAGGATGGATACTGTTTCGAACGAAAGCATTTCAGAATGATTTTTAAGTCGTCCTCCCCAAACAATTTCAAATGGGACTATACCGACCATCACCAATACATGAAAAACTAAATTGCATGACAGAATGATCAATAACCCATTTGTGGGCAATACGTTCAGATAAGAGATGTCTCAAGGTATCTTGTTTTATTTACGAAGTTATCAAGTTAAAAAGTATGCACAACCAAGCCACTGCGAAGCTTAGGTTCAAACCAGGTGGTTTTAGGTGGCATGATTTCACCGCTATCTGCAATGTCAATTAATTGCTTCATCGAAACCGGGTAGAGCGCAAAAGCAACCTTCATTTCTTTGCTGTCTACTCTTCGTTCTAGTTCCTTCAGGCCGCGCATGCCGCCTACAAAATCAATTCGCTTGTCAGTGCGCAAGTCGTGAATGTTGAAAATTGGTTTTAGTACTTTTTCAGAAAGGATTGTCACGTCCAGAACTCCAATTGGATCATGATCGTTATAGGTACCTTCTTTAGCAAGTAAGCTATACCAGTTTCCTTCTAAATACATGCTGAACTCATGCAGGCGCGTTGGGCGGTAAGCATCTTTTCCTTTCTTAGCAATATCAAAGGAATTAGAGAGATCATTCAGAATGGTTTCTTCGCTATGACCATTCAAGTCTTTGACCACGCGGTTGTAGTCCATTATCGCCAATTGATTATCTGGGAAGTGAACAGCCAAAAAATAGTTATAAGATTCTTGTCCTGTATGGTTTGGGTTTTCTTTTTTTAAATCATTTCCTACCAAGGCTGCCGCAGCTGTGCGATGATGTCCATCAGCTACATAAGTAGCTGGCATTTTTGAAAAAGCTGCAATGATAGAATGAATCTGGTCAGGCTCGTTGACTACCCAGAACCGATGTTGAATATTGTCGTCCGCCATAAAGGAATAAGCCGGCATGGTTTGCTTGATCGTCTCTACGAGTTGATCCAGCGTTTTATTAGCCGGATAAGCAAAGAACACTGGCTCGGCATTCATCATCGAAACGCGGACATGATTTTTTCTGTCTGTTTCTTTGTCTGGTCGTGTGAGTTCGTGTTTCTTAATGCGCCCTTCCATGTAGTCTTGCACGGAAGCACAGGCAACGATTCCATTTTGAGAACGGCCATCCATAACCAGTTCATATACATAGAGGCATTCTTCTTTATCTTGCAAGAACACGCCTTCCTTCACTAGTTTTTGAAAATTATTTTTCCCAGCTTCATAGACCTCAGCAATGTAGTGATCTGTTTCAGGCGAAAGTGTGATCTCAGGTTTAACAACGTTTAGAAAAGAAAGTGGATTTCCTTCTGCTTCTATAAGTGCCTCTTCAGAATTCAATACATCATAAGGGCGGGAAGCTACGGCTTTTGCTTTTTCTGGTACAGGCCGATAGCCGCGGAAGGCTTTTATTTTCATCGTTTATACTATTATTTATTGGATGGAATAATCCTGGCCAAAATGATGCCTTCTATCTGCCTTATCTTTGCTATCTGTTCATCGTTGATGCTGCCATCAATGTCAATAATGTTATACGCAAGGTCATCCCGATGTTTGTTGAGCATGTCAGCTATATTGATGTTTTGTTCGGCAAGCACATTGGTAATTTTGCCCACCATTGCGGGCACATTCTTATTCGCAATGACAATTCTGGAGCCGCCATTTCGAGGTACATCTGCAGACGGGAAATTCACTGAGTTTTTTATGTTCCCATCTTCCAGGAAATTTTTCAATTGATCTACAGCCATCATGGCACAATTTGTTTCGCTCTCAGGAGTCGATGCTCCAAGATGAGGTACGAGTATAATTTTTTCATGTTGAATAAATTCTTCCTCAGGAAAATCTGTTACGAAACAATCTACCTTTCCACTGTTCAGTGCATTCAGTATGTCAGCTTTGTGCACGAGTCCTTCGCGAGCAAAATTCAAAATCCTCACACCGTCTTTCATGATCGCCAACTTAGACTTATCGATAAATCCTTTTGTGCTATCCATTAATGGAACATGTACAGTGATATAGTCTGATTCACTTAACAGTGCATCAAGGCTTCTGGCCTTTTCTACATTCTTAGATAATTGCCAGGCGGCATCAATGGAGATATAGGGATCATACCCAATAACACGCATGCCCAAACTTTCTGCAGCATTTGCAACCAACATACCAATGGCACCTAGTCCAATCACTCCTAATGTCTTGCCCAAAATTTCAGGGCCAACGAAATTTGATTTTCCTTTTTCAACCAGTTTAGGAACCTCATCGCCTTTGCCTTTTAAAGATTGCGACCAAGCTATGCCCTGATATATTTTTCTTGACGATAAAAATAAACTAGCTAGAACTAATTCTTTTACTGCATTGGCGTTTGCACCGGGTGTATTGAAGACTACGATGCCTTGCTCGGTACATTTTTGCAAAGGAATGTTATTTACCCCTGCCCCGGCTCTTGCAATTGCTTTTACACTGGATGGTAGCGCGTGATCGTGAAGGGAGAAACTTCTCAATAACAACGCATCTGGTGTTTTAAATTCAGAGGCAACTTCATAGCTGTCGATCGGAAAACGCTTCAGTCCTTCGGATGCAATCTTATCGAACGTCTGAATTTTGTATTTGGATGTCATGAACTAGCTATTTGCTTTTTCAAAATCTTTCATAAACGCAACAAGTGTTTCAACGCCTTCTTTTGGCATCGCGTTATAGATACTTGCGCGCATACCACCTACCGATCTATGTCCTTTCAATTGCTTCAAACCTTTTTTACTTGCTTCTGAGATAAACTTATTGTCGAGCTCTTCCTTACCTGTAACAAAAGGAATATTCATCAGCGATCTTGATTTCGTTTCAACAGTTCCTTTGAACATATTTGACTGATCAAGAAAATTGTAAAGAATTGCGGCTTTTTGTTTGTTCTCTTTTTCCATAGCCTTTATTCCACCTTTTTCAAGAAGCCATTCAAATACAAGCCCAGCCATATAGATGGTATAGCAGGGAGGTGTATTATACATGGAACCTTCATCTGCATGAATCTTATAATCCAGCATAGTAGGTGTGATTGACAAAGCGTGGCCTATCAAATCTTCTCGTACAATGACAACGGTAACGCCTGCCGGCCCCATATTTTTTTGAGCGCCAGCATAGATCAGTCCGAATTTTGTTACATCATATTCCTGCGACAAAATATTGGAAGACATATCTGCCACTAAAGGAATTTTTCCCGTATCGGGCAATTCCGAAAAAAGAGTTCCGTAGATGGTATTATTGGTAGTGATGTGAACATAGTCCGCGTCACTTGAAAATAGTGCGGGACTCAATTGAGGGATATAGTTGAAATTTTTATCTTCAGATGAAGCTATTACTTTAACAGTGCCATAGCGTTTGGCTTCTGAAATCGCTTTTTTGGACCATGCGCCAGTAGAAATATAATCCGCCTTTTTGGCTTGTGAGTATAAGTTAAGAGGCACCATCGCAAATTGCATAGATGCACCGCCTTGTAGAAAAAGTACTTTATAGTTGGATGGTATGTTCATCAGCTTGCGAAGGTTAAGCTCTGCTCCTCCAATGATAGCTTCATACTCTTTCGAGCGATGACTCATTTCCATTACAGACATGCCAACTCCTTGGTAATCGACCAATTCCTGCTGGGCTTTTTTTAATACTTCAAGAGGCAATACACCTGGACCTGCTGAGAAGTTGATAGCTCTATTCATAGTATAGGATTTGTTAAATCAATGTTTGTGAGGGGCGAATATGAAGTTATTTCGTGAAAGCCCCAAAGGATGTCAATGGTTTTAAATGACTGAAAAAAGCCATTTTCCCACGGTGTTTTTTAGCTTCTTTAAACAGGATGGCTCTGTAGATGTAGTGACTTAGTAGAGGGTATATAAGAGAGTGAACAAAATCAATGGTTAAAACTAACATAAGCCTATAAAGTCGCCCAAGCAGAAATATGTCTTTTATAGGTTATGACCTGTTGTTTAGGCTAACATCGCGTTATTTTATACTGTTTTCATAAAATTAAGTCAAATAAGAACCTATCACTTGATATTTTTTGTATAATTTATGAAAGTTCCCTTTAAATTTATAAATGAATTACGTCATGTTAGTATATTTAGCCACCTATTAAACGACTAGATATAAAATGAAACTCACCCTACGGATTTTACTTTTTGCATTTGCATTTATCCTATTACCAATCACAGGATTATTTGCTGCCGATACTCCAGCTATAGATACGGGAACAACAGCTTGGATGCTGACTTCTACCGCTTTGGTATTGTTGATGGTTCCAGGCTTGGCCATGTTTTATGGAGGGCTAGTGAGAACCAAAAACGTGTTAGGAACAATGATGCATAGCTTTGCTGCCATGGGCATTATGACCGTTATGTGGATTGTTTGCGGATACAGCATGGCTTTTGGGGGAAATGTGCTGGGGGGATGGTTTGGTTGGAATCCGGATTATTTCTTGTTATCCGGTATCGATGATAAGGTTATGGATGCGGGGATTCCAGAATATATTTTCTCGATGTTTCAGGCAAAATTTGCTATCATAACACCGGCATTGATTGCAGGGGCGTTTGCCGAAAGGGTATCGTTCAAAGGCTATTGTTTTTTCATCGCTTTGTGGGGCGTTTTAGTTTATAATCCTCTTTGTCATTGGGTGTGGGCCTCCGATGGGTTTTTATTTAATCTGGGTGCGAAAGGCGCAATTGACTTTGCGGGTGGAACAGTAGTCCACATTTCAGCAGGTGTAAGCGGGCTGGTCGCAGTTCTTTTTCTGGGTGCAAGAAAGTCTCATCCTCATTTACCAATGCGGCCCAATAATTTGGTAATGACTATGATTGGCGCTGGCTTGCTTTGGGTCGGATGGTTTGGTTTTAATGCTGGAAGTAGTATTTCAAGTGGACTAGCCACTGCTCAAGCGCTCACTGCTACTCAAGCAGCAGCAGCAGCAGGCGCCTTGGCTTGGGTAATTATTGAAGGCTTGCATCAAGGAAAGGCGACAGCTATTGGCTTTGTCAGTGGAGTTTTAGCAGGCTTGGTTGCAATCACACCTGCTGCCGGGGTGGTAAAACCGGGTGGAGCATTAATACTAGGAGCATTAGCCACAGGAATTTGTTACCTGGCCATTATGTTGAAAAATAAATTAGGGTACGATGATACATTAGATGCATTTGGAATTCATGGTGCGGGTGGAATAGTAGGAGCTATTTTCTTAACTTTCTTCATTCGAGAAAGTTGGATGACGGATGCTGCAAACATAGCTGGGGGTAGTTGGTCAATTTGGCAACAACTAGGTGTGCAGGGATGGGCCGTAGGAATTGCTATCGCTTACTCGGCCATTGGCACTCTTTTAATTTTATTTGTCTTGAATAAATTCATGAAAATTAGATCAAGTGAAGAAAGCGAAATGAGGGGGTTAGACAATTCTTATCATGGAGAAAGAGGTTACGGCATGATCAATCCAAATTAATCTGACTATGAAACTCATTATTGCAATCATACGAGAAAATCAACTTGACCAGGTACGTGAATCTCTTATTGCGGCTGGCATTTCCAGAATAACTGTCAATCATGTTTCAGGACATGGAAGGGCTACTACCGAGGAAATTTATAGAGGACAAAAAGTTGTGCCTAACCTTGTGCCGAATATCCGTCTTGAAATTGCTGTCAACGATGAATTTGTAAACATCACAAGCAATGCGATTCTGCAAGCCACAAAAGCTAATGATGGCGGCCTCATTGGTAGCGGCAAGATTTTTATAACCCCCCTTGAAGAAGTTATTCGGTTGCGCACCGGTGAAAGAGGATCTGAGGCGATATAGCCTAACCTTAAGTCACAAGTTGTGGCAGCAAAGATTTTGAATTTGAAGCTTAAAGGTTGAACTTTAGACAGTAAACCTTGCGCCATGAAAAATTTTAAAGCCTTTTCCTTGCTTGTCTTTTTGTTGATACTCCTTTTTAATGTGGGAAAGGCAAATCCAGTAGACGAGCACAAAACGCTTGCCATTGGAGCTAATGCTCCAGCTTTCAATCTTCCCGGAGTTGATGGAAAGACGTATAGCCTAACTTCTTTTAGTACTTCAAAGATCCTTGTGGTTGTATTCACATGCAATCATTGTCCAACCGCGCAAGCCTATGAGGATCGAATCATTAAACTGACCTCCGATTATGCCAGTAAAGGTGTTACGGTTGTAGCCATATCACCCAACGATCCAAAATCAATTCGATTGGATGAGCTTGGTTATACCGACCTCAGTGATTCCTTCGAGGAAATGAAAATTAGGTCGAAGCAAAAGAATTACAACTTTCCATACCTGTATGATGGAGACACAGAAACAGCATCGATGGCATATGGTCCTATTGCAACGCCACATGTTTTCATTTTCGATGCTGAAAGAAAGCTTCGCTACACAGGACGCATAGATGATACGGAAAAGCCAACTAAGATTCCAAGTAACACCGATGCCCGAAATGCTATTGATGCCTTACTAAGTAACATAGAGGTAGCAGTTAAGACAACTAAAGTTTTTGGTTGTTCAGTTAAGTGGGCGGAAAAAGGAGATTGGATTGAAAAGGCAAAAACGGATTGGGCAAATGAACCAGTGAACCTGAATTTGATTACCGAAGCTGGAATAAAGAATCTCTTGAAGAATGACTCTGACAAATTGCGTCTTATAAACGTTTGGGCTACCTGGTGTGGGCCTTGCGTTATGGAGTTTCCAGATTTTATAACTATGAACAGGATGTACCGAGGGAGGGATTTTGAATTAATAACAATTAGTGCAGATGAACCAGCAAAGAAGGATAAAGCCTTGCAATTTCTGAAGAAAAAGCAAGCATCAACTACCAATTATATTTTTAGCATCGATGATAAATATAAATTGATTGAGGCTATTGACCCAAAGTGGCAGGGTGCGCTGCCCTATACTATTCTGGTTGAGCCCGGTGGCAAAATCGTATACGCTAAACAAGGTCCAATCGATCCAGCGAAAATGAAAATGATGATTGTAGAAAACCCGTTGATTGGTAGATATTACTAGACTAGCGTTTAGAACGAGAAGGTACTCAGGCAGGACAAAGAAAGAGGCTGTCCCAAATTTTGAAACAGCCTCTTTTTATTTTAATGGCAAATTATTTCTCCCATTTCCAATCACCAGCAATAATCAATGGCTCTTTCAGATTATTGTCAATCATAAATTGCTTCGTGGTTTCACTATCCATTTTTTCAGCAGGAAGTTTGTCTGCATCAGCCACTGCATATAATATCATAGTGCCAAAACGTGCTGTGTTAATCATGTGTTGTTCATTTACCAAACTGAAGTCATCACAATCGGAATGATAGCATTTGTAAATAGACCGATCAAGGTTACTGATCACTCCAAGTATAGGTACACCTTCCAGCATAAAAGGTTGGTGATCACTGTGTAATCCTGATCTTTTATCAAACTTGTTGGAGAAGATCGTGTCAATTTTACTGATCTCAGTGCCTACTGTTTTAAAGAATGTTGTATCATTTAATTTTCCACCAGCATTGATCCCAATTGGATTGCCACTCATATCCAGATTCATCATGTACTTGATGGAGTTGATGGAACCATCTTTCACTGCTTCTTGTGCCATAAAGGTAGAACCCAGTAACCCTTCTTCTTCACCCATGAACATGATAAACTGTACCGTGCGCTTTGGCTGTAGTTTATTGGCTTTGAAAGCACGGGCGATATCTAAAACAGAGAATGAACCAATGCCGTTGTCTATCGCTCCAGTAGCTAGATCCCAGGAATCCAAGTGTCCACCGATTAAGATTTTCTCATCTGGAAATTGAGATCCCTTCAGGGTAGCTACAACATTTCTTGCTTTGATTGGCCCACTTTGATTGGTCATTGTAATTCTGGTCTGAACTTTTCTGGTCTTCAGTTTTTCTTTCAGGGCCATCCCAGTTTCTTTACTAATACAAACTGCTGGAATAGGGATCAACTCTCCGGTAACTGAAGCAGTGCCGGTAAGTAATACTCCACTATCAACCTGGTTAAGGATGATCAATCCTTTTGCACCATATTTAATTGCGATGGCTGCTTTTTCGCTGCGATGCAGATTGCGCAGTCCTTCTTCGCTGCCTTCAAGTATACCAATATAGATCAGGGCAATTTTATCCTTCACTGCATCAGACTTTCCATCATAATCTTTTTCAAGTCCATTACCCATGTCCACTACATCGCCACTTACATCGGCAGAGACAGGAGAATGAGCAAGCGTGACGGCAGGAAAATTAGCCCCATCAATGACAACATTTATATCTCCGCGTGACCAGGAGGTTACTTCAAATTCCTGATAGGCAACATCTTCAAAGCCATATTCTTTAAATTTATTGTATGTGTATTCCTCAGCCTTTTTTCCGTTCTCGGATCCTGTTAGACGATGACCAATAGTGGAGGTAGCCTCGCCCAAAGTGGCATACGCTTTTGAATTTTGTAGAACCTCTGTGTTGATTCGAAGAAAAACTTCCTGGCGAGTTTCTGTTTTGCAACTGGCTAGGAATCCAATCGCAGAAAAGAATAATACGATGTTTTTTATTTGGTTTCTCATATGTTTATAAAATTGAAGATTGCAAGTTACCAACAATTTGGATCGTAAATGTTCTTGATTTATATGAATGGTGAGTTTTAAGCCTTGTAATTTTAGTTCTTGTATTGCACACCATTCCGGTTCCTTCTATTGGTTGTGGCTCTTTAAAAAAAGGACAAATCCTTGGCAGGCAAAGCCATTGGCTTAGAAGTGGTAAACTTTGTAGGTTGCATAATAGATTTTTTATACAGTATGCCTAAGCAAAATAGCATTTATAAGTACCTCCAAATTGACGATTATTCGGCTACGCCTAAGTATGTTCAACTGGCGAATTCAATCATCAAGGCGATGGGTGAAGGTTTAATTAAGATAAATGATGCTCTACCGTCCATCAATGAATTAAGTTTTGAATTTGAAATTTCACGTGACACGGTTGAGAAGTGTTATAAACATTTGAAGAAGGCTGGCATACTAGGCTCAGTTCCTGGCAAAGGCTATTTTATAAAGAGCATTCAGGTTGGAAATAAGCTTAAAATTTTTTTGCTGTTTAATAAGTTAAGCGAGCATAAAAAAATTATCTATGACGCTTTTGCTGAAGCCCTAGGTGATCGCGCTAGTATTGATTTCTACATCTATAATAATGACTTTTCACTGTTTAAGAATTTACTAACCAACAACAAGGAAGATTACTCATATTATGTTATTATTACCCACTTTAATGACGGTACAGAAAATGCATATGAAATACTTGATACAATACCAAAGGATAAGCTTTTACTCCTAGATAAATTGGTTCCTGATGTAAAGGGGAACTTTGCTGCGGTATATCAGAATTTCGAAAAGGATATTTACGGGGCACTTGAAAAAGCACTAAAGCCTCTGAGTAAATACAATACCATAAAAATTAATTTTCCTGAGCATTCCTATTTTCCAGAGGAGATCGTGAAAGGATTTCAGCGGTTTTGTCATCAGTACGCTTTTTCTTATAAAGTGGTGCGTGACATTGAAAAGGAGCCCATCTCTAAAGGTGAGGTGTATATTAACCTGATGGAAAAAGATCTTGTGACTTTAATTGAACGTATTCTTGTAAAGAAATTGAAAGTGGGTAAAGATGTGGGAGTAATCTCTTACAATGAAATTCCCTTAAAAAAGATTATCCTTAAAGGGATAACGACTATCTCAACCGACTTTCAGCTGATGGGGCAAAAGGCTGCTGAACTGATTATAAGTCGCTCTAAGCAGCACATCGAAATCCCGTTTAGTCTTATACTTAGAGATTCTGTGTGAGTTGAGTCACTCTCAGTTGAATCCATAATTTTATAGATACTTTACCTTTCATTTCTAACTTATTGAAATTGCTCAGTGTTCCATGATTGAAACTTATCCTATTGTTGACGTCTTACCTGAGCTGAAGCACAAATTTTTAACGGAAAGAATCCTTATTCTTCAGGCTCCGCCTGGAGCAGGTAAGTCAACAATTCTGCCACTTCAACTCCTTCAAGAGCCATGGCTTGATGGAAAAAAGATACTGATGCTCGAGCCGCGAAGACTAGCCGCGCGCTCTGTTGCAATTCGGATGGCAGACCTACTTCAAGAAGAGATTGGTGCACGTGTAGGTTATCGTGTTAGGTTTGAAAGTGTGGTGAGTATTCGAACCAGAGTAGAGGTAGTGACCGATGGTATTCTCACTCGCATGATTCAAAACGATAATACGTTGGAAGATGTTGGACTTGTCATTTTCGATGAGTTTCATGAAAGGAGTTTGCAAGCTGACCTCGCTCTGGCCTTATGTATACAAGTGCATGAACTAATACGAAGTGATTTACGAATCCTGATAATGTCTGCAACACTTGACGGAGATAAGATTTCTGCTGTGTTAAGAAATGCTCCAGTCATCACCAGTAGCGGAAGACAATATCCTGTTACGTTAAAATATGTTACGGTTGACAAAGATGAGTGGTTAGCTATTTCAGCAATGCGTGTAATACGCAGGGCTATTGTGGACGAACGTGGCGATATTTTGGTTTTTCTTCCGGGTGCCGGAGAAATTATTCGGGTAGCTGAACTTTTAGAGAAGGAGAATCTTTCGATCAGTCTTTATCCATTGTATGGTGATCTTCCTTTCAAAAAACAACAAGATGCCATACTTCCTCATCCACAAGGGTTACGTAAAGTGGTATTGGCAACATCCATTGCCGAAACCTCTTTGACGATTGAAGGTATAACCACTGTAATTGATGCTGGTTATTCCCGTGTTCCGAGATTCGATCCTAGAAGTGGCCTGACTAGGTTGGAAACGATTCGTGTTACAAAAGATGCCGCAGACCAACGTACCGGAAGAGCGGGAAGGCTCGGACCTGGTGTTGGCTATCGGTTATGGGCAGAGACCACCCATCACATGTTACAAGCTGTTCGCCAGCCTGAAATTTTAGAAGCAGATCTTGCTCCACTCATGTTGGAGCTTGCAAACTGGGGCATTCAACATGTAAATGAATTAACATGGATCACGTCACCGCCTGCCGGTCCTGTAAGTCAGGCAAACGCATTGCTGATCCAGCTTGAGGCATTGCAAGACAATAAGATTACTTTACGGGGAAAGGAGATGTTGAAGTTACCGACACATCCACGGATTGCCCATATGTTATTGACGGCTTCACTGGTTAATGGTGAGTTGTCGTTAGCCACTGATATTGCTGCCCTATTAGAAGAGCGTGATCCCTTGGCAAAACAAGCAGGTGGTGACCTATCATTGCGCGTTGAGGCCTTACGAAAATGGAGAAGAGGTGAACGTGTTACAGTAGAAAAAAATGTTCTGGAAAGAATTGAGCGACTGGCATCTTCTTGGCGAAAACTTTTTAGACTACAACCAGATAATTCCACTATAATTGATTCTTCTGTTGGGAAACTACTGGCGGAAGCCTATCCCGAAAGAATCGCAAGACAGATTGAAAAACATAGCGTTCGATATAAACTTGCTAATGGAAGAATAGTTCGGTTGCCGGATCATGATCCCTTGTTGCGTGAAGGCTGGTTGGTTGTTGCCCAGTTAGATAGTGGGGTAGGAGAAGGAAAAATATTTTTAGCGGCTCCTATTCATGAAGATGATTTGGTAGACCGAGCACAGGAGCATGAAACGGTGAAGTGGGATGGTGAAAGGGGAATGCTGATTTCTTTAGTTGAGAAAAAAATTGGCAACCTAGTTTTGTCAACAAAACCATTGACTAATATTCCAGAGAACTTGCGGATTAAAATCTTATGTGAGGCTGTGCGAGTTGAAGGTTTAAAACTTTTGAATTGGGAGGAAACTCATACCGAATGGCAAGCACGCGTGCTAAGTTTGCGTGCGTGGAGACCAGACGAAGGTTGGCCTGATGTAACTGATGAAAATCTAATTTTGACTTTAGAAGAATGGCTTCCACCATATCTTATCCATGTTTCTAAGCGAATCGATTTTCATCGATTGGATATGCAGAGCATATTGACTAGCCTACTTCCCTGGGACCTTGCAAATAAGTTGGATAAACTTGCTCCTGCAAGATTGTTGGTTCCAAGTGGTTCAACGATCAAGCTTACTTATTTTAAGGATGGCCAACTTCCTGCAATGGAGGTTAGGCTACAGGAGATGTTTGGTCAGTTGGAAACGCCAACCATTAACGAAGGAAGAAAGAAGATATTATTGCATCTGCTCTCGCCAGGATATAAACCCGTGCAAGTAACTCAAGACTTAAAAAGTTTTTGGAAGACGATCTATCATGAAGTTCGTAGTGAGCTTCGAAGGCGCTATCCAAAACATTCCTGGCCAGAAGATCCGTGGAATGCCGAGGCGGTAAGGGGGGCAATCCAAAAGAAGTAATTGTAGGGCTCAGGTAATGTGCTTTATTGATTACGCACTTATTTCAAAAGCACTTTTGTAAAATTCGTTATCCTGAACATACTCAACCAATGCAACATAAAAAGGATGAGAACCAAGTGTTGCGCTGTCACCAATCATAATCAGTTTTTTCTTAGCACGGGTCATGGCTACATTTGTTCTGCGTATGTCTCCCAAAAAGCCCACTTCGGATTTTTCGTTGCTGCGTACAAAACTGATAGCGATTATATCCCGTTCTTGCCCTTGAAAAGCATCCACCGTATTTATCGTTATTAGTTTGTTAAGGGGCTCAAGGATGGGTGAGGCCTCTGCTAATTTATGGAGTTGATCTACTTGAGCTCTATACGGAGTGATGATACCCATAGTGATATTCTGATGCAGCCATTCTTCTACTCCAATTTCTTCTACTAGTTTTTCTGTTTGCAAGATGAGTAAGGATGCCTCTTCCTGATTAAAACGGCTTAGCGATTCAGGATCTTGTTTTTCGGCAAAACCACAACCTGCCGTGTCAATAAATTCAACAGGTGCTTGATTAGGTCGGAGTAATTCTGACTTAACAGATGAATGTGCAACTAGCTCATCTTTGTAAAAATAAGTGGAAGGGAATTTCATGATGGCTTCATGCATTCTGTATTGCACCTTCAACATCTTTGCCATTTCCGGATGGTTCGCAATTCCTTTTTCAAAAAGTGTAATGGCAAGTCCTTGTTTAGCTGCATCATTTGATTTTATGGTAGGAGGAAGTTGACAATGATCTCCAGCCAAAATAACCCGTTGAGATTTTAAAATAGGTATCCAACAAGCCGCTTCAAGAGATTGAGCCGCTTCATCTATAAATACGGTTTTAAATTTTCTTCCGCGTAATATAGGATGCGAAGAGCCGACCAATGTGCTGCAAATAACTTCTGCTTTTTGAAGTAAATCTGTGACGATATAAAACTCCAGCATATCGGCATCTGCTTTCATGGCTTTGGCTTCTTCCTTCAGCATTTTTCGTTGCTCACGTTCGTGATAGCCAAATTCGCGTTTGTACTTCACTGCCATCGCCTTCACTTTTTCCATTTTTTTTCGTAACGAACGCAATTCTGGATAACTTGGATGTGCTGCAATGCGTGCGTCTAGTGTCTTACTTAAGGTTTGTTCGGTAACCCTGGCAGGATGCCCAATGCGAATAACATTTAAACCTTGCTCAGACAATTTCTCCACAAGCAGATCGATAGCGGCATTGCTGGGTGTGCACACCAATACCTGCCCCTCTGTTTTTGAAGTCAACCTGATAGCTTGAACTAATGTTGTCGTTTTGCCTGTCCCTGGGGGGCCATGAATGAAAGCTATATCCTGGGTATCGAGAATTTTATCAAGAGCATTTGCTTGACTACCGTTAAGTAGGTTAGAGGCAGCGAGATAATCTGGATTTGATTCTTCATACAGCACACTTGGTTCTTTCTTCTTACTTTTTTCCTGACCTAATAATATTTCTCTCAACTCTGATATGCGGTTCTCCTCTGCTTTCATCACACTCTTCAACGCATGCTCCATCTCCTTATAACTCATCTCATCAAACATCACGTCTACTCCAAGTTGTCCGTTTCCAATCCAGTCGGGTAAATCCTCACCATTCAAGGTTATGACCAGCATATTCTCTCTGACATAATTAACTACGGCATTAACGTGCTCCTTTTCTGGCCGGCCGGAGGCATTGCAAAACAAGCTAACAAGTTTGCCACTTTGGAAACTGTGTGGCTGATCCAGATTGTGCATTCGTTCCAATTCAACAATGATTCGCTCTCCGGTTCCGATATAGTCTTTACCAAGCCTTACAGGATACCATGTGACGCCTTCCTTTGTCCGTTGACTTAATGATCGTAGCAAGACCTTTTGGCGATATTGCTCCAGATCAGCGGCCCGTTCTAGTTGGATGAGACTGAGTGTTTTTTGAAGTTGTTCGTAGGAAGACATTGCAGCAAGATACACTAAAGTCTTTTCGAACGTAGCGACAGCGGAGAGAGAAATCTTATCTTAACATTTAGTCTGATCTCTATCGGAGAAGATTTCTCGCAACTTCAAGAGTGCCAAGTACAAAGTTCGCACGCTCGAAAGGACTAAGATGGTCTACGTCTTTTCGAACGTAGCGACAGCGGAGAGAGAAATCTCACCTTAACATTTAGTCTGATTTCTATCGGAGAAGATTTCTCGCAACTTCAAGAGTGCCAAGTACAAGGTTCGCACGCTCGAAAGGACTAAGAGGGTCTACGTCTTTTCGAACGTAGCGATAGCGGAGAGAGAAATCTCACCTTAAGATTTAGTCTGATCTTTATCGGAGAAGATTTCTCGCAACTTAAAGAGTGCCAAGTACAAGGTTCGCACGCTCGAAAGGACTAAGATGGTCTGCTTCTTTTCGAACGTGGCGTCAGCGGAGAGAGAAATCTTACCGGAATGCAATTCACTATTTGTAATTTGCCTAAGGACTGTGCTTTATTCATATATAAAAGTTTGCCTTCATGTGGAACTCCAATTATTTTGTTTACATCACAACCAACCCAGACAAAACGGTCTTATATGTAGGGATGACAAATGACCTTGCCAGAAGAATGTTTGAGTATTACGAAAATCGTGGCAAGAGAGAGACTTTTGCCGGGCGTTATTATTGTTACAATCTAATCTTTTGGGAAAGATATGATGACCCTTCACATGCGATTGATCGTGAAAAGGAAATCAAGAAGTGGAGAAGAGAGAAAAAGGAAATCTTGATCGATTCCCAAAATCCAGGATGGAAAATGTTAAGGCCGGATTAGCCAGTCAATGCTTGGTCTACGTTTTTTCGACCGTAGGGAGAAATCTTACTAAGACATGGTGCCTATTTATTATACGAGAAGATTTCTCGCAACTTCAGTTGTGCCAAGCACAAAAGTTCGCGCACTCGAAAGGACTAAGGTGTGCCCCAATTTTCGGTCTACGTCTTTTCGACCGTAGGGTGGTTAGGTCTGAGCAATTCTAAACTTCTCAAGGTAATCTTCGATGTACTCATTCAATTTCTTTCTTTTGTATTGCATGATGAACCGTGGATGAGCCAGTGGAACAATCTTTTCAAAGAAATGATGCTCTTCGTTGAGCTTTGAAAGAAATTTAAAATTTTCTCCTTCTCCTAAACAAAATGCAACATCGGTATTAATTCCAAAGTTGATTTGCTTTTTTAGCGAATTGATCATAAAATCTTTTACAGCCACCTGCAATTCTTTGATGTCGTAGTAGTTCAGATTCTTTCCTTCTTTCGTAAAACCCAACGGGCAAATTGAGTTGAAGTAAAATTGATTGTAGAACTTTTCTATTCCTCCAAATGCTTCAATCATCAGATAGATATAATCAGCAGAGAGTTCAGTTTTCTTTTCTAAGGTATTAACTATTCCGCAAAGCTTTTCCAATTTAGCAGGGTCGGTAAACGGAATACCTGTTAGGCCTCCACCCAACCTTCCAGGATTAATTCCTAAAATGATATGCCGCTTGTTAGAGTCATTATAATATTGAGTATAAAACCCTTGACATAAAGAAAGTGCATGCCCATGTTTAAAAGGATTCATAGCCACCACACCTTTAGGAAGCTTGGCTGTAAGGTTGAGTGACGTATTAAAGGCTACTACTTTTTCTCCGAAGGTCATAGAACAAATATACTACCTGATCCGTCCCTTTCGTTCCGTTTCTTCGTTTGGAGAGGGTCGAGGATGAGGTGATCTATTTTCAATCACCACCTAAATCCTTATCTTGAAATTCCTTAACGCCAATTATGAAAAGACTTCTACTGTTATTACCCTGCATCATTTCAGCACAGCTTATGGCTCAGTCATTTGACCTGGTTATACTCAACGGAAAAATCATCGATGGCACAGGCAACTCGTGGTATTATGGTGATGTGGGAATCCGAAACGAAAAAATAGCTTCAATCGGAAAACTGTCAAACGCTCAAACAAAGCGCGTTATTCTTGCAGATGGCCTAATTGTATCTCCAGGTTTTATAGATGTTCACACGCACATCGAAGGCGGAGAATCTACCACACCTACAGCTGATAATTTTATTTTTGATGGAGTAACCTCCGTTGTCACGGGAAACTGTGGCGGCTCTAACCTGGAAATGGCATCATATTTTCGCAGATTGGATTCGGCAAAAATTTCTGTCAACGTAGCATCCTTGATTGGACACAATACGGTAAGAAGAGCTGTAATGGGTGATTTGCAGCGTGATCCAACACAGGATGAACAGATTAAAATGGAAGCACTTATTGAGAAAGCCATGAAAGAAGGTGCTGTCGGAATGTCCACCGGATTGATTTATGTTCCGGGGACCTATTCTAAAACTCCGGAGGTGGTGGGGCTTGCAAGGGCTTCTTCAAAATATAGCGGAGTATACGCATCGCACATTCGCGATGAAGGTGATCATGTGACCGATGCGGTAAACGAGGCAATTTCCATCGGGCGTGAAGCGAAGATACCCGTTGAGATTTCGCACTTTAAAGTTACCTACAAACCTAATTGGGGAAAGTCAACAGAAACAATTGGATTGGTAGAGAAAGCCAGACAGGAAGGAATTGACGTTACGGTTGATCAGTATCCATATATTGCCAGTAGCACAACACTTGATACTACTGTGCCTACGTGGGTGTTTGGTGGTGGCCGGGATTCATTGAAGCTTCGTATCGGTGACCCAGTCATGCGAGAGAAAATTAAAAAAGAAATGGTAGATGGATTAAAGAAAAAACAATTGAAGAGCTATTCCTATGCGGTTGTTTCACGTTATCCACCAGATACAACTTGGAATGGCAAAAGTATTTCTGAGATTAATAAACTGAAGGGAAGAAAAGCCAAACCGATGGAAGAAGCCGAAACTATTTTAGAAATGGTGAATGCCATCAATCGTACTCAAATGGTTTTCTTTAGTATGGATGAAAAAGATTTAGTCAGGATTCTACAATATCCTTTCAACATGGTTGCTTCTGATGCTGGCATTGCGAAGTTTGGATCAGGCATGCCACATCCCCGTGCGTACGGAACAAATGCAAGAGTCCTGGGTAGATACGTACGTGAACTTAAAGTGCTGCGGTTGGAAGATGCTATTCGTAGAATGACTTCCTTACCCGCACAAAAATTTAATCTCAACGACCGTGGTTTAATTCGCGAAGGAATGGCTGCCGATATTCTTCTGTTCGATGAAAAGATAGTAGGAGATGCTGCTACCTTCACAAATCCGCATACCTACTCCAACGGATTTAAGTATGTGATTGTAAATGGCGAATTAACCATTGACAATGGAAAACATACTGGAGCGCGAAGTGGAAGCGTTTTAAAAGGACCAGGTGTGGAATGATAAACTGAAGTTTATATCAGTTCGGAAAGCCTGTAAAAGGAGAGAATGGTTTCATTTATTTGGAAAGGCTAATACCTCCTTGTTGTGGGTACTTAACGGACAAAAATGGTGCAACTGAATATATGTTTGATTTCAAAAAGGCATATTCAGTACCTGTCTCTTCAAACTTCCAACATTTAGACTCCAGTCCCTACCCTTACTCTTGCAGCTCCTCAGAGCCGTCAAAGAATAAATTATTTTGATATGTTAGGTCCAAAGAGGTGACCGCACGTACAATTCAATCGCCAGATGGATAATATATCTATATCCAATTAAATTAAACACGTATCAAATGTCATTGGATTGAACATCTAAGTAGTCTCTATTATCTGTTCAGATGATAAAATGCAATTAATCCATCAATACCCGTTAAAGCGTCTCTCAGGTCTGTGAGCGACTGAGTAGAAGACAACATCCCGCGCCTCAGCCCGTTTTTAAGACATGTTTAACTAAACAATTTACAATATGAAAAAGATGAGTTTAATTATCTTCATGCTCGTAACAGTATGTTGTGCGGTCTCACAGGCCAGTCCAAATGGTCAGAATGAAAGAATCAGAGTACGTAAAGGGGGTGACATTTTTAGAGTCACGTATCGGTCACCTATTGAATGCAGAGTCAAAGTGACCATTACTGATGCAAAGGGTGAGATGGTATTTACGGAGAAAGTAGATTCTCATGGTGGATTTACTCGGCCCTATAACTTTTCACAACTTCCTAAGGGCGATTACACAATTCAAGTAGACGATATCATCGGTACCTATTCAGAGAAACTTTCATACCATGATAAAAACTGGGTTACACGTATTAGCAAAATAAAAGGCGCGGAAAATAAATTTATTGTTGCTATACCCAGCCAGGGAAAACAGGAAGTTACTGTCTATGTGTATGACCAATTTCAGGAGCTTGTTTTTACCGATCATTTATTCAACGAGGGTGACTTCGCAAAGGTGTATCACTTAAAGGACCTGGAGGGAGCCACCATACAACTTGTAAATCAATTTTCCGGTGAGGCCAAGGTATTCATAACAAAATAGCGTTGTTACTTTCAAAATTTTCAGAGACCGTCAGAGACAAAAGGAATTAAAGTTGTTCCAGGGGGTTTCCTGTTAATTTTATCACACAGCTTATAACTAAACATTAACTATAAAAAATATAAAACTTATGAACACGAAAATATTAATTATTCTATTGTCTATGGCGGGTAGCCTGATGAGTTGCGATTTTAAAAAGGAAGAAATGGCGCGGCATACAATTGATTCACTCCGAAATGAACTCACCAACCAACTCAAAGTAACAGTAGCAATGGTGGAGGTAGGTGATCTGCTCGATTCAATTGACGCCAGCCGGAAAGTATTGCGAGCTCATATGTTGGAGGGAACAAGCTATGATAGCTACGCCTCCCGCATGCGCAACATTAATACGTATGTGAAAAAAGCGGAAGAACGAATTGCTTCACTTGAAAAATCCGCCCGAAGTGCTAAGCCGAGTTCATCGTATACGGCCGCCATTAAAAAATTAAGAAGCGAACTAGACATGCGTAACCTTGAATTCATAGCCTTGAAGGAACAAGTAGACATGTACAAGAATGAGAATGAAAACCTAGTCCGAACGGTGAGTCTTCAAAGCACGGAGATTCAAGAAAAGCTAAATCAGATAAAATCCAATCGAGAAGAAACCACAAGACTGGAGCAACAGGTAACCCAACTCATGGTTAAAGCAAAAATAGATGAAGCTGAATCTTACTACGTTCAGGCGGAAGCTGTTGCTGAAACAGCCGCACGTACTCAGTTTGCACCAAAGAAAAAGAAGAACGCCAGAAAGCAGGCACTGGAGTTATACAAGTTAGCTTACTTCTATGGCAAGGAGGAAGCTCAGCCTAAAATCGCTGCCCTAGAAGCAAAGCTCTGAACAATAAGAGGAAGGCGAATTCGCCTTCCTCTTATTAAGTTTAAGTTATTCCACAGGTTAAGAAAGGTATATTCAGCACCTGACTAGCTTAAAACTTCCAGCCTCCAGTTTAATCCAGCAACCTCTTTAGTTTCCTTAACTCGGCTCTGTTTTTTGTAGAATTAATATTATCTACAATTCCATCCTTCTCGCGTGTAGTTAATCTCCAGCTGAGAGAAGCACGTGCGCTGTTCTGTCGTATGCTGTCCATCTTCTGAAGTATTGGAGTGTAGCTTTCTGCCTGGTATTGGATGTCAACTCTGTCAATTGGAATAGGGAGCCAAGAGTGTGCCTGACCAATCAACATGTCGCTGGCGATATCTTGAAAATTTTCAAAGTTGTTGTACACGCTGCTGATTGGTTGGGTAACATCATCCATAATAGTCTGCCCTGATTTAGGCATGATGGTTGCGAGCTTTGGAGAGTCGCGTATAGAAACATAAATTACACCTGCCGTATTTTCTGAAATCCAATCTTTGAAAGCATAGGTAAAGCGCACTGCATCAGACAATCCAAAGTTATCGGAGATGCCCGCATCCATTATCTGAATAGGGGGTTCAGTGGGTAAGGTTGTGTTGGGGGTGATATATGGAAAAGTGGCACTCATTCGTAAGGCTGAAAGAAAACGAAGGTTAGCTGAACCTTGATCTTCAAAAAATCTGTTAAAGTCTACTCCGGATATTTTGGAAGCAGAGTAGTCAGAAAAATTCATGATCTCTGTATTCATAAAAGAGACAGGCCTTGAAGCGATGTAAATTTTTCGACCGTCATTGATAACGGTTGGTGTGAGGATCAACATCGGAATGATTCCTTTACTTTCCGGTGCAGAATACGCACTGATGGGTTTGTCCATCAATTTTTCTGTAATCTGATTGAGCTGATCTTCAAAAGTGAAAGCACGATCTCTCTCATAGAAATTTTTAGCGTATTCAAATTTTGTAAATCCAACAAAGAGATCGTTAGCCAGCAGACTGAAAATCAATGGATTTAGATTGTCAGTAGAGATTTTTTGCCGGTGGGTAGGGGAGTATGGGTTAATCGATTGGCCAAGTTTCTCCCGTAGTTTTAATTCTCGGAAATAACTTGCTCCAATTAATCCTCCGGATGCGCCAGTAATCAACACACTGTTTTCCATTAGTTGACCATGAGTCAGACTATCTGCTGTTTGCAAGGCATTAAGGGTCCAGAGTGAGGCGCGCTTTCCACCTCCGCTTGCGCAAATGAAAACCATTTTTGGTCGTTGGTCTTGCGAGAATTTAGCCCGCCAATTTTCCAATTGTTTCAGCACAGCAAGGCGGTCTGTTTCCATAGCCACACTGTCATTTTGTTGTTGAATGGTTGCAACAGAATATTCCACTGGTTGTTTAGTGTAATTAAGACCAAAAGCTTCATACTTTTTGCTAAAAAAATCTTCTCCTACCATATGATTTATAAATAGGAATAGGGCAAGGGCGGTAGTAACAGACCATCCACCAAACCAGTAGGAAAAGGCTCCAGACATCATCACAAAAATGGTGAGGAAGATCATGCAGCTGGCAGCTGCCGGGAGTTGAAAAGTCGGGTAATCTTTAAAAATACCCAGTACTAGTACCATGCCAAAGATGACAAGCTCAATCACTACTAAGTTAAAATGATTTTGATCGAATACCTGAAGAACAGTAGCCCTATCATAGAACCGGATACTTTCCACTTTTTTGGTACGTAAATAGCTATCGAAATAATAGTCGACTCTTACTTGTTTTTTTTGCGCGATGTCCAATTTTTTCATGGCACTGGCGCGAGTAACTTTTACAGTACTTTTTATTCGTTCATCAATCTTGCAAACGACATATTTAAAGATGTCTTTATTGGTGAACCGAAAATACACAGAGAACAATGAAATCATGACGGCATATCCTGCCAGCAGGCCGATGAGGTTCACGGCCAGCTCTGCCCTGGAACTGTACTCATTATTTATCTGAAATCCGACAATCTGAAAAACATAAGTTCCTAGGAAAAGAAGTGGGATAAGGCTATTGTTCAACGTAAATTTTTTGAAAGGACTTTCCAGCGTGCCAACAAAGGAAAACCGGTGACTGTCAGAAATATAGCAGGTGATGTGAAACGCCATGGTAAACCCCGCGGTGAGGCAACCCATGATGAAAAAGCTGGTGAAGTTGACCTTATTTAGGTATTCGGGGTCAAGGAACAAGTAAGGTATGCCTAGATATTTCCCAAAGTTGCCAGTAACCATAGCAAATAGAATAATCCAACACAAGATCATCAGGTGGTTGCGCCTGATATTATTTAGCAGAAGCTGAACAGGAAAGGAGTAAGCGATCTTGGGAAATAAAAAGTATAGTTTGCGCATGTCTGGCTGTCAAGTTAATTAAATTTCGGTATTAATAAAGATCGAAAAGCTGCAGATTCATAGATTATATTTTTACCTCAAACGGAGTAATCCGGAAACCTGACTCATTTCAAAAATTAGATTTGAAAAAAACCTTTTCTATATATCGCTCCTCTGCAGGCTCAGGCAAAACTCGTACTCTAGCCAAGGAGTATCTCAAGTTAGCTTTGGGTCATAGAAATGATTATTTCAAATATATTCTAGCAGTAACCTTTACTAATAAGGCTACACAAGAAATGAAGGATCGGATTCTTGCCTATCTATCAGACTTTTCAAATGGCGAAACGAATGACCTCACTCTGGAACTTCAACGCGAGTTAGGATTGGATTCCAACACATTTCAAATGTATGCCCAGGAAACGCTTTCATTGATTTTGCATAAGTACGACCAGTTTTCAATAAGTACTATTGATGCATTTTTTCAAAAAGTAATACGTTCATTTACGCGGGAGGCGGGTTTGGTTGGGGACTATCGACTTGAGGTAGAACAAGGGCCTGTGATGGAGGAGGTGATTGACAGCCTTATTGATGAATTAGGTAATAATGAAGACCTGACCAAGTGGGTGGTAGAGTTTGCTAACGAAAATCTGGAGAACGAACGGGCTTGGGATATTCGTAAAAGCCTAATTGAGTTTTCGGAAGAAATTTTTAGGGAGGAGTTTAAAGAAATAGAACAAGTTGTAATTGAAACGACTGCTCAGAAGGATTTTTTTAAAAATCTTCTGACTGACTTAAAGAAGAAGAAATTTGAGTTTTTAAATGTTGTCAAGTTAAAATCGAATGAAGCGCTGGATCTTTTTTACCAGCACGGTTTACAGAGTTCCGATTTTAAATATGGAGGGGGTATTTACAATTTCTTTAAAAAATTCCATAAGATTTCCAGCGTAAAGTCCTTTGATGACAAAGAAAAAGGAGTCCGAGCTGAATCTGCGTTTAAGGAAGCAGGTAATTGGCCAGATAAGGACACCCCACATAAGGCCATAATCATAAAATTAGCAAATCAAAAACTTCTTGCTTTGCTTAACGAGTTGGTAGAGTATAGAAATAAGAACTACAGTAGGGCCCTGGCGGCCGAAATCGTGCTCAATAATTTTTACTCCTTTGGCCTCATTGCTGATATTTCTCGGAAGCTAAAAGATTATAAAGATGAGAATGGCATTATGCTGTTGGCCGATGCTCCTCGTTTTTTAAATGGGGTGATACAGGACAGCGATACTCCTTTTATATATGAGAAGGTTGGCTCGTTTTATCGAAACTACCTGATTGATGAATTCCAGGATACCTCAGGCCTTCAATGGAAAAATTTTTTTCCGTTGCTCACCAACGGGCTTGATCAAGGGCATCCAAGTATGGTAGTCGGAGATGTAAAACAGGCCGTTTATCGTTGGCGTGGTGGTGATCTTAAGTTATTGCAACAGGAGGTAGAAAGAAGTATTGGCGCAAAGCGTGTTGAAACAAAAGAGTTGAAGCAAAATTTTAGAAGTGCCTCTGAAATTGTTTCATTTAACAATGAACTGTTTACTACAAGTTCGGCTCTTGTTGCACTAGAAACGGGAAAGGCCATCACCACGGAAGCATATATTGATGTGCCCCAGATTATTCATAAGAAAGAGAGTGGTTTTGTTGAGGTTTCATTTTTGAAAGAAGAAGGTGGTGAGAAATGGAAGGAATTGGCAATGGGCAAAATTCCTGAGTACCTCGAAAGATTGCAACTACTTGGTGCTTCTTTAAAAGACATTGCCATTCTTGTTAGAACGAATGGGGAAGGTCAAAGCATCGTAGCACACTTAATGAATTACAGAAATTCAACTGCGGCAAAAGCGGACTGCAAGTATGATGTTGTTTCCAATGAATCACTGAGATTAGATGGAGCCACTACCGTTAATCTTCTGATCAGCTCACTGAAGTATTTACTAAATCATGAAGATCAAATAGCGAAAGCCCAACTAGCCTATGAATTCTCCAAGCTTCACCAGCCAGATAAAAATCTAAACGAGGTTTTTGCAGTAGCGTACGATGTCACATTTGAAAATGACTTGCCACTGGCATTCACTTACCAGAAATTAATTTTAAAAAAATTACCCCTTTTTGAGTTGACGGAAACGTTAATCGAAATTTTTGCACTTGGAAATTATACAGGTGAGCTTACTTATCTACAAACGTTTCAAAACCTAGTCCTGGACTTTACTAGCCGGGAGCGAAATGACCTTGGTGCTTTTCTAGACTGGTGGGAGCAAAATAAATTTAAGAAGTCCATACAGGTTTCTGGCGAGGTGGATGCCATTCAAGTCTTGACAGTTCATAAATCAAAAGGTTTGCAGTTCAAGTATGTCATTATTCCATTTTGTTCATGGAGTCTCGATCATGAAGTGGGTAAGCAACCTAATCTGTGGGTAACTACATCTGAATCTCCCCTAGATAAGGCTGGCTATTTACCAGTAACTTATAAATCAGCATTGAAGGAGACAGTCTTTGCAGAGTATTATGAAGAGGAACGCTCCAGATGTTATCTTGACAACCTTAACCTCTTATATGTGGCATTGACTCGAGCAGAGCATGGCTTGATAGTAACAGCCCCTGGCAAGAAGGCGAAAACTGTCGCAAACCTTCTTTATGATAGCATTACCCGCTCGGAAAAACTACAACCTAAATGGGACGAGACCTTGCAGGTTTGGAAGTCTGGTGAATGGATGATTCCAAAAATGAATGATAAGGGTAAACAAATTTCCTCGCTTACTCTCGGTTCTTACCAATCCACGCAATGGAGGGATAAGTTGGTCATAAAGCAAAACTCTAGAGGATATTTTGAACCCGAACACGATGCAATTGGAAAAGTGAAATACGGCATTCACCTTCATACTATACTTTCTAGAATCAAGTATGCCGATCAATTACAAACTACTATTCAGCAAGTTATTTTTGAGGGACTAATGACTGAGGAGGAAAAACCTGCAATAGTAAAATTAGTGGAGGAATTATTGGCCAACCCGTTGATCGCTTCTTGGTTTGTTCGTGAGTGGGATGTTCGGACTGAGGTACCCATATTATTACCGGGTGGATCGGACAATCGCATTGATCGTTTGATGTTAGCAGACGGGAAAGCAGTAATTGTAGATTTTAAAACGGGTGAGCCCAAGACGGAAGACCAAAGGCAAGTTGCAGAATACATGGATACCTTAAAGAAGATGGACTTAGCGAATGTGGATGGATATTTATTGTATATAAAAACAGGAGATGTTGTTTCGGTTCCTCCGGGACGAGTGACCAAGAATAAGAAAAAAGATGAGAAGCAATTAGGTTTAGGTTTCTGATGCGATGAAATCATTTCTTAAAGAATTAGCAGAACAGATCTATAAAGAGCATCCTCAATTGGATGGACTCACACTTGTTTTTCCTAACCGGAGAGCGGCTTTGTATTTTCAAAAACAGTTGAGCTCGCTTTTGACCAAACCGGCATTTGCGCCAAGGCTGATTACTATTGAAGATTTTATTTCGGATTTTTCTGAACTAAAAGTACCTGATAAACTAGAATTGGTACATCGCCTCCACGCTATTTATAAGTTGATCATGACTTCGCCAGATACTGATAAGGAAGGTGAGCCATTTGACCAATTCTACTTTTGGGGCGAAATGCTTTTAAGAGATTTTGATGAAGTAGACAAATACATCGTTAATGCCGAACAGCTTTTTAAGGACCTTCGAAACCAAAAGGAACTCGACTCCAGCTTTGATTATCTGACAAAAGAACAGCGTGAGTTTTTACAAAGTTTTTGGTTGAGCTTTGAAGAAAACTTAACTAAGAACAAGCAAAGTTTTTTGGAGATTTGGAACAAACTTTTTTTGCTTTACAAAACGTATAAGGCAGAATTGAAAGCAGTGGGCCTTGGGTATGAAGGCATGGTCCACCGAGAACTTGCGGAACGCATTACCTCCATGGGTAAGAAAGAACAAGATTTTAATAGGGTAATGTTTGTTGGTTTCAATGCCCTTACCATGGCAGAAGAGAAAATAATTTCTCATTATGTAGCACAAGGTAGCCAAGTATATTGGGATGGCGATGAGTATTATGTAAATGATATTCGGCAGGAAGCAGGAAAGTTCATTCGGGATTATCATCAACATTCTGTACTAAAAAAAACTCTTTCCGCTGGGTTTCCTTCTAACTTCAGGCAACCTAAATCTTTTCGTGTTTTTGGATCGGCACAGCCAATTGGGCAAACCAAACTGATGGCTCAAGTCCTGCAAGAGGAATTGACCAAAGGAATTACGGCAGAGGATACTCTTATTGTCTTACCAGATGAGAAGCTATTAATGCCTGTACTACACGGTATCTCTGGAAGCGTAGACAAGCTGAATGTAACAATGGGTTTTGCGTTAAGCAGTACTCCCTTGTTTAATCTGATTGAGTTGTTGATGGAGCTTCAGATGAGTACCCGTAAAGATCATTTTAGTCATAGGCAAGTTCTACCGATTCTAGGGCATCCCTATGTGGTAGCAGCTGATACCATTTCCGCCAATGTCAAGCGTAAAGAAATTCTTTCTCATAACTGGGTCAATATCCCACAAAGTTTTTTAGTTACTTCTGTTGAAATGCATCGCTTGATATTTAGAAAAAGTGAAGTAAATCCTTTGGCTTACCTGTTTTCTATTGTTCAAGAGATTGGTAAACTTGAATCTATTAGTTCCCTAGACAAGGAATTTGCTTTTCAATTTTTAAAACTCCTAAACAGAATTAAGGAAGTGCTTCATCCTACAGTTGAAGATGTCAAAAAAGTAACTGGTGAAGATGGTAAAGAACGAAATAAGTCTTTGAAATCTTTTCTTCGATTGCTTCGACAATTAGTTCGGGCGCAAAAAATTCCGTTTGTTGGCGAACCACTTCGCGGATTACAGGTGATGGGTGTTCTTGAAACGCGTAATTTGGATTTTAAGAATGTCTTCATTCTATCTATGAATGAAGGAGCTTTTCCTTCATTTGGCAGCAAAGGATCGTATATTCCATTTAATATTCGAAAAGCATATGATCTGCCTACCGTTGAGCATCAGGATGCTATGTATGCCTACCTTTTTTATCGGGTGATTCAACGTGCAGAAAATGTTTTTCTTTTTTACAATTCGGAAACAGACGTCCTTGGTCAAGGAGAAATGAGCCGCTACCTTAAACAACTGATTTATGAAGGTGGCTTCAATATCCAACTTGAAGTACTGCACAATTCCATCAAGCCGGAGCCAGTTAAACCCATTATTATTCGAAAAGACGAAAAAGTACTACAAGCGCTTACGAAGTCCAATTCAGATCCGGCCCGAGTTCGTGGAATATCCCCTTCCGCTCTTAACGCCTATATCGAATGTAAGCTCAAGTTTTATTTCCGGTATGTCGCACGGATAAAGGAACCAGATGAAGTGGAAGAGGACTTGGATGCACGAGTACTAGGAATTTTTTTGCATGAAGTGATGGAGACGTTCTATAAAAAACTCTATGAACGCAAGAAGAATAAGAGTGTGGAGGCAGGAGATTTTGAAAATATTGAGCTAGCGATTGATCAATTGATTGATGAGGCTTTCATTAAAACCTATCGACTAGAGCCAGGAAAGAAAGTCGAGTACGAAGGACAACGACTGGTGGTGAAAGAAGTAGTGAAGCGGATTGCGAGACGAATAATGGAAATCGATAAGGAGTACAGCCCATTTGTTATGGAGGCGGTAGAGCAGGAGGGTTTGTTATACAACGTGAAAATCAGTCACGCTCCAGGCTATGCGGTGGTGGGGGGTAAGATTGATCGCGTAGATCGAAAGGGCAATGAAGTGCGCATCATCGATTACAAGACCGGAAAGGATAAGTTGGATTTTGAGAGTGTTTCATCTCTTTTTGCCCGTGATGAGAAAAGAAACAAAGCAGCTTTTCAAACACTGGTATATGCCCTGCTCTATAAAACAACTTCGACACTTAGTGAGGGAACAAGACTCGTTCCGGGTCTGATGAGCAGGGCAAATATATTTGAGGATACTTTTGAATTTGGTTTAAAAATGAACAAGCAGCTTGTTACTGATGTGGATAAAATTTTACCAGATTTTGAAATAGAGCTTAAGAGCCTGTTGGAGGATATTTATAACCCAGATGGGGTATTTGACCAGACTACCTTAACCGAAACGTGTAAGTTCTGCCCCTATCAGAATATTTGTTATCGTTGATGGCCACTATCTGCCAGTGGTTCTAATAACTTTTAGATAAACCATTTCTTTCAATTAGTGCTAGATAGGTCATTTTCAGTGAAAGGGCTATTTGTTTTAAAGTTCAGCTACAAATTTGTCGCGATGCTGACAAGAGAAAGGATTATTAAGATTTTTATTTGTACGAAAACTATTCAATGCGAAGAAGAATCATACTCATTTTAGCTCTATCAATACTAGTTGGTTCTGGGTTTGCACAGCAACAGCCTTCTACTTTCAATTCGTTTGACCAGGGTCTTGCCTTCGGTTCATCTGAAGTTACATTCACCGGAGCTTATCTTCACAACTGGAAGCTCGGCAAGAAACAGAAATTTGAAATAGGAGCCGGAGGGCGATTCACCACGTACCTCGGAGCGAATCAGTATTACAGTACGGCACCTGCAAAGCTCACTTCAGGAGGCACGGGTCCCGGAGTTTTTTTTAAAGAGAATATTGAGGCTTATATCGATACATTTCTTATTGCTAGACCACAAGTGCTGGCTATCAATGCGATGGTAAATTTTGGCTATCCAATTATTCCGAAATTTTATGTGGGGTTCAATATTGATGTGATAGGGTTTTCTTTAGGATCGGAAAGGAAAGGCAATTATATTAATGGTTCACAAGGTCAGAATACGGAAGGTAAACCAACGCCATTTAATCTTTTGCTGGTCAGTGACAATGATTTAGGTACGCTGAATTCCGAATTTTATGGCAAGTACAAAGTGAATGAAAAATTGTCGATCAAAGCGGGGTTCCAATTTTTGTTTACAGAGTATACAACCAGTACGGATGTTCAGCAGTTTCCTGAGCCTAATGATAGGTTTAGGAACAAATCTGGTTTGTTCACAATAGGAGTAAGTCTAGCTTTAAAATAGAAATATCATGAAACAAATTCTCGTTCTCTTTTTAGTTTTATTCATCACTTCTTGTAAAGAAGATGAAGCCACACCTACGACACCTATTGATGATGCTTTTAATCCAGCAACAGCTACTCTTATAAAAAGCGGAGCGTTTGTAGGAGTTGGACATACGGTAAGCGGTACCGCAGCTATTTACGAAGGAGCAGGAAAAAAAACGGTATTGCTTGATCCCTATTCTTCTCAAAACGGACCGGATTTGAAAATTTATTTGAGCAAAGACGAGATGGCCAGCTCGTATATAAGTTTAGGTAAATTAAAGTCTACGGATGGAAAGCAATCCTATGAAATACCAAATAATACTGATATTGCAACCTATAAGTTTGTGTTGGTATGGTGTGAGCAGTTCACTGTCATATTTGGTAAGGCTGAACTGAAATAATGAAAAAACTATTTTTATTATCGCTTGCTCTTTGCTCATTCTTGCCCGGTTGGACGCAACATTACATGCCTACCGATAAAGGTTCGTCAATATTCTTCTCTATTAAGAACATGGGTATAACCGTTGAAGGAACCATTACCGGATTGAAAGGAAGTGTTTCTTTTGATCCAAATGACTTATTAGCTAGTAAATTTGATATAAGCATTGATGCAAGATCAATTGATACCGGAATAGATCTGCGGAATAAGCATTTGAAGAAGGAGGAATATTTTGATGTTGCTAATTTTTCTGAAATTAGGTTTGTTTCAACGAAAATCTTAGCGATGCCACAGCCTGACAAATTTAATGTTACCGGTAAACTGACGATTAAAAAGGTAACTAAAGAAATCAAGTTTGATTTTATTGCTGATATGCTGGGCACAGGCTATTTTTTCAAGGGAGAATTTTCAATTGACCGAATAAACTATAGAGTAGGAGGTAATAGCTTTAGTATGTCAGATGATGTAAAAGTTTTTTTATCTGTTGCGAGTACTCTGGATAAAACTTAGCCATTGTGTGCAAGGTCGTGTTATTTATCTTTCTGTATATTCCTGCCGCTGCTCTTGCTCAAAGGAGTATAAGTGAAATAAAAATTGAAGGGCTGACCCGAACCAAGGAAGATTATTTGCGTCTGTTTATTTCATCGCAAGTAGGAGACCAATATGATTCATTAAAGATTGAGGCGGACCGCCAGAGAATTGCAAACCTCGAGATCATGGGCACTGTGGTTGTAGATCAATCTAAAACTTTGGATGGTATCACGATTGTTTTTCGTTGCAGTGAGATGTTTAATACCATTCCCATTTTTGCTTTAGGAAAAACCGATGAAACATTTTGGTGCCGGGCTGGGGTGCAGGATGCCAATATAGGAGGAAAGGGAAATAAATTGATTGCTTATTATCAGTATTACGATAGGCATTCGATTTTTCTCAACTATCAACTAACAAGGTTCGGCAATAAGCCGTGGAGCTACTCAGCAAATTTTACCCGCTGGGCAACCGTTGAGCCATTAACTATTAATGAGACAATAGTTGATTATAACTATGATAACCTGACGGGCGGTGTTTCTGTAACCCGTCATTTCGGATTTAGAGAAAGTGTGGAGATCAGTGTAGGAGGCTTTCAAGAACTCTATACCAAGCAACAAGATACTCAAGACCTCCAAGCGATCGATGAATTGCAACGAAGAGGGGGACTTATTAAGTCAATATTCAGAAGTAATCATTTGAATTACTCTTCCTTTTACTTACAAGGCTTCTCAACTCAATTAAATTCAGAAGTCATAAAGCGCACAGTAGACCCAACTCTATTCTTTATCGTTTTCAATGATTTTAAATATTTTCATCGGATTGGAAAGACGGGAAATTTGGCAACCCGCCTAAAATTGGGATTGTCTACGAATGAAGACACTCCGTTTGCTCCTTTTGTGCTAGATAGCTACTTAAATATACGTGGCGTGGGCAATCGTGTGGATAGAGGCACAGGTACCATTGTTACCAACATAGAATATCGACAGACATTTATTGATAAACGACTATTTGCCGCCCAGGCAGTAGCTTTTTTTGATTTTGGAACATGGAGGAAGCCCGGTGGTGATTTTTCTGATTTTGCTAAAACTGAAAACATGAAAGCCTTTGGCGGGATGGGTTTGCGTGCAATTTATAAAAGAGCATTCGATACGATGTTGCGCATTGACTATGGTTATAATTACAATAAAACTGGTGGGTTTGTCGTTGGCATAGGTCAATATTTTTAAAACATCGTGGTCACTGTATTAAAGAGGGAAAAAAGACTGAACCTCTGCCTTCAGTTTGTTTCAAAAATATCTTAATTTTTGAAACCGGTGATTTGATGGGATCCTACTTGTGTCATAAGTTTTTTACCCCAACTGCACGCGGTTCATGATGACTATTTTTCTATTGACCTTTTTTAGTCGTGCGTTGTTTGGCCTCACTAGTCAATGCGTAGCTTTCTTTTCTCGTAAGTGTCTTGATAAATTCAACCTTTCTAAATCGGAGAGCACTCCAATCATCATCAATTGCAACTTGTCTTACACCTTCCAAGCCAAATTTTACAAGGGAAGTAAAACCTGTGTCTCTGTTGAAATCGCATGTATATTTTTTTGAACTTGATTTTGGATAGCAAATCCAAATAATGGGATCCCCTTGAAGTTTACCGGCAATTATTGAAATGAACTTGTCTATTTCAGGTTGAGTAACTACAAAACCTATGATAAATTCGGCTTTGACTGCTTTTTCTGTAGCGGTAATAATCTTTGCATTTTCTTTCATCGCCAACAATTCGCAAGCAAATGATCTAGGTGCGTTGATTGCAATAATTTCTTTTTGGTATTTATAGTTGAGCTTTTTGAAGAGTGGCGTCATTTATTAGTATGTTTCCATTACGATAAAATGGAATGCTGAAGTTAAACAAGCAAGCTACTCATGAATAAATTGGTACAAGGCTTATTCTAATTGACTACCAATGTCAACCACCACGACTAAATTTCCAACGAACAGTATTTCCATAGGTAGTTCCTTTACTATTTGTTGCATACGCTCTAACAAAGTAAGGTACACCCGCAACTAAACCAGCCACAGTACTAGAGAACGTTCCTGTACCTGTTCCATTTGTGGTTTTGGTTGAAAGCGAAATGGTTGGATCAGGGCTAGTGCCCCACACAACACCCCTAACTGCAATCGGGCTTCCTCCATCATTAAAAATAGTGCCTCCACTTGAAACCGATGAAGAAGAAATACTACGGATAGGGATTGTAATTAATGTGGGTAATTCCGTTGCGGTTGTAAATTCTACTTCATTTCCGTAGGCTGTTCCAAGGTTATTAGTTGCGTAGGCCCTCACAAAATAAGTCGTGCTTGGTTCTAATTCACTCAGTGCACTCTTAAAGATTCCGATTCCGACACCATCAATGGTTTTGGTTGAAAGTGCTACAGTAGGGCTATTGGTTGTGCTCCAAACCACTCCTCTGGCTGAGATTGAAGTTCCTCCTTCAGTTAAAATATCCCCGCCACCCGAAGCAGATGATGAGTTAATATCGCTGATAGTAGTTGTATTTAGGGTTGGTAGATTAGCAGTTCCTGTAGGTTCAGGATTTGAATCCGTCCCGCAGCCAAGAACGAAAAGCAAAATCGCTAGACTGGGGATGATGAACCAACGCGAGTTTTTAATTTTCATTAGACTTCAGGAACCAAACGGTGATAACAAATTCATTTTTTTAAAGAGCGGGAAACGAGGCTCGAACTCGCGACCCTCAGCTTGGGAAGCTGATGCTCTACCAACTGAGCTACTCCCGCTTATGTTGCTAAATTAGGATCTCTGGTTGAATAATCAAATCCTTTTCATTTCGGATGAAATACCCCAACTTGCGCTGGTAATAGGGCAGGATCAGTTGAATGAATATGTCTGTAAAAGAATTTGCTTTTTTACTCTTCACCCTTGCAAGTGTTTATTCTTCCAGTGCACAACAAGAAAGTTCTATAGGAGCTTTAAATAGGGCGACTATTTCAGATGTTGATTCAATTTTTGTGCGCAAGTTTGATAAGCCAAATGATATTCGTTTAATCTATGGCACACAAGGCAGTAGTCTTGTCTATGGCTCAAAGAACGAAACTAATCCTGCGATACCAACTTCGCTATTCAACAATGTAAATGATTTTGTTGGAATTGGCCTTACTTACAAAATTCTGGATGCAGACATTACGTTTTCATTGCCTAAGACCAGACTTCTGGAAGAGGATCGTGAGAATCTGGATCAATTTAGATTTTCGTTGAGCTATACAGGGAGAAAATTTGCAATTCGTGGGTTAATCTCAGATACGAAAGGAATGATTTCTGTTGATCCAATGGATCGATTCCAATCAAATGCTGATGTTCATCAGTACAGAATAAGTGCACAACTAACTTATATTTTTAATCATCAAAAGTATTCTTACTGCACTGCCATGTTTCAAAATGAATTACAGCGGAAAACAGCCGGTTCTTTTTTACTCAGGCTGGAGCCTTTTTACAGAGGACTTGGTGCTGGATCTGGTTTGGTTCCACCTACCTACGACAAGGCTGCCACATATGGTGATCAAGTTGGCCTTAAATATCTTAAAGCTCCTGGATTTTTAGCAATGCCTGGCTATGGAGTTACGATTACTCCGTTCGGTGAAAGATTTTTTATATCTCCAATGATTTTTGGCGGAACTGGGTTGGCGTTCAATTTTTATGAAGGCGATTTAGGAGAATTTACCTATACCAACGTTGAGTGGGCAGCTATGGCGGCTCTCAACATAGGGTATAATGGAGACAGAACTTATCTAAATTTGAACATAACAGGAGATGTAAACTACACACCATTACAACCGTCTTATTTTACCTCTTCAAATCTCAAGATAAGCTTAACTTTTGGGTATCGGTTTGTCGATCTAGAAAAGTTAATTCCAAGAAGTTTTTAATTCCCAAGTTCACCCACTTGTTGTACTATCAAGATCGGTTCAATGCTTCAAGTCTTTTAAGCAAAGGAGGATGGGAATAATGAAAGAATACGTATGCTGGATGCGGGTAGAGATTACTTAGTGAATCAACAGAAAGTTTTTTAAGCGCGTTTGAAAGTGCGCTGCCATCATAGGTTTCCTTGGCATAGGCGTCTGCTTCATATTCATTTTTACGACTCAATAGACTCATCAATAAACCGGTTATACCAGAAATAGGAGAGAAGAGGATTCCGAATGCAATGAGATTTAAGTGAATAGCCTGTGTACTTCCGCCTAGTGCGAGGGAGAGGTTTTCATTAAAAATCATGAGGGATAGAATAAACAAAACAAAAAAGACCTGCACAATAGAGATCAAATAACTCCATACGATATGCTTCTTTTTGAAGTGACCAACTTCGTGTGCTAATACAGCCACTAATTCTTCGGTGGTGTGATTAGTAATCAATGTATCAAATAGGACTATTTTCTTTTTCTTACCAATACCCGAAAAGAAGGCATTCGCTTTGGCGGAACGTTTTGATCCGTCCATTATAAAGATATTATCAAGAGGGAAATTTACTTTTCTAGCAAAGGCTTCTATCGCATTTTTCAAGTCGCCATCCCCTAAAGGAGTTAGTTTATTGAAAAGTGGAAGGAATAGTGAAGTATAAAACATGTTAACCAATAGAATAAATGCAGCCGCTATTAATCCAAACCATATCCAGAAGTTGGGCCCAAGGGTTTGAATGAGATAGAGCAAAACGGAAAGCAATACTCCGCCAATCACAGCACCTAATAAATAGCCCTTGAGTTTGTCGATAATAAAGATCTTACCAGTTGTTTTATTAAAGCCATATTTTTCTTCGATTACAAATGTTGAATACCATTGAAAAGGAATTCCTATTAGATCTGATGTAATCATTATAGTTCCAAAGAACGCGAGCGCTAATAAGATTTCATTTTCTATGAAAGGCCTTAGGACACTGTCTAGCCAGCCAAACCCTCCAAGCACTAGCATCAATAATGAAATCACAAAGCTGAAGGCTGATGAAATGAATGAGAACCGTTGTTGATCAGCTTGATAGTCAAGAGACTTCTGATACTTTTCTGTGTTGTAGAAGTCTACAATTTCTGCAGGTATGTCTTTACGCTGGGCTTTAAGATTGAGGTAGTCGAGGAATTGATCAAAAAGGTAGCTTACAATAGATATGGCTAGAATAACAGAAAGAATGAATGATGGAGTCATGTTGTCTTTAATAGTTCTCGTTAAAAGTGAGTGATTTTTAGCAGGAGCCTTTAGTTCTCTAGAAGTTTCTGGTAGGCCTCTTCTGTTTTTTTGAAATTAAATTTTGAAAATATTTCTATAAAGCTAGCTTGTAGCTTATCGTTCATCAGATTACCAATACTCCCTTCATGAGTATGTTTCAAATGGGTTGAATACTTGAACGTTCCCCCTTCAATCTCTTGGCCTATTTTTTTATAGGCATCCCTGAATGGAATACCTGATAGTACTAATTTGTTCACCTCTTCCACACTAAAAAGAAATTTGTATTTGCCATCTTCCAATATATTCTCTTTGACTTGAATATGAGAGAGCATTAGTGTTGTCATTCGAAGACATTCTTTTAAAGTCTCAAATGCAGGAAAAAGTTTTTCTTTGAGAAGTTGTAAGTCTCGGTGGTAGCCCGATGGTAGATTTGAAGTTACTAAGATAAGTTCATTAGGAAGTGCTTGTAAGGTGTTGCATTTTGCGCGGATCAATTCAAAGACATCGGGATTTTTTTTATGCGGCATAATACTTGAACCCGTGGTCAATTCATCTGGGAAGGTAATAAACGCAAAGTTTTGATTCAGGTATAAACAAGCATCCATGGACAACTTTGCCAGTGTTGCTGCGATGTTCCCCATAGATTGAGCAACAATACGTTCGGCTTTGCCTCGCCCCATTTGGGCGTACACGACATTAAAGTTGAGATCATCAAAGCCAAGAAGTTGTGTTGTTAAGGTTCGATTAAGTGGGAAGGAGGATCCGTAACCCGCGGCTGAACCTAATGGATTTTTATTAACTACACGGAAGGCGGCTTCCAGTATAATCAAATCATCTATCAAGCTTTCGGCATAAGCTCCAAACCAAAGTCCAAAAGAAGATGGCATTGCCAGTTGTAAATGAGTATAGCCTGGAAGAAGTATGTTTTTATGTTCATCACTCTTGCTGAGTAATAAAGTAAAGAGAGATTGTACTTCTTTGGTAATTTCTTGAATCTCGCTCTTTAGGTATAACTTGACGTCCAGGAGAACTTGATCGTTGCGCGATCGGCCACTATGAATTTTTTTACCGACTTCACCAAGCTTTTTTGTAAGAAGCAATTCTACCTGCGAGTGGATATCTTCTACACCTTCTTCAATGATAAAATCACCTTTCCTGATCTGGTAATAGATATTCTTTAATTCTATTTGTAAAGTTTTAAGCTCAGCCTTTGTAAGCAAGCCGATGGTCTCTAACATTTGAATATGAGCCAAAGAACCCAGTACGTCAAAAGAGGCAAGGTGTAAATCCATTTCCCGATCTTTGCCAACCGTAAAACGAGTTACTTCCTGAAGCGAATCTTTATCCTTTTGCCAGAGTTTCATAAATAGTTACAAGTTACAGCAGATTATGTAATTGCAGGTACTGAAGCAACATAATCGTTTTTCCATCTTTTATCTCACCGCTCTCCATCATTTTGATAGCCTTATCGAACTCGAACTCTAACACTTCAATATCCTCACCGTCATCTACGCCACCCCCTTCACTTTCTTTCATTTCTTTGGTGTATTCTGCAATAAAGAAATATAGAATTTCTGTAACAGAACCTGGTGACATGTAGGCTTCAAAAATCTTGCGAACATCTTTTATTTTATAACCCGTTTCTTCTTCGGTTTCTCTGCGAATACAATCTTCTGCATTGTCTTTATCGAGTAGCCCGGCACAGGATTCAATTAGCATTCCAGATTCATTGCCGTTGATAAAGGTTGGTAATCTGAATTGCCTTGTCAGGACTACCGTCTTTTGGGATTTATTGTACAGCAAAATCGTAGCACCATTTCCCCGATCATAAGCTTCCCTGCTATGCGTTTTGACTTCTCCATTTTTATTTAAATTCTCAAACGTTATTTTTCTAAGGATATACCAATTGTCAGAAAGAATCTCCGACTTAATTATTTTTACTAGAGTTTTCATAATACTATCTTAGAGAGCAAAGAAACATAGCTTTTTATGCCTTCTTCTATTTCTTTAGTAAATATAAATTCATCTGCACTGTGAGATCGGGCAGAATCGCCCGGCCCCATTTTAATAGAAGGGACTGGAATCAATGCCTGATCGGATGTGGTAGGTGACCCATACAGCCTTTTCCCGATTTTTGCACCAGCCTTCGCAAGAGCATGATCTTGCGAAACTCCTGAAGATCGTAAGCGTAGAGATCGAGCATTCACCGAACAGGAGACATTTTGTTTTACAGTTTCTAATACTTCCTCCAATGTATACGCATCAGTTACACGAATGTCAACAACGAACTTGCATTCAGACGGTACCTGATTGTGTGCCTGCCCTGCATTAATAACTGTTACTGACATTTTAATTTCACCCAAGGAAGTTGAAACTTTAGGAAACCGATAATTTCTAAACCATTCAATATCTTTCAATGCCTCGTAAATAGCATTGATGCCTTCTTCCCGTGCTGAGTGACCTGCCTTACCTTTGCTAACGCAATCTATGACCAGTAGTCCTTTTTCGGCTACAGCAATATCGGTAAGGGTAGGTTCGCCCACTATTGCAAAATCAATTTTTGGCAGCTCACCCCAAACCAGCTCGATTCCATTCGTTCCTGAAATTTCTTCCTCTGCTGAAGCTACAAAGACAATATTGTACTTCAGATCTTTCTGATCATTGAAGTAAAGGAAGGCCGCAATTAATGCTACCAGAGGTCCTCCAGCATCATTACTTCCCAAACCATAGAGCTTTTCATTTTCAATAGTTGGTAAGAACGGATCGCGGGTGTATCCCGGATTCGGTTTCACTGTATCGTGATGAGAATTTAACAAGAGGCTGGGCTTAGAACCAGCAAAGTGTTGGTTCACCGCCCAAACGTTATTGCCTTTGCGGTTAGTTGCAATTCCTTGTTGAGTGAAAAAAGCTATTAACAAGTCAGCCGTTTTATCTTCCTCCCTGCTGAAGGATGGAATGGCGATGAGTTGCTTTAGAAGGTCAATGGCAATATCGTGTAGTCGCTGGTTCACGAAAGAGTTATTAACGTGCCGATTGTTTCATAACCTGTATTCGCTATCAAATTGGTATGCTCTCCAATTAATACTTCTTTTACTCCAGATTGAATAGCAGTAAAAGCATTTTCAAGCTTTGGAAGGATGCCATCGTGGAATGATCCTTCCTTAAGCAGTTTTTCATATTGAGTCTTATTCAACTGGCGAATGACTGATCCAGAATCGTTAACGTCTTTTAAAACTCCTGGTTTTTCAAAACACATAATTAATCTCACATCAAAATGTTTGCTAAGAGAGATCGCTAAGACGGAGGCGATTGTATCAGCATTGGTGTTTAGCATGGATCCATTTGAGTGTGTAAGTGGCGCGAAGATGGGTATTACATTTTGCTTTAACAGAAAATAGAGTAATGTTGAGTTAACACTATCTACATTAATATCGCCAGCAAAACCATAGTCTACTTCACCCACGGGTCGCTTGATTGCCTTGATCATATTTCCGTCTGCTCCAGTTAATCCCATGGCATTGCATCCGAGTGATTGAAGTTGGGCTACAATTTGTTTGTTGACCAGGCCACCATACACCATAGTGACTAGATCTAATGTGGGTTCATCGGTTACCCTTCTCCCTTTGATATACAGGGATTCTATTCCAAGGCGATCCCCAATTTTGGTGGCGATCTTGCCGCCACCATGAATTAGAATTTTCGGTTCGTGAATTGATGCAAAGTTTTTTAAAAACTCCTTAAGTGACTTCTCATCATCTAAAACATTTCCACCGATCTTAATAATGTATAGTTTATTCATATTTTGAAATCTTTAGCTATCCTTCTTTGGAATAATTTGAATACGTTAAAAAAATACTTAGGATTTTAATAACTCTGCCAATACGGTCTGGGCTGCCCACACTCTGTTACCTGCCTGTTGAGTAACGATGCTGTTTGCGCTATCCAGAATATCATCGCTTAACTCTACATTTCTCCTGACTGGTAGGCAATGCATTACCTTAGCATTGTTGGTCAAGCTAAGTTTTTTGTGAGTCAACATCCATTTCGGGTCGTTGCAATAGATTTTGCCGTAATCGGAATACGTACTCCAGTTTTTCACATACACAAAATCAGCATCTTTTAATGCTTCATCCTGATCATGAAGAACGGTTGCTCCAGTTGTGAATTTCTTATCCAGTTCGTAATCCTCTGGATGCGTAATGAAAAAGTCTGATTCTCCCCATGCGTTTATCCATTGTGAAAAACTATTGGCTACGCATTGTGGTAAGGCTTTTACATGTGGTGCCCAGGTTAATACAATCTTAGGTTTTCTTTTTTCCTTGAAGTTCTCAGTGATGGTAATTATATCAGTCAGACTTTGCAAAGGATGAAGTGTTGAGCTTTCGAGACTGATCACTGGTATGCCTGAATATTTGATGAATTGCTTGATGTATAATTCGCTATAATCATCTTCTTTATTCTTTAGAGAAGGAAAAGTGCGAATCCCTAAAACATCAAAATACTTTCCTAGCACTGGAGCCGCTTCTTTTACGTGCTCAACAGTTGAGCCACTCATGATGGCTTCGTCTTCAAACTCAAGTGCCCAACCATCTTGCCCCACATTAAATACAATTGCATCCATACCTAGATTTTTAGCCGCCAGTTGTGTGCTAATACGTGTGCGCATGCTTGGATTTAAAAAGAGCATACCTAATCTCTTGTTCAATCCCAATTGGATGTCCTTAAATGGCAGCGCTTTATACTTCAGTGCTTGCTGAACAAATTGAGGAATGTTTGGCACATCGTCTACTGACAGGAATTGTTTCATGATAGAACGTTCTGTTTTAATTCTGCAGTCAATGCTTCGAGGAATAAATCACCCTCCTGCTTGGTCAGCCCAAGTGAGGGGAGCAATCGAACAGTATTGGGTTTTGCTTCACCTGTGAACATATTGTGTTTGAACAACAGATCTTTTCTGAGTGAAGCTAACGAATCGGGCAAGTCAAAACCAATCATTAATCCTTCACCTCTGACTCCAAGAATGTTAGGGAATGTACTTAGTTGATCGATCCAATATTTCCCTAGTTTAGCCGCATTCTCCATCAGATTTTCTTGTTCGATAACTTCTAATACAGATTGAGCTGCAGCGCAGGCTAAATAATTTCCTCCAAATGTGGTGCCTAACATTCCACTCCAGGGTTTAATGTCAGGATGAATCAGGACTCCACCAATTGGGAACCCGTTACCCATTCCTTTTGCAACCGTAATAAGGTCGGCTTCAATACCCGAAAACTGGTGTGCAAAAAACTTTCCTGTGCGTCCATAGCCAGACTGTACTTCGTCTAAAATTAGTAAGGCTCCTACTTCCTTACATTTCTTGGACAGTAGTTGTAGGAATGAGTGTGATGGGAAGTGAATTCCTCCAACTCCCTGAATACCTTCAATAATTACAGATGAAATATCTTTGTTGATGGATTCAATGAACGCTTGTTTGTCGTTCAGTGGCAGAAAAATAATTTCATGACCTGAATTAAATGGCGCAACTATTTTAGGATTATCCGTTGCTGCAACAGCTCCTGATGTTCTGCCGTGAAATGCTTTCTTAAACGCAATTACCTTCTTTCTTCCACTTACAAAAGACGCAAGTTTTAAGGCATTCTCGTTTGCTTCTGCCCCAGAGTTACAAAGAAATAGTTGGTGATTCGGATAACCGGATAATTGTCCTAGTTTCTCAGCCAACTTCTCTTGCATCGAATTCTTAACACTGTTTGAGTAAAAACTTATTTTATCCAGTTGATTTTTTAGCGACTCTACAAAATGAGGGTGGTTATGTCCAATAGAAATAACGGCATGCCCTCCATAAAGATCAAGATATTTTTTTCCTTCCTTATCCCATAGCCAGGAGCCTTGTGCCTTTACAGGTTCTATTGGGAATAGGGGATATACATCAAATAATTTCATTTCTAGAAGTTTAAAGTCGAAAGCTTAAAGTTTGAAGCTGGACTATGTTTATTTTCTGAGTTTTTTGATTAACGATATTAGCATGGCTTTGACTTCGCCAATTTGAGCATTCATAGTTTCAAAGTTTTTCGTATCAATGAATTTTAACTGATAAGAAAGCATGATCAAGTATTCTGACTCCTGACAAGAGCCCAGAGCTGTTTGAAGAAAGTTAGCAAAATCTTTATCTGTGAATTTTCCAGTTCCTTCCACAATGTTATTAGGCACAGATATTATGGCTCTTCTGATTTGGCTTGTTAAACCATAGACTTCTTCTTTTGGGAAGTTGACGGTAAGCCTGTACACATCCAATACATTTTGGTGAGCTTTCTGCCATACAATTAACTTCTTATAATCTTGCATCTCTCTAAGCTTTCAACTTCAAGCTTTTCACTTTCAGCTTAAAATACATTTCCCTTCAGTTTCAATCCATCCGTCTCTTCAAAGCCAAACATCAAATTCATATTTTGGATGGCTTGCCCACTTGCTCCTTTCAATAAGTTATCGGTGACGGAATGAATAGCTAGTTTGTTTCCAACCTTCTCCAGATAAATCAGACACTTGTTAGTATTCACGACTTGCTTAAGGTCGATCATAAAATCTGAAACGTGGGTGAAAGGGTGAGAAGAATAATACTCTTTATATATTTTGTTTGCCTCTTCAATACTGAGATCGGAATTTAGCACGGAAGTGACAAAAATGCCACGTGTAAAATCTCCTCTCCAGGGAACGAAGTTGATGGATTCACTAAATCCTACTTGTAGTGCTTTTAGTGTCTTATTAATTTCCCCTAAATGCTGGTGCGAAAGAGTTTTATAAGCAGAAATATTATTTGTTCGCCAGGAGAAATGAGTAGAATCCTGAAGTTTTTGACCGGCACCTGTTGAACCTGTAATTCCAGTTGTATGAACTTCTTTTAATAGGCCCGCATTTGCCAACGGTAAAAGACCTAGCTGTATGGTGGTAGCGAAGCAACCTGGGTTAGCAATATTTTTTGCAGATTTTATTTTAGCACGTTGAAATTCCGGAAGGCCATATACGAATTCGCGATCACCAGCTTTGCTCCCCAAGCGAAAATCATTACCCAAATCAATAATTCGGGTGCGGCTTGGGAAATTATTTTCTTCTAAAAACTTCTTGCTTTCGCCATGGCTTAAGCACAAGAAAAGGACATCAATCGTTTTTTCGAAACTTGGGTTGAACTTTAATGAAGTCTCACCGAATAAATCAGTATGAACTTCGAATAGAAATTTTCCAGCCTGACTTCTACTCTGAACAAATGTTAACGTGGTGTGAGGATGATTTAGCAACAATCGTATGGTTTCGCCACCTGTGTACCCAGCCCCTCCGATAATTCCTGCTCTTATTTTACTTGTTTCCATGTTTTTGATAAAACTTAATGCAGACAGCTAAAAGCTTAAAGTAGTTATTCTCTTTTTGCTTTATGCTTTCGGCTGATGGCTTTCGGCTTCGTCCTTTACTTGATGATAAATCATAGTCTGGTTTCCAAATATCTTTGAGAACCCTCTCACATCTTCTCCAGTCCATCCTAGATTCATCTCACCGTACTTTCCAAACTTCGATGACATCAGATCATACTTGGATTCTATCCCGTTGATTTGATAACGATAGGGGTAAAGCGTTATGGAAACTTCTCCTGTCACATTGCTTTGTGTGCTTGTTAAATACGCCTCTATGTCGCGCATCACAGGATCTAAATACTGGCCCTCGTGTAACCAGTTGCCATAAAATTGTGCGAGTTGGTCTTTCCAACTCAATTGCCATTTGGTGAGAACATGTTTCTCCAAGGCGTGATGTCCTTTAATTATAAGAAGAGGAGCAGCGGCTTCAAACCCTACGCGCCCTTTAATGCCAATGATGGTATCCCCAATATGGATATCCCTACCTATCCCATAAGGCCCGGCAATTGATTGAAGGTAATGTATTACATCTGTTGAATGCGTAAAGGTTTTCCCATTCACGGAGATTAGTTCCCCTTTTTCGAATCCAAGTGTTACTTCTTCGCTTCCGTGCTTTGTAACCTGGGTAGGCCAAGCTTCCTCAGGGAGCTGCCCCATCGAGTTCAATGTTTCACGGCCACCAACACTGGTTCCCCAGAGACCCTTATTAATAGAGTACTTAGCTTTTTCAAAATTAAAAGCGACTCCCTTTGATTTCAAATAGTCAATCTCTTCTTCACGACTCAATTTCTTATCTCGAATGGGTGTAATAATTTCTATGCCGGGTACTAGAATTTGAAAGATCATATCGAAACGCACTTGGTCGTTTCCGGCTCCTGTACTTCCATGAGCAACAGCATCCGCTTTCAGTTCTTTAGCATAATTGGCCGCGGCCAGTGCCTGCGACATGCGTTCAGCACTTACGCTTAACGGATAGGTTCCGTTTTTTAACACATTTCCAAAGATGAGATACTTAATTACTTTCTCGTAGTAGGTTTTTGTTTCGTCTACAGTTTTGTGAGATGTTACGCCCAAGCTTAATGCTCGCTTTTCGATTTCTTTGATTTCTTCCGGATTGAACCCACCAGTATTGACAGTGATGGTATGAACTTCATAGCCCAAATCATCGGATAGGTGTTTGCCACAATAGGAAGTATCCAATCCACCACTAAATGCTAGTACAACCTTTTTCTTCATAATTCTAATTTAAGCCAGTAGCATCACTGCCTTGCTGCTCGGTTATTCTAAATGATTTTAATAAAACAATTGACCCTACCAAAAAGACAGAAAACTCAAAAACGAATTCTTCTTTTCAGGAGAACTATCGTCTTTCTTTTTCCAGCCTTTCAGCAGCACAAATTGCTTAAAGTGAACCCAGCGTTCGAAGAGCTTAAAATTGCCTTGGAACTCTCTCTTTTTATGATGTTCCAAGTTTCCTTCTGAAGTAACAACTGTAGGAACCACTTCAGCTTGCTTTTTAGCAGCCTCAACTGGATCATATAGCATGGCTGTGCACATACAATTCTGCCGATTTTTGCTCATTAGAATTTCGTAGTTGACGCAACTCTGGCACCCTTTCCAAAATTGGTCATCGGTCGTTAGCTGGGAATAGGTCACAGGTTCATAGCCAAGATCCGAATTGATCTTCATGACAGCAAGACCAGTTGTCAAACCAAAAATTTTGGATTCGGGATACTTCTTTCTGGAAAGCTCAAACACTTTCCGTTTGATTTCAGTTGCTACTCCTGACTTGCGGAAAGCGGGAGCCACGATGAGCCCACTATTAGCAACAAACTTTTCATGCTCCCAAGATTCAATGTAACAGAAGCCTACCCAGGTGCCATCGCTTTTTACAGCAATGACAGCCTTGTCTTCTATCATTTTCATCTTCACGTAATCTGGCGAGCGCTTGGCAATGCCTGTCCCTCGAGCCTTTGCTGATTCGGCCATCTCTGTGGTGATGGTATCAGCATAATGTGTGTCATCAGCCGTAGCTGTTCTGACAATTATAGTGTCTTCCAATGTTGTGTTCGTATTAAGGTAGAATGAATAAATAACAAAGTGCTGTGATGCACTTACTGGTGAATCACACACGGTGGGTACACCAAACTATTGTTCGTAAACAACAAGTCTCAGATTCTAATCCGCCTATGCGGTCGCCTGGTCACTGTGCAAACAGTGCAAAGGAGGTTGAACAATGCCGGGGAAGCACTGGTGAGAATAGCATTGAAGCCAGGATTCTCAGATGTGATGGTTAATTTTTTCAATTCGCGTAAGTGTTTTTCTTCAGATAAATGCCATTAAAAAAATATTTTAACAAAATTAACGGAATTAAAAACGAATATGACTATGGTTGGTTCATTATTTATTGAGAAATTTTTAAATCGCGCTAGCTGAACTTTAAGTACTACTTGAAGTGGTGAGCTGCTTTCTTCACATGTTGGCTACTTGCTGAAGTGAAGTCAACACAGTAAAGTTGTTCCAGTTAATTCCTTATTCATACCTCAAAGTATTAGATGGATTTGTCATTGCGGCCCGAATGGTTTGAATGCTAACCGTTATCAAAGCCAGGATAATGGCCATAGTTGCTGCGAGGAAATAAATAGCCACATTCATGTCGATATGGTAGGCAAAAGAGTCCAGCCATTTGTTCATAAAGTACCATGCTAGCGGCCACGCTATCAGGTTGGCAACTATAATCAGAATTACAATTTCCTTGGAGAGCAGTGTGAGAATACTAGGTATTGAAGCGCCTAGTACTTTACGAATACCGATTTCCTTTACGCGTTGCAAGGTGTTGAATGTTGCTAATCCAAACAGGCCAAGACAAGCAATGAAGATGGCCAGACCTGAAAAAATGGTAAATAATTGCCCTTGTTTTTGTTCGTCTTCATACAGCCGCTGGTAGCTATCGCTTAGAAAAGTATAACTGAATGGCCTCTTTGGTAAAAACTCTTTCCATGTTTTTTCAAGGTGCTCAATTCCTTGTTTCATATCAGCACTAGCAACTTTTACTGAAAGGACATTGGCGCCTCCTATGTAGAAAACAAGTGGTACGATTTCTTGATGTAGCGACTCAAAGTGAAAATCTTTTACAATTCCAATTAGTTTTCCTGTGGTACCTCCGTAGCCAAATTCTTTATTAAGACCATCTGTTAAGTTTTTCCATCCATAGCTTTTGGCAGCTGATTCATTGATAATAAATGCCAGTGAGTCATCGGTAGGTATTTCCTTGGAGAAATCACGACCTGCAACAAGTCCAATATCATAAGTTTTAAAGAATTCGTAATCAACCCTCACATTTTTAGTGTTGACTGTCGTGTTTACTAAGCTATCTCCTTGTGCAATTTGTGGAGCCCCCTGGCTATCCAGAAGCCTGCCTGTTGGGATACGCGAAGAGCGGCCAGCTGTTTTGATGGCTGAAAACTTGACCAACTCATTGTAAAATGATTCATAAGAATCTGATAACTCATCATAATATGGGAGCGTAATAACCTGATCTTTGTTGTACCCCAAATTGCGACTGTTTAAATATCCAAGTTGTTGAAAGGTAATGGCAGTGGCAATTAGTAATACAATAGAGATTGAGAACTGTGCGACTACCAATGATTTGCGAAGCAAACCTTTTCCTTTTGCGGAACCTTGTTGGCCTTTGAGCACAAGTGCAGGCTTGAAACTGGAGAGGACCACCGCAGGATAGATTCCGGCTAAGATCCCTACAACCAAGGCAAATCCAATGAGACCCAAGTACAAAGGCCAGTTTGCGTTCAGTCCCAATTGCAAAGACTTTTCGGTAAAGGTATTGAGCCATCCAATCGAAATAGTGGAAAGCACCATGCCAAGGATAAGAGCCAGCAAGGCAATCATAACTGACTCGCTAAGATATTGAATGATCAGTTGATTCTTTAAAGCTCCAACCACTTTCCGCATGCCTACTTCTTTGGCGCGTTTGGTGGCGCGAGCTGTTGAAAGATTAATGAAGTTAAAGCAAGCAATCAATACGATAAATAGTCCAATTACGGCCATCATATAAACATTGTTGATGTTACCGTTAACTTCAAGCTCGTCATCAAGGTGTGAACGGAGATGTATATCCGTTAGCTTTTGTAACGACAATTCAGTTGTGCTTGACGCAATAAAGTTTGGAGGCACACCGAAATTTGCGATAGCGTACGTTCCATAATGCTTATCAAGAAACCCAGGAAATGCCACTTCAATTTTCTTTGGATCAGTTCCTTCTTCCAAGAGTAAGTAGGTGCCAAATGAATTGTTACCCCAATTGGTTTCTAAACCATTCCGGCCATAGATATTATCATTTTCCAGCGTGCTAAAAGAAACCATATATTCTGGGTGCCAATGCGCTTGTTTTGGAAAATCTTCAAACACTCCTGTTACTTCCAGATCAAATTGATTATTGGCGCGTAGGCGTTTACCTACCGCATTTCCATCAGCAAAGAATTTGCGAGCCGTTTTTTTTGAAAGCATGACGGTGAAGGGCCGGGCAAGAGATGTTGAAGGGTCACCTGATAGAGTATTAATATCAAATATTTTGAAAATGCCTGGTTCTACAACAAATAAGAAGTCCTCTGAGAAATTCTTCGTTAGTTCACCATTTTCTTCCAGTCCAATTACGAGACCAAAGTTGATGGTACGAGCCATTGCCTCTACTTCAGCGAAGTCATTCTTAATAAGTGGCCCAATGGGTGGTGCTACATTGGCAAGATGAAGGTTGATAGCGCCATCCTGACTTAAGAAAGCTCGCGTGACGCGATACGTTCTGTCTGCATTACTGTTGTATCGATCGTAGTTCAACTCATCATTCACAAACAGATAAATCAGAATGGAACACATCATAGCCAGTGCCAACCCAGCAATGTTGATGAAGGCAGTAAGCCTGTTGCGAAAGATCGAGCGTAGCGCAACTTTGATATAATTCTGAAGCATAGGGCAAGAGTTTTAATCTAGGACGTCAAGAAAATCTTTCAGGTTGCAAAGACCATTCCGACTTTGAGAGGTACTTAATAAAAATAAAGTCTCGAAAATCCCTTCTTTCGGGCTAAAAAGTGAACCGCAAGTGATGCCATGTTTTCCTTTGTTCGGTTGCGTACATTCCTTGTTCGAAGTTGGGATGGTATATAAGTAAACTGATAGGATTCTATTGCTTCACCACTTCAAAGAAGACGCTATCACTAGCAAACTAAGAAAATATTCCTAATGCGTTGTTGACATTGGATGGGGGAGCGTTTAGATCTCTGGAATCTTGTATTTGATTGTTGTATAAATTGGAGTATTCCTGATTTACCCGATAGACCTTTGCACGATATCTGCCATAGGTCTCCAGACTCAGGCCTGGTATTTCAAAATTTGTATTCTTTGTAGGTGCGGAAATATACCTGAAGCTTTGAATCAATTTGAGAGTAGCCTCAGGTATGGGAAAGTCGGAAGGAAAAATCAGATCTCCTGCTTGTATATTTTCGATCACAATAAAGTGCAACTGATCGTCTGGATTGTTCCAACGAGTTATTACCCTTGCATTACTGAATAGTTTTGTCAATTCATCCACAATGCCAAGTCGAATGCCAATAGGGGGGATCACAATTTTGTTTCCTGAAATGGAGATGCCCTGAGTGGCTTGCGGAACAATTGTCCTTGCGTTTGAGATTCGATTCCCAACAATTACTTCTAATTCAAAAGTATCGTTGACTTCTACTTTTAAATCTGATCCCCTATATATATAAGATTGCTTGTTGTTATCAAAAATCAAAGGGTAAAAGGTGTTATTCTTCTTAAGTGTAATTTGCGCATTAGTAAGTATGATGTTTTTGGTTTCTACCGTATAGATATCTTCCACCTGCTTTATTTTTATTCCATCTATTTTCTCACCTGCATATAAATAAGCCTCGACAACAAAGTTCTCACCTTGTAGCGACTCTTCATCACAGCTGAAGAAGGGTGTAAAAAGGAGGATGAGATAGAGGAATTTTTTCATAGCGTTAGAACTTTACAGACAAGGAAATATTCGGTGTGATGCCCAGATACCTCACCTCAGTAACCAATACAGGCTGTTGACTAAAATCATATTCCTTATACCACGTATTTGTTCGATTGTATAGATTGAATACCGAAAACCCTAAGTCCCCTCTCAATTTTTTTCCCATCGGAAAGAAGTGATGAACAGAGATGTCTAACCTGTGATAAGCAGGCAACCGCGACCCGTTCTTGGGTCCCACGCTTATGTAATTAGGTGCCTTACCATCCAATAGTTCCAGTGAGTACTTACCTGCGGGTTCAGAAAAGGGTTTACCCGATCCGTATATAAAAGTGGCAGCAAAACTCCATTCAGCAATTTGATAACTATGTACCATTTTATATTCATGGCGTTGATCGTGAAGGGCTGGAAACTTTTGGCCGTAATTTAGCTCAGGAAAAAAATAGGTGACACGTCCCAGTGTATAGGATATCCAGCCGGTATAATTTCCTGATTTCTTTTGAGCTAAAAATTCAACCCCATTGGCGGTGCCGGTACCTTGATAAAATAATTGATTGAGATCAATAGCCGCACCAGTTCGAAATCGCAATGAAAATTCGGAAAGGCCTTTCAAATACTTGTGATAAGCCTCAGTGTCAAATAGCCATCCATTATTTTCATAGCTAATACCACCAATTAGATGAGTGGCAGAACTTACTGCAACCTGATCATTGTCGGCCAATAACCAAAAGTCTCGTGATCCACCTGTTATGTTTTCATTTGTGATTTGATTAATAAATTGAAAGTGCCTCCCAAACGCTGCTTTGATTTTAAGTTGATCCGTTAGCTTGAGACTTCCTGATAATCTTGGTTCAACAAGAAAGTCATCCGTCATTTCATAATAGGTCGCTCTAACCCCTCCGGTAACTGTGATTCTTGAATTGGGTTGCCAGGTATCTGAAAAATAAAGTGCCGTATAATTAGTTTTTTGCCGTTTGTCGAGAATTAATAAGGTGTCATTTCTTATGTTTTGGTATCGAATGGCTGACTGTGTAAATGAAAATCCAAAATCCAGTTTGTGTTTCGTGGACAATAGAAATTCATTATCCATTCGAGCAGACAAATCGCTTACTTTATTATCTTCATAGGTAAACTCTTGGCCAGAGAAAAGCGTGGAGTCGCGTGCGGGAATGGTTATGTCCAGATACCCTTTTCTATCGTACTTACTGAAATATTCAGATGCCGCTATCAGCGTATGGCTATAAAATTTTGGATTCCATTGACGTGACCATTTCCCAGAGACACCACTATTGCCCCAATTTGTATTTTCTTTAATGTCCCCAATGATCAAAATGGGATTACCTACTTGTCGTTCTATGGTCCTCGTAAAACTCCTCGACTTGTCTAAGAAATCTTTTCCCTGGTAAAAACTGACTGTAAATAAATCTTTGTCATTTGGTTTATAGGTGATTTTACTATTCCAATCGTAGAAATAAAAGGTTGGAGCAACCACATTGATATTCGTATTCACCAAATTCGGTAAACCTGGAAAGGGATCTTCGTTTAATAAATTGCCTGTAATTTTTTTATAAACGCCACTTTGTAAGACATCAGTGAACGATCTCCTGCCGGCAAATAGAAAAGAAAGCTTTTTAGAGAGTGGCACTTCCAACACGGCATTCGCACTGATCAGGTTCAACCCAAATTCACCCCTCGTTTTATCAAAGTTTCCGGTTTTTCCTGTTAAGTCTACTACGCTGGAGATGCGTCCTCCATATTTGGAGGGAAATGCACCTTTATATAATTGTACATCTTTAATCGCGTTGGTATTGAAGGCCGAGAAGAATCCAAAGAAGTGATCAACTTTGTAAACCGTAATGCCATCCAACACCACTAGATTTTGATCTGGAGTTCCACCGCGAACAAACAGCCCTGATGAGTTTTCGTTTGTACCACTTACACCTGGCAGTAATTGTAACGACCTGAAAATGTCCACCTCCCCAATACTTGGCAAAAGTGAAAGTTGTTTCGTAGCCAATGTTGCATGACTTACGCCTGAGGCAACATTTAGGAATTTATTTGCCGCATCCGTTATCACCACTTCTTGGAGGGCTGAGGAAGTTGCTTTCAGTTTAATGGTAAGTCGGCCTGCAGAGGTGGCTTTTGATAATTTTAGTTCCTTTATTTCATACCCAACATAACTTACTATAAGTGTGCTGGTGTCGGTGGGCACACTAAGCAAAGTGAAGTGACCATCCAGATTTGTTGCGCTTCCGATATATGAGCCTTTAACCGTAATATTGGCAAACGGGAGAGTTTCCCCTGAATCCTCGTCTTGTACGATGCCGGTTACTATTACTTGCGCCAATAGTAATTGAGGTAGAAGCAATAACCAGATAGCAAGTTTTACCTTTATCAAATTGTGAGCTTTATAAGCTAAAGTACGCAGGTTTTGTAAACATTTTGAGTGGAGATTCAGATTGCCTCATAACAGAAGAATCAATGGAATCAACTTAAATAACTCAATACTTCTTTAATTGTTTTAAGCTGCTGAAAGTTAGGGTGGTCCAATTGTATGTCTATTTTCTCATGGCCCCAGGTGGTGTGGTAAGGAACATGAAATCCATGACCACCAATATTCAGGACTGGTAATACATCTGATTTAATAGAATTGCCAATCATTAGAAATTCATTCGGCTGAATATCCAGATGTTTTATTAGTTTTTTATAGTCGTCTTCTTTTTTCTCCGACATGATTTCAATGTGATGAAAATAACTGGCGAGTCCTGATTTTTTAAGTTTTCGTTCCTGATCCAACAAATCGCCTTTGGTGGCCATAACCAGTCGATAGCGTCCTTTGAGGGATTGCAATACTTCTTCTACGCCAACTATGATCTGGACAGGCTTTTCTAAAAGTTCCTGACCAAAGCCAATTATCTTTTCAATTACAGTAACGCTGATCGTTTTATCCGAAATTCGAATGGCTGTTTCGATCATTGACAGAATGAAGGCTTTGATGCCATATCCATACAAAGCGATGTTTTTTATTTCTGTTTGCAACAACTCTCGTGAAATTGAATGCTGCGGAAGATAATCTTCCATCAATTCGCAAAACTTATGTTCTGCTTCCAGAAAATATCCTTCATTGTCCCACAGGGTATCATCGGCATCGAAGGCAATTACTTTTATGGGCATGTTGCTTCTGTCTAAACAACCTGGCTTATAACAATTTCTTACCGACCTCTTCCTTTAACGGTTTTAAATGGCGGGTTACAATTGACCATATTATTGAATCATCCACATTATCGTAAGAATGGATTAACCTATTTCTCAGGCTTATTATTTGGGAAGCATTCCTGAGTTCGTTTGTACTTGACTCCTTTAGAAATTTATTAACAGCTTCTCCAATTATTCCGAGATGTCTTTCCACTGCGCCTTTTGTTTTGGCATCATTCGAATATTGACCAAATGAATTTATATCGCTTGTGAAATTTTCAATTAACGCGATGGATGTGGCAATGTCAGACAAAAACTTTTTCTCCTTCTCCGTCATAGATGAGTTTCTTGGTGCGATCTATATTACTTTTTAAGTAGGGATTGCGGATGGAGTCTTCAGTCAATAAATCTACTTTCCTTCCAAACAAAATTTCCAAATTGTCCCACAGCGATAACAATGCTTCACCCCGGTCGGCAGCGTTTTCAATATCAATCGTAACAATAATATCGATGTCGCTAGTCAGAGGATTAAAATGGTCAGTAATGGATGAGCCAAAGGCATAGATCTTTTCTACCTTATGCGTTCGGCATAATTCAACGAAATCTGCTCGCTTATCTTTGATTAACGTCATTAAGTCCATTGTCAAATATACTTAATTTTTGCTGTGTGGTTTTTGGGGTAGCCAGTGGTCAGGAGACCAACTAGAACTTGGGGAATTAAAGAGATTAATTTGGGTTAGTAGCTCTATGAAGATATGCACACCTTCCATAATTTTCGAAGCCTTTGGCTTCGTCTATCTCATTGATTAGTATCTCTGGATTACACGGTAAAAGTTTAAATCTTAGCCTTGTAACCCCAAGAGAATTACTATAGTAGTAGTCGTCTACAAAATTCGGTGATCTTTCTGAATAAGAGAAATGCCCAGTTGACCAATCCTCCTTTGCGCCAAACAGGAAATCGATCAGTCTAAATTTTCCATTCATGAAAAGATACCAAGTGCCTTGATAATTTGTCATTGACTTTAATAATGAACCACAGTCTTTACAATCATTTGTGTTATCAAACCAATTAAAATTACTGAACTTAAGGAACTTAAATTGAATGCTGTTAAAGCGCCAGTGCCACCAATTCTCCTGGATGCCCAACAGCTCCTATGGCGATCACAATATACTGTTTACCATTGATTGAATATGTCATTGGTATACCACATTGGTTGGCAGGCAATTCAATGGTTGAAATGATTTCACCTGTTGCTTTATCATGCGATCTAAACTTATTACCACCACCGCCATCGGCCGCATATAAGCCCGATCCTTCGCCTGCAAACAAAAGTGTTTTGGTTACCAATAATCCCACTCGATCAGGTGATCCTGTTCGTGGAATGTCAATTCCTTTTAAGGTGGGAATATCTTTTACCCAATCCGGTGTATCTGCATTGGCCACCATCCATTTATGATCGCCTGTGTTCAAATCAATAGCTGTGATTCTTCCGTAAGGTGGTTTAACCAATGGCAATCCATACGGACCAATTCTGGAGCTCCCCATAAATGCTACATAGTCCATGTCCGACAAATTCGGGGCTGACTCTAAACTCATTGGACGCAGCACGGTACTTGAACCGATGTATAGAATCCCCGTTTCCGGATCTAGTACGCCTCCTTGCCAATTCGCACCGCCCACTGCATCGGGGAGAATTAGTGTACCAAGAATATTGGGAGGATTATAAACGCTAACCGGAGTATAAAGCGGCCCCTTTTTAAATTGACTTACAATTTTCAATGCCTCCTTTTTTATTTCGGGCGTGTAGTCCACTAAAATATCATCTGAATACCCTTGTCGATCAAATGCTGCAGGCTTTGTAGGAAAGGGTTGAGTGGGGGATGACCATTCGCCTTTCACATCGCTTTTTGGAACAGGGCGTTCCTCAATTGGCCAAACAGGTTTTCCGGTTACCCGATCAAATACATAGGCAAAGGCCTGCTTGGTAACCTGAACTACCGCTTTGATAGCTTTTCCATCAACCGTAATGTCAGCAAGAATGGGAGGCGCAGGTATGTCATAGTCCCAGATGTCGTGATGAATCAACTGATAGTGCCATACTTTTTTACCCGTCTTCACATTTAAACAAACTAAACTTTGTGAGAATAAATTATTGCCCGGCCGATGACCACCATAGAAATCTCCCGTTGCTGCTTCTAATGGTAGATAGACATAGCCCAACTCAGGATCTGCCGTAAGCGGTGCCCATGCTCCTGCATTTCCTGTGTACTTCCAACTGTCACCTTCCCATGTTTCGTTACCTTCTTCACCTTGCTGCGGTATTGTATGAAAAATCCAGAGTTGTTTACCTGTTTTTACATCATAGCCCATGATGTCACCACGTACTTGTTTTTTAGAAACAGGTGCGAGCCCCACCGGAAAGCTTGCACCCATAATTATGACATCGTTTACAATAACAGGAGGGGAAGTTGAACCAATCGTGGCAGTCAGCGGATCCACATGAGATCCCAACCCTTTTTTTAAATCCACTACTCCGTTATCACCAAACTCTGGAACCAATTGACCTGATTGAGCATCTAGTGCAATCAATTGAAAACTTGGCGTTATATAGATGACTCTATCTTTTCCTTTTATACCAGATGACCAGTAGGCTACTCCTCTTCCTGAGTTTTGTCGAGGAACATTCGCCTTCCGTTCTTTTTCATCAAATCGAAACATCCATAGTGTTTCGCCATTCTCTGCATTTATTGCTGCAACTGCTCTGCTCGATCCTGCCGTGGTATATAAAACACCTTTAACCATTAGAGGTGTCGATTTAAAATAGAACTCAGGACTTGGTCCAAAATTATCTGTCTTCCAGCGCCAGGCAATTTTTAAATTCTTCGCATTCTCTTTATTGATTTGATTCAATGGAGAATAGTTAGTGCTTGCATAGTCACCTCGGTGCTGCAGCCATTCTCCTTCTATCGTGGGAGGCTTGGGATCGTAGATCTTTGGCGAAAAGCCAAGACTTACTCTTGGTGGAGGAGGAGTTCCCATTATTATCTTCTGTAACTCCTCTGTTTTCGATGACAATTCCATCTCTCCTGATGGGAATGAATTAGCATTCAGAATAAATGCTAAGAGGGCTGAATATGAAGCGTCATCCAGTGAATGAGGATTCGCCTTAGGCATTGTGGTTTTTGTCAATTCAAATAACTCTGCCAGAGATTTATCTTTCCATTTAGAAAGGAATCGATCACCTATTAACGCATTACCGCCTTCTGTTCCACGCAAATCTCGCCCATGGCACGCGATGCAATTGTTGGTGTAAATGGTTTCACCTAGTTCGACTTGCTTATTCGTATAGACTCCTATGTTGGCGGTTAACGTTGAGACGACTTCCTGGGTAGAACTCTTTGTTGAATTTGAACACGAGAACAAAGACAAAATAGCTACAGACAAATAATAAAATGATATTATTTTTTTCATGGATCACCAATGGGTGCTTTTCTGCTTACCAAAGTAATGTAAATTACAGAGGAGAGAACCATTTGCAACTTGAAAATTTCTAGGATTTGATTAAAGTTTTGGATCGAGCGGATTTATTCCAAATGAATAGGGTTGATAAAACGAATAATCCAGATACCCCAACAGCCCAGAGGTTAAGCTTTCTGGATTCGGCATACATCTTATACTCCTTAAATTGAAATTTAGTCACCAGTGGTCGCCAAAAGAGTTTATTGCCAATAACTGAGTCTGCGTTGCTGCTCACCACAGTCCATGGCATATTTATGATGTTCATGTATTTCCCGTCATTAGCAAAACCCATGAACGCAATGCGGCTATTTAAATCTTTTGAGAGTTCGGGTGAGTCTTGCATTGCTTTTTCTCTAATCAGTGGAATGTGAAGGCTATCTGCCATCTGCAAGGCAAAGTCTGGCTCTCCTTTCATTTTTTCAATATGATTGTAGATGTATTCCTTTTTACGAATAAGTGTATCCATCCAGTTGCTTGGGAGATTACTTCGTTTGACTAATTCTTTCATTATTTCAAACTCTTCGTTGAAGATGGCCATGTTGGTGTAGTAGTCGCCTATTTTGACATTGAGCATTTGTAAATACAAGCTATCTGCTTTGGAGATTGCTTTACCTTCTCCGGGAAGCCGGTCAATGAATTGATCATCTTCTTTATTGATGTAATCTTTGGGAGAAAGCATTTTAAATCGGTTGATTGGAAGAAATGTTTCTGTGTAGCGTATGTAACTGTAAAACCATCTGAATTTCTTTTCAAAGGAAGTATTGATTTTAAATAGCGTGTCAGAAGAAGTGCTCAGTTCAGTGTTCATTTTTTCAACAGATTCGAAATGTTTTTTGAATACAGTTTTGTATTGTACTTTATCAGATCCGCCTTCTTTTCTGTCAACTGGGAGTTCAATGATTTTAGCCGACCACCCTTTTGAGGAATCAATACCAAAAATATTAGTTGTAATTAAAGCGGAGTCTCCCTTCTCGAATGTGATGTTTTTATCCAGGGAACCATCTTCGTGTACCTCCGTTTCCATTGTCATTGGATTTTCGCAGGAAGAAAATAGTAAGGCTCCTAATAATAGTGTGATGCTGATAATTGTTTTCATAGTTTGATTTATTTGCTCTTAGTGTCTTAGTGTCTTTGGGGCAAAATGAACCGGCCACAAAGGCACTAAGTAATGTTATTTAGATGCCATCCTTTGTTTCAAGCAATCCTCGTTTACTTTCGTGATGTTAAACGGGCTCTTGCAATTGTTTACAAAAGATAGATTTGCTGAAGCCTTACTCTTCTTCAATTCCGCCTGAAAAGATTTCCGATTGAGCACAACATTCTTTATTTCACTGATTGAAATCAGTTCGCTCCTAACAGGTAATTTTGATTGCTCCAGTCCAAATCCGATAATTAATAAGAGCGATACGGTTGCCATACTATATTTTAAATAGGATAGTTCAAGTTTGGGAAATGTGACATCAAAATGGCTCCACCATTTAATTTCTTCTTTCTTTATACGAGTCATTACTTCATTGGTCAAACGGATAGGATCTTCTATTTCCAAATTAACTTTTGAAACCCTTGAGATAAGATTATTTGTGTGTCCAATTGACTCGAATAGTATTGAGCAACCTTTACAAGTTGCCAAGTGAGTAGCCAGTTTGGTTTGATCATCACTCGTTAACTCTGTGAAGAGCAATATCTGTTTTTCAAATTCCGTGCAGTTCATGGCTTTAAATTTTTAGCTTCCTGATAGTGCTTGCCTAATTCTTCTCTTACTTTTATACGAGCATAATACAAGTTGCTTTTGATTTGCCCCTGATCCATGCCCGTAATCTCTTTAACTTCCTCAACGGGTAGACCCTCCAAATCGCGTAGTATGAAAGCACTCTGCTGTTTTGGTGTTAGTTGTTTGGCCAACTCGATTATAACCCCTAGCATTTCGGTGTCATCTGATCTTTGTTCAATATTAACCTTGTCAATCACCAACAGATTTGATTCTATATCTTCCATCTTACTTTGATTTTTGCGATAGGTTGATTTTAGGAAATCAAGTGAAAGATTCATGACGATCTTGTACAACCAGGTGGTAAGCTTGATTTCAGGTCGATACTTTGCAATGTTTTTCCAAAGTTTGACAAAAGCTTCTTGCGTAATGTCTTCAGCTTCACTTCGATTACCTACAAATCTGAACGCCACAGCATAAGCAAAACCCTGATGAGTTTCAACTACTTTTCGAAAAGCGTGATGATCTCCGCCTTTTGCTTTTTCTATTAAGTCAGGTGCTGCGGCTGGTGGCATTCCGTTATTTGCTTCTGATACGACAAATGTTGTGACAGGTCAAATAGGAAGTTAAAAATAAAAGTTGCTATGAACTAACAGAGCGGCTTATGATAATATTGTTTGAGTCTTAATATTAACCGATTCCCCTTTTTTCTGTTGTTTTGATCAAGCCGTCTATAGTCGCATAGCAGCAACATCACTTTCTTCTTTCTGCGCTTATAGTGCAAATTCCATAGCTTGTTTATTGTTGCCATTGGGAGATCATCCCCGTGCCGTACCCATTGGGGCATTAGGGTTGGCTGACTTCAGCATCTTAGAAATAGTTTTCCAACAATGGCTTGGTGGGTGTCTAAATTTACTCAGCCCTCAAGCTGTCTACAGGATTGTTAATAGCTGCTTTGTAAGCCCGATAGGCAATAGTCAGCGTGGCGAAAAGCAAAATCGTAATGCCTGATTCTATGAATATCCATGGGCTGATTTCAACCCGGTATGCAAAATTCGAAAGCCATTTATCCATGTAGAAGTGGATGACTGGCAAGGAGATGCAAAATCCAATGGCCACCATAATGAAGTATTCAATGGATAGCAATAGTAGTAATGTAGAAACTGGCGCGCCTAACGTTTTGCGGATTGCCAGTTCTTTGGTTCTTTGGTCGGTCACAAATAAGATAATTCCTAGCAAACCCAGGCAAGATATAAAGATGGCAAGGGCAGAGAAGTAATTGAAAATTGAGCTTAACTGCATCTCTGTTTTATAAAGTTTGTCAATGTTTTCATCCACAAAGGTGTAATCGAAAGGCCGTTCAGGAGCGAATTTTTTGGCGATTGCCTCTACTGACTTAACCTGTTCTTCTAATGGACCTTTATTTAGTTTTACCGAAAACAGATAAAAATTGGAAGGATCAATATATAAGACTAGAGGAGATATGGGAGAGTGAATGGATTTAAAATGAAAGTCTTCTATAATACCGATAATCGTATATTTCTTATTGTGCAGGGCTATCTCCTTGTTCAACGGATTAGTGAGTCCCATTTTTCGGACAGCCTCTTCATTGCATAATATTGCCGATGAATCAGAGGCACTGGCTTCAAAAAAGTCACGACCAGAAGAAAGACGGATAGAGTAGGTTTTTAGATAATCAGGGTCAACAGTCAATTGGTAAAAACGAATTTTTGTGTCGGGATCTTTACCTTCCCAATCAACCTCATCCGTCCAGAAGTTAACGTCTGAAATGTTCTCGTTGTTGGCTGTTACATATTTTACTTCAGGTAATTTCGAAAGCTCATTTTTGAATACGGAATATTGGGCTTTCACTTTGCGCAGCGCAGTGAATGTTATTACATTTTCTTTTTCGTAACCCAGATTCTGCGAATGGATATAGTCCACCTGGTCTTGAATAATAAGCGCTCCAGTTAACAAACTAATACTCAAGATGAATTGCATAACGACTAATGTGCGTCTTATTAGAATAGCGGTTTTACTTGCCTTGAATCCTTTAAATGCGATGACTGGATTTTGAGAGGCCAACATGAGGGCAGGGTAGATACCTCCAATCAATGCACAACAAAGTGCAGAAGTGATAAGGGGTGCCAGAATGTCAAACGAGTATAAGTTAAATTCAAGGTGCTTGCCAGTAAGTTCATTAAAACCTGGAAGTAGCATCCAACTTCCCAGCAATGCGATTCCAAGAGCTATCACACAATAAAGGGTAGACTCGGATAAGAAAAAAATCGCCAATTGTAAGCGATTGGCGCCCATAACTTTTCTCACACCTGTTTCTTTTGATCGCTTAATGCAGCGGGCAGTTGCCAGATTCGAGTAATTAATACTTGCTACAATAAGAATAAAAATGGCAATTACTGAAAAGATGTATACATATTGGATGTTTCCTCTTCCATTCATATCGCTTGTTAAATGAGTGGACCTAAGATGGATGTCAGCCAAGCGTTGAAGCGTAAGCTGGGTTGTTGATTCCGGACTATTTTTCTTTAGTATGTTTTTTATTTTACCATTTAATCTACTTTCTTCACTGTTCTCTGTTGTTTTAACATAGGTATACAACTGAAAGTAGTCCCAATTCTCAAGCTTATCAATCCCTGTCTCCTCCAGGAATTTTATGGGAAGCACATAATCAAATTGGAGATGGGAGTTAGATGGAATGTTTTCCAACACGCCTGTTATCATTACATCATGGCCTGCAATAAGAAAAGTTTTACCTATTGCTTCAGTTTTACCAAAAAAACGATCTGCCATTTTTTGGCTGATCATTATTTTATCGGAACCAGATTCGAAACCAGATAAGGAGCCTTTTAAAAGGGGGAAGCTAAATACCTTAAAAAAGGAGGGATCGGCTGCCAATCCTACTTCGTAAAAACCACTCTCTTCGTATCGTATGAAAAATTCTGTTGACTTTATCCGACAGGCAATTTCTACTTCCTTAAAATTTGAAGTAAGGTAATCAGCAAGTGGAGCTGGCGTATTCGCTATGGAATAAACCTCATCTTTCTCGGTACCTGTATTCCCTACCACACGAAAGATTTGCTTAAATTGATTATGAAAGCGATCGTAACTTACTTCTTCATTTACCCAAAAAAATATGAGGATAAAGGAAGAAAACCCAACTGCAAGTCCTGCCAGGTTAATGGCCGAATAAATGCTACGCAGCTGACGTATTATTAACTTTAAATTACTTCTAAACATGATCAACTATCCCATCACTTTAGAAAGTTAGGGGTTCCTTTATGAGAAAAAAGGTTAATGGGAAAATAAAACATACATGGGTCTCTTTTGCGGATTCCTAGTAGTAGAAGCATGTGTCCTCAGCACTCCTACTCTACTCCACTAGCAACAAACTTAAACGATACTGCATACGCAAAACCCTGATGTGCTTCTACTATTCTCTAAAAGCGTATTCGTCTCCTCCTTGTGCTTTTTCAATCAGGGCTGTACTGCAGCTGCTGGCATCCGGTTGTTTACTATGGATACGACAAATGTTGTGACAGGTCAAACAGGAAGGTAAAAATAAAAGCCGCCCTGAACTAACAGAGTGGCTTATGATAATATTATGTGACTCTTAATTAATCGATTCCCCTTTTTCTATTTTTTTGATCAAGCCGTCTATAGTCGCTTTAGCAGCAACATCAGTTTCTGCTTTCAGCGCTTCTTGTGCAAATTTCAGTGCTTTTTTATTATCGCCATTGGCAGACCATACCCGTGCCATACCCATTAGGGCAGTAGCGTTGGCCGGATATCTTTTCATAGCTGTTTCAAAAACAGGCATTGCATCCTTCTCGCGTTTTTGTGTAAGGAGAGATCTTCCATAACCTGTAATTTGATTTACGGTCGCATCCGGTAAGTTGATGGCCTCTTTCATCATCGCATCTGCTTCAATCTTTTTATCCATCGCGACAAGCACTCTGCCTTTAGAATCATAAATTGGAAAATATTTCACGTTACGAGGAGGATTAGTGAACGCGTTCAGCCATCCCATTGCCTCATCCAGATTTATTTTCTTAGAAGCGCAGAAGTTGGCAGCGGACACGGCATTCTGCCACGCAAATCCTTTTGGACTTACCATCTCTTCGCGCAATCTTTTAATGTATAAGTCATCACCATTGCTAACGCTGATTTTAAAGGGCACTACAACCTTTTCCCACTTCAATTTTGCGGTGGTGCTATTTTGGAGGCGATCTGTAAACTCATAGGTGAGGAACTCATTGAACTCGCCAGTAGTTGCTTTTACTGTTACCCGCAAAGCATCTTCAGTTGGCGTGTAGAAGAAACTTCCCCATGCAGTAGTAGAATTTGAAAAGATAACGCCCCAATCTTCTGCCCCTGGAATCATATGTATTCCATACGTTCCAGCTTTCAGTGGCTTACCTTCTATTTCTACATCATGTGAAAATGTAATTGTCGTATTTTCGTTAGCACCCGCTCTCCATGGTGATGGATTTTGTTCCGTACTTCTTAAAAAATTAAGATTGGTCATACCATATGGTACCAGCTTACCCCAAATTTCCCGTCCGGCAACGTCAGGGCTATTATAAGTAATTGTCACTTTCACCAATCCAAGGTACTGTGTTATTTCGCTCTTCTGGTTGTTGCCACTTGGTGGCAAAGTCATTTGCGACCATGCTGCCGCGCTTGTAAAGATTCCTGCTACTAACAAAGCAAGTCGTAAGGATGGTATCTAGTACTTTCAGGGTTATACTCTTCAAATTACCGAATAATAAATTAACAGAGCAACCAATTTGAGTAATGGCAAATTCTGTTGTTTAATGGTGATTCAGTAGCAAATCCCCTTAATTGCCACGATTTAATTTATTCGAATGTCCGCTTTGCCTATGATAATTCCTCTGCTGATATGCGAGGTACCGCTCACATTTATTCTAGGTTCTCCAAAAGCATTGATCCGCACTTCATCAGATCCATTTACACTAAGGCGCCCTTCACCGTACATTGTACTGGATATAGTTTCGCTGCTAAATGCTCGTGTATCGATCTTGTTTTCTCCATACAACCGATAACGCTGATGACCAGTTTGACCATCCTTTATCATTAATTTATTCTCGCCATACAACACTGCTTTAAATTTTTTTGTATGTAAAGATGCCAAGGTAATTTCTGCTTCTCCATATGCCTTGATTTTAAACTTATCACTATCAAGAGCTCCATCGCATGTCACTTCCTCTTCGCCACGTACATCTAATACTTTTAATTCAGTGTAAGTCACATAGGCAGTCACAACTGCGTTCTTGTAAATACTTACGTTTGAAGAATAGTTTTCATCACGTGTTTTCTTGTGCTTGTCAACAATACGAGAGTCATCCAAATAGATTCTCAATGTACTGCCCGTTTGCCTAATGTTGATTTTGTCCGATGTTACATTGGAATATTTAATTTGGATTGACTCCTCATCGCCTTTTTTGAGAATCAGATTGATTTTGGGTGACACAATAATTTTGTCAAAGGAGTCTAATTTTTTTGTTATTTCTTGGCCCTTTGATGAGCCCGCAATTACAAGTAATGCACTAAAAAGGAGTGATTTTGCGAAATTTTTCATATTTCTAGTTTGTTTACTATAAAGACAATCAAATGCAACGAAACCCCTATCCTGGTCTATTTTATTTTATAAAGTCGAGCGTAAGAATTTATTATGGATAGGGCAATCCTACCAGGAAAGTGGTAATTGATCCGAATCAGACGATCATTACTCGCTTCTGAGGCTTTTAACGGGATTATTAGTTGCCGCTTTGAATGATTCGAAACTTACTGTTACCCAAGCAATGAGAATGCTGCCGGCCCCTGCAAAGACAAAAACCAGTAAATTAATGGTTGTTTTGTATGCAAAGTCGCTTAACCATTGCTCCATCAAATAATAACCAATTGGAATACCGATCAAGAAAGCAATTCCAATGAGTAACATGAAATCTTTAGAAAGCATTAATACCAGGTGAGGTACTGTTGCACCCATTACTTTACGTATTCCTATCTCCTTAGTACGCTGTTCTGCTGTAAAGGCTGCCAAGGCATACAGACCTAAGCAGGCCACAAAGATTGCCAAACTGGCGAATAGTAAGACCACATTGGCGAGAGTGCGATCTGTTTTATATAAATTATCCAGATGTTGATCGAGGAAGGTATATTCAAACGCGGAAGGAATTTTCTTTCTAAAAATATTTTCCAATTCCTTGAGGGTGCCTTGGAAGTTAGCTGTATTTACTTTCACTAATAAGTACGTAAGCGGTTCGGTGCCAGCATTGTGAAAACAAAAGGCACCAATCTGTTGGTGAAGTGATGTGAAATGGAAATCTTCGGTTACACCAACCACCTCAGTTGGGCCATCGAAACCTTGTATTTCAACTCGTTTGCCAATGACTTCTTCAGGGGTTAATTGCAAATAATCTGCCGTTGCCTGATTAATCACTACTTGCACGGTTGTGTCCTTTGGATCCTTAAATTCGGGAAGTGTTTTGCCAGCTAATAGTTTAATGCTTAGCACGTCTAGCACTTCACTGCTTGCGCGGGTTGTCAGAAGTGACATTTCATTCTCCGCTCCTTCCTTCACAATACTTCGCATGCTGGTGCCCATACCTGGATAGGATTGACTCTGGCTAACAGACTGTACATCGCGTAAGTTTTCATATTCTGTTTTTAAAGAAAGTACTTGCTCGCTATCCTTTGCCCCTGTTACTACAATGGCCACTACCTGCTCAGGTTGATAACCTAATTTTTTAGATCGGATAAAATCCATCTGCTTATAGAACACGACTGAGCAAATAATTAGAATTATGGAAACAGAAAATTGAAACACAACTAACCCTTTTCGCAGCGTAGCTTGGCCACCTGAGGCAGCAGTTTTTTGAAGTGCTGACTTTGGGGAAAAAGATGATAAGTACATGGCCGGATAAAAGCCCGAAATAAGAGTGAGTAATAATCCTACCCCCAAGAGAGCAAGCCAAAACCAACCCTCACCAATAAAAGACATTGTAATTGATTTTCCGCTGAGCAAGTTGAAGACAGGTAACAAAAGACTGAATACACTTATGCTCACGAGCAAGGATATTAATACGAAGAAAGATGCCTCGAAGTAAAACTTAATGTTTAGTTGACCAAAGGTTGCTCCAAGTGTTTTAGCGATCCCAACTTCTTTATTTCTTTTTTGAGATTGTGCGGTCGTCAGGTTCATGTAATTAACAGAAGCAATCAGAAGCACAATTAGTGCAAGGGCCATTAGTATCTTAACCTGGTTTATGTCACCATAAGGCCTTCGGTCAAACGTTGCATTGAGTTCGCCAGAAAAGAGACGAATCTCTAACAATGGTTGTAAGGCAATGGTGAACCATCGATTCTCTTTGGCAATGTTCTTGGCCAACATCCCTTCAATTTTTTTATCAACTTGGTCTTTGGAGGCATCTTTGTTCAGCAGGAAGAAAGTATCAAAACTTGCATTACCCCAATTTTGGTTTTTATCTTGTCCAAACCAATTAGATGAAAAAGAAGCAAGTAATGAAGGACGTAAGAAAGAGTTAGGCGGAAGGTCTTTGAACACCCCTGTAACTTCCAGCGGTAATTCATTATCAACGGTAAGGACTTTACCTATTGGATCCTCACCTTTAAAATACTTTAATGTCGCACTTTCACTAATTATTACTGTGCCTGGCCTGTCAAGAGCATTGGCGCTATTGCCTTTTAAAAGGGGTAGGGTAAATACATCAAATACTTCGGGGTCTGCATAAAACAATTCCTTTTCAGTAAATTTTTCTGTTTCAGTTGCCACAAATCCTAGGTCTCCGAAATTGTGATGAAATACCCGAGTCGCTTTTTCTACTTCAGGAATTTCTTTCATAGCCGTTGGAGCTAGTAAATTGGGTGCACCACCCCATTTATTAACTTGCCCGTCAAAGTCCGCGCTGATCACCGCACGGTAAATGCGATCCTTCTTTTCATGAAAGCGGTCATATGAAAATTCATCAACTACATAAAGGCTTATGGCTAAGAAAGTGATGAGGCCAATTGAGAGACCCGCAATATTTATGACGCTAAATGACTTGTAGCGAATCAAATTTCGCAAGGCGATTTTTAGGTAGTTGTAGAGCATTGAGACGATGGTTAGTTATTTAGTTTGTATTTCCCATTCTGAATAAATCGTTTGCCGAGTGCTATAACGCTTAGACTCATTTTTGCTTATCCTAGTTGCATATGACTTACAATTACTCACTTCTCAAACTCTCTACCGGATTACTCATGGCTGCTTTAATGGCTTGAAAACTTACGGTGACAATTGCTATGAATATCGCCATCACTCCTGAGAACCCAAATATCCACCAGGTAATCTCTGTCCGGAAGGCATAGTTCTGTAACCATTGATTTATGCCATACCAGGCAAGAGGGGTTGCGATGATCATCGCAATCAATACGAGCAGAAGAAAATCTTTTGAAAGAAGTACAACTATTTTGTTGACCGATGCCCCTAATACTTTACGGATGCCTATTTCTTTTGTCCGCGATTGGGCAGCAAAGGTGGCGAGTCCCCATAATCCTAAGCAAGAAATAAACATCGCAAGCCCTGAAAATATTTTGAACAGACTGAACAGTCTTTCTTCTGCCTTATAAAAACTATCAATCTGTTCATCTAAGAATTTGTATGAGAAAATTCCTTCAGGATACGTTGTTTTCCAAGCGGCCTCTATAGCGGCTATCGTTTCTGGCACGTTGCTATTGGCTTCTATTTTAATTCCTGCTTGTTCGTAGTCTCTTGCATTGGGCGTAATTAATGCAGGCTTTATCACTTCATGCAAAGGTCCTGTGTTGAAATCACTCACTACCCCTACTATTTCAACATTGCCGCTGTTCCATCCAATCCAGATCCGCTCACCAATGGCCGCCTCGTTTGATTTAAATTCTAGTTCGTGAATCAACTTTTCATTTACAACGGCTTTCATAATTTGTTCTTTTTCTGGCACTGTACTCGCTACAAAGTTGGTATCTGAGGCTTCTAAATATCTTCCTGCTAAAAGTTGAAAGTCGTACATCTTGCAAAAGCGATCATCACCAAAAATGAGTGTTACTTCTTTTCTGGAAGGGTCCTGTCTGCCCGTACGATTCATAATGGTGCCCCAGTGACCTTGGCTGCTGGGAGTAGATGTAGCAAACGAAACATCTTTGACTTGCTTAATCTTTTCCAATTCATTCTTAAAGAGGTCGTGTTTGTTAATGCGTGGTTGTATTTCAACATTGATAATATTGTCTTTGTTAAAACCAAGGTTTTTACTTCGCAAAAAATTGACTTGTTGGGAAATTAAGAGCACCACCATCAATAGACCAATCGATATACTAAATTGTGCTACCACTAATCCTTTGCGCAACCAAACCGAGCCATGATCGCCCGAGGTGGTGGATCCAGCCTTTAGCGTAAGCGATGGATTGAATTTTGAGATGACCCAGGCTGGATAAATTCCAGCAGTCAATCCGATAAAGATAGCAGCTGCCAGGATAAAGAGGAGTAACATTGGTGATTGGATAATATCAAATGGGATATTCTTTTCTAAAAGGGTATTGATACTTGGCATCGCCAATTGAGCAGCGGCAATGGCAAAAACTCCTGAAATAAATGTTAGTATCCAGGCCTCAGATAAAAATTGAGCGATCAAATTGAACCTTCCTGCGCCTACGGATTTACGCACGCCTACTTCTTTTGCTCTTGTGATTGCTTGCGCTGTAGATAAGTTGATGAAGTTAATACAGGCCAGTACCAATACTGCTATACCTATCATGCCAAAAAACCATAACCAACTTGATGAGACTGCTTGTACCCAACTTCCTCCACCTGCAAATGAGCTATTAAAATGAACTTCACTTAGCGGCTGAATTTCAAGATCGCTCGAGAAATCTGGTAGATCTTCTTTTGGGTTGATATGCTTATCAACAATGGCTTTGAGTTGGGCTTGTATAATTTTTAGATCAGCGTTTTCAGGAACAACAATCAACGTTTCGGTTCCTGAGACATACGTCCAGCCATTTAAGTTGGGCTGTAAAAACCTTTCTGAATAAGAATAAGAGACCAGCATCGAGGCTGGTAAATGCGTGTTAGCTGGAAAATCTTTGATGAGTGCTCCGACAGTAAATTCAAATTTATTGCCAACTGTGAAGCTGAGTGTTTTTCCGATGGGGTCCTCGTTACCAAAAAGTTTTTTGGCAGTAGATTCAGTAAGCGCTGCTTGATAGGGAGTTCGAAGGGTTTTGTACAGGTCTCCTCTAATGGTTTCTACTTTAAAGATTTCAAGGAACTCAGGCTCCACAGCCAAGATGCGCTCATCGATGAATCTCTTTTGTGGGTTTACTTCTACGATTTTGGTATAAACGGGATGTGCAAAACTGACATGCTCAAGACCAGTAACTTCAGTACGAATGGCATTTGCCAACGGAAAGGGAGTAGAGAAATGGTAATCGGATTTTCCATTCTGTGTCCATTTAGAAATAACCCGATAAGTTCGATCTGCTTTTTCGTGATAGCCATCAAAACTCAATTCATAGCGAATGAATAATGCGATGATCAAACAAACACTCAAGCCAAGTGTAAGCCCGATGATGTGCAGTGAGGTATTTAACTTCTGCCGGCTCAAATGGCGGAACACTATCTTTAGGTTTTGGGTCATGATATTTAGAAATAACCGGTTTGCTGTGTTAGTTCTCGTTCTCCCCACTCCAAATCAGTGCCACAAAGAAATTCATGACGAAACCACTTAAAATCGTGGATTGATGGTTATGAAACGATCAACTATGGACGGATTCGTCCGAATACGGTCAATTCGTTTTATTTGAATAACGAATCTCTTTTTCAAGAGCTGCTTTCTCATTTTCCCTATTGATGCGAACTTTAGCAGGAGGTCCAATCATAATAGGAACAGTTTCCTCCTCTACATTGGCTAGCTCAAGTCCAAACTGTGCCTCAGCTGATAAGCTATTCCGTTTGATAAATCGATAACCTTGAATGACGATATTGTCAAAAGTTGAAATTTCATTATCAACGGATGCTCTTGTATGCAATATGATGAACTTAAAGTCAGCATCCAGATTATGTTTGTGAAGTGAGGGATAGGGACTACTTAAATCTATTTCGCCTTTTTCTGATAGTTCCCGAAGAATTTCAGTGAAGATGAGGTTCACCCGATGCTCGGCTTTAAACCCTAGTTGTATTCTAACGAAGTAACATTTCTTCGGAATGATTGTATCGACTATATATTTACTGGCATATGGGCTATCCATCGTATCCACATGTATAAACCAATAGACATCTGCTCGTTTAGGTCGCTTTCTGAAAATAGAATAGATAATGCTGGTATCAATATATTTTTTACTGTCGGCTACAGACATGTAAACCAGATGAGTTGATTCTTTTGGTACAGACGTATCTGCTTGAAGCTCCTGCAACAAGGGAATATAATCTTTGAGGTTTACAAACTCGCGATATTTTTGTCTGAGCAAACGTGCCTTATGCAATAAGAACATCATTAAAAAAAAGGATATGGCTATGGTATAGGTAAACCAACCACCACGAAGAAATTTGTCCAGATTGGAAACCAGGAAGACACCCTCCAGCATAAAGAAAAGACTGGCAAGGGCAATGGTTCGAACAAGGGATTTTTTTATCTCTTTAAAATAATAGACCATCATGGTTGTGGTCATTAGCATATTCAGAATAATGGCAAGGCCGTAAGCGCTTTCCATTTCAGTTGATTCTTTGAAAATCAAAACTGCAGTGATACACCCAGTCATCAATATCCAATTGATGGAAGGAATATAAATTTGATCGCGCACTTGGCTTATGTATCGCAATTTTGAGTTAGGCCATAGTTTTAGTTTGATGGCCTCACTCACAAGCGTAAAGGTTCCAGTGATCAAGGCCTGGCTACCAACAAGTGTAGCAAGTATGGCGATAAGGATACTCCACCATAAAAATCCTTCTGGTGCCGAAAGATAAAATGTTTGCCCAATCCCTTGCTTTCCGCTTTGCTGTAGCAACCAGGCTGCCTGACCAAAGTAATTAGACAACAAGCAGATTTTTATTAAGCCCCAGCTTACACGCATGTTACTCTTTCCGCATAAGCCAAGTTCCGAATACAAAGCTTCAGCACCTGTTGTGCAGAGAAAAACGGCTCCAAGTAACCAAAAGCCTCCTGGATATTTTGTTACAAATGTCCAGGCGTAGTAAGGGTTTATAGCTTTGAAAACTTCTGGAGTATCGATCCATTGTAATAGTCCAAATATTCCGATGGAAGAAAACCAAAGCAACATGATCAGTCCAAATGATTTTCCAATAGCACCATTGTTGAATTGCTGGAACAGGAACAAAGCCACCATAATGGCAATGACAATGTTAGTTGTTTGAATATCGGGATAGACTAAGCGCAGTCCTTCAACTGCAGCTGAGATACTGATAGCGGGTGTTAAAAATCCATCCGCCAAAAGTGAGCAACAACCAATGATAGCAGCATAAATCACCCACCTTGCTTTTCCCTTCCTTACTAAAGCATAAAGCGCAAAAATTCCGCCCTCTCCTTTGTTATCTGCATTCAGAGCGAGGTAAATATATTTTAGACTTGTAATAAGTGTGAGTGTCCAAATGATGCAAGACAATGCGCCAAGGACTAATTCAGACGAGATTACCCGATTGCCGATAATAGCATTAAATACATAAAGTGGTGATGTGCCAATGTCACCATAGATAATCCCAAGTGCAACCAGTACACCACCTGCTGTTAAAGATTTATTTTTCTTGTTCACGAAAGGTTAGAATTGCTACGTAGGCTAAACAAGGTTTTCTATCAAATTAGTTGTGACTGATTTCCTCAATCTTGGTGACTAAAGTAGTATTGTCTGAACCTGGTTTGTTATCCTTATCACGCTTTACTCTTATTTTGGCCGATGGCCCCACCATGATGGGTACATTTTCAACAGCCACATTGGCGAGTTCCAAACCGTATTGTTCTTCGGTGGGCAGACTGTGCCCCTTAATAAAACTATATCCCTGGATAATTAAGTTATCAAGGTTAGATATCTCACTGTCTACTGACGCCAATGAATGAAGTATAATGTATTTGAAATCGGCAGGCATGGAGTGTTTGCGCAGAGAATCATAGTGACTGACTAAGTCGATCTCAGCATTATCGGCCATGTCGTGAAGGATCTTGTTGAATAAGAGATTTACACGATGGTCTGCTTTAAACCCAAGCTTAATCCTTACAAAAAAGCATTTCTTTGGAATAATGGTATCAACAGAATACTTGCTTGTAAAGGGACTATCCACGGTGTCCACATGAATAAACCAATACACATCAGCACGTTTAGGTTTCTTCTTGAAAATGGAATAGATAATATTTGAATCGATGTATCGCTTGCTATCGGCCACCGCCATATAAACAAGATTTGTGGCTTCTTTTGGTATAGTAGTATCAGCTTGTAAGTCCTGAATAAGCGGCACATAATCCTTTAAGTCAACGAACTCTGTGTGACGGTCGCGCAGTTCGTGGGCTCTTAATAAAACAAACATCATTATGAAAAATGCAAATGCTATTGCAAAGGTGAACCAGCCACCGTGCATGAACTTACTTAAATTTGAAACCAGAAAAGCGCCCTCAACCGTAAAAAAAACAATCGCTAAGAGTATAGTTCGAATCGTAGACTTTTTAGCAGTTGAAAAATAATAGACTAATAAAGCTGTAGTCATTAACATATTGAATGTGATAGCCAATCCATAAGCTCCCTGCATGGAGTCGGATTCTTTGAAATACAAAACCACAAGAGAACTTCCCAGCAGCAGTATCCAGTTAATTGAGGGTATGTAAATCTGACCTTTAATCTGGCTTGGGTAACGCACACGGGTTGCTGGCCAAAGTTTTAATTTCATCGCCTCGTTTACAAGCGTAAATGTGCCTGATATTAATGCCTGGCTCGCAATTACAGTTGCCATGGTTGCTATGATTACCCCAAATACCAACAACCAGTCTGGTATCATAGAAAAAAATGGAATCGTTTCCCCAAGTGATTTTCCTTCAAAGTTTGATAGCAACCATGCACCTTGCCCAAAGTAGCTTAGTAAAAGACTAATCTTAACAAACCCCCAGCCAAGCCGGATGTTGGATTTGCCACAATGACCAAGATCCGAGTACATTGCTTCGGCACCTGTAGTGCATAAGAAAATGGCTCCTAAAATCCAAAAACCTCCAGGGTATTTTATCAAAAGGTCAATTCCATAGATCGGGTTTATCGCCTTTAGTATTCCAAAATTGTCAGATAAATGATACGCTCCGATAGTTCCGATAAAAATAAACCAGACCATCATGACTGGACCGAAAGTCTTTCCAACCACGCTACTACCAAACTGCTGAAAAATAAACAAGACCACCAAAATGATGATCACTATACTGATGATAGTTTGTGTGGTGATATCTGGCATAAGGGTTTTGAACCCTTCTACAGCTGAGGTTACACTGATGGCTGGTGTAATAAACCCATCTGCAATGAGTGTACAGCAACCAATAATGGCAGGAAAAATGACCCATGATGCCTTATATCTTCTTACCAAAGCGTACAATGCAAATATTCCACCTTCACCTTTGTTATCAGCGCTAAGCGCCAGATAAACGTATTTGAGGGAAGTGATGATAGTGAGCGTCCAGAAAACTAACGAGAGACCTCCCAGGATAAGACCTTCGCTAACGAGTTTGTCTCCCACGATGAATCGCAGGGTATAAATAGGTGAGGTTCCGATATCACCATAAATGATTCCAAGTGAAACAAGAACGCCCGCAGCAGATAATTTATGTTTGGTAGATGATTCCATTTGTGACTAGCTAGCCTTAGGCTGTCTTTTGAATTTCTTTATTGTTACTGCTCACAGCTTCTACTTTGTTTCTTCTTCAAGAATTTTTTCTTCGTTGCGCCCAATAATTAGTCTATTGCTTCGGTCATATGTAAAATAATTAAACATCCAGCTGAAGAAAGTGAATACTTTATTTTTAAACCCAACGATAGACATCAAGTGAACAAACATCCATACATACCAGGCAAACACACCCTGAAACCGGATACCCTTCATATCCACAACTGCTTTATTTCTGCCAATAGTAGCCATCGACCCTTTGTCAAAGTAACGAAAGGGTCTTAATTCTTTTTTTAAGATAATGTTTCTAATATTTTTTGCTAATCGTCTTCCTTGTTGCTGTGCGGGTGGTGCCATCATCGGGTGGCCTTTCGGAAATTTTTTATCTCCATTCATTACCGCAACATCACCAATCGCGAAAATGTTTTCATGCCCTTTTACCCTATTATATTCATCCACTTCAAGACGATTTCCCTTACTCACAATTTCCGGATTTAATCCCGATATAGGATTGCCTTTGACACCAGCTGCCCAAATCAAAGATCTGGCGATCAGTTTTTCCCCTGTGCTTAACACAATTTCATAACCATCATAGGATTTAACAGCCGTATTAAGATGCACCTTCACACCCATCTTGGTTAAAAACTCCAGCGCTTTATCTCCAGCCTGCACCGACATACCATTCAACAATCGCGGTGATGCTTCCACTAAATGGATGTCCATTTCGCGCATGTCCAGTTCCTTATAGTCTTTAGGAAAGACATTCTTTTTCAGTTCTGTTAATGCTCCAGCTAATTCCACGCCAGTGGGTCCACCACCAACAATGACGAAATCCATTAGGCTATCCATCATCTCTTGATCTTCGGTGAGTAAGGCATACTCAAGCTGACGGATGATTTTATTGCGTAGTCTGGTAGCGTCTACAATAGTTTTCATGGAAGAAGAATATTTTTGCACTTCCGTCATTCCGTAAAAATTTGTTACCGCACCCGAAGCGATTACCAGATAATCATATTTTACTCCGCCAATTGAAGTTTCGATGTAATTTTCTTCAGGCTTTACTTTTAATACTTCGGCCAGGCGGAAATAGAAATCATTTTGTTTTCCAAAAAATTTTCGGAATGGGGCAACGATAGAATTCGTTTCCAGGCCCGAAGTAGCCACCTGATAGAGAAGTGGTTGAAAAGTGTGGTGATTGTATTTGTCAAATAGGACAACTTGTGCCTTTAGTCCTTTTAGTCCCTTTATCACTTCAAGTCCGCCAAAGCCACCGCCAATCACAATAATTCTCGGTTTGCCCAGATCAGCAATACGCGTGCGCGTGGTAATTAATTTGGGCATTTAAACGATTATTCTAGCTGAAAACAGGCGCAATTTACTTGTTGTCGAAGGATTTTATCTGGTTTGAAAAAATATATTGTTATTGAAGTACGAAGACGGGTAATCCCCGTAATTTTGAGAACTTATTAAACTCGGAATACACTTTAAACTAACAACTGTATGGTAAAGAAATTATTATTTGTACTATCAATAAGCGCCATCATGATGGGCTGTGGCGGGGCTGAAAACACAAAGCTTCAATCTCAGGTAGATTCTTTGAAATCTGAGCTTCAAACAAGCCAACAATTAGCTCAAACCTTGACAGATGTTGGGGTGCTTATGGACTCTATTGATGCGAGTAGGCAACTTTTACGTGTGAATATGGTAGAAGGAACCACTTATGATGATTATTCATCTCGCATGAAAGACATCAGTAATTATGTGAAGAGCACTCAATCTAAAATTGATGAATTGGAGAAGTCTTTGAAAAAATCAAAAGGTAATGTTAATGCCTACGCAGCAACCATCAAAAAATTAAAAGCTGATTTGGAGGAAAGGAGCAAAGAGATCACTAGCCTTCAAGCACAAGTAGAACAATTGAGTAATGAGAATAAAAACCTGATCACGACCACCGAATTACAAGAGGCTGAGCTTAGCGATAAAGAAGCACAAATTCAGGCCAAGCAGCAAGAGTTGGCATTGATTGAAGCTCGCGTTCAAGAAATCATGATTCAAAGCAAAATGAGTGAAGCTGATTCTTACTACGCACGTGGAGCAGCTATAGAAGAAGCTGCAAATCGTACTAAACTCGCTCCAAGAAAGAAGAAGGATACGCTTAGAGAAGCGTTAGAGCTATACAAGAAGGCACAGTCACTTGGCAACACAAATGCTCAGGCAAAAATTGATGAGATTGAGAAGAAGTTGAAATAGTATTGGTTAGGTTTTGTTTGGAAGGGCTACCCATTGGGTAGCCTTTTTTATGCGTTAGGGATTTCTACCCCAATCTGCTATTTTAAAAACACCGAACTCTGGGGTATTACAAAAATGAGTGGGAGGGATTAGCTTGCATTATCGTTTTAAGAATTAGGAGTTTGGTGTGGAAAAGGCTGCTTTGGGTAAGGCAGCCTTTTATTTTTTTAATTGATATTCAAGCTCAGCGTCAAACCAAGCCAGGGTTTGTTTTGATAGATCCAGATATTTTTATCTCTGTCTGTGAGATAATCCCATCCAATGCCAAATCCTACGGTTAAACTGTTAACAGCACCCATTACGGCCAGTCCACGAGTAAGTACAAAGCCATCATACTCATCAGTAGTTTGAAAGTTCGTGGTCCAGGGACTTATAAAAGCAGATCCTAAACCACCAAAGCCCCCAACACTTATTCCGCGGTGACTAATAAAGCTTTTAGGTCCTGTGGGAGTACTCTTTAGGCTGATGCGGAATTTATCAACTCGATAGCCGATGAAGATATTCCCATTAAAGGAAGCATTTAACTGCTGTGGAAATCCTGCTGACCTGGGTCGGAATTTAAATGGAGCAACCAATGCGTCCACGTCAAACGTTTGTCTGTAGAAAAATTCATCTTGTCCCGGAGTGACGCTAATTTTTTCTCCTTGTTTATTAAGCGGCAAAATTTCGACAGTATCTTTTTTTACATTGACGTAGACCTTTTTGTAAGGCATTCCACGTTGCTTGAATTTATAGACATCATCATTAAATTCATATTTATGTGCATCTTTAGTGGAGGAGCAAGCAATACCAAAAAATAATAGAACTAGCCAACTAAACTTACCTTTCACGTTACAGATTAAAAGTTTAATGCTCTCTAATTAGGAAGTAGGTAGTTCTACCATTAACTAGTCGATTCTGACTAAGTAAATCGTGTAGCCGATATAAGCAACCAACATTAACAATGCCTCCCACCGGTCCAGTTTGCGAGAACCTAACGTAAACATGAAGATCACCAGCAAAACTGTTGAGGCTAGTAAGACATAGATATCAAAGTTCATTGATGTATTGTACTGAATGGGGTGTATTACACCTGTTATACCCAGAATGAAAAAGATATTAAAAATGTTCGACCCCACCACATTACCAATGGCGATGTCGGTGTTCTTTCGATAGGCAGCCACGCAAGAGGTAGCTAATTCTGGTAAGGATGTACCAGCTGCTAATATGGTAAGGCCGATAAGTTTTTCGCTCAGGCCATAGTGGTGAGCAATTTTAAGGGCATTGTCAACCACAATCTGCCCACCGAAAATCAACATTAGAAGGCCTCCTATAATCATACCTGTTGCCGCTTTTGTGCTGAAAATTTTTATAGCATCTCCCTCCTCACTTTCGGGAGCGTTTTTCATTGTCTTATAGATATAGTAAAGAAATCCCGCAAAAAAAATCAGCAGGATAATACTATCTAAACGGCCTAAAATTCCTCCGTATGGAGCATCAAAAGTTGTATCTCCCCACACCAAAGCATCATTCACTAAAAAGAATAAAACTCCGGCTGCTAAAAACGATAATGGCACTTCATACTTTATTGTATTTCGGTGTACGACCAGCGGATAAATAAGTCCTGCAATACCTAAAATAAATAAGAGATTGAAGTTATTGCTTCCTATAACATTGCCAAAGGATGCGTCATTTTTGCCATCCAATGCGGAAACCAGACTTACTATTAGCTCCGGCATGGATGTACCAAAGGCAACAACAGTTAAGCCGATTGCTAAGTTGGATATTCCATATTTTTTGGCGGCTGAGGATGCACCATTTACTAGGAAATCTGCGCCTTTTATGAGGATGCCGAAGCCGACTAAAAGAAGGACAATTGGTAGAACCATGGAAATTTTAAGGTTTGGTTATCCGAAAGATATAATTTTTTGGATTAGGGAAGGATTTAGAGTAAAAAAATTAACCCATTTACAACTGGTTTCTTGCTAAATTTGAGGTTTACTCCGTATGACATTCGATATTATCTTAACCATTTTCCTCGTCTTATTAAATGGTTTTTTTGTGGCAGCCGAGTTTGCCATCGTCAAGGTTCGTTCCTCTCAAATTGCCCTTGAAAAGGGAAATATGTCCCAGGATGCAGCAAAAACAATCATTAATAATCTTGATGGTTACCTGGCGGCAACCCAGTTGGGGATAACCCTAGCCAGCCTCGGATTGGGTTGGGTGGGTGAAGACGTAGTTTCTAAGATGGTCATGAATCTTATTCATACCCTTGGTTTTGAGATTAGTGAGACCATGGCTCATAGTATTGCTATTCCCGTGGCCTTTACAGTCCTTACCGTATTACACATAGTTTTTGGAGAATTGGCTCCCAAAACCATAGCAATCCGCTACCCGAAGTCAACCACCCTTAGTCTCTCTATTCCGTTACGCGTTTTTTTCTTCGTATTCCGTCCGTTTATCTGGTTCCTAAATGGCTTTGCTAACATTATTTTGAAAGTATTTGGAATTAAGCCAATGAATGAGACTGAGATCCATTCAGAAGAAGAATTGAAATTGATTATAGCAGAAAGTCAGGAAGGTGGTGCAATTGAACAAAGCGAACGGGAATTGATCCAAAACGTATTTGACTTTGATGATCGGATTGTAAGGCAGGTGATGGTCCCCCGTATAAAAATTTCTGCTATTCGTTTGGATTCTCCGATTCCAGAGGTGATGAATTTAGTATTGAAGGAGGTGTATTCACGCTATCCTGTATACGAAAACTCTTTAGAAGAGATTGTTGGGGTGGTTCATGCAAAGGATATCATTAGTCTTTTTATGCAGAATACGGATAAAGGACTGAAAGATATTATGCGCCCTGTTCATTTTGTTCCGGAAACGAAACCTATTGATTCCTTACTCAGAGAGTTTCAAAAACGAAAAACTCAGATGGCTGTAGTAGTAAGTGAGTTTGGAGGCAACATCGGCTTAGTTACCTTAGAAGATATTTTGGAAGAGCTAGTTGGAGAGATACAAGATGAGCACGATCATGAACAGCAGATAGTAGTTCCTTTGGAGGCCAACCGTTATCTGGTGTCAGCACTTTTCTCTTTGCATGATATTAATAAGTTTCTAAAATTCTCGTTTCCAGAATCTGATGATTACGAGACCTTGGCTGGATTACTTAGTTATCATTGGCCGAATATGAAAGAGGGCGATGAGATTAAGCTTTTCAATTATAAAATCAAGATTGTTAAATTGAATAAGACGCTTCCGGAAACTGTTGAAATAGAGTATAGCGGACCAGCCCTGGTTTCTTAGAACCATTTTTTGTACCGAAAGTAAACTACCATAGAGGCCACAACTAAGCCCATAAATATCAACACATAGTAGTACCCATACTGCCAATGAAGTTCTGGAAGGTTTTGGAAGTTCATTCCATAAATGCCCACGATAAAGGATAAAGGAATAAAGATGGTGGTGATAATTGTCAACAACTTCATGACCTCATTCATCTTGTAATTGATGGTGTTCATGTATAAGTCCATTAAGGTTGTGGTTAGATCTTTATAAGTATCTAACGAGTCAATTAGATGGATAACATGATCATATACATCTGAGTAGTATTTTAATGTATGGTGTTCAATAAAGCCTGATTCATTCTTAATCATTTTATTCAGAGCTTCTCTTAGCGGATAAACAACCTTTCTCAGGTAGATAAATTCCTTTTTTAGCTCTTGTATTTCCCTGAAGTCATCAATGGTTGGATTTTTTTGAGCAATGTTCTCTTCAAGAGCTTCAACTTTATATCCAACATTTTCCAGCACGGTGTAATAACTATCAACAATTGTATCGATGAGCCTGTATAAGAGATAATCTGCTCCTCGCTTCCTGAACACGCCATTGTCATTTTTTATTCGCTCACGCAAATGATTGAAAATATCTCCTTCCTTCTCTTGAAATGATAAAAGAAAATCCTTCCCCAAAACAAAACTGATGTGTTCATAATCAATTTCATTTCCTTCCATTCGATATAACATTTTCATGGTTAGGAAAAGATGGTCCTCGTATTCATCCATTTTAGGCCTATGGTCAATATTCAGGATGTCTTCCAGGAGTAGGTAATGAAGATTAAAATGCTGTCCAATTTTTTTGATCAAGCCGGTATTTGATAAACCGTCCACATTAATCCAGTTAATCGATTGTTTATCGCATTTGTCAAGGATTTCTTCAATAGGAATATTCTCAACCCTGAAAAAGGATTTTTCATTGAAAGAGATCATCTCCAAAATAATGTTGGACGATGCGGGAACACCACTACTGCCTGGCTCAACCTTCTTTTCAAAAATGTGCCCTTTTCTAGTTGGTTTATTTTTCTTGTTGATCATTCCTATAGATTATAGTTCGATACGGGTAGGGGATTTCTACTCCATTTTTATCAAATTGTTGTTTAACATTCTTATAAAGATCGCATTTTAATTCAAATCCCTCATTGGCATTTTTGGCCCACGCATAAGCTCGCAATTGTACTGCGAAATCTGTGATGCCGAGTGTACGAACCATAACTTGGTTCTCCCCTTTACTAGTTTCCTCTTTGGTGCGACCGTCAATGCAAAAAGGATGCTTTATTGCTTCTTGCTGAATCAGCCGTATAGCAGTGTCAATATTGGATTCAAATGAGATATTAAACTCTACAAACATGCAAACGCGTTCATCAGTTAGAGTAGAGTTGATAATCGTTTCATTGCTGATCACAGCGTTGGGTATTACTACACGCCTGTTTTCAAAATCTTTAATTACGGTATGCCTTAGGGTAATGTCTTCTACATCTCCTGAATAAAGTAACCCAATCTTAACTCGGTCACCCACGCTAAAGGGTTTAAAAATCACTAAAAAAACTCCACTAACAATGTTTGAAAAAGCAGCTTGCGAGGCAAAGCCCACTATGGCTGCCAAAACTCCGGCTCCCGTAAGTAACGTTGTGCCAAAATCTTTAAAGGCTGGAATGGACCTAAATATGATGATTGCGGCTATTAGAAAAGCAATAAAATCAATGGCATTCTTAAAGAAATTGTAACGAGTAGGGTCTACCTTAAGCTTCTTGGCGGCTGCTCTGAAAAATCTTCCGATGATCATCCGTAGCAATCGTGAAACGATAAACGTTATGGCCAGCACAACGATGGCAAAGATGAACTGCTCCCAATATTTCTCCATAATTTTCACAAACCCTAAAATACTCATAAGTAAACAGTCAAAAATTAATAGCCCATTTTTTTTACACTATTCATTTGGATCAGAGGCCGGTTGGGACTGATACTTTTGCTTAATATTGCAGTTCATGCCACTGCAGTTAGACGATATTAAAGCACCCATTGCGAGAGAAATGGAAGATTTCGAACAGAAGTTTCGATCTTCCATGAAGACCAAGGTGTTGTTGCTTGACAAAATCATGAATTATATCGTCAAGAGAAAAGGTAAGCAGATGCGTCCGATGTTTGTCTTTTTATCTGCTGGTGCTTGTGGTACCATTTCTGATTCCACTTTTCGAGGGGCATCCCTTATCGAATTACTACATACAGCAACACTTGTTCACGATGATGTTGTGGATGATGCCAACTATCGAAGAGGTTTTTTTTCTGTCAATGCTCTTTGGAAAAATAAGATAGCTGTATTGGTTGGAGATTTTCTTCTTTCACGCGGACTGATTTTGTCAGTGGAGAACAAAGATTTCGATTTACTTAGCATTGTTACCGAAGCTGTTAAGGAAATGAGTGAAGGCGAACTGTTGCAAATGGAAAAAGCGCGGCAGTTGGATATAAATGAGGATATTTATTATGAAATAATTCGTCAAAAAACGGCTTCGCTAATCGCTTCATGTTGTGCCGTAGGCGCTAGTTCAGTGAAGGCTTCAGATCAGGTAGTTGAAAAAATGAAATTGTTTGGCCAGCATGTGGGTATGGCTTTTCAAATCAAGGATGATTTATTTGACTATGGTGAAGAAGAGATAGGAAAACCTTTGGGTATTGATATCAAAGAGAAAAAGATGACGCTGCCCTTAATTTATGCGTTGTCCAAAGCATCTTGGTTCGAAAAGAGAAGAATAATCGGTATTGTCAAAAATGAGAGCGAAAAACCGAAAAAAGTAAAGGAGGTAATCGAATTCGTCAAAAAATCAGGAGGTATTGAATATGCAACCCAATCAATGGAAAAGTATCATATTCAGGCTAATGAAATTCTTTCCAGCCTGCCTGATTCGGTTTATAAAAATTCTCTCTTACAATTGGTGCAATTCACTATTGAGAGGAGAAGTTAACGTTCTTAGTAAGATGGGTTATTTGTAACAATAATTACAATACACAACAAGCGTGGTTGTTTAAGCAACCTTCACACGTGTTCTTCCAGCCTCCAGAACAGCGTAATCTTTTACAATCTTAAAAGTGTCTGAATCCAGATTTTCAGAGGCTGGTCCGGTCTTATCAGGTCTGAAGTTGCCTTCATTTGCCCACCATTGTTGTGCATTTTCTTTTGCGACTTTTTTATCTACCTCAAAATATCCAATTACTGAATCTGAGATAATCCATGGTTTGCCTATTGTTGCATACTTGTCAAAAATCATAGAACGCATCTGAGTTCCGCTCGATTGGTTTTTAAAATGAGATACCGTGTAGGACATAGTTTCTGGTTCTGTCATGACCATATCCCAGTATTTTTTTGAACTGATAACCTGTGAAGTGGTTAGTAAATACCCAAATCCTTTTTCAATAGGTTCCTTTGTAATAGTGCAGGAAGCCTTTAATTCCTTCTTCTTTTTCCCGAAAAGTGTATCCAGCAGTGCCATAGGGTTGGTTGTTATAAGCATTAGATACTCTCAAATGGGTAAATAGTTGCATCAGAACCAATATTTTTTGTCTCAAGTGTTATAAAAGTGCATTGAATCGATTAGATCAATGATCTGTGGAAAAATATTTTATTCTTTTCAGCAAGGCCCATTAATTGAATTTGCCGGAAACTTAAGTTCCCTTTGCTGGCGCCTGCTTTAGCTTTTGAAATTTCTCATAGTTAGTCAGGAAATCCTCGAGCTTATCAATAGGCGGCTTTTTTGCAATTATTTTCTTCTTACTATCAAGGATGTAAAGTGTGGGCGTTTGTTCAGCATAATACAGATTGCTGTAGCTACCAGTATAGCTTCTTGGTCCGTTTACTGTTATCCAGTTAGTTTTAAACTCTTTTGCGAAGTCTTTCATCTTTTGTAATGAGGTATCGGCTGAGACAGCAAAAATCTCTAAGTCAAATTTAATTTTGTTTTTATTGTAGAACTCAACCAGCCTGGGTGTTTCTTCCCTGCAATGCCCACAATCGGGATCGAAGAAAAATATAAACGTATACTTCTTTTTGATATCATAAACAGCACGTGGTTGTAGATTTTGATCTTGCATTTGCATGTTACGGCCTTGATCGCCAACTAAGCTTCCACGTAACTTTTCGGCATAATCTTTAAGATTTTTCTTTACGGCATCGGTGATCCAAAAATCCATCTCGCCTGATGCATAATATTTATCATACAGATTAACATATACTCTATCAAGTCCCATGATCTCTGGGTTTTGGTAATTCACAAGACAATTCCATACCAGATACTTATAGGTTTCCTGATTTTTCTTTGCCTTATCTGCCAGTTTTACGATAGCCCTGGTAATTGTGTCTGGATCAGGAACAAAGAGTCTTTCCAAATATTCTTTTACTTTATCCTTATAGGTCACCTTGGCCAACCGGAGCATAGCCTCGTCAGCTAAATCGAAATTGTCAAAGAAGTGATCGCGATAATATCTGAACTGAAAGGTGGAGTCAATAGAGCCGTCAGCTTTCTTTGGTGGATCAGGAATTTCAATTTGTTTGGAAGATTTGAGAAGCCTTGCCGTTAAAGTTGTTGGGTACTTCGAAATGAGTTGGTTTTGATAGGCCATTACTTTTTCATTTACTTTTGAAAAAGATTCCTGCGCTGCTTTCTTTAAAGGATCATCTTTAGTTAGTGTACTATCTTGTAACACTTTAATGAAAGGCTCAGCTTCTTTGTGACGTTCCATATTGAAAGTCATATTTTCAAAGAACAGCCTGTTATCCTCATCGCCCGTTAATTTCATATTCCTGATATAATCTTCATTTGAGGTTTCCACGTTGAATTGCTGGTCGGAACCAATGACGAAATCAAAAATTTTTGATTGACTCAACACCAAGAAATACATGCCTTGGGGCAATGCTTTAGAACCATCAAAGAGAAAAACACCTTGGCTATTTACTTTGGCTGTATCCTTTATATACGTCTGGTCCCAAAAAGTGTAGCCCAGATAGACAGTTGTGTCTTTCCAGCCTTTAATTTTGAAGTCAATTTTATATCCTGTTTGGGCGATTGACCAACAGCTAGATATCATCAGTAAGAGAACGGTACTTAAAACTCGCATAGAAAAGAAATTGTATGGCAAATGTCTCAATTTTCGAATGTAATGGCAATTAATGAGCCAGAAACCATAATGGTAAACTTTTAACAAAAAATTTAATACTATGATCACTAAAATACCAATTCGATTCATTCGCAAATTTGTGGAGATTAGTGGCGGATAATCCTACTTTTGCACGATTGAAAATATGTCATTAGAGATACGTCATCTGACAAAAGTTTACGGAAATCAAAAGGCCTTGAATGACATTTCATTTTCCGTTCGCGGTGGAGAAATAGTAGGTTTTTTGGGCCCCAATGGTGCCGGAAAATCAACCACGATGAAAATCACAACTGGTTTTCTTCAGGCTACAGCTGGGGAAGTCGTGGTCGGGGGTTTCAACGTAATGGATCAACCCATTCAAGTGAAGAGAATAATAGGCTATCTGCCTGAGCATAATCCTCTGTATCAGGATATGTATGTTCACGAACACTTGAGTTTCGTTGGCTCCATTTATGGGTTAACCACTACTCGACTGAAACAGAGAGTAGGTGCGATGATTGAGCTTTGCGGACTTTCACGAGAACAGAATAAAAAAATAGAAGAGCTTTCGAAGGGTTATCGGCAAAGGGTCGGTTTAGCGCAGGCGCTGATCCATGATCCACAAGTTTTGGTTTTGGATGAACCCACATCAGGTCTCGATCCCAATCAAATTGTTGAGATTAGAAAACTGATTAAAGAGATCAGCCTAAACAAAACGGTATTATTTTCCACGCACATTATGCAAGAGGTGCAAGCTATTTGCGACCGGGTAATTGTTATTAATAAGGGGGAGTTGGTGGCAGACGATAAGCTGGTTAACCTTCTTCAACACGAAAGCAAATCTATCTCGGTTGAAGTTGAATTTGAGACTATTGTTGACGTTGCTGAATTGAGGTCACTAACTAATGTTAAAGAAGTAATTTCACTTGGGGGTAATAAATTTAAGTTAGTTGGAGAAGGAGAGACCGATCTTCGTCCGGAAATTTTTAAATTTTCTTCAGAACGAAAAATTTCGTTGCTCGGATTAAAGAAAGAAGAAGTCTCCCTCGAATCTGTTTTCCATGAATTGACCAATTGAGATTTATGATTTTAGAATTTTGATTTTAAAATACGTTCACAGAGAAAAATTTCTTAAATCTCAAATCCAAATTCTAAAATCCTAATTCATTACTTTTGCCCGCTAAAGCCTTATCAAAGTGCTGCACATTTTCAAGAAGGAGTTTACTAGTTTCCTCAATTCATTGATCGCCTATATGGTGATTGCAGTTTTTCTTACCGGGATTGGTTTGCTTATGTGGGTATTTCCTGAAACCTCCGTGCTGGATTATGGCTTCGCGGATATGGATACTCTTTTTTCTTTAGGCCCGTTTGTATTCATATTTCTGGTGCCTGCCATCACCATGAAAAGCTTTGCTGAGGAAAAAAAACTGGGAACACTCGAACTGCTTTTCACTAAGCCACTGACCGATTGGGATATTGTTGTTGGAAAATTCTTAGCCGGTTTCCTGCTTGTGATCATAGCGCTGCTCCCAACTCTTGTGTATTACTTCTCGATTGTGAGTTTGGGTAGTCCCGCAGGTAATGTGGATACACCTGGCGTTATTGGATCTTATGTAGGCCTTTCCTTATTGGGTGGAGTTTTTTGCTCGATTGGCATTTTTGCATCGTCTATCACCCCTAATCAAATAGTAGCATTTATTCTTGCTGCCTTCTTCTGTTTTATCTTTTATTCTGGGTTGGATTCCTTCTCATCTTTTTTCGGATCTCAGGCCTTGTTTATCAAGCAACTTGGAATTCTATATCACTACGAATCCATCAGCAAGGGATTGATTGATAGTCGTGATCTTCTTTATTTTTTAAGCGTGATCTCGTTAACATTGCTATTGACCAAAATTAAAGTGAGTCAGCATAATTGAGAATGGAACCAACTCCAATTAAAAAATGGTTGAGTAAACGAAGCACGAGTGATCTGCTTTTGTTGGCAAATGGTGTTGCACTTATCATACTTTTTAATATGGTGGGTGCCCACTATTTTTTTCGCCTTGACTTAACGGAAGAAAAAAGATACAGCATTAAAGAGCCAACAAAGGATCTGCTAAAGAATCTTAGTGACGAAGTTTATGTAGAAGTCTTTTTGGAAGGGGAATTAAATCCTTCCTTCAAACGATTAAGAAATTCTATTGAAGAAACGCTTACAGAGTTTCAGATTTACTCCAATCACAAAGTTCAATTTGAATTTACAGACCCCTCTGCGGCAATGAGCCAAAAGTCGAGGAACGAGTTTATGACAGGGTTGGCTGCCAAAGGAATTCAAGCGTTGCCAGTGATTGAATCTAAAGATGGCGAGCGTTCCGAAAAAATTATTTTTCCTGGCGCCTTGATTTCGTCAGGTGGTTTTGAAACAGGTGTAATGCTCTTCAAGGGAAATCGTACGCTTGGGTCACAGGAAGTGTTGAACCAGTCCATCGAAGGAATTGAGTTTGAGTTGGCTAATGCGATTTACAAAATAAGTAACACCAACCGTAAGCGTGTTGGAATAGTGAAAGGTCATGGCGAACTGGATAGCCTTGACATAGCCAGTTTTAATAATGCGCTTCTCGATCAATACGATGTGTTCGATGTGACTATTGATAGCAAGCCAGCCATTGATACGTATGATGTCTTAGTCCTCGCAAAGCCCAGAAGCGGTTTTAGCGAATCAGAAAAGTATAAATTAGATCAGTATCTTATGAATGGCGGAAAATTATTACTTCTGCTAGATCGACTTGATGCAGTGATGGATTCTGCTTCGCATGAAAATTATTATGCTTTCCCTTATGATCTTCGATTGAATGATCAATTATTTAAATATGGCGTCAGGGTGAATCCTGATTTGGTGCAAGATCGGAATGCATCCAAATATCCAGTCGTGACAAGTGTAGTCAACAATCGCCCGCAGATTATGCAAATGGACTGGCTTTTCTTTCCTGTGATTAATCAATATGCGGATCATCCCATTACCAGAAACCTTGACGCAATACTTACAAAGTTTGTGAGTAGTATCGATACGGTCAAAGCCATTGGGGTACATAAAACCCCTTTGTTATATAGCTCAGATTATTCCAGAAAGATAGCAGCACCAGTTAAAGTAAGTGTAAGTGATTTAAGGAAGAATGTAAACCCCGAAGCTTTTTCAGAAGGAAGAATCCCAGTTGCCTATTTGTTGGAAGGTGAATTCACATCTCTCTATAAAGGCAGATTTATTCCGGAAGGCAGTGACCCAAATATATTCCTTGAGAAAAGTAGATCCACTAAGATCATTGTAGTGGCTGATGGTGACATAGTACGAAACGATGTCAATCCCCGAAATGGACAGCCGCAACAATTAGGTTTCGATCCGTTAACACAATACACTTATGCGAACGAGGATTTGTTGAGGAATATGATCGCTTATTTGATTGATGAAAACGGTTTGATCACAGCCCGGAATAAAGAAGTTAAAATTCGTCCACTCGATAAAGAGAAGATTAGAAATAATAGAGCATACTGGCAATCTATCAATTTGGTACTCCCATTGGTAGTAGTTGCATTATTGGGTTTATTGATCCCCTATTTGCGTAAAAGGAGATATTCCAATTTTAAGTGATGCATGAAAATATTGAATGTGTTTCAGAATTATAGACGTATTGAAAATTGGAAATGTTTCAGTGCTATGCACCTTATAATATTGTGTGCAAGAATTCTACAAAGATTATGCGCCTCTGGCGCTAATCTACTCTGTTAATCGGTAATTTAATTAAAGCTGTGAAACCAGCGGCAGAGCCGCAAAAAATTTGTAGAAATTTCCAATATGTAAACAAGGTGCGTAGCACCGAAACATTAAGTATGGCAAACACCTACACGCAACTATACATACATTTGGTATTTGCGGTTAAAAACCGAGATGTCTTAATAAAAAAAGAATGGAGGAATGATCTTGAGAAGTATATCACTGGAATTATTCAAAATCACAAACACAAATTGCTTGCAATAGGAACAATGCCTGACCATATCCATATTTTTGTAGGCTATAACGTAAATCAATTGATACCTGATTTGGTGGAAAACATCAAAACATCCAGTAACGATTGGATTAAAGTAAACAAATTATCAAAACTCAAGTTTGAGTGGCAGAAGGGATATAGTGCTTTTTCTCACTCCCGTTCCCAATTAGACACTGTTGTGAGATATATCCTGAATCAGGAACAACATCATAAGAAACAATCATTTAAATCAGAATACTTGGAGATGCTTCGTAAGAATGAGATAGCATTTAAAGACGAATATGTTTTTGATTTCTTTGAAGATTGATATGACTGTAAATGAAAATATTTCGGTGCGATGCACCTATGTTCTTTCGGGATTGAGGACTACAATTTTTTGGCGGCTCTGCCGCTACTATTTATTCAACTGATTTAAAAATAATGCAAGAGAAAAAGAATAAACGGCTTTTGGTTTCATTCATTGGTTTAACATTCCTGAGTGCTTGCTTTTATTTCTTTGGCAATACAAATAATCAAATCGAGGTCGATAATTCCCAGTTCAAGCTAAAAGAGGAGGCTAACATCAATAGAATCGTATTAGAATCTACAAGAGGTAAAATTACGCTAGACTTCGATGGAACTCGTTGGTCAGTGAACGATAACTATGAGGCGGATAGGCAATTGATAAAATTGCTATTTGCCACGCTTGAAAAGGCGGAACCCAAAAGGCCGGTGTCGAGTAGTCAAATTGACTCTGTTAATTCTATGGTTTCGCGTACCGGTGTGGAGGTAAGTCTGTACGAGGGTAATACAATTATTCAATCATTTAGAACAGGAGGTAATCAGCAAAAGACAGAAACCTACTTTCAGAAATCACCAGGTCAGACTCCTTATGTAATGGTTATTCCGGGATATCGGCTTTATGTTTCTTACATTTTTGAGTTGGATGAAAGTGGTTGGCGCGATAAAAGGATTTTTAATTTTAACTGGAGAAATTTTAAGGGTTTGAACATGACAGTGGCAGATGACCCTTCTCAGAGCTTCTCAGTATCGTTCAAAGACCAGTTTTTTGGAATCTCTGGCATCGCTGAAGTCGATACTACAAAGCTTAATGATTATCTGGATGCAGTATCTCTATTGAGTGCTGAGCAATACATCAGGCGGGGATTCTCAAGTACGTATGACAGTTTGCTAAAGACGGCTGCCTATTTTCGAATTGAAGTGAGTGATATTTCTGAAAAAACGTATTCGCTGGACTTATTTACACCCCTCAAAAATGACCCCAATGTGGTGGGTCGGCTTGACGGGAATCAGGCGGTTCTTTTTAGTCGTAACGATATCCAACCAATTGCGAGAAAAAGAGGCTTTTTTATTCTCAGATAACATGATTGTCATTCCAGAAGACCAGGAAATTCCTGCATTTTCTGAATTAGTTTTTCTTTTTACCTTTACCCCCTCAATAACCAAAAAACCACTGAATTACAATGAAGTTTATTGTTAACTCGAGCTACCTACTTAAGCAGCTTTCAAATATTAATGGAGTGATCACCACAAACCCAGTGGTGCCCATTCTTGAAAATTTTCTTTTCGAGATTGAGAAAAGTAACCTCACGGTGACTGCTTCAGATTTGCAGACATCAATGATTACAGAAATTACAGTGGAATCTAAGGAAAAAGGCAATATTGCTGTGCCTGCACGGATTTTGCTGGATACCTTAAAAAACCTTCCCGATCAGCCAGTAACTTTTTCAATAGACGAATCTACTTATAGCATAGAAATTAGTTCCGACAATGGCCGGTATAAGCTTTCTGGAGAGAATGCAACTGACTTTCCGAAGGTTCCTTCTGTATCGAATGACTTTTCGGCAGCAGTTTCATCTGAAGTGTTGGCCCGCGCTGTAAACAATACCATTTTCGCTACCAGCAATGATGAACTTCGTCCTGCCATGACAGGGGTATACATGAATTTGAGTGCAAAGAACGCAACCTTTGTAGCAACAGATGGACATCGGTTAGTGCGTTACCGCAGAACAGATTTGAAATCTGAGAATGGCAATTCCATCATCATCCCTCGCAAAGCATTGAATTTATTAAAAGCAACTTTGCCTACTGAGAATACGGATGTGACGATAGACTTTAACATGTCTAATGCATTTTTCAAGTTTGGAAACATTCGTATGATTTGCCGATTGATAGATGAGCGATTCCCTGATTATGAAAATGTCATTCCGGCTACCAGCACTATCAAGATGACGATCAATCGCCTTGATTTTCTTAGCTCATTGAAGCGCATCTCTATTTATGCAAATAAAACTACTCATCAGGTTCGCTTAAAAATTACCGGAAGTGAACTTCAGGTTTCTGCGGAAGATTTAGATTTCTCTAATGAAGCGAACGAACGCCTTTCCTGTGAGCACGAAGGCGAAGACATTGAAATTGGGTTCAATGCCAAGTTTATTGTAGAGATGCTTTCCAATCTGGATACAGATCAAATCAGGTTAAATATGTCTGCTCCTAACAAAGCAGGAGTTATTACACCCGCTGAAAAGGAGAAAAATGAAGACATCTTGATGCTGGTGATGCCAGTGATGCTGAACCAATACGTATAATTTTTTCCTAACCTAATTAAGCTTGAAGCCCTTCGACTTGTTCGAGGGGCTTTTTGTTACAGATTTAATGGACAAAAATGGTTGGTGATGCTTTGTCTAACTGATTGATTTGATAAGAGTTAACCTCTTAAAATAGGAGGAAATTGAAAATGGTTTCAATTTCCTCTTTTCATTTTATGAATACACGTAAAAAAGTCCT
>JANNAQ010000081.1:0-79692 GCA_031384515.1 Bacteroidia bacterium
CACATGCAAAACACGGTGCCTGAAATAAGGATAATGATGGATGAAATTGTAAAGAAAGTGCCTGGATAAAGCATTGCCTCTGCGTTGATAGTTGCGCGCAAGTATGCGTATGACTGAGCTGCCGTGATAGCAATTGTTAAAACCCTGGTGAATTGATTCAATTTCTTGCGGCCACTGTCACCTTCCTTTTGCATTTTGGTGAAATGAGGAACTGCAACGGTCAACAACTGAACAACAATGGAAGCTGAAATGTAAGGCATAATGCCTAATGCGAAAATGGAAGCCCTGGAAAAGGAACCTCCTAAAAAAGTATTTAAAAGATCAAATACACCACCCTGGTTTCCAGATAAAGCATTCGCATCTACACCCGGAAGTACGATGTAAGATCCCAATCTGAAGATGATCAGAAATCCAATAGTATTGAGGATTCGTATCCGAAGATCTTCGATCGAAAAAATGTTCTTTATGGTTGTAAAGAATCGTTTCATCTTAAATAGTTGTGGCTGTTCCTCCTAAATTTTCAATTGCCTTTGCTGCAGTAGCCGAAAAAGCGTGAGCTTCTACACTTACTTTAGCTTTCAACTCTCCTCTGCCTAAAATCTTAACCTGATCTTTTTTTCCAACAATTCCGTTATCTACCATCAACTGGAAGCTTAATGACGCTGCTTTCGTTTTCTGGGCAAGCTCTTCCAATGCATCCAGATTGATGCCTTTGAAGTATACCTTATTATTATTCTTAAAGCCAAACTTTGGAACGCGTCTCTGAAGAGGCATCTGGCCACCTTCAAAACCTATCTTCTTGTGATAGCCTGAACGAGATTGAGCACCTTTGTGACCACGACCAGCCGTGCTGCCACCTGAGCCTTGGCCTCTGCCTAATCTCTTATTATTTTTTACCGATCCATCGGCCGGCTTTAATGTGTGCAGCTTCATGTTATAATTCTGTTACAGCTACTAAATGACTTACTTTCTTTACCATGCCCTGAATCTGTGGAGTATATTCTACTTCCACAGAAGCGTGAACCTTGCCTAAGCCCAACGACTCAATAGTGCGCTGCTGCCTTGTAGGTCTTTTAATCATGCTTCTGGTTTGTGTAATCTTAACTTTCGCCATGATTCTTATCCGTTAAAAACTTTAGACAATGAAATACCTCTGTTTCTGGCGATCGTCTGAGGATCCCTCATGCTAGTCAACGCCTTGAAAGTTGCTTTCACAACATTGTGAGGATTTGAAGAACCTTTTGATTTAGCCAATACATTATGAACACCAGCACTTTCCAAAACAGCACGCATGGCACCACCTGCAATTACTCCTGTACCTGCAGAGGCTGGCTTTAACAATACAAAGCCACCACCGAATTTACCAAGAGACTCATGAGGAACAGTTCCTTTAATGATGGGAACTTTCACAAGATGTTTCTTAGCATCATCTATCCCTTTAGTGATGGCATCGGTTACTTCATTGGCTTTGCCAAGTCCGTATCCTACCACACCATTTCCATCACCTACTACAACAATGGCTGAAAAGCTAAATCTTCTACCTCCTTTTACCACCTTAGCTACACGCTGAATGGCAACTACCTTTTCTTTGAGGTCGATTTCACTTGCTTTTACTGTGCTGACGTTACTTTGTGTCATGCTTTTAGAATTTTAAACCTGCCTCTCTAGCACCTTCTGCCAAAGCCTTAATGTTACCATGATATAAAAAACCATTGCGATCGAAAACGATATTGCTAACGCCTGATGCCAATGCTTTCTCAGCTACTTTCTTTCCAACTGTCTTAGAGATGGCCATGTTAACACCACCTTTTTTATCGAGTTCAACTGAAGAGGCCGCTACCAACGTAGCACCTTTAGAGTCGTCAATAAGTTGAGCGTAAATAGCACTATTACTTTTGAATACTGAAAGACGTGGTCTTTCTGTGGTGCCCTCCAATCCCTTGCGGATGCCCATCTTAATTCTAGCTCTTCTTTCTCTCTTTACGTTTGCCATGTCCTTAATTATTTAGCAGCAGCTTTACCAGCCTTTCTACGTACAAACTCACCCACATAACGGATACCCTTGCCTTTGTACGGCTCAACTTTCCGAAGTGATTTTATTTTTGCGGCAACCTGTCCTAGTAATTGCTTATCAATACCTTCTAGTGTAATCATAGGATTAGCACCTTTCTCCTGGCTTGCCTGAAGTTTCAACTCTGATGGAATAGCTACAAAAACGTTATGCGAATAACCTAAGCTTAATTCCAAAACATTGCCTTGCGCACTTGCCTTATAACCTACACCAATAATTTCCAATTTCTCCTGATATCCTTCGCTTACGCCTTTCACCATGTTAGCAATAAGTGCACGATACAGACCGTGCAGGGACTTATGGCCCTTTTCATCAGAAGGACGATGAACCGAGATGTGACCATCTTCCTGCGTGATTTTAAATTCCGGAGCAAGTACCTGATGAAGTTCACCCTTAGGGCCCTTTACAGATATTTTATAGTTGCTCTCTGAAAAAGTGCATGTCACACCTTTTGGAAGAGCTATTACTTGTTTGCCTATTCGTGACATTTCCTTATTCTATTAATAGACGTAACACAAAACTTCACCACCCACATTAAGTGCTTTTGCTTCCTTGTCGGTAATCACACCTTTAGAAGTAGAAAGAACCGCAATGCCTAAGCCATTCAATACCTTAGGTAATTCATCTGCCGGCTTATACTGACGAAGGCCAGGTGAACTTACACGCTGTAGCCTTGAAATGGCAGACTCTTTTGTTTCAGGATTATACTTCAATGCAATCTTGATAGAACCTTGCTTGTTAGCAGTGTCTTCAAACTTGTAGTTGAGAATATAACCTTTGTCGAAAAGAACCTTGGTCAATTCCTTTTTTAGGTTTGACGCTGGAACATCCACAACACGGTGGCGAGCCTTTATGGCGTTGCGCACTCGGGTCAAATAATCTGCTATTGGATCAGTAGTTTTCATTTCATTCCTTATAAAAAGCAAACCCGTTATTTATAAACGGGCTGCAAAGATAAATAACAATTTTAGTTATTCAAACTGTTATCCGGTTTCGGTTCCCCGACCCTGATACTCAGCAACCTATATTTTTTACTATTTTCTTCTTACCAACTTGCCTTGGTTAGTCCTGGAATCTTACCATCAGAGGCCATTTGACGGAATTGGTTACGGCAAAGGCCGAATTTCCGCATATATCCTCTCGGACGGCCTGTCAATTTACAGCGACTGTGCAACCTAACCGCTGAAGAATTTCTTGGAAGTTTATCTAAACCTTCCCAGTCTCCAGCCTCCTTCAGAGCCTTACGCTTGGCTGCATAACGCTTCACCAATGCCTCCTTTTTTCTGTCTCTTGCTATTACTGATAGTTTTGCCATGAGTCTATTAGTTTTTATTTACGAATGGCATACCAAGTGCTTTTAACAACTCGTAGCTTTCTTCGTCAGTGTTTGCGTTGGTCACGAAAGTGATATCCATTCCATTGATCTTACTTACTTTATCAATAGAAATCTCAGGGAAAATGATTTGCTCCTTTACTCCCAATGTATAGTTGCCCCGTCCGTCAAAGCCTTTATCACTAATTCCTTTGAAATCGCGTACACGTGGTAAGGATACATTTACCAGGCGATCCAAAAACTCATACATCCTGTCTCCACGAAGGGTAACTTTTACGCCAATTGCCTGATCCTTTCTCAATTTAAAGTTTGAGATGTCTTTCTTAGACCTGGTAGCAACAGCCTTTTGACCTGATATGGTGGTAATTTCTTCCAACCCAACATCAATCATTTTTTTGTCTGCTACGGCTGCACCAATACCTTTGTTGATACAGATCTTTTGAATTTTAGGTACCTGCATTACCGATTTGAACTGAAACTTTTGTTTCAGAGCCGGAACGATTTCACTTAGGTACTTTTCCTTTAGTCGTGGAGTTGCCATTATTTTATAAATTCTCCTGTTTTCTTTGAAAAACGCTGAAGTTTGCCTTCAGCATTAAGTTTGCGCCCTGTTCTGGTGGGCTTTCCTGTAGAAGGATCAACCAACATCAGATTGCTGATATGGATGGTTCCTTCTACCTTCTTAATGCCACCCTCAGGCTTACCTGCAGATGGCTTCTGGTGCTTAGTGATCATTTTGATACCTTCAACAACCACCCGGCTCTTATCAACGATTACTTCTAAAACTTTTCCAATCTTAGGTTTATCAGGGGTACCTTTATCATTTCCAGCAATCACCATTACGGTGTCACCTTTGCGAATGTGCAGCTTCGGCTGCTTATTAAACTTCCTTTCCATTGCTTATAATACTTCGGGTGCCAGTGAAACAATTTTCATAAACTGTTTTTCACGAAGCTCGCGCGCCACAGGTCCGAAAATACGGGTACCACGTGGTTCGTTCTGAGCGTTCAATAAAACAGCTGCGTTATCTTCAAATCGGATGTATGAACCATCCTTTCTTCTAACTTCCTTTTTTGTGCGCACCACAACAGCAGTAGATACACTACCTTTCTTCACCTGGCTGGTTGGGATGGCGGACTTTACAGTAACCACGATTTTGTCGCCCACACTAGCATAGCGTCTTCCAGTTCCGCCTAATACGTGCAAACAAAGAACTTCTTTTGCTCCGCTATTATCTGCTACAATTAATCTGCTTTCGGTTTGTATCATGATTACTTCGCTTTTTCAATAATTTCTACCAATCTCCATCTCTTGCTCTTGCTCAATGGACGTGTTTCAGCTATACGAACTGTATCGCCAATTCCAGCCTCATTCTTCTCATCATGAGCCATCAACTTAGTGGTCTTGTTCATGAATTTTCCGTAGATCGGGTGTTTCACCTTTCTGTCAATCGCAATGGTGATACTCTTCTGCATTTTATTGCTAGTCACCGTGCCTGTTTTTTCTTTTCTAAGATTCCTTTCCATTTGGAAATTACTTTTGAAGTTCTTTAGCTCTTAACTCTGTTTTCAATCTCGCAATAAGTTTACGAGTCTCGCTGATCTTCATTGGGTTTTCCACTGAAGAAACCTGATGAGCAAAACGGATTTTGCGCAATGCTTCACTTTCGCTCCCAATCTTTTCGTTGAGTTCTTCTTTGCTCAACGTCCTTATCTCTGCGTTTTTCATACCTATTTAACTTCTGCTTCTACGTAATCTCTTCTAATTGTAAACTTCGTTTTCAACGGAAGTTTTCCTTCGGCCAATGCCAAGGCTTCTTTAGCAGTAGCGATGGTAACACCACCCGCTTCAAACAAGATTGTCCCCGGTTTAACCACTGCTACCCAATATTCAGGAGCACCTTTTCCTTTACCCATACGTACTTCTGCAGGCTTCCTGGTAATTGGTTTATCTGGAAAAATCCTGATCCATACCTGACCTTCACGTTTCATTGCACGAGTAACTGCAACCCTGGCTGCTTCCAATTGACGTGCTGTAATCCATCCTGGCTCAACAGCTTTCAGAGCAAAAGAACCAAATGCGATGGTATGTCCACGAGTGGCCAGACCTTTCACTTTGCCTTTCTGCATTTTCCTGAATTTCGTCCTTTTTGGCTGTAACATGTTCTTCTACTTTACTATGTCTAGACTACCTAAAATCTTATCTCTTTCCTCCACGTGGGGCTCCAGCTCCACCGCGATTACCAGCTCCAGGTCCTCCACGGTTTCCACCACGATCGCCACCACCAGAACCACCTCTTCTATCGCCACCCCTGTCTCCACGATCATTTCTATCACGAGGACCAGCACTTCTTCTCTCACTACCTGGTGCACCACCTTTATTCTCGCCTTGAGAATTGCTCACCATTCCAACATTAGGAGATAGGTCACGCTTGCCGTATACCTCACCTTTGAAAATCCATACTTTGATACCAATTTTCCCGTACACAGTTTGTGCTTCGGAAATTGCATAGTCAATGTCAGCACGCAAAGTGTGCAATGGAATACGCCCTTCTTTGTATTGTTCAGTACGTGCCATATCGGCTCCTGCTAAACGTCCTGACAATTTAATTTTGATACCCTCAGCTCCCACTCTCATGGCAGAAGCAATCGCTTGCTTCATCGCCCTTCTATACGAAATGCGTGCTTCCAATTGTTGAGCAACTGATTCGCCTACAAGTTTAGCATCGAGTTCAGGTCTTTTAATTTCGAAGATGTTAATCTGAACATCTTTCTGAGTAAGCTTTTTTAACTCTTCCTTGATCTTATCTACTTCCGTTCCACCCTTGCCAATCACAACTCCAGGACGAGCAGTATGGACAGTCAATGTGATTCTCTTAAGCGTACGCTCAATTACCACTTTGGAAATTCCACCTTTTGGAATACGAGCATCCACATACTTTCTGATCTTTTGGTCTTCAACCAATTTATCAGAGAAGGTTTTGCCACCATACCAGCTGGAATCCCAACCACGTACGATTCCTAATCTAAAACCAACAGGGTTAATTTTCTGTCCCATTATTACTTCGTTTCTTTTTTAGGTTTTGCATCAACTGCTACTGGAATCCTGTCAACAATCAAGGTAACATGATTGGATCTCTTTCTGATACGGTGAGCCCTTCCTTGTGGAGCCGGTCTCAAGCGTTTCAATTGACGGCCGCCATCAACAAAAATTTCTTTCACATACAAGTCAGCTTCCTCCAACTTCACATCCGCATTTTTTGCTTCCCAAGCTGAGATGGCAGACAACAAAAGTTTTTCGAGCTTGGCAGCAGCATGCTGTGCTTCGTATTTCAAAATGCTAAGAGCCTTACTTACACGCTCACCACGAATAATGTCTGCAACCAATCTCATCTTACGAGGAGAAGAAGGTACATTCTTCAAGTAGGCAGTTGAAGGCCCTGATTTAGCGGCAGCTTTCACTGCGGCAATCTTAGCTCTCTTAACAACCGATCTTTTTGTTTTCTTTTCTACTGTTTCCATGTCAGCTTACTTTTTAGCACCACCTGAACTTGCGGCAGGACCTGCTGCTTTGTTATTACCTGAGTGCCCTTTGAATGTGCGTGTTCCAGCGAACTCGCCCAACTTGTGGCCAATCATATTTTCTGTTACATAAACCGGTATGAATTTGTTGCCATTGTGAACAGCAAATGTATGACCGATCAAATCTGGAGTAATTGTAGACCTACGTGACCAGGTTTTGATCACTGATTTTTTTCCAGACTTCTCCATTGTCTGAACTTTCTTTTCGAGGCGTACATCGAGGTACGGACCTTTTTTAATTGACCTTCCCATTGTTATTTCTTCCTCCTTGCAATGATTAAACCATCAGAATATTTCTTTGGGTGACGGGTTTTCTTACCCTTCGCCAACAAACCTTTACGAGATCTTGGATGCCCACCTGAAGCTCTACCTTCACCACCACCCATCGGGTGATCTACCGGGTTCATGGCTACCGGTCTTGTGCGGGGACGAACTCCTCTCCATCGGCTTCGGCCTGCTTTACCCACACTTTCGTTCATGTGCTCTGCATTAGATACTGCACCAACAGTTGCGATACATCTTGCTAATACCAGACGCATTTCACCTGAAGGCATCTTTAAGGTAGCATACTCGCCTTCACGAGCAACCAACTGAACAAAAGATCCAGCGCTTCTTGCGATTGCTGCACCTTGACCAGGCCTGTTCTCTACATTATGAACAATTGTACCTACTGGAATTTTTGCTAATGGAAGTGCATTACCTACTTCTGGTGCAATGTCATCACCTGAAATCAATGTTTGACCTACAGTGATTCCGTGAGGAGCCACAATATAAGTCTTGAAACCATCAGCATAATATAATTTTGCTACGCGAGCAGTACGAGTTGGATCGTACTCGATTGACTGAACAACAGCAGGTATTCCAAATTTATCACGCTTGAAATCAATTGTTCTAAGTTTTTGCTTATGACCTCCACCTATATAGCGCATGGTCATGGCTCCCTGACTATTACGTCCACCAGTTTTTTTCAAAGTAGTCAACAATGACTTCTCTGGTTTGGTCTCCGTTATATCGGAAAACCCAGGAGATAGCCTGTGACGGGTGCCTGGGGTAATTGGTTTAAGTTTCTTCAACGCCATCGCTTCAAAAATTATACGTTGCTATAAAAATCTATTACTTCGCCTGCAGCCAATTTGACGATGGCCTTTTTGTAGTTAGGCTTGCGGCCTGACAACACACCAGCTTTGGTATGACGTGTTTTGAACTTGCCCATCACGTTAAGTGTGTTGACGCGTTGAACATTTACATTATACATCTTCTCCACTGCGTTCTTAATCTCTACTTTATTGGCACTAGCATCTACAATAAATCCGTAGGTGCCCTTCTCATTTAGAGAGGAGATTTTTTCAGTAACCAGGGGTTGTTTTAATATGCTCATTGGAGTACTGGTTATTTAAGATTATCAAATTTACCTATGGAGCTCTCCACCAAAATCAACTTATCAGCATTCATCAAATCAAATGTTGTCAATTGAGCCGCTGTTACGATTTTTGTGTTCTGAACGTTTCTTCCTGACAATACAATGTTCTTGTTTGCATCAGGAAGAACTAAGAGTGTCTTTTGATCATTCAAAGACAAAGATTTCAACATGCTTTGATACTGCTTTGTCTTAGGTGCATCAAAATTGAAATCTTCGAGAATGGCGATCATGTTATCTTTCGCCTTATAAGTAAGTGCAGATCTCTTTGCTAACTCCTTTACCTTTTTGTTCAACTTAAAAGAGTAGTCACGAGGTTGAGGTCCGAATATACGACCACCGCCTTTGTACTGAGGGTTCTTGATGTTACCCGCACGAGCTCCACCAGTTCCCTTTTGTTTCTTAATCTTTTTTGAAGATCCTGAAACCTCGTTACGTTGTTTGGCCTTGCTTGTTCCTTGGCGCTGATTTGCGAGATAGCTTTTTACATCCAGCCAAATCGCGTGGTCGTTAGGCTCGATAGCGAAGATCTCACTTGAGAGGTCAATCGAACGGCCTGTATTCTCGCCACTATATTTCAATACTGCTATACTCATCACTTTTGCAGAATTACAGTTGAATTTTTAGCTCCGGGAACGGAACCACTTACTAAAATCAAATTTTGTTCAGGCATAATCTTAATAACCTTAAGGTTATTCAACTTTTTACGGTCATTGCCCATACGACCAGGAAGACGCTTACCTTTAATTACACGGGAAGCGAAAGACGCGTTACCCATTGAACCAGGTGCACGAAGACGGTTATGTTGACCGTGTGTCTGGCCACCTACTCCGGCAAAGTTGTGACGCTTCACTACTCCTTGAAAACCTTTACCCTTGGAAGTTCCAATGGCGTCAATAAAATCTCCTTCAACAAAAATATCCTGAACACGAATCTCTTTTCCTAACTCGGCAATGGTGTCAAACTCGGTGCCGAAATCGCGAAATTCAATAAGCTTGCGCTTTGGTGTGGTGGTTGCCTTTTTGAAATGACCCTGCATTGCTTTAGGTGTATTCTTCTCTTTCTTCTCACCAAAAGCGATTTGAATAGCCTTGTAGCCATCCGTCTCAGAGTTTTTAACTTGGGTGACTATACAAGGCCCTGCTTCAATGACAGTGACCGCAATATTGTGGCCCTCAGCGTTAAAAACGCTTGTCATTCCTATCTTTTTTCCAATTATACCAGGCATAACTTTTAACCCTTTTTTGCTTGTTTCTAAGTCCATTTACGGGTTCTGTACCGCAAAAAGGACTGCAAAGATAGAAACAGTTAGGGAGTTACCAAGTCCGCCTTTCAAAATTTACTCAGGATTTTAAGCTTGCACGCGGCTCTTGGGATTTATCAGTCTCTTGTGAATTGATTTTCAAATAGTTACGAGGATATAATAAATGTTAATTTCAAAATAGAATTTTGGTTTCGGCCTAGCGCCACATTTTTATGGTTACCAAAGCAACCACTTGAAGGGCAAATCGATTTTCCCGTCCTTAGCCGAAAAAAGGTGAATAAATTCCTAAAAGGAAACCGAGTCGTAGCTTTCTTAGGGATCTCTTTAGGGGTTCTTTTTCTTTTCAATATCAGTCAGGGCAGTGTAGACATTCCATTAAAGCAGATAGTAGCTAGTCTGATAGGTCAAAGCGAACAAACGGTATGGAATGCCATTCTCTGGCAATTTCGAATGCCAAAAGCAGTTACTTGCATTGTGGCTGGTGCTTCGCTGGCCACGGGTGGGCTATTAATGCAAACGCTTTTTAGAAACCCGCTTGCCGGCCCAGATGTACTTGGTCTTAGTGCCGGGGCAAGCCTTTTTGTTTCACTTATGATCTTAAGTGGAAACGCGCTCCCAATCTTGTATGGTCCATGGGCAATTTCTGGTGCTGCCAGCATCGGAAGTGCAGCAGTGTTTCTATTAGTGATGAGCCTTGCCCAACGTATCCGTGATAATGTTTCTCTCCTTATTATCGGCCTTATGATAGCTGCTTTGACTCAATCCATCGTAAGTGCCTTACAGTTTATAAGCAAGGCTGAGGATTTACAAACCTTTTTGATCTGGACGCTCGGCAGTGTAGGCGGAACAAGTTGGAGTGAGATAGAAGTAATGATTTTGATTTTTATAGTTGGCGCTGCAATCAGCTTTTCTCTGATGAAACCCTTAAACGCATTATTGCTAGGCAATAACTACGCCCATAGCGTGGGCATTAACTTAAATGCATCGAGAGTATTAATTGTTCTTGCAACCAGCCTTTTGATAGGTGTTGTTACGGCCTTTTGTGGTCCTATAGCATTTGTTGGGTTGGCCGTTCCACATATGGTAAGATCAATGGTCAAAACCAGCAACCATAAAGTATTAATTCCCGCTGTAATGCTTGGCGGAGCCATCCTGCTTCTATTCTGCGATATGCTTTCACAGCTACCCGGAAGTACTCAACTATTGCCACTAAATGCAGTAACGTCTGTCATTGGGGCTCCCATTGTCATTTGGATAATCCTCAAAAACAAAAAGACTTCGGTTTAACTATGGCTTCATTTCTGTCCACACATAAGTTAAATCTCGGCTACCATCGTGGCAAGAGTCACAACCTGCTTTTTGAAAATCTCAATCTGGATTTGGTTTCAGGGGAACTCGTTTGTTTCATGGGGCCGAACGGTATCGGAAAGTCTACCCTTCTCCGAACGTTGGCCGGATTACAGAAACCATTGTCTGGAGTAGTTTCAAGCGAAAAGAAAATTGCTATAGTATTGACTGATCGCGTACATGCTTATAACATGACGGTGAGAGATCTTGTGACGTTTGGGAGATATCCCTATTTGAATTGGAGCGTCAAACTTAAAGACGAAGACAACTCCATAATTGATCGGGCAATATCACAAGTACATTTGGGATATCTGGCTGAGAGAAATATTGAAGAACTCAGCGATGGTCAACTTCAAATGACCATGATAGCACGAGCCTTGGCGCAAGAAACAGAGATTATGTTGCTGGATGAACCCACAGCACATCTTGATCTTAATAACCGAGTAGAGATCATGAATCTGCTACGACAATTGGCTAGAACAACCAATAAAGCCATTTTGATTGCGACACACGAATTGGATCTTGCCTTACAAACCGCAGATAAAATTTGGTTAGCAACCTCAGGTAAAAAAATTCTCACCGGCCTTCCAGAAGATTTGGTATTGGACGGCTCATTCGATGAAGTCTTTCAATTTAAAGGCTTTGACTTAAAAACCGGGAAGATAAGCCACGAAGCACACCGCAAAATTTCTGTTGAATTGATTGGCGAAGGACATGAATATCTGTGGACGAAGAATGCGCTGGAGCGGAGTGGATATGAGATTGCTATTGACCTGCCTGCCGGACAAGTAGGTACACAGATTAAAATAACCTTAGTCAGAGAAGCGGGCAAAACAGTTTGGAGCTTAGATTCACCTAATTCCATCCAAACTTTTGAAACCCTAGCTCAGCTTATTTCAGCTTTAAAAAGTTAGGACACTCCTAATCAAATCCTCTCCACTCCCAACCCCGGCTTATCAGAGCACGACATTATTCCATCTTTTAAGATAAAGCCGCCTTTCACTACATCGCGGGCAAGGTCAAGGCTTCCATCAAGGTCAATGTATTTGGTATTGGAACAGGCAAATGCTGTGTGAAGTGCTGCAGTAATACTCACAATGCTTTCATCGTTGCATCCCCAGAACAAATCCACGCCTTCCTGTAAACCAATGTCGGCAATCTTTAATCCCTGAGATATTCCTCCACACTTCATCAGCTTGATATTAAAAATACCTGAGGCGCGCGGTGGCTTCACTAATTCCAATGCATCTTTTGCGGATAGCAATGATTCATCGGCTGCAATAATGGTGCGAATTTCCTCTGGAAGTTTTTTGGTTTCGGCTATCGCTTTTGCAGGAAGTGGCTGCTCAATCAATTCAATATCTAAATGCTTGGTCTTCTTATGAAACTCAATGGTCTGGTCTGAAGTATAACCCTGGTTTGCGTCTATGCGGATCACAAACTTCTTCCCAAATTTTTCGCGCAGTTTTACAATTCGTTCAATGTCTTCTGACAAATCTTTTCCCAACTTCACCTTCAATATCTTGAAACCTTTTTCACCGTACTCTTGTGCCTCTTTCAACGTTTCCTCCACGTTCTTAATTCCAATCGTATTTGAGGTCGGCAACGACTTTATCTTCTGACCCAAGAATTGAACTAACGGTATTCCTATAAATTTGGTAAACGCATCGTACAAGGCAATGTCAATAGCGGCTCGAGCAGCCGGAGTCTTAGCAAACTTAAGGTAGCATTCAAAATTTAAATGCTGGAATTCACGAATGTCTCGACCAACCAAAAACTCCAGTTTCTCTTCTGTGAGAGCAGCCAATGTCTGATTCAGATTTTCTCCCGTCACGTATTCGCTTGGATTGGCAGCTCCGATTCCAGTAACGCCATTATCTAGAGTGATTTCTACAAAGGCATTTAACACTTCATCGATTGTTTTGAAAGCGATGGTGTAAGGCTTAGTATTGCCCAGATCGGTTGACCAAACTTTTATGGATTTGATTTTCATTCTTAAATAGTATTGAGTAGTGTGTATTTAGACATGAGATTAGCAATTCCTAAACTTGGGCGATTGACTTTTCGATCATGTCCTTAAAAATCGGAATCAGTCTTGCAACCCCATCTTCGAGCGGAAGTATTACTGGCATCCCCAATTCTTTTTCCTTCGCACTTGCATAATCGCGTGCTTCTTTTTCAGTCATCTTATGTGTATTGATAGTGATTGCTACCGTAGGCGCGCCATAAATCTGTATGAGAGCCACCTCATCTTTTATATCTGCAATAAGAGCGGGATAATCTTCCAGCCCTTTAAATTTTTTCCTCGAAGGGTTGTGCTGAATCACAGCTGCATCGGCATCGGCTGAAACAATCCACTCCGCACCAGCAGGACCACTTGGGTTGCGCAAGGAAGACTGGCCTTCAATAAAAATAATATCGGGCTTGGCTTCTCTCCAACACTGTACCACAGCATGTTCCATTTCACCGCTAATGAAATCGTTTAGCGTGCTATCAAAGACAAATCCATACTTTGCTCCCTGCATCCATCCGGTTTGACCGGTATATATCATTTCGGCTTTGTAACCAGCTGCTTTCATCGCCTCCACCAAAAATCTTGTGGTGGTGCGTTTGCCCAAAGCGCAATCTGTTCCCAGTACTGCAATTTTAGGGCAACGAACAGATTTTATTTCACCCGACCAGAAGTGAAGGTCTTTCACTTTCTTCGGCTTGCGAACATCAATTATTTCAAGTCCTCGTGACTTGGCAAAATCAGCCAGCTCGGTGATGTCGGAAATGTATTCGTGTAGGCCATTTATTAATCCATATCCGTGAATCAAAGCATCTTTTAAAATCGCACGAAGTGAATCTGGGATAATACCTCCTTTCGTAGCAACTCCTATTATTGCATACACCGCCTTCTCTTTTCCATTTTTAGCAAAATCATCAATTGAGGCATGAATGGGTATGTTTCTCTTTTTCCCATCCAGTACTTCTCCGGCATCTTTTCCGGGATGCTTATCATCAATAACAGCTACAATATTGAAACGATCTGTACCTCGTATCAGGCCGTGAGCAGTTTTCCCGTTGTTAGAATCAAGGTGACCTGCTGTGATAACGATTGCGTTAGGCTTTTGCATAATTAAAATTTGATTGCGAAAATTTCGGTGAATAGGCAGTAAAGTGCAAGTGTTCTTCTTGCTGATTTTAAATTATTGATCGTACGTGATTCGAAAAGCAGATAAATCTGGTTGATTAGCCTTCTTACGTTTCAATTCATAGCTGTATACAAGCCTACCAAGGTCTTTCATAAAAGGATAGCCAATGGTTTTGTACTCGTATTTACCATCGTTATAAATTCCATCGGTATTCGTGTTAATAACAGCCGAAAGCATAAATTCCACTTGGCTATCAAAATCAATGATGTAGGCATTATCAATCAAATAGCCATAGGCATCTCCTACTTTATTAAAGATCCTGATTCCAGAAGGGATGCTTTCTTTGTCTTCACCGAACATCAAGAATTTACAATACGAATCATAAAGCGTGGTGTCCATTTTATAAGGAGGATAAGATGTCTCGGTGGGCAACTGTGACATGTATTTCAAAACAAACTGGCGATCTGATTCAGAAATATCAAATCGAAGGCTAGGGTCAACCGTTTCCGGGAACAAGAGAGCCCGAAGTAGTTTTTGTTGATCAATAAGTGAATAAAAATTCTTGTAGGTAAAATCAAAAGGTGTATTGATCAATACGTCATTTTTAATAAAACCAATTCCTTTCCATACAGCTGAAGGTGCCTGAATAGAGTCGTTATTTACCAGCATTGGCTGAGCATAGAACAGAGAGTCATTTCTTATAAACCGGACCCCTTCCGTATGCCTGTTTTGATCCGGTGTTAAGGATCGTTCAAGGCGATGCAAAATTCTCATCTGGTATCCTTTATCATTCAAAATATCGTTGGTCTGCTTTTGTCCAACAAATTCATAAAGTCGGTTGAAGGCATCGTTATCGCTAACCACCAAAATCTTCTTTGCATAATGGGCTATGGAAGGAAGTCCGTTTTCAGAGGTGGAATCATTAGCAACAGATTGCTGGCCAGAATACACACTATCATGAAGCATGGGGGTGTATTTATCCAATCCTTTTATTCCCAGATATTTCAGTTTTTCTAAAGACAGCAAAACCAATGGCAACTTAACTGTGGAGGCAGGATAGAAATACCTATTTGAATCCACATTAAAGTAGAAGGTTCTGAAATGAGGTTCGTTGTTTTCATCCCGGTTGATTTGGGTGTAAATGATCTGAACTTCAAGCGAGTCTCTTTTTTGCAAAATTCGTTCAAACTTTTCAGGCTCTTCCGACATTAAGCTGAGTAGCAATTGATCATTTTCCTCGACTTCCTTGTTGCACGAAAAAAAAATCCCCACAAAAAATGCGACTAACAGAAATATTGTACCATTTCTTGCCATATAAAAATTTGAGGCATGAAATTAGCGTAATTTTGCTTCTGTAAATCCTCCGACTATGAAATACCTGGTAAGTTTGATGATAATCCTATTGGTTTGGACGGCAAACGCACAATTCATTATTGGTACCTGGCAATTGACGGACGAAAAAACTTGCTTTCAGTCCCAAACCCAATTTGAAAAAACTGACACCGAAAAGGAATTAGAAGGTGGGATGGGGAGTTCGAAGAATTCTGTAACACGGTTGTTGAAGTTGGACGAAAAAGGCGGGGCCGAGGAAGGGATTTTTACTGCCGGCAAGAAAAAAGGAAGTAGCATGACCTATTTCAAGTGGAAAATCGCTGGACAAGAGCTGCACTTCATCGATAAAAAATCAGGAATGATTACACAACGATTTATTCTTGATGAATTGAGTGATTATACGCTTCGCTTTCACAATTCCCTGAAGGATTGCGAAGTCAAAGTTTTTTCTAAGGTAAAATGATTGAAGGAACCACCACCAAGCGCGACATACGAAAATTAAAACTTGACGAGCTGAAAGAATTTTTTCTTCAGCATGGAGAAAAACCATTTCGTGCTCAACAAGTCTATGAATGGCTTTGGATGAAGTCTGCGAAAGATTTTGAGCAGATGACTAATATTTCTTTGCCTCTTCGGGAGATGTTGAAAAAACATTTTGTCATCAACCACATCAAAGTGGATAGCATGCAGCGAAGCAATGATGGCACCATTAAAAACGCGGTGACGCTACACGATGGATTAATTGTGGAATCTGTTCTTATCCCTACTGAAAAAAGGATAACCGCTTGCGTTTCATCACAAGTAGGATGCAGCCTTGCCTGCAAGTTTTGTGCAACCGCCAGACTCAAGCGTCAACGAAATTTAAGTCCGGATGAAATTTATGATCAGGTAGTGGCTATTAAAGAACAAGCCGAACTTTTCTTTGGCCGACCCCTTACTAACATTGTCTTCATGGGGATGGGAGAGCCCTTGCTGAACTACGCTAATGTCACCGAGGCTATTGAAAAAATCACCAATCAGAAAGGCCTCGGCATGGCCAACAAACGTATCACCCTTTCAACTGTAGGCATTGCCAAGATGATTATTAAAATGGCTGATGATGAAGTGAAGTTTAACCTGGCAGTATCGCTTCATGCGGCTATCGATAAAACACGATCGTCAATCATGCCCATCAATGACTCTAACTCATTGAAAGAGCTCGGAGAGGCACTTCAGTATTGGTATCAAAAAACCAAGCGCAATGTGACGTATGAGTATGTAGTCTGGAAAGGTATCAACGATACAGAAGAGCATGCCAGAGCCTTGTTAAAATTTTGTAAACTTATTCCATCCAAAGTAAATCTTATCGAATACAACCCGATTGATGATGGTGAATTTCAACAAGCCTCAGATGAGGTGTTGAATATGTACATGCATCTGCTGGAAAGCAATGGGATTACCACTCGCATTCGAAAAAGCAGGGGCAAAGACATAGACGCTGCCTGTGGTCAATTGGCTAATAAATCGTAGACCAATTCTATTCTAACAAAAACTCTTTGCTAATTTTAAATTATGGAAGAGCATTTTGAGTCTTCAGAAAAAGTAAGAGATTTTGTGATCGGAATGAGCGATGGATTGACCGTGCCCTTTGCCTTGGCTGCAGGCTTGAGTGGAGCAATTGACTCCACTTCCATAGTAATAACCGCTGGTCTGGCGGAAATTGCTGCGGGTTCTATTGCCATGGGATTGGGTGGCTACCTGGCAGGACGAACTGAAATTGAGCATTACAATTCGGAAGAAAAACGCGAATACGATGAAATCGTAACCAAGCATGAAATAGAAATCAAAGAGACCAAAGAAATTTTTGCAGAGTATGGCTTGAACGATCAGCTCCAGGAAACGATCGCGCGTGAGATGGCAAAGAACCCAAAGAAATGGGTGGATTTTATGATGAGGTTTGAACTTGGATTGGAACGGCCTAACAAAAACCGCGCTCATCAAAGTGCGTTCATTATTGCTGGTTCATATGTCATAGGTGGTTTAATACCACTCAGCGCTTACTTTTTTACAGAGTCCTCGCACGAAGGATTGATTTACTCTTCTATTATCACTGCCATTTGCCTTGTTGCTTTTGGTCTGATCAAAAGTAAATTAACCGGTCAACCTTTATTGCAAGGAGCTTTACGTGTTACCTTGGTAGGTGGTGCCGCAGCAGCCGCTGCCTTCCTCATTGCCAATTGGATTGCCTGAGCAGCTAGATATAAATCTTATGCTGAATGCCTTTTCCCAGTTAAAGAAAATTGTAGATGCCATTCAGCCTTTATCAGAAAACGAGTGGCATTCCTTTTCTTCTATCTGGGCTGAGTGTTCTGCTAAAAGAAAAGAGCAGCTAACCGTTAAAGGAGAAAAAGAGAAATACTTATACTTTGTAATCGAAGGTATTCAGCGTGTCTATTATTTTGATGATCAAAATCGCGAAGCCACACTGGTATTTACGTATGCACCTTCCTTTGGCGGTGTGCTGGACTCACTCATGATGCAACAACCTTCCAGGTACTATTATGAAACCTTAACACCGTCAATTTTTCTTCGCGCATCCTCTCTGGACCTGCATTCTCTAATTGACAATTACCCTACCATTGAAAAGCTTATACGAAAAGGCGTCACAGCTTCTCTATCAGGTGTATTAGAACGGCTGGTTGAATTACAATGCTATACCTCAGAAGAGCGGTTCAGAAAATTACTTGCACGCAGTCCACATATTTTACAATTGATACCTCATAAATACCTGGCCAATTACATTGGCATCGATGCCACCAACTTCAGCAAGCTGATCAATAGTGTGCGTATTTAAGTCAATTCGAGAATCTTGGTAAATACCAAGATTAGTTTTTTATCACGCTAGCACCTTTGCTTCATAAACAAAAACATTACTCTTTATGAAAAAAGAAAAACTAGTGCGTGTAGCAATTATTGCGTTCATTGTGTTCTCAGCATTTTGTCTGCTGATAGTAAGCCTCATGGCTTTCTTAAATCCGCAATCCGTGATGGATTTGGTTTCCGTAAAGTTAAACAACACAGATGCATACAGCTCAATCCGGGGAATTTACGGTGGCGTGGGTTTGACCATGGTTATAAGCTTGCTTTACCTGATCAAAAATCACAAGAAAGAAGCATTGATTTTTCTTACTTTGTTATGGGGGCTCTATGCCATCTCGCGTTTGATCACCATTTTCGTTGAAGGCCCGCTTGGGGATTTTGGCAACCAATGGATCGTAACTGAAACAATATTATGCGCTATGGCAATTGTACTTCTTAGATTTAACAAAAAAATAAACTCTACCACCTGACATGGCAACGCAATCATCACTACAACTGTTAGACACCATCGAAGAACAGGTGGAAAATCATGTGCGCGATTCCGTAAAAATTTTCCAGAACCAATCAACCGAACAATTACTGAAGCCTGCTGCCAATGGTGGCTGGAGTATTGCACAATGCCTGTGGCACTTGAATAGTTATGGGGACTACTATTTACCCAAAATAAAGGCGGGGCTGGCCAAAAACCATCCGGCCAATCCTCACTTTAAAAGTACCTGGTTAGGCAGCTACTTCACCCGCATGATGAAGCCTTCTGCGCAGATGAAAAAGTTTAAAGCATTCAAAGATCATGTGCCGCCTCTTGAAATGGATGCACATAAAATAGTGGCTGAATTTATTCATCAACAAGAAATGTTCTTAATCTTTTTGAAGCAAGCTCGTCAAACAGATATGAACAAAATCAGGATACCCATTTCTATTTTGCAATGGGTGAAACTTAAACTGGGTGATGTGTTTCAATTCATTGTCGCCCACAACGAAAGACACCTGCAGCAAGCCAAAAAAATAATCGATCGGGATTAAATCCCTTTACAAATGAATACACAACCGTCCTGGCTTAATAAAGAACTTTTTCCGTTCGAATCGAAATGGAAAGAGATCGAAGGAAATCAACTTCATTATATTGATGAAGGAACTGGTGACGCAATCCTATTTATACACGGAACACCCGAGTGGTCGTTTGGCTGGCGTGATTTGATAAAAGAATTGCGAAACCATTTTCGTTGTATTGCAATTGACATGTTGGGTTTTGGATTATCCGACAAACCCCACGATGGAGATTACACCTGCCAGGCACATGCGAAGCGTTTGGAGAAGTTTGTCCAACATCTGGACTTGAAAAGCTTCCATCTCATCGCAAATGATTTTGGTAGTGGTATAAGTCTTCCGTATTGTATCCAACATCCTGAAAATGTTAGGAAGATCATGCTCTTCAACACCTGGATGTGGTCGTTAAAGAACGATAAGCATTACTCCGGCCCTGCCAAAGCGATGAACACCCTCCTTGGTAAAATGCTGTACCTGAATTTCAACTTTCCGGTAAACATAGTTATGCCTGCCGCATTTGGGGACAAGAAAAAACTAACGAAAGAAATTCACGCTCACTACAAAAAGGCTTTGCCAAGTGCTGCATCAAGAGTGGGTGCTTATGCCTTCGCAAAAGAATTAATGAAGGCTTCGGATTGGTGGCAATCCAATTGGGACCAGTTGGATAAAATCTCCAACAAGCCCTTTCTTCTTTTTTGGGGAATGAAGGATTCTTTCGTACCACCCAAAGAATTAGAAAAATGGAAATCAAAACTGCCAACAGCTAAAGTTGTCGTGTTCACTGATGCCGGTCACTTTGTGCAAGAGGAGAAACCTGAAGAGATGATTTGGGAAATTCGATTGTTTTTGGAGGAAGAAAATTAGCTTCGAGCTACTAGCCGCTAGCAAATTAATTAATAGTATGGCTAGAAGCTCGTAGCTATTTCTTGCTAGCGTTAAAAAGTTTTTCTTTCTCGTCTTTGGTTAGGCTTTCATAACCTCGATCAGAAATCTTATCAAGGATAACATCAATTTCTTCCTGAGATGCTTTGGTAAAACCTACGGTAGTTTTTCTTGGCTCGGTCTTGCGATAGGTAACTTTTACTTGCGACCGGGTTGAAAACAAACCTTTTACCCAATCCAGGGTGATGGTGATCCATCCGCCCCAATTCACTCCAATCTGCAGTTGTTTGATATAGACGAATCCCATAAGTGCTCCCCCGAGGTGAGCAATGTTGCCTCCAGCATTACCACCAACAGAGCCAAGGAAAGAAAGCACAATGTAAAAGCCAGCTATGTATTTGATTTTTACTGGACCCAGGAATAACATAAAGAAGGTGTAGTTAGGCAACAAGGTTGCAGCAGCAACCATTACCGCATATACTGCTCCTGAGGCACCCACCATTCCATCAAAAGTGGAACGCTCTTTAAAATAAGGAATGGTGTTAAATACTAAGAGATAAACAGTGCCAGCCGCTAATGCTCCTAATAAATAGAGTGCTACTAACTTATCGCTTCCTAGATATTCGATAAACAGCTTACCGAACCAATACAAGGCTAGCATATTGAACAGGATATGAAAAATATCCGTAAGGCTATGCGCAAATGCATAGGTGAATATTGTCCAAGGGCGAGTAATAAATTCTAACAGCTGGGGGGGAATGGAGAATTGATTATGAATAATGTCAAAAAATGGCTTGAGACCCGAAACAGTTGAAAAGACATACAAAACGGCTAATACTAAAAACACCACAACATTTATGATGATCAACTGCACGTGTGCATTGTTGGGTTTTTGAAAAGCGTTTCTGAATTCTTCGAACATATCTAACTTAAATACTAAGGTGCACTATCATCAAAGTTACTCAATAACCACGGTCTCTTCCCTGACCTCTCCAAATGCTTATAATAATAAAGGCAACAAACGCTCCTCCAAAGTGAGCCAAATGGGCAACTGAACCGCTTCGATCCATGGCATATGTTAAAAACCCGACTACAAACACCATATACTTTGCCTTAATTGGTATAAAAAACAATGAAATCTGCATGTTTGGGAAGGTTAATCCAAATGCCATCAGAATTCCATAAATAGCTCCAGATGCACCCAACATGCTGCCAGTAGCACCTGGAAAAATAAAGTAATTGACCAATGCATAAATAACACCGGCACCAATTCCGGTTGCTAAATAAAACAAAAGAAATTTTTTATCCCCCCAATAGCTTTCCAAGATGGGAGCCAGCGATGCAAAGGCCATCATGTTAAAAAGTATATGAAAGAAACTTCCATGAGCAAACATGTAGGTGAAAAATTGGTAGGGCTTGAAGTAGCCAGAGTTAAAATCATACAAGGCTAAAAAGAAGGTGGTCTGTGGCATCACACTTTGGATGATGAAGACAACAACATTAATAATAAGCAGTGTGCGAACGAGTGGTGTAAGATTGCCAAACATGATAAGTTCTTTATTAATTAGTAAAGTAATGTACAATCTTAGACGAGTCAAGAACAAAAAAGGTTGACTTACCTTCTGGTGAGTAATTGGGATTGTTGCAAGCAAAGAGTCCACGCACAATCGCGTTCATTTCTTCCTTTGCTAACTTTTGACCCGCCTTTATAGCAGTACGTTTAGCCAATGACTGTGCAAGATTTTCGCGAATTGGTATAGAAAGCTCTGATTGGTTGCGCTTAAACTGCTCTACCAATCCTTCGAAAAGTTCTTTTTCATTGGCAGTGGTTTCCGTTGGTACACCTGAGACCTGCAAGGTGTTTTTACCAAATATTTCAAACCTGAACCCCAATGTTTTTATCTCTTGTTCCATTTCCATCACCAGCGCAAAATCAGAGGCACTGAAAGTAATAGCCTGTGGAAATAAACTTTGCTGACTACTTCCCGGACTGCCCTTCAATTGCAACATATATTTCTCAAATAGCACGCGCTCATGAGCCAATTGTTGGTCAATAATCATCAATCCATTTTTCACTTCTCTTAAAATATACGTATGATGAAGTTGAAAGCAAGTTTTCTCCTCTGTTGCTTGAGTTCCCTCGTTATTCATTGAACTCTCAAATCGAATCGACACCTTGGCCGCTGGAGGTGGAGTCGAAAATAACCGGGAATTAGTTTCATCTCCGTCAAACAATTTTTCCCAATTGCTCAAATTTGATCGCTTCAAAGAATTGCCAAATTGCTCATCAAAATATTGCTCATTGGTGAGCTGTTGTGATGAACTTAGTTTGTTGACCATGTTTACATCACCAGCAAAATCAAGAGCTGGGGAAAGATTGTGAGCACCTAATGCTTGCTTAACAGCCGAACGAACTACAGCATATACTGCCCGTTCATCATCAAACTTGATCTCTGTTTTGGTTGGGTGAACATTGATATCGATGTGCTTTGGATCTATCTCGATAAACAATACATAAAAAGGAAAACTATTGTCCTGCAACAAACCCTCAAACGCACTGGACACTGCGTGAGCCAGGTAATTGTTGCGAATGTACCGTTGGTTTACGAACAGAAATTGTTCTCCTCTCGTTTTACGAGCAGCTTCGGGACGACCAATATAGCCCGTTACTTTTACCAAGGCTGTCTCTTCCTGGCAGGCTGCAAGTTGTTCCTGATACGATTTCCCAAACAACGCAATAATCCTTTGGCTCAGTTTTCCAGGCGGTAGATCATACACGATTTCATCACCTTGCACAAACATAAACGCAACACTCGGATGAGCGAGCGAAAGGTGTTGAAACTCATCAATGATATGTCGTAACTCAACAGGATTTGATTTCAAAAAATTTCTTCGTGCAGGAATGTTATAGAATAAATTCTTAATGCTGATGCTTGTTCCCTTTTCACAGGCCACAGCTTCTTGTTTTTTTACTTCAGATCCTTCAACCATTAATAATGTTCCGAGATCATGGGAACCTAATCGGGTCTTCATCTCCAACTGCGAAACGGCCGCCAAAGATGCTAACGCTTCTCCGCGAAAGCCCATGGTTCGAATAGTAAACAAGTCTTCTGCCTTTCTGATTTTCGAAGTGGCATGGCGCTCCAAACTCATTCGGGCGTCAGTCTCACTCATGCCAGCTCCATTGTCAATCACCTGTAAAAGAATTTTACCTGCCTCCTTTACTATCAGTTTAATTGAAGTTGCACCGGCATCAATCGCGTTTTCCATCAATTCCTTGGCGGCAGAAGCGGGTCGCTGTACAACCTCCCCAGCCGCAATCTGGTTGGCAATTGAATCTGGAAGAAGTTGTATGATGTCGGGCATTAAGGATTTATGCTGTGACTACTTTTTAAACTTTAGATAAACATATACGGGGATAAGAATGAAAAGGCCGTAAAGTGCCGCTTTACCCCAGGTAATAAAGGCCATCAGAAATAAGACCAAACAAATTAGTATGACAGATCTAAGAACAGCTGCATTGGGTTCTGAAGCTGTTTTTGACCTTTTGCGCGCAGCCTGAAAAGAACCCGCAATCCGCGAGTGTTGACGGCTCAGATCTTCAGGCTTGCCCTGTGCAGCATCTAATTCACTTTTGATCCTGCGTTCACGCTCTTCCATTTCTTCCTTTTTAGAATCATAGAACCGCGGATTGTAAGCAAACCGTTGGTGCGATGGAGCCTTCGTAAACAGGGAAGCGAATTTCATACTTGACTGGTATATTTATTTTATTAGAATGTAAGAAACCTAACCAATAACTAATTTCATGTAGCACAAAAATGCCGTTATTCGCGTGCAAATACAACGACCAAACGACCGGATGCTAAAAAAAGTTTTAGTTTGTACATACCTCTGCACCCTTATTTTTTCTTCACAGGCACAAGACCGCAAAACGGGTTGGGTTGACAGCGTTTTTCAAACCTTGACTACCAGTGAAAAGATTGGCCAGTTATTCATGTTGCCAGTTTCAACCTATAGCTCTGCTCAGGAAATTGCAACTCTAGCTGAAGAGATTAAAACCTACCACATTGGCGGCATACTTATTTCCAAAGGCGGCCCAGTTAGTCATGCCAACCTGTTGAATAAACTTCAAGGCATATCTAGAATTCCATTAATTGTAGGTGTACATGCGGAATGGGGTTTAGGGCAAACCCTTGACAGCGTTATGAGTTTTCAAAAACCGCTTTTACTTGGGTCGTTAAAGAATGAAAGTCTGATCTATAAAGTAGGTCAGGAAATTGGGAGTCAGATGCAAATGCTTGGATTCCATATCAATTTTGCACCACAAGCTGATGTAGATGTGGATAGAAATGATCCCCTACTTTACTATGGGGATGATAAAAAAAGAGTTGGTTTGCAATCCGCCTTATTCATGAATGGCCTGCAAAGCCAAGGTATTTTAGCCTGTTCTAAACATTTGGCATATCAAAAAAAGGCTACTGAGATACTAACAGACACTACACTTTACTTTGATGTAAACCGACTCGACACGGTTCAGTTTTATCCCTATCAAAAACTGGTTGATGAAGGTATTGGAGGAATGTTAACTACCAACCTCCACTTTTCCGTGCTTGGGAAAAAAGAAGCTATACCTGCTCCGCTTTCTCAACTTTTCATCAGCGATATTCTTAAAAAGAAAATAGGATTCAATGGATTAACATTTGCCGAAATCCCATATCTAAAAAAACTATCTGGGAAAATTAGGAACGGTGAAACGGAAGAGCTGGCCTTTCTAATTGGTAATGATATTCTTATTAATCCGAAAGATTTGAAAGAGGCGGTAAATAAAATAAGCAAAGCCATAAAGAAAGACAAAGTCTTATTACAACAGCTAAATACCACTGTTAGGAAAATTTTGTCAGCCAAATTTGATGCCGGACTGGGCAAACAAAAATTTATAAATACTGACAACTTGGTTATGCTTCTTAACTCACCTGAAGCTTTATTGCTTAAGCATCAGCTGGCCGAGGGAGCCGTAACGGTTGCAAGAAATATTACCTCCACGCTACCTATTAAAATAATTGACAATAAACATTTCACTTCTATTTCAATTGGCAAAGAAAATCAAAATGAATTTAACCAATATGTATCCAAATATGTCCCATCTCAGAATATTGAAGTTAGGGTCGTTTCTGATACCATTGGGGTTGATGAAAAAATTGACAAGTCGGATATCGTACTAGTGAGCCTCTATCCGCTGGCACACTCCTTCCAGCAAGAAATCATTCCTTGGATAAGAAAATTGGCGTTAAAAAAGGAAGTGATTGTATGCCTCTTCACCGACCCATTTCACCTGGAAGAGTTTGAGGATATGCCAACTGTTATTGAGGCCTATACCGATGAAGATCTAATGCCACAAAAAACGGTTCAAGTAATTTTTGGCGGACAAGGAGCAAATGGAACCCTTCCATTAACTATTGAAAATTCGTTTCGTGCTGGTGAGGGTGCACACGTTGAAGCAATCAACCGCCTTGCATATAGCATTCCTGAATCAGCTGGAATGGATAGTAAAACACTAAACCAAATAAAAGCAATTGTCAAAGAAGCGATTGATATCGGGGCTACTCCCGGGTGTCAGGTGTTGGTTGCTAAAAACGGAAAAGTAGTATTTCAGCAATCCTTTGGATGGCTGACCTATGAAAATAAAACTCCAGTGACAGACGAAACTATTTATGATTTGGCATCTCTAACAAAAGTATCAGCCACATTGCAAACCGCAATGTTTATGCAAGAGAAAGGATTAGTAGATCTAAATAAGAAAGTCTCACTTTATCTTCCTGAATTAAAAAATACTAATAAGAAGGACATCACACTCATTGACATGCTTACACATCAATCTGGACTGGTTCCGTTTATGATGCTGTGGCCGCTTACTGTAAAGGACACCGTTTATCTTCCTCATTATTACAGCAGCCAGCGAAATGAGACCTATCCACTTCAGGTGGCTCCAAATCTTTTTGCTGCTAACACGATAAGAGATTCGGTTTGGACCTGGGTTCTGAAATCAAAAATGCAGGAAAAACCAGCGCGCACACCTTTTGATTATCGCTACAGCGATCTTGGTTTTATGATCTTAAAACAATTGGCTGAAAAAATTCTAAACCAACCGATTGATGATTTTCTTCAGCAAAATATGTATGAACCCCTTGGCGCCTATACAACAGGATTCAACCCATTAGATAGGTTTTCTCCATTGCGAATTGCGCCAACAGAAGATGATAAAATCTATCGCAAATCAACTGTTGTAGGCACTGTGCATGATGAACGAGCGGCAATGATGGGAGGCGTATCGGGTCACGCAGGTTTATTTAGTACAGCTAATGATTTGGCTAAGCTCGGTCAAATGTTGGTGCAAAACGGGAGTTACGGTGGGCATACCTACTTTAAGCCCCAAACTGTAGAGCTGTTTTCTAACAAACAATTTGAAAAAAGCCGCAGGGGTCTTGGATGGGATAAACCTATACTAAGTGATTGGAATAGCCCAACTTCCATGCTGGTATCTTCACGCACCTATGGCCATACCGGCTTTACAGGCACGTGTATGTGGATTGACCCGGAATTTGATCTGGTATATATTTTCTTGTCGAATAGAGTTTATCCAGATCGAAATAGTAAACTATTAAATGCTAATATTCGTCCCCGAATACAGGAAGTGATCTATAAATCAATTTTTGAATATGGGGCTCGGCAAAATTAAATAGGAGGGGATTGTTATCGTTTCTATGAATCTGCGGCAGATTCGAAACTAAATGATACCAAATCAGGTTAAGTCAATAATACAAACCAGTGGGAAAAATGAAAATAGGAATTGTCTGTTATCCAACCTTCGGAGGAAGCGGTGTCGTGGCAACAGAGTTGGGCAAAGCTCTAGCCGAGGAAGGTCATGAAATTCATTTCATCACGTATTCTCAACCCACACGGCTGGATTTTCTAAGTGAAAATCTTTTTTACCATGAAGTAGAGTTCCGTTCTTATCCACTTTTTGAATATCCGCCATATGAACTTGCACTCGCTAGCAAAATGGTGAGTGTCGTGAAAAATGAAAAGCTAGATTTACTTCATGTTCATTACGCAATACCTCATGCCTCGGCTGCGTATATGGCCAAACAAATATTACTCACTCAAGGAATATATATCCCAGTGGTCACTACGCTACATGGAACTGATATTACCCTGGTTGGTAAAGACCCATCGTATGAACCAGTTGTAACTTTTAGCATTAATCAATCAGATGGCGTAACCGCTGTTTCGGAAGATTTGAAAAGAGAGACATACCAGTCTTTTAAAATCACTAATGAAATTCAAGTGATTCCTAACTTTATTGATCTGGCCAAATTTAAAAAACAAAAGAAAGACCACTTTAAAAAAGCCATTTGTCCGAACAATGAAGCACTTGTCGTGCACACCTCCAATTTCAGAAAGGTGAAACGCATTCCAGATGTGATTACAATTTTCAATAATATCCAAAAAGAAATACCAGCTAAGCTTCTTATGATTGGTGATGGCCCGGAAAGGTCGCACGCAGAAGCCATGTGCCGTGAACTAGACATATGCGATAACATTCGGTTTCTCGGAAAATTAGAAGCTGTTGAAGAAGTATTGTCTGTTGCCGATTTATTTCTAATGCCTTCAGAAAAAGAAAGCTTCGGTTTAGCAGCGTTAGAAGCTATGGCGTGCGAAGTGCCTGTGATTTCTACTAACACAGGAGGTATACCAGAGCTAAATGTTCAAGGTGTAACTGGTTTTATGAGCAACATTGGCGACACGGAAGACATGACAAGAAAGGCGTTGTTTGTGTTGGATAAAAACAATTTGCCAAGGTTCAAAGAAAACGCATTGAAACGTGCCAAGGAATTTGATATCAGCAACATCCTTCCTATATATGAAAATTTTTACTTGAAAATCCTGGAAAAGGCTGCCACTAAGATGAGTATATAATATTAGGACAGGGACAAAGAACTGGCTTTGGATTCCCTAACCAAATTAATTTTTACTTTTCTCAATTGGCTCAAGGTAAAGGAAAAGAATAGCCCTGAAAAAAATACAACAAGCAATAGGCAGATGAGTATCATAGTTTAAAACCTTTGATCAAAGGTGCGGTTATTGGAATTATCCAAAGTGGCGCAAACTAAATCCAAATCACAGAAGTAAGTTTTTTACCCGTATTTCACTTTTTTATGATCACAACCACAGAAACCCATCCGCTACGTATAGAAAAACAAGAATATTCAACCATTCGGTTATATTTCGGAAAATCTTTTAACATGCGAAAACTGAGCTCATTATTACTACTTGTTGCAATCCATGCACTAGCCCAAGGCCAGGCCATTGAGCCGCCTAAAGACTGGTTCCTTCGTGACCCTGAGCAAGACCAACTACAAGGCGTGAGTGTTACAAAAGTGTATGAAACTCTGGCAGGTCAACCCTCACGCACCGTGATTGTTGCTGTCGTTGACTCGGGAGTTGATATTGAGCATGAAGATTTAAAAAGTGTTATCTGGATAAATGAAGATGAAATACCAGGTAACAAAATTGATGACGATAAAAATGGTTATGTCGATGATGTGAATGGTTGGAATTTTATTGGTGGGCCAACCGGAAACGTAAATGAGGATACGTATGAGCTGACCCGTGAATATGTGAGACTAAAAAAGAAGTTTGAAAACGTCAAAGACGGCAAAGTGCCAAAAAAGCAAAAGGCTGATTATGAGCAGTATCAAACTATTAAAGATAAGTATGAGAAACTTAAAGCAAAAAACGAGCAGCAATATGGTCTATACAAGAACTTGCAAACCAATGTGCTTCTTAGTGTAGACACACTTAAGGCCATCTTAAAGACGGATTCGCTTACTCAGGAATCCTTACAAGAATTTACTACAACAGATCCTTCTTTGCTTTTCGCAAAAGGTTTTCTACTCAACATGTATAAAAATATAGGTCCGGAAGAAACCATTGATGATCTGTTGGCACAACTTCAAGAAGCTGTCGATTATTTTGGTGTGATTGTAAAATATGGCTACAATGAAAATTTTGACTCAAGGATAATTATAGGTGACAATTATTCCAATCCGAATGAAAGAAACTATGGCAATAACGATGTGAAAGGACCCGACCCTGAACACGGAACACACGTGGCGGGCATTATTGCTGCCGATAGGAAAAATACTATTGGCATTAATGGAATTGCTGACAATGTTAGAATCATGTCTGTTCGCACTGTACCCAATGGCGATGAACGTGACAAAGATGTTGCCAATGCGATATATTATGCGGTAGACAATGGTGCAAAAATTATTAATATGAGTTTCGGCAAATCCTTTTCTCCGCAAAAGGTAGTAGTGGACAAGGCGGTTAAATATGCCGAACAAAAAGGAGTATTGCTTATTCATGCAGCCGGTAATGATGGCGAGAATCTTGAAGAGAAAAAGAATTTTCCTTCTCGCTACTACTCGGATAATAAAGAAGCGAAGAACTGGTTGGAAATCGGTGCTTCAGCCTGGGGAAGCGATCAGAATTTTGTAGGAAGCTTTTCCAACTACGGAAAAAAATCAGTAGACTTTTTTGCGCCTGGTGTTGAAATCTATTCAACAACTCCGGGAAATACGTACAAGAATCAAAGCGGAACGAGTATGGCATGTCCAACAACTGCAGCAGTTGCTGCTTTATTAATGTCTTACTTCCCAGAACTAACTTATTTAGAAGTAAAAGATATCCTCAAAAAATCTACTCGCAAATTTGATAACCTGGAGGTAGTAACTCCCGGAGGATTTGGCAATATCAAGTTTAGTGAATTGAGCAATACCGGAGGATTGGTGAATGCCTATGAAGCTGTGAAAATGGCGCAGTTGGTGAAAAGTCAGAAGGGAGTGAAGTGAAAGATTTATCCAATTTGGCAATTCACGGTAGTTAAGATGAGTTATCAAATAAAAATAGTATCCTTCCTTTTACTGATGGGATTTTCCAATTTTTCATTTGGCAATAATGTCATCTATGTTTATTTTTTTTCCGGTCAAGGTTCGGACGAACGAATCTTCGAAAAAATTAATCTCAATACTAAGTTCCAAATCGTACATATAAATTACCCAATCCCTAAAAAAGGAGCCACCATGGCTGAATATGCTCACGAGATAAGTCTACAAATTGACACTACTCAAAAATATATTTTTATTGGTGTTTCTCTAGGTGGCATGATTTGTTCTGAGTTAGCGGACTTTCTTACACCAGAAAAAATTATTGGTATATCAAGTGCTAAGTGCCGTGAGGAACTTCCATTTCGTTACAGATTTCAAAAGTCAGTCCCTTTAAACAAAATAATTCCTAAGAAATTAATAAAAATCGGTGCCCAGGCTCTTCAACCAATTGTAGAGCCCGATAGAAGTAAGAATAAAGACGTTTTCAAAAGCATGTTAAAAAATAAGGATGCAAAATATTATAAGAGGACTGTCAACATGATTATTAACTGGGATCGGGAAAAGGCGAATAGTAAGATAATTCATATTCATGGAACAAATGATCATACCATACCGATACGAAATGTTCAAACCAATTTCATAATTGATAAAGGTTCACACATGATGACATTAACTCGGGGAGAAGAGATAAATAAACTAATACAAACAATTCTGACTCAAGAGATATAAATTGACATTCATTCTTCTTCTTAAACTTCTTCATACGTGACTACAGTCGTGCCTTTGTGGGTAGGCAAGGATAGTTGGCAAGAGCAAAGGTCAAAAGATTTGATTTTGCGTTGAGTTTGTAACTTGCCTTTTGCTGCCTTACTACTCTTTTTGCATTCTTCTTCTTTTTAAACCTCATAAAGGGATCATACGTGATTACAGTCGTGCCTTCTTTACCTTTATGGGCGCGCAAAAAAACACTAGAACCAACTCTTTTATCTATTCCAATATTTTCCGGTGGAATATGCTGATCGCGCGTTTTCAAATTATTCAACGGTACTTGTATGCTCAGGTCTGTACTGTCTGCTAAACTATACCGACCCTCTACGTACAAGGTGAAGACGGTTGATTGTACCTCCATGCGGCTTACATCCAGCTCAGTACCCTTCAAATAAAAATGTGCGTTGATTTCGCCAAACTGCACATCACTTAAATCGCGGTTTTTAAACAAAAAATTACTCATCTTTTGAAGTGGCTCAAACGCAAGCAACCTTCCTTGCTTTAACTTGAATTCAACATCTCCATCCATCGTGGGTGTCAAAATATCAAGATTATCGTTTATCAAGGCTTTAAGCTTGATATCAACATTAACTTTGCCTGAAAGATTGTCGTGGCGAATAGTGGTTTGGTTAAAATTATTAAAGGAATAAAAGAAATCGCGCACATCGGCATTTTTCACTTTTGCCGTTATTGTTATTGGATTAACCTTTCGTTGCAACTGACTAAGGCTGGCTGAAAAATCGACCTGACCGTCAGCCAAATTCATTTTCACACCCTTTATCTGTAGCTGATCATTTGCTAAAAGGAACTTGCCCGTGACTTTTTTTGCTTTAAAATTCTTGTTCACTAGTTGCTTAACATCAAAAGCAATTTCAACTTCCAGTTTTTCGTAGAGCTGGTCAATGAGGTTAGAAATTTTTCTTTTCTTTTTGGCTACCTTTTCTTCACTTAGTTTCTTAGCCTTTTTTTGAGTGAACCATTTAGACATATCCAAGCTTGGCGAAGTAACCGTTAAGACAGCCTTGACTCGTTTATCAGGCTGCGTAAAAAACGGAACAAACCCGGTGAATAAACCTTTTATAGAGATTGGATTTTTATTCATCATCAATGAAATGTTCTCAATCCGGCACTGTTCATTGTTAAAGTGCACGAGTGCCTCTATCTTTTCAAAACTCATTTGCTTTGTCACATACTCTACCTCCCCTCCGGTAACACTTGCTACGCCATTTAATTTGCCGTCATACTTAAGTCGTTTAGTGTCAAGAAATTCTTCCAGTTTGCCCTGATATGAAAAATCTGATATGAAACGACCTCGCTTAAACTTAATCTCTGAGATGCTATCGGCATTAAGGTCTTTCAACCCGATATCAAATTTTGCTTTTATGCTCAGGTTCGGATCATCAAAATCATAGATAGATGCATGGGCTCCAAACCTAAAACCATTGACTTTACCATATAGGGTATCAAAGCGCAGCAGAATGTTACGATCCTCTGTGCCCCTGTTACTGTCAAAATGATTTGTCAACGAGCCACTCAACGTCAACGGGTTCATTTCAATTTTGCCGGATGACACTTTATTATTGCGCATAGAAAAAGTCATATCCACCGAAGCTTTCGACCCTGGAACAAGTGAACCGCCAACGATCACGTTAACATTCAATTTCTTTTCAATGATATACTTTTCAAGTTTAGAACTCAATGATTCCGTCACTACAGATAAGCCCTCTTTGTAGTAAAGGCTATCGGCCTGAATATTCAATTGGAAAGCGCTGGGATCTGCCAGATGAAAAAATCCTGATAACTTAATGTCTGCCCTGGTCAACGTTAGAGAGGAAGGTTTTACTATTAGTTGACGTGCGCGTGGAAAAAACTCTACGTTAAAATCAACTCCGGCTTCTGTGTTCTTAAGATAACTACCCTTTTCAGCATTGAACATCAATCCTATAAATCTCACGTTACCAAGCATGTGAAATAGAGTGGAGGAATCGCCCGGAATGATCGTATTCGTTACATCTAGAAAATGAGCATCAAATTCTTTTCGCTTTAGCGAATCATGAAATGAAACTGTTACATTTTTGAGATTAATGTTCCTAAAATTCACTTTATCAACCTGACTTCCCGAGATCGTGTCCCTTTTCCCGATTCGCCTGAATATATCAAGATTGGTATATCCCGATTGGGTCTTAAAGATGAAGACCGCTCCATTTACAACATCTACTGATTTAATGTTGATTTCTTTGCGGAACAGTTTCAGAGCTTCGACATTAATATCAATTATTTCTGCTCTCAAAAAATCCTGATGGTACTCAGCATACCGTGGCCCGCGCATGTAAATATCTCGCAAGGAGAGCGATACGTTGGGGAAATCGCGAAAAATGGTAATGCGCAGTTTACCAATATTAATGTCACCATTTATTTCCTCGCCAAGTTTTTGATTGATCTCTACCAGAATTTCCTTCCGATAGCCATTAATAATCACTAAAGCGATAAGGAATATGACAATCAGCCCCAAAAACGAAAATCCGGCAACCTTGAAAATCTTTATCATGACCAATAAGTCTAAGGTAAGTATGAAAAAGACACCTCGTCAATTTCATGGACCATTATAATCTGACGATTGCTATGTCCTTCATCAATTGATTCTTCGGCAACACAATTTTCTATCTGCACTTTACTCTTTTGACAAAACATCCTACCGGAATTGGCCTGCTTTCTGTGAAAATATATTGTTTTTTATAAAAAGAGGTTCATTTTTTACCATATTTCAATCGGATTCTGTAATAAATTCATAAAATAGGTTCAAAAATTACCCTATTGTTAAGTTATTTGATGAAAATTATTGAAAACCTTAAAACCTTAGCCGTATGAAAAAATCAGTCGTCTTTCTCATTTTACTAATAGCAGTAAGTATCCTGGCGATTTTTATGCCAGCCGTGCCAGGCACTATTGTTACTGAAGGAATTAACTCGGGAGATGTAGCCTGGATGTTAGCCGCAACAGCCTTGGTTCTTCTCATGACTCCGGGTTTGGCCTACTTCTACGGAGGTATGATTGACACCAAAAACATAATCTCCACCATGTTGCAAAGCTTTATTGCAATGGGGGTAATCAGTGTATTATGGATAGTGGTTGGGTTTAGTCTTGCCTTTGGCGAGTCTATGGGCGGATTCATTGGCAATCCTGCTTCCTTCTTTATGTTCCAAAATGTATTGGATGGCAAACCTTGGTCGTTAGCGCCAACTATTCCGCTCGTTTTGTTTGCTTTCTTCCAACTTAAGTTCGCCATCATTACACCAGCTCTTATCACCGGCACATTTGCTGAACGCATCAAGTTCAAATCCTACATTTTATTCCTTGTCATGTTCTCTCTATTAATCTATGCACCATTAGCACACTGGACATGGCACCCTGATGGTTTCTTATTTAAGTGGGGAGTTCTTGACTTCGCAGGTGGGACAGTTGTACACATGTCAGCAGGTTTTGCTGCTTTGGCCGCATCTATCTATTTGAGAGACAGAAGCGAAAAGAAAACTACGATTGCACCTGCTAACATCCCATTTGTTCTTTTAGGAACTGGTCTTCTCTGGTTTGGATGGTTTGGCTTTAATGCCGGAAGTGCTTTGAGTGCTGGTACGTTAGCCGCTTCTGCATTTGCAACCACCAATACTGCTGCTGCTGCTGCTGGTCTTGCCTGGATATTATTTGATGCAGCTCGTGGCAAAAAGCCATCTGCTGTTGGATTTTGTATCGGTTCGGTTGTAGGTCTTGTTGCCATCACACCCGCTGCAGGTTTTGTAACCATTCCTTCCAGTTTGTTCATCGGAACGTTTGCAGCTATCATTAGTAATGTAGTAGTGCATTGGAAATCTAAAACTTCATTGGAAGATACTTTGGACGTGTTCCCTTGCCACGGTGTAGGTGGTGCAGTAGGTATGGTGATGACAGCATTGCTTGCTAACACAGCCGTGAACGGAGCTAACACAACTGGCAATGGTCTTTTCTTCGGTGATACAGTATTATTCCTGGTTCATATGAAGGCTCTTGTTATCGTAATCGGTTATACACTGCTTGGCTCATTCGCCATCCTGAAGTTTGTTGACCTTGTCTTCAACCTGAAAGTGAGCGCGAAAGAGAAAGAAGTAGGATCAGACTTTACCCAGCATGGAGAGAATGTCTCTTACGATTATGTAAAAACCGCTTAATAAAACTTGAGCAAGAGGGATATAAAAATCTCTCTTGCTTTTCTACAGACTACGTGAATAAAAATGATGACAAAAACTCTATTAAAAATATGAAAAACTTCAAACTAAAACTTTTATCCATATCAGCAGTCGTTCTCTTTTTCTACAGCGTAGAATCGAATGCTCAGGATGGCGTAGTAATGGCTTCCAATGAAACAAAGCCCGTAATTAGAGAAGAACCAATCACCACTGAGGGTGAAAAGGCTCAAGCCAAAGTAGAGGAAGAAGAAGTTAAGGAAGAAGGAAAGCTCACGGTTTCCGGGTATTTAGATTCCTACTACTTCACTAATTTCAACAAGCCTTCATCACGAGATAACATGGGTCAATCTGGTGTAGGCCGTGGATTTGACCGGAGAGTGGACCAGTTTCAACTGGGTATGGTACAAACCGTATTCAAATACACCAACAGTAAATCAGAAGGTGTAGTTGACCTTGCGTTTGGACCAAGTGCCCAATATGGTAACTACGGTAATGTACCTAATTATTCACCCGCCTATGGATATAGCATAGGTAATGATGTATTCTCTGCAGTCATGATCAAGCAGGCGTACTTCAAATACAATGCAACTGAAAAGTTGTCCTTTATTGCCGGCCAGTTCGGAACCCACATCGGTTACGAGTACATTGATGCTCCGCTTAACTTCTTCTACTCCATTAACCACACTTTCAATAGTGGGATCCCTTTTTATCATACTGGCTTAAAAGCAACCTATGCGTTTAGCGACAAGGTGTCTTTGATGTTGGGTGCTGTCAATGGATTTGATTATGTGCATGATAATAACCGTGCAAAAGGTTTGATCGGGCAATTGTCGTTAGTTCCTGCGGAAGGGTTTAGTATTTACTTCAACTACATCAACACCAACGAAGTCAATGCAGACGCTAATGGAAAAACCCCTTCTGGTAACTTTACCGTATATGACTTGAATGGTGGTTATCAGGCTACTGAGAAACTATTCATCGGATATTGGTTCATGCTTGGATCACAGAAGGGAGCCCTCGGTTCACCTGGAACATTTACCCCAGCTGATGGCAATGTGGATGAGAAGAAAACTTGGTACGGAGCTAACTTGTATTTGACCTATGCTATCACAGATGTATTTAGTCTTGGTTTCAGGGGAGAACATTTTGATAACTCTTCCGGGGCAAGAGGCTTGAACAATATAGACGGCACCGGTCAAAAAATTGGTGCTACTGCCAATACCTACACCTTAACGGGATCATTCACGTTGGCCGATGGTCACTTGATATTAAAACCAGAATTAAGAATGGATGCTTTCAATAAACTGAGTGGAACAGGAAATGAAAACTCACAACAGTTTATGGATGCAAATGGCGCCTACACCAAGAACGGTCAAACCACTTTAGGTATGGCTGCGATTTATAAATTCTAATAAAAACATTACGCCTGCTTTTTAGCAGGATAAAGACCCAACTCCCAATTTTGAGGGTTGGGTCTTACTTTTTACCGGATCAGCACCGTATTCTTAATGTCAAAATCATTGCGCAAACCAACACTCATCATTACCATATTTGCCAGTTCGCTTTTCTTGAAGGCCGTTTGATGCTTTTTAGTAACCGCATCAATGTATCTCCCTTTCACAGGTTTCTCAGTGCGGTAATACCCTATTGATTGTTCCATTTTTTCATAGTACAAGGCGTAGATCGTTACCATATAATGATTGTCTACCACTTCAACCTTAAACTTTCCGATCCACTCGCCATCCCAATACATGCGGGGAGTATTGTAGTAGGTTCTTCCGTATTGCTTACAGTTCACTTTATAATGATTGATCTCCCCCATATAACCCACCTCGTTGCGTGTCACATTAAACGTGAAAAACTTTGATTTGAGCATTTGCACAATTTCCTTTCGCAAGCTGTCTGTTGATCCTGTATAATCAAATGTATACCTCCATATCAGGTCATTGTTCTCCACTTCAAAGTGGTCGTATTTCTGGGCTAGAGCCGGGGTGGCTGCCGCAGTAATCAAAAGAATAAGAATGCTTATTGCAATAAACCTCAACATTGACTCCATATTATAGGCGCAATCCACCATAAAAGGGAAGTAAGATTATTTACTGCGCCATCAGCCACACAAACTTACTACAAACGTTTGTTACTTTATGAAGTATGAAATTGATCAAATTGATATCCTTTTTTTATTCTGGAAAGTGGTTACATTTGCCACGTGAAATTCAAAAGAATCATCGCCTTCAATCTTATTTTCATTGTTGTCCTGTCTTCCATAGGATATTGCGGACTGATTTCTTCACAGCATATCAATGATTCCAAATCAAGTTTTGAGCAGTTTCCTGCTTCCACTCAATTAATCGCAGATACACAAGATCCGGCTCACGAATTTCGCGAAGGTTTTAAAACAAACCATGCTACGCAGACTGGAACAACTACATATCCCTTCCTTTTTGAAGCCAGCCAGTTTACATTCAAATCAATTCGGTCTGCGCAATATTGCGCCTATTTGAAAAAACAACTCATTCAAAGAGTTCACTCAAAACTATTTCTCGACTTCCAGTCGCTGATCATTTAAGATCTTTCATTTCCGACTACGCTAATCATAGTGAACTGAACTGTACGTCAGTTCATCTCTTTCATTTCAGTTTCTAATCATTCTTTTTGAGCATGAAAAAGTTAATCTACTTTTTGAGTTTTACTGTCCTTTCTATTTCTGCAAGCGGCCAGCCAAAGGATACAGTGCTGACTTTTACCCAGGCAAAGGCAAGGCTTATGAAGGCCAACCTAGGTCTTTTAGCTTCTTACTACGAAATCAATATTGCCAAAGCTGGTGTAATCCAGGCACGGGTATGGAACAACCCCTATTTTATTTTCAATGGCGATCTTTATTCAAATGAAGAAAATGAATATTTCCATTTTAGAAACCAACACCTCCTTCAGATTGAACAAACCTTTTCCTATGCAGGCAAGCATACCAACACAGTAAAACTTGCACGCGTTGGAGTAGAGATGGCAGAAAAGCAAATGGAAGATGTATTGAGAAGCCTGCTTTACGAAATGGGTAATACCTATTGCGATTTGGCTGCTCTTCAGGAAAAACAGATCCTATATCAGCAGGTTATATTAAGTTATGATAAATTAATGTCAGCCACACGTAAGCAGTTGGAGCTCGGGGCTATATCATTGACAGAGGCATTACGTCTTGAATCAGAATATGTCACTGTAAAGACAGATGCTATTACAAACTACAATGAGCAAGAAAAAGTTATTTCCGACCTACGGATACTTCTTCGATTCCCGCAAGACACAACATTTATAGTAGAACAAAAAATTCCAATTATAGCTCAGGAATTTGATGCCAATGCTCTTGCTGAACAAGCTGTTACAATTCGTCCAGATGTACAAGTCAAAAAATTCGATAAAAAATATCAGGAAAGAAATCTACAGCTTCAAAAATCTTCAAGTGTACCAGATTTGAAACTGGCCTATCAACCACGAGATAGGGGAAGTAACTACGTGCGACCTTATCAGGGATTCAATGTTGAATTTAACATTCCTTTATTTGACCGCAACCAGGGTAGCATCAAAGCGGCCGAATTCAGTGTTAAAAAATCGATTTTGGAGTTTGAGCAGATAGAGAATCAGGTGAGAAATGAGGTGGTAGCATCTTATAATCGATATAGAAGTTCTAATTCAGGATTGGCTAATTACAAGCCTGAGTTTCTTGATCAGTTGCGACAACTTAACAAAAGCACTAATGAGAATTTTCAGAAACGCAATATAAGTTTGCTTCAATTCATAGATCAGCAGCGGATTTTCATTCGCACAAATTTACAGTTGATCGAGTTAAAGCAGCAGTTTCTAAATAATGTAAATGAATTGAATTTTACAGTAGGCACAACCTTGATTGATAATTAAAAGTACTACACCATGAAAAAGTTTTCATATCTAACTATCCTCCTGCTTTTGTCTCTCTCTTCTCAAGTTGTTTTTTCGCAAGAGAAAGATGATATAAAAGAAAGAATACTTGCTGAGGGCAACATCAAAACTGTATTCAACAAAAAATTCAGATGGGGCATCAGTTGGAACCAGTATTGGAGTAGCATCAAAGGAAACAATCTTCCCCAAACTTACTTTGCTAAACCTAGTGTAGGATTCAATCTGAGGGCAGAGTATTATCCACTTTCATTTGTTGGAATCGGAGCAGGATTTGGTGTACAGCAGCGGGGCGCAGGAATTATCACACAAGATAATTACGGAGGTTCTTTTACACACCCCTGGGAGCCTAACTATGATCCGGATTCTACCTATCGTCTCCGCCTACGAATGAACACGATTGAGGTGCCCATCACACTTTTATTAAGAACTCCTATGGATATTGTAAAAGGAGTAAGATTAAGCAGTGCTCTTGGTGTGGTTTGGATAAAGAACGATTATGTAAAAACTTTCTTTAATAAACCAGAAGACGGGTTTCATACCATCATAGATGTTAGTAAAGATTACCTGACCAATGATCTTGGTTTTCAGGCTTCTTTGGGAGCAGACATTAACGCTGCGGAATCCTGCGTACTTCAGGTGCATTTTGTCTATTCCAAAGGAACGAAAAACATTTATGAAACAGGACCAGGTGACGGTCGAACAACACTGTATGGAATAAGAGTGGCCTGGCTGTTCTGAAAATCTATCTCAAATCATGCATCAAACTCAATACTTGAAAAAAATCGATTAACTACTTTATAGGCAACAACATGAAAGTTAAACTACTATTCCTTCTCCCACTGATATTCATTCTTGCTTGCCAGCAAGAAGAAAGTAAAACTGAGGATGTAAAATTCAAACTTACCGAAACGCTTTCCAAGGAGAAGGAGTTGGCGGAGGTCACACTTAAAACAGTGGAATCAGAATTACTTCTGACGGGCAAAATCAGTTTTAATGAAGACAAGGTTGCGAGGGTATTTCCACTTGCCGGTGGTTTTGTTCGCGACCTAAATGTTGAACTGGGTGATTACATCAAGAAAGGTGAGATCATGGCAATTATCAGGAGCCCGGAAATAGCTGGATTTGCCCGCGAAGGTTCAACTGCCCTATCACAGGTGCATGTGGCTGAAAAAAATGCGCAGGTAGCAGAGGAACTTTATAAAAGTGGTAATATCTCCGAAGTTGAGTTGATCAATGCTCAAAAAGATCTGGATAATGCCAAGGGAGAATTATTGCGCATACAGGCAGTGTTAGACATGTACAGCGCTGGAAGCGGAGCTGTGTATCCGATAAAATCACCAGTCTCAGGCATTGTCGTTCAAAAGAACATTGCCCTCAACATGGAATTGCGCACGGAGGATATCAGTCCTGTATTTATTGTGGGCGATCTCGATGATGTATGGGTGATGGCTAATATTTATGAGTCTGATATCACCAAAGTCAAGGAGGGATATGACGCAGAGATCACCACCATTCCGTATCCTGACAAAGTATTTCGCGGAAAGATTGATAAGATCTTTAGTTTGATGGATGCCGAAAGCAAAGTGGTAAAAGCCAGGGTGACTCTAAAGAATCCGAACTTTGAACTGAAACCTGAAATGTTTGCCAATGTAAAGGTGAGTTACAAGGAGCCTGTCAAAAAACTTACGGTGCCCTCTACTGCGTTAATTTTTGATAAGAGCAGGTACTTCGTAATGGTGTACATCGCGGATGACAATATTGAAACGCGTGAAGTAACCGTTTACAAAGATAATGGTAAGATCACGTATATAGAAAGTGGATTAAAAGAAGGTGAAAAAGTAATGACAAAGTTTCAGCTATTGGTCTATGATGCTCTTAATGATTAATTCCACACACTGACCAATTTTTACCATGGACAAATTTGTTAAAAATATTATTTCGTTTTCACTGAAGAATCGCTTCTTCGTTTTCTTCACTACAGGCCTGCTCATCCTGGCAGGTATCTATAGTTATTTAAAAACTCCCTTAGAAGCATTTCCAGATGTAACCAACACCCAGATTATTGTGGTTACTCAATGGAATGGCCGAAGTGCCGAAGAAGTGGAGCGCTTTGTAAGCATTCCAATAGAAGTGGCAATGAACAGCGTGCAAAAAAAGACAAGCGTACGATCCATATCGATGTTTGGTCTTTCTGTAATGAAAATTATTTTCGAAGATGATGTCGAAGATTTTTTTGCCCGCCAACAAGTAAATAATCTTTTGCGAAATGTAAATCTTCCGCAAGGTGTTGAGCCAGATGTGCAACCACCTTATGGACCCACTGGTGAAATATTTCGCTACACACTGAAAAGCGAGCGCAATACAAGCGAACTCCTCGCCTGGCAAGATTGGGTGGTTGACCGCCAACTAAGAGCGGTACCCGGTGTTGCCGATATTGTTTCCTTTGGTGGCGCTCGTAAAGTATTTGAAGTAAACGTTAATCCTCTCCTGCTAGCTAAGTATGACATTACTCCCCTGGAGGTATACGAAGCCATCACTAAAAGTAACATCAATGTGGGAGGCGATGTGATCGAAAAGAATGGTCAAGCTTATGTAGTAAGGGGTATCGGGCTTTTGCAGAGTATCGAAGACATTGAGAATATATTAATAGAAGCAATTGAGGACGTTCCCGTATTAGTTAAAAATGTTGCCACAGTTAAAATCGGTACGATTCCTAAAGTAGGTCAGGTGGGGTTAGATGAAAATGATGATGTGGTAGAAGGTATCATTGTGATGCGTAAAGGTGAAAACCCTGCTCAGGTACTATCTCGTGTGAAGGCAAAAATCGCGGAGATCAATGAGAAGGTTCTTCCTACTGACATTAAAATGGTCACATTCTATGATCGCGACAAGCTGATGGACTATTGCCGTGAAACAGTGCTAGGCAATCTGGTGGAAGGAATTCTATTAGTGACTATCGTGGTTTTCATCTTCATGCTGGACTGGCGAAGCACAGTGATTGTTTCAATCATCATACCGTTGTCTTTGCTTTTTGCTTTCATGTGCCTGAAGTTAAAAGGTATGTCGGCTAACTTACTATCGATGGGGGCGATAGATTTTGGAATCATCATTGATGGGGCGGTGGTGATGGTGGAAGGACTCTTTGTTTTGCTGGCCGCACGTGCCCATGAGATAGGTATGCCCCAATTTAATAGCCTCTCTAAACTTGGGCTTGTAAAAAAGGCTGGATCTGAATTAGGTAAGGCGATCTTCTTTTCCAAACTAATTATCATAACAAGTTTAGTTCCTATTTTTTCTTTTGAAAAAGTAGAAGGCAAATTATTCTCACCTCTCGCCTACACGTTAGGCTTTGCACTGTTGGGCGCATTGCTTTTCACGCTTACGCTGGTGCCTGTCCTTGCGAGTATCTTGTTTGATAAAGACGTGAAGGAAAAGCATAATCCAGTTGTTAACTTCTTTAACAAAATTGTTTCCAATGGATTCTCTTTTACACTTCATCACAAGAACAAAAGCTTCTGGGCAGCCATGATCATCATTGCGGCTAGCACCTTTTCATTCAAGTTCCTTGGCTCTGAATTTTTACCCACACTGAATGAAGGCGCACTTTGGGTAGAAGCAAAGTTGCCGATGAGTAGCTCCATTAATGAAACCGTAAAATTTGTAAGAATCTTTCGAGAAGAATTGAATGAGTTTGATGAAGTGGAATCTGTCCTCTCACAGATCGGTCGATCGAATGACGGAACAGATCCATCGGGTTTTTTTTATGTGCAGTGCCAGGTTAACTTAAAACCTAAAAAAGAATGGAAAAGAAAACTTACCACAGATGAATTAGTGGAGGAGATGGACGTAAAATTGAAGCAGTATCCTGGTGTGGTGTACAACTACTCGCAACCTATTATTGATAACGTGGCCGAGGCAGTAGCTGGAATAAACGCCTCACTGGCTGTTAAGATTTTTGGCGATAACCTGGAGGTACTCAATTCGAAGGCCGATTCAATCGCAACAATTTTAAAAACGGTAAGAGGTGTAAAAGACTTAGGTATCCTTAGAAACATTGGGCAACCTGAACTAAGCATTATTCTTAATCAGCGAAAGATGGCTGCCTATGGAATAACAATTGCCGATGCCGAAACAGTTATTGAAATGGCTATTGGCGGAAAAACAGCCACACAGTTTTTTGAACAGGAGAAAAAATTTGATGTGCGTGTTCGATACGAAGGAGAATACAGAAAGTCAGAGCGAGAGATTAAAGAACTTAAGGTTCCTTCTATGAAAGGGAACAAAGTTCCGTTGAAAGAGATTGCTGATATAAAAGCAGTTACAGGGCCAGCCTTTATTTATCGCAATGACAACAAGCGGTTCATTGCTATTAAATTTTCCATTCGCGAACGGGATTTGGGAAGCACCATTGCCGAAGCACAAGAAAAAGTAGACGCACAGATATCTATTCCTCGTGGTTACAGTGTTGCCTGGAGTGGCGAATTTGAAAATCAGGTAAGAGCCCAAAAGCGATTGACAGAAGTGGTGCCTGTTTGCTTAGTTCTTATTTTCTTCTTGTTATTTGTTGCGTTTGGAAACGTAAAGGATGCTGGCCTTGTGTTGGTCAATGTGCCCTTTGCGATGATTGGTGGAATTTTAGCTCTTCATGTTACGGGTACAATATTCAGTATTTCAGCGGGCATAGGTTTTATTGCACTCTTTGGATTGTGTATACAAAACGGAGTTATCTTAATTTCAGTCTTTAAGAAAAATCTACAAAACGGAATGCAAATGCAAGCTGCATTGGTAAGAGGCGTTGCAGAACGAACGCGACCAGTTGTGATGACTGCAATTATGGCTGCTATTGGATTAGTGCCGGCTGCTATGTCAACTGGCATAGGATCTGAGACTCAAAAGCCATTGGCTATAGTTGTAATCGGTGGACTGATTAGCGCAACCGTCCTAACGCTTCTCATTTTTCCTTTGGTCTTTGAATGGGGCTATCGTAATAGTGGCGTAGTAAAAAGAGAAAGTATTGAAAGGCGTGATTTCGAAGACTTTGAAGGATAAGTTGGCAAACACAAATTATTAATCAATAAATCCTTGTTTGATTAAGCTTTAATACGACTAATCCTGCAAGGAATTCGAAATAATAACCGCTTCTCACTAATGAGGGCGGTTATTATTATTTTTAGGATTCGTTTATTTTAAGATGAAGAAGAAAATTATATTTCTAGTTTTTGGTTTGTTTGTAATCAGGTTAGCCTACACGCAATCGGATGAACTAAATGAACTTACCGTTGATCGACCCGGCATAGCGGAGTCTCCATTTACTGTAGCGCCAGGAATGTTCCAGTTTGAAACAGGTTTTGATTATTACAAAAGATACAATGGCGACATTTACTTCTTGCCAGTCTCCCTTTTCAGAACAGGATTGAGTAAGAATGCTGAGTTGAGAGTATCGGTAAAGAATATTCAAGATAATACTTCAACCGGTAAATTGAGAGGTATCTCTCCCTTGACCATAGGAATCAAAACACACATCATTGAACAACGAGGCTGGATTCCGGAAACAGATATTTTAGCCGATATAATTGTACCCGTTGGTAAATCCGATCTGAATCCATCCCAGCTGGGGCATGATATTCTATTGCTTTTTCAAAACGATCTTTCAACAAAAGCGGCTATCAACTACAATGTGGGTTTAGTTTGGGACGGTTTTTCTAGCACTAGCATATTTACATCATCAGTTTGTTTCAACTACTTGCCATCTGACCGTTTAGGATTGTTTATCGAATACTTTGATTTCATACGCAAAAAAGGAACGGAAGAGCATGGGATAGATGGAGGAATGACGTATCGAATCGACACTCATTTGCAACTAGATCTTTCCGTAGGCGCTAGCCGTCTAAACAGTCAAACTAATTTATTTATATCTTCTGGCTTCACTATACGCTTAGTACGAAATAAAAGGGAGAACATTTGAATTTCTAGAACCTACTTTCACGAGAATGATATCTCCAATAGTAAAGGTTGTCTTTCTGCTTGTGTAAATAGCCAAAACTTCAGTGCCTTCTAACACACAACCTCTCCGCATAGCAAGGCCAATGCCCACTCCTAAAAAGAATCCACCAAAGAAGGTAATAAGCAATCCATCGGAAGTAATAAGCGGAAAATTAGCAAACGCTAAAACCAATGAAAGGAAAGCGATGACAACAAAGGTTTTCCACGCAAAAATTGTGGATACATGATAGCCGATTATAATAAACGGGGTCTTTAAAAGGATTAAGAGAAGTGATAGGTCAAATTTAGTAACTGCATTAATCAATAAGGAGATAACCGCCATCCAAAAATTGGCTTGGTAACAGAAATGCCTTTAGGCCAAACGCTACTGAAGCTACACCCAGAATCACAAAGACACTATCCTTTAAATGATCCTTCATGATATTCACATCGATAAATTGGTTCAAGTATGATCCACTTTTTTATTATATCAACATTTGAGCTTAGCAGAATTACCAACCCCCTCCCAATGCACGGTATAAATCAATGGTAGCGTTGAATTGGTGTTGCTTAGTGTCAATGGCATCGAGCTCAGCTGCCAGTACGCTTTTTTGCGCAGTTACTACTTCGAGATAGGATGCAAATCCTGCAACAAATAAATCCGTGGAAGTAGCTACACCCTCTTCCAACGTAGTTACCTCTTGCGCTTTATATTGAAAAGACTTTTGAAGATTGTCGATTTTATTCAATTGAGTGGCTACTTCTTGATAGCCGTTTAAAATACTTTGCTGATAAGCATAAAAAGACTCAAGTTGTGAAGCCGATGCTTTATTATATTCCGCACGGATCATATTTCTGTTAAATAGAGGAGCTGTTAACCCTCCCAAAATGGAGTAAGCTACTGAGGTAGGTGTATTCAACAATACACGTGTAGTAAAGGATTGCAAGCCTACACCTGCTGTTAAATTTATGGAAGGTAGAAATGCGGCCCTTGCTGCTTTCACGTCAAGCCGCGAGGCGAGTAATTGCAACTCTGCCTGACGTATATCGGGACGTTGGATTAATAGCTGTGAAGGTATTCCAGTTTGTAACTCCCGCGGCAGCGTCTGCTTTAAAATTGATTCTCCCCTTGCAATCCGTTGTGGAAAGCGACCAAGCAAGAGGTTCAACTCATTTTCATGTCGAATGATTTCTTGTTGAGCCAATGCTTCCAAACTTTGGGTATTCAACAATTGCGCAACGAATTGTTTTACCGCTAACTCCGTAGCACGCCCTGCGGCCTTCTGCGCCTGTATGAGTGTAACTGCCGTTTGTTGTAATAAGATGTTCTCTTGAATGATCAAAAGTTTATTGTCGAGAGCAAGTAAATTGTAGTAGTGTCGCGCCACTTCTGATACAAGCATTGTCTGGACGAGATGCTTTGCTTTATCGCTTGCGAAAAAGCGTGTGGCCGCAGCTTTTTTTCTGTTGCGCAGTTTACCCCAAGCCGCTACTTCCCAACTGCTCTGCAAGCCCAAATAGTAGTCAGGCATGTTCACGGGTATGCGCCTATCGGAAGGCACATTTGCGGATAAATTGGTATCAAAGTTTCCCACTCCGTCCATTGTATACTCACCAAATCGTTGTTGTCCAGTTGAGGTAACCGCGCTGAGTGATGGCAGTAGTGAGCCTCTCGCCATACTTGCGTTGGCGCCAGCCATATTTACTCTTTGCAAAGCGATTTTTAAATCCAAATTGCTTTTAAGTGCTTCGTCAATGTAAATGACCAATGAGGAATCGGTAAAGTATTCTCTCCAAGGTAAGAGCGATTGATTTGAAGTCTGCGTCAACGCAGGTTGAAATTGTTCAGGCATTTTGGCAAGGTCAGGCTCTTGTACCTTTTCGGCCAACTTACAACCACCTAAAAAAATCGCGATCGAAACAATAAATAAAAAACGGAGTAACTTGAGATACATAAATTTTACGAATGAGATTCAACAATTGCTGATGGCTTTTCTTCTTTCTTAGAAATGGCCTTAGCCATACTCGCAAATACCACATAAAGCCCCGGGATGATGATCACGCCAAACAGTGTTCCGAACAACATGCCGCCCGCTGCTGCAGTTCCGATCGATCTATTGCCCATTGATCCAGCACCCGTGGCAATACAAAGGGGAATCAATCCGGCAATAAACGCAAACGAGGTCATTAGGATGGGACGTAAGCGCGATGTGGCTCCATCAATAGCCGCATCTAAAATCGTACGGCCTTCTTTTTGCCTAAGAATGGCAAACTCTACAATCAAGATCGCATTCTTGCCCAACAAACCAATCAACATAACAAGTGCTACTTGCGCGTAAATATTGTTTTGCAAGCCTAGTAACTGAAGCATCAGAAAGGAGCCGAAAATTCCAGTAGGTAAAGATAAAATAACAGGTAGCGGCAAAAGAAAACTTTCATACTGAGCCGCTAGCAATAGGTACACGAAGACAAGGCAAATAAGAAAAATGTAAACGGCTTGGTTGCCAGACAAAACTTCTTCGCGTGTCATTCCCGACCATTCAATGGAAAATCCTCTTGGCAAGTTCTCATCTGCTACTGCTTTAATGGCGCTGATTGCATCACCACTACTATATCCTTTTGCCGCATCGCCATTTACCAGGGCCGAAGTAAACATGTTGTATCGAGTTAGTTGTTCGGGTCCATACACGCGTTCCAAATGCACAAACGAAGAGTATGGAACCATCTCGCCAAAATCATTCTTCACATAAAGCTTCAATAAATCTTCAGGAGTAGCTCGATAGTGCGGTGCAGCCTGCACCATCACCTTGTACATTTGGCCGAAGCGAATAAAGTTGGTAGTGTAGTAACTGCCTATAAGCGTTTGCAAATTGCTCATAGCCCTTTCAACCGTCACTCCTTTCTGCCCCGCTATGTCCTGATCAATGTGTATCATGTACTGTGGATAGCTTGCATCAAAGCTGGTAAACGCATCGGCAATTTCAGGCCTCTTTTTTAAAGCTTCTATAAACTCATTTGTTATAGAAGATGTTTGTTGCAAATTACCCGTACCTGTTTTATCTAATACGCGCACTTCAAAGCCACTGGCATTGCCAAAACCCGGCACGGTGGGCGGAGGAAAAAACTGAATACTGGCATCTTTGATGTGTTTGGTTTTTTCTTGAAGCTGTGCAATCAGCTCATTCACATTTTCTTTACGTTCGTCCCATGGTTTCAGATTCACCATTCCCAGACCAAAGGCAGCACCCGCGCCATCGGTGATCAAACTAAATCCGGACAAAGTAGAAACCGATTCTACTGCAGGCATATCGTTGGCTACCGCTTGTATTTGATCCATCACTTCTTCTGTGCGCTCTACGGTTGCGCCCGATGGAGCAGTCACATTCGCGTAAATCATTCCTTGATCTTCAGACGGAATAAATCCAGAAGGCAAAATCGAGTTGACTCCCCAAGTCGCGAAACAAAAAACAATGAGCATTAACCACGTTATAGATTTCCTTCCAGCTATTATGCGAACCAACTTTTGGTATCGCTCAGATAAGGAATTATAGCCATTGTTAAACTTCGTGAAGAAGGTGTCCAATAAACCAGTTTTCTTTTTCCCATGATTGTTCTTCAGTAAAATGGCGCACAGTGCTGGCGTTAATGTAACCGCATTGACTCCGGATATCACAATTGCAATAGCCAAGGTCAATGAAAATTGGCGATAGAAAACACCAACCGGGCCTGACATGAACGCAACCGGAATAAACACGGCCGACATGACCAACGTGATAGCAATAATGGCACTACTTATCTCGCTCATGGCAGCCAGCGTGGCTTCTTTTGGCGGGAGGTTGTTAGTTTCCATTTGCACGTGTACGGCCTCAACCACTACGATGGCGTTATCCACCACAATACCTATTGCGAGTACAAGCGCAAACAAGGTGAGCAGGTTGATGGAGAAGCCCAACAATTGCATAAAGAAAAATGCACCCACCAGTGAAACAGGAACTGCCAAGGCTGGGATAAGAGTAGAGCGCCAGTCTTGTAAAAACAGAAATACAACTAAGGAAACTAAAATGAATGCTTCAATCAACGTACGAATAACTTCTGAGATAGAAGCATCTAGGAAACGCGATACATCGTAGCCTATGTTGTAGCTCATCCCAGGAGGAAAGGAAGAATTTTTCAATTCTTCCATTTTCTTCTTTACGTTCTCGATTACTTCTTTGGCGTTAGAGCCGGGCCGCTGCTTTAGCATAATTGCAGCAGATGGACGACCATCTTCTTTTGATAGAATGTTGTAGTTACGTACACCAAATTCTACCTCTGCCACATCCTTCAGTTTGAGAATAGATCCCTCCTTATCGGCACGCAACACAATGTTTTCATATTGCTTTGGTTCATTGAATTTACCTGTATACCGTAACACGTATTGCAACATCTGAGGTGCTTTGTCCGAACTTTCACCAGACTTTCCTGGAGCTGCCTCAATATTCTGATTTCGAATAGCCTGAATTATTTCATCGGTGGAAATGCCATAGCCCGCCATCCGATCTGGCTTCAACCACACACGCATCGAATATTCACGTGCCCCCACGATGGTTGCATAGCCAACACCCTCAATACGTTTTAGTTCAGCGAGTATGTTGATGTCGGCAAAGTTGTAAATGAATTTTTCATCTGCTGATGGATCGTTACTTAATAGATTCAGGTACATCAATATGCTGGTCACCTCTTTCTCTACACTTACCCCCGCTTTGATTACTTCTTCAGGTAGTTCATCCAATACGGTAGACACGCGGTTCTGAACATTGACATTGGCAAGATCTGGATCGGTACCTACTTTAAAATATACCTGAATTAAACTAGTACCATCATTTCCCGAAACTGAAGTCATGTAGGTCATTCCGGGAACTCCATTAATGGCACGTTCTAAAGTTGTAACAACAGCCTTTGACGCCACTTCTGCATTTGCACCCGTATAATTTGTGGTTACTGATACTGTTGGCGGAACGATGTCAGGAAACTGAGTGATCGGAAGGTCGATCAGCGCAAGCAAACCAAGGAGCGTAATGAAAAGTGAAATTACAAGCGAAAGAACAGGGCGTTCGATAAATTTATTAAACATAAATAAGGCTTATAGCTTTTTCTATTATAGATTAAGAATTCAATTTTGACTTCTTTGTGGATGATTTTACCAAAACCGTATCGCTTGGCACATTCGAAGGTGTGATTTGCATACCATCACGAGCGTCTTTAAGACCTTCATAGATAATCCGATCACCCTCTTGCAACCCAGACTCTATGATATAATAATGCGATAATCTAGACCTAGGAACAAAACTCTGAACTTTCAATTTATTATCTGGCCCTACCAAAAAAACAAACGTCTTATCCTGTATTTCGAAGGTAGCTTTTTGAGGAACCATCAAAGCATCTCCAATAGCATTGGATAGTCTAATCTTGCCACTCGACCCATGTTTCAATATGTGTTGTGGGTTCGGAAACATAGCACGAAAGGCAATCGTGCCAGTAGATGTATCAAACTCACCTTCCAACGTTTCAATTTTCCCAGGTTGCTGATGTAAATTTCCATCTGCCTGTATGAGTTCTACATTATTTGATCTCCGATCATCCGGATGACTTTTAATGTATTCTAGGTACTCTTTCTCAGAAACACGGAAGTAGGCGTAAACTGAATTTGAATCAAAAAGAGCAGTCAATAAATGACCCTCATTAATCAGGCTTCCAATTTTAAATGGGATCCGATCAACCATTCCATCGAACGGTGCTTTTATCTTGGTATGGGCAGTACGTATGCTAGCTTGAAAGAGATGAGATTTTGCTTCTTCCACCTTTGCTTTCGCCATCTCCACCTTTGCCTTCGCAAGTTTTAGCTCAGTCTGAGATACAACATTCTTCTCTACCAGAATAGATACTCGTTCCACTTCCAATTGCATCGATAGCTCCTCGGCAATTGCACTGTTAACTGATGCCTTAGACTTGGCCTCTTCTGCCATATACTCTTCATCATTAATTTTAAAAAGTAATTGTCCTGCTTTTACAGACTGGCCCTCATCTACGAAGATGTAATCGAGGTATCCTTGAACGCGTGCCCGTATTTCAACATTTCGGATAGCATGCACATCTACTACATACTCATGAAATAGAATGGTGTCTTTACGGATGACCTGAGTAACGGGAAATTCACTCATTGATTGTGTGTTGAATGAACTGTCTGATTTTGAACAGGAGCTGACGAAGAGATACATCAAAACTAAAACTGAAGCATTTAAAATTTTCATACAAATCAAGGTATTAAAAGAAACAAAAGGTAGTAATGGTTTTCTGCTTGTGAAGTCAGTTAAGGGTGGTTACGCCACGACCAAACAACATTAATTAATTTGATATATGTTTTATGATACCACTGGTAAAGGGTAAACCCGTTAAAACGCTCAAACGAAGGTTAGTCGAAATAAAGTCATCAACTTCATAGAATTGAGAAGCCACCTCTATTGAAATTTCTTTGCTAATCTTTTTATAATATTTCTTGCGAATCGATAATTCCTTTAATTGAAACTTCCTGGATCTTTTAATAAAACTTCCCATTATTTCTCTATCCAAAAAAGTGTAATTGTTCGCATATCGGATAATTAACTTTATTAGCTGATCGTCTAACACTCTTTTTTCATTATTAAAATCGACCGAGATGGGATGAAACACTGTTGCCTGCGATACTGTTAACTGCAATGCCTCAATAAAAATAGCTTCGCGCTCCTGCTGCAAAACGCTCTTCAGTTTTTCCAAATCAGCACGTGTAACGTCCTGCGCATCAACAGTAATCGGCTTTAGAATAATTGCAGCAAAAATAAGTAGCGGTGTAATCAGTTTTAGGTTCATAAAATAGTTTGCCAATAGTTAGATTAATTTTTGAGTAACTGGAGGTACACTTATCCTTTTAAAGTACTCGGGTCAGAGAAGATTTAAAGGATGCGCGCACCTCCAATTTTTTTAGACTATTATTTATCCTCGTTAGTGTTTATCAACAATGGAGCATTTCCATCAGTAATTAATATTTTTGCATTTGGAGATTTAGCAAGCTCACGAAATGCTTCAATGCTCTGCCATTGAATGATATTTTTATTCAATCCCTCGGATATTATTTTCTGAGCATCCCTTATTCCCTCAGCCTCAATAATTTTCCTCTGAGCTTCGCGCTTTTCCCTATCCAACAAAAATTCCATTCGCTGCGCACCTTGCTCGGCTTCAAGCTTTTCCTCAACAGCCCTAGCCAAACCTGGAGGAAGCGCTATATTCTTTAGAAGAACAGCCTCTACCTCAAATCCTCTGACTGAAAGTATTTTCGACATCTGCTCGGTAATCTCCTTTTCGATTGTTGCTCGCTGTGCTGAATGCATATCTTTCGCAAAAAAACGTGAGCAAACATCTGAGGCGGAAGATCGAAACACACTACTTATCACATTGGCCTCATTTCCCACCCCTATATTTTCAATTATCGAAGGCGCCTTATCCGGAACTATCCGGTATAGTATTGAAATAACTGCTGTAACATTCAGGCCTTCCTTTGACGGAAGATTAGAACTGATCTCCATATTCATAGTGCGAATGGGCATTTTAATAACACGCGTTACAAATGGATTGAAACCTACTGCGCCTGGTAGAAGTATCTTTTGGTCGAGTTTTCCAAGCTTACGTTTCATTCCAATTTCGCCTTGTCTAATCACGGAACAGCTCAATTGACTCAAGGCCAAAAAAATAAAGAAAAGGATATTTAGCTTTTTCATAGTTACTTAGGTTTTATTTAAAATTTAATCCGAACAGTAGGTTCCAAAGTGTCACGATACATATCCAACAAAAGATGGGGCATCTTATTATCTGAAACATCTATGAGTTTTATTTGCTTCATCTGAAGAACTGAATTGGGCAATCCTTCCAGTTGATTATTATTGAGATACAAATATTCCAGTTTGAGAAGCGAGTTCAACTCTGATGGAATCTGCTTAAACTGATTGCCTTCCAAATGCAATTCTTTCAATTTCGGTAACCGACTTAGGGTGGGTAGATTCTTTGAAAGATTAAACAACCTATCATTATCAATATAAAGAACCTGGAGATTCTTCATCAAAGAAAACTCAGGAGGTAACATAGTAATCTCGTTGCCTGAAAGTTCCAAGTACTCCAGGCTTTTCAACTTGCCAATTGAGGGCGGCAACGTTGTGATGCTGTCGCCACTTAGATCCAACACATGCAACAAGGGCAATTTGCTAAGTATCTCAAAATCTTCATCTAGTTTCTGCGCATTGTTATAATCCAAATACAGATTGCGCAGATTTTCAAGTCCGGAAAATTCCTTTGGCAAACTTGAGATGTGGTTTCCCGAAAGATCCAGGTAAAATAGATTCTTCAAATCACCAACAGCTACAGGTAATGAGGTTATGTTGTTGTGACTTAAGTCCAAATATTTTAAGTTTCTGAATTCTAATATCTCTGGAGGAAAGTCAGTTAGTTGCTTATCCCTAAGGGTCAGCCATTCTACATTATCACTATTTTTTACTGCGTCCTCCAGGTTATCAAAATTTCTTACCGAGTTCTGGGCAAAGAGAGAAGAGGACACTATCAAGAAAAAAATGTTTATTACTAGTTTCATAAAAGTTATTTTATTGTAATACAATTGTCTTTCGAATCCAAAGTTTTAGTTCTGCTACTTCTGTCGGTGATAACCATTTCACCGATTTCTTATACTCCTTTTTGAAGAGCGCACGATTAAAGCTAACTATCCTTAAAATTTGCTTGCAATAAGCAAGCATGGAGTTTTTAAACTTCATTACATTGATGTTTTAAGATTAATTACCGAGACCGTAAAAAGAGAAGTGTTCGGGGAAACCCGACAACACAAAGAGATATCAATCCTAAATAAGGAGACTTCTAAAAATAATATGCCGAGCCTGTGTTATTCCAACGGCCTTAGAAATTGTATAGGTTGGAACCTTTTGACTTTGGGAAGAGAAATTAGATAAAGACTGTTGTGGGCATAGTGTGTTCCCTTTTTTCTTCTTAGAAGAAGGCAATTGAATCTCCGCCTCCTCGTTACATCCAGACTCAGAAGTTAATTCTATTTTCTGGGAGTAAATTGACTCAAGGTTTGCTATCCCAGCCTGGCCAACAAAAAGAAGTAGTATTACAAGTGCTATTCTCCGTATCATTTCACGACTATAACGTCTTCAATTGCAAAATTGATTCATAATTCTAACTTGTTTCTATTTATCTTTACTATGTTTAATATAAATTTTATTTATGCATTACACATTAAATCAACTGCAAATATTTTTGAAGGTTTGTCAAACTCAAAGTGTGACCAAGGCTGCTGAGGAGCTCCATTTAACACAACCGGCCGTTTCAATACAGCTCAAAAATTTTCAAGATCAGTTTGAAATTCCCTTGACCGAGGTAATTGGCAGAAAAATTTATATTACTGCTTTCGGTAAAGAAATAGCCGTGGCGGCAGAAAATATTATCAACCAGGTCTACGCAATTAACTATAAGACCCAGGCGTATAAGGGTCAATTTGTAGGTAGGCTTAAGATATCCGTTGTCTCCACAGGAAAATACATAATGCCCTACTTTCTATCTGATCTTATTAATAAACACCCTTCCATAGAACTAATCATGGATGTAACGAATAAGAGTAAAGTAGTTGAGAGCTTAGAAAACAACGAGGTTGACTTTTCCCTTGTTTCCATTCTACCCGAAAGGCTGAATATTGAAAAACTAGATTTACTTCAGAATCGTCTTTACCTGGTTGGTAATCGCTTACATTCATTCAAAAAGTCTTTAAGTATTCATGAGGCTTTTGCGGATCTGCCACTTATTTTCAGAGAAAAGGGATCAGGCACTCGTCAAACGATGGAGCAATTTATTGATCGGAATAAAATAGTCGCTATGAAAAAGATGGAGCTTACTTCGAATGAAGCAGTTAAGCAGGCTGTACTAGCTGGTTTGGGATACTCGATCATGCCATTGATTGGAATAAAAAATGAATTGCTAACAGGTGATTTGCAAATTATACCAGTAAAGGGCCTACCGATTAAGACGGTGTGGAGCTTAATTTGGTTAAAGGGCAAACTTCATTCACCAGTTGCAGGTTTATTGTTGGATCATATCCGAAAGGAAAAAACAAACATCATTAAAGAACAATTTGATTGGTATGAAAAGTACTAATGATTCTCTTAATTGGTACGAGACTTAATTTTTCCTTATCTTGAGTTGATAAACCCTTTTACATGGCGACCTATCAACTTACTGTCAACGGTGAAAACCGTGAGGTAGAAGCAGCACCGGAAACTCCGCTCTTGTGGGTGTTGCGCGATAACCTCGATCTAACTGGAACAAAATTTGGCTGCGGGATGGCACAATGCGGTGCCTGTACCGTTCATATGGATGGTGAGTCAATCAGGTCGTGCTTCACGAAAATATCTGAAATCGGCAGCAAAAAAATAACCACCATTGAAGGCGTTTCCAGTGAAGGACTTCACCCGATACAACAAGCCTGGATGGATGAAAATGTTCCTCAGTGCGGGTATTGCCAGACGGGACAAATCATGTCAGCCATTGCGCTGATTGAAAAAAATCCGAATCCATCAGACAGCGAAATTGAAGCTGCAATGTCAGGTAACATATGCCGTTGCGGAACGTATGAAAGAATTCGCAAAGCAATTAAACGAGCCGCTAACACCCAAGCAAAATGAAAACTGAAACCAACGAACACAAAATTTTCAAAGTCACCCGCAGGGATTTTTTGAAAACCACTTCGGTGAGCATGGGCGGTTTGCTGCTCGGCATTCAGTTTAGCTGCACGGACTCCTCAAAGAACCTGACGGGAAATCCGGCTGCCATCTTTTCGCCCAATCTTTTTATCAACATTAACGGTAATGGTGATGTAACCTTAATTGCCCATCGTTCTGAAATGGGAACCGGCATTCGCACGAGTCTTCCCCTCATCATGGCCGATGAACTAGAAGCCGATTGGAGCAGAGTTAAGGTGGAGCAAGCAGTAGGTGATGAAAAATACGGAGATCAAAATACAGATGGCTCATTTAGTGTCCGCATGTTTTTCACTCCATTAAGAAAAGCAGGTGCAACGGTTCGACTAATGTTAGAACAAGCAGCGGCAAAAGAGTGGGGCGTCAACGTTTCGGAATGTAAAGCAGCGAATCACGAAGTAGTTCACACATCAGGCAAAGTATTTGGATTTGGTTACCTCGCAGAAAAAGCAGGAGCCCTCCCAATTCCGGATGAAAAGACTGTCATCTTAAAAGATCCTAAAGATTTCAAATACATCACTAAACAAAGCTCTATTGTTGACCTAAAAGATATTGTTACAGGAAAAGCAAAATTTGGATACGACAATAAACTGCCAAAGACAAAGTTTGCAGTCATCAAACGCAATCCTGAGGCTGGTGCTGGATTGAAGTCTTTTAATATGGACGCTGCCATGAAAGTGCCCGGTGTAATAAAAGTGTTTAAGTTGGATGCTCCCGGTTTTCCTACTAACTTCAACAAACCACTCGGTGGAGTTGCGGTAGTTGCTGAAAACACATGGGCCGCTATGAAAGGTCGCGATGCACTGGAAGTAGTTTGGGAAAAAGGGATCAATGCAGATTATAATTCACTTGCTTATAATGCTGACATGGCAAAACGCGTGAAGACTAAAGGCAAAGTAAGGCGCGAGAACGGAAAAGTGGATCAGGCATTAACCAAATCAAAAAAAATAATTGAAGGTGAATATAGCGTACCGCTCATTTCACACTCACCAATGGAAACACCATGTGCATTAGCACATGTGCATGATAACATCTGCGAAGTCTGGGCACCAGTGCAAGATCCACAAGGTGTAAGGAAATCATTGGCTGAAGCGCTTGGATTAGATATCAAAGCAGTAACTGTAAATGTTACCTTGTTAGGCGGAGCGTTTGGTCGTAAATCAAAACCAGATTTTGTAGTTGAAGCTGCCCTCATCTCAAGTGAGATGGGTTCGCCCGTAAAAATTCTCTGGACTCGCGAAGATGATATTCAACATGATTTCTATCATTTCCCGTCTGCCCAATATTTAAAAGTTGGAATTGATGAAAACAATAAGGTAAATGCCTGGCTGCATCGCTCTACCTTCCCACCTATTTTTGGCACGGCCGATCCAAAGGCCAGTGAGCCGAGTGGATTTGAATTAAGTATGGGTATGGTTGACTTACCGTATGCGATAGATAACATCTGCTGCGAATCGCAAGACTCCAAAGCAAAAATCAGAATTGGTTGGCTGCGATCAGTAGCTAATATCCATCACGCATTTGCAGTGGGCAGCATGGTCGATGAAATCGCGCAGGCAAGAGGTGTTGATCCGGTGCAAAATATTTTGGATATGCTGGGTGAAGATCGTAAGATTGATTTCAAAGCATTAAGTCCGGAGTTTTGGAATTACAACGAAAAGATTGAAGATTTTCCTTGGGATACCGCTCGTTTTAGAAAAGTAATTGAAACTGCAAAAGAGAAGTCCAATTGGGGAAAGAGTTTGCCGAAAGGAAGCGGCCAAGGGATTTCCGTTCATCGAAGTTTCCTAACCTATGTTGCTTGCGTTGTCGAAGTTACTATAGATGAGAATAACAAAATAAAAATTCCAAAAGTAGATTATGTCGTAGACTGCGGAGTACCTGTTAATCCTGAACGCATAAAATCACAATTTGAAGGAGGTGCAACTTTCGCAGCTAGTCTTGCATTAAAAAGTGAAATCACTGTAAAAGATGGCGCTGTTGAACAGCACAACTTTAATGATTACAAAGTTGCACGAATGAGCGATGCCCCTTATGAAACAGCTGTACATATTATAGACAGTGAAGAAAAACCTACTGGAGTTGGTGAGCCCCCGATTCCTCCCTTTATACCAGCACTGTGCAATGCTATCTATGCCGCTACTGGAAAAAGGATTAGGCAGTTGCCGATTAAACTAAGTTAGGGTAAGGATCATTAGCCTTTTCTTTTTTAGGAGGAGAGCATATCATCCATTATTTCAGTGTTAATAACTATTTTTCCCTTCGCGTGTCCTTCTTCCAAATACCGCATCGCTTCAGGAACTTGGCTTAATGTGTAACGTCTGTCGATAACAGGTTTTACCTTGTCTGTTTCGAGGAGCCGTTTCAAAAAAATTAAATCTTTTTGATTTGCTTTAGCAATCAGGCTACCCATTTTCTTTCCGCTAGTCATGGAGAGGAATGGTCCAAGGAAAATGGCTTGTGCCATTTGTGTTCCCGAACCCCCGATCATGACATACCTTCCTGTTGGAGTTAACGCACGCCTATAATCTAAAATCGAGCGATCGCCATTTGCTGCTAGAATGAGATCGTAGTGTTGGCCATTGCGAGTGAAATCTATTTTGCTATAGTCAATGACATGATCTGCTCCTATCGATTCTACCATATCCATCTTTCCGGTGCTACACACTCCTGTAACGTCAGCTCCAAATGCTTTGGCAATCTGTACAGAAAATGTACCCACACCCCCAGAGGCACCGTTGATCAAAACTTTCTGTCTGGGTTGTATCTGACCACTATCGCGAAGACCTTGAAGGGCAGATATGGCCGCCAGGGGCACTGCGGCCGCTTCTTCGAATGTAGTATTAACAGGTTTCAATACTAATGCATTTTCATCAGCGCATACAAACTCAGCAAAACCACCAAGACCGCATGCGGATAAATCTCCAAATACCTCATCACCTGGTTTAAACTGTGTTACACTTTTACCAACGGATTCAACACGTCCTGCTACATCTGCACCCAGTATTTGGTATTTTGGTTTTAGAAGACCTAAAAACAAACGAGCTAGGGAAGGGTCACCTCTCATGATATGCCAATCAGCCGCATTTAATGAAGTTGCATAAACTTTTATTAAAACTTCATTGTCCTTGGGTACAGGTTTTCCCACCTCCTTTAACTCAAGGATATCAGGTGACCCATATTTTGGACATACAATTGCTTTCATCTTCTTGTTTTGATTTCGATGGATCTTCATTTCACAAACTCAACTACATTGGCACTCACCGTAATAGTCCTTGTATAGTAGAAAGGAGGAACCCCACCCAAATGCTCTTCGATTAAAACATTCACCAAAGCTTTTGAGCCGGAAACGAGGTTAGCAGAATTAACCATCTCTGAATAAGCATTTTTATAAAGTTCTTTTCGGTTAACACCACCAAAGATTAAGACATACGATACCTCAGCCGTTCCGCTTACTTTTTCCAACACCTTAAAGTTATTACTTCCGAGGTGCACTTGGGTGGCATTCTGATTGTGATTGAATACGTAGGCATGACTTATTCCACACGAATTGAGAAATACTAAACTTGCCATGAAGAGAAGAGAGATGGATAACTTTTTCATTTTGTATATGTTTAAATTTGGTTTACTATTTTTATTTATAAGGGATTTTATTCAGACTGTTGACTATCAATCGGAATTTAACTTGGCTTCATTCGCAATTTCCTGTGTCAATTTTAGACCTCTTGAACTTACGGCAGCTACATTAAAGAATCCAGCTACATTGGTGATGGAATTTTTATTTGTGCTCTTCAGGTTTGTACTTGAATTCGTCAGGGGCATCGCAAACAATTCAGCGAAACCACCCGATCTGGCTATCTGAAAATAGACTCCATATAAAAAGTCAAACGCCAGTGGATTAATGGAGTGAATTTCTACATACAATGAATCGCCCACCTTATACGGAGGAATAAATTCATTTTGTTTCCCTTCAATTTTATCCATTGGGTTGGTAAAGCCACTGCGAATGGGGATAAGAAAATCTTGCCCATCTACGGGTTGTCCAGCCGAGAACCCTGCGTCATAGGCCATATTAAGCTCGGCCGGTTTGCCAAGAAAAACACCATTCTTCCAGGCCTTTATCCAATAAGCATCGCCAACACCAGCTGGATCTTTCGCCATAAATTCACCCAGGTAGTATTCTTGTTTTATGATAGTCTCCGCAGGCTTGTAATGAAACAATATTGAATCGATTGGCGGCACTCTGCCAAGATTTGAAAATGCTTCAAAGGTTTCTCCCTGCGCTGTAACAGACAACCTGTATTGATGGCCTACTTCACCAAAGGGTGTGCCAACCGGATCCCAAAAATAAGAGGATGTGCCTTCTTGAAAATTATAAACGAGGCCATTGCTAAGATCTTCAACTGTCACTATTGCATTTGAAATCTTAAGAGGAACAGAATTGTCAAAATAAGATTGAGATCGGGTGATCCTGATTTCCTGTCGCTCCATTTTCTGATTGATCCAGGCATCCACAACTAAAATTTTCTCTGCTGTGTCGAGTTCCGGAGTGATGTTGGTTTCACATCCAAAAAATATAAGTGTAATAAGTGATAGATATAAGAACTTTTTCATACGTGTTAGAATTTAAAGTTGTAGGTAACTGATGGGATCATGGTGCCGATAATTGAAAGTTGGGTAGCTGATGTAACAGTGGGTACATCGGCAGGTTGCCTGGTGGTTCCTTGTGAGAAGTAAATGCTGAAAGGGTTCTTTCTTGCGTAAACATTATAGATAGAAACAACCAGGTTGTCTTCACCCGTGCGCCCTTTTTTTCCTCTCCAAATGTTGTTAAATGTTACAGCCACATCTAGTCGGTGATAATTCGGAATCCTGAAGTTGTTTCGTTCACTTCCACTTATATATGGAATGACATACCCTGCTACTGTAATTCTGTCGGTTGGAAACGTAGAAGGCGTGCCCGTCATAAAACTGAAGTTTGAGGATAACGAGATTTTCTTATTGATATCGTAGAAGGCAGCAATTTTCAGGTTATGACGTTGATCAAATCTTGAAGGATACCAGTTGCCCTCGCGATTCTTCTGATTAGTGCCATAGTTAATTCCATCCACTTTCATTTCGGATTTTCCTAACGTATAACTAACCCAACCTGTGAGTCTTCCGGAATTTTTCTTAGCATAGAGTTCCAGGCCATATGCCCGCCCAATACCTGATAGTAATTGCGATTCAAGAAATTTATTGATGAAAATGTCTGCACCATCAATGTATTCAACTTGGTTGGCAGTCCATTTGTAATATGCTTCCGCTGAGGTTTCATATTTGCTTTCCTTGAAGTTCTTAAAATATCCAAGTGCTACCTGATCGGCTTGCTGGGGCTTGACATTGTTGGTAGAGGGCTGCCACACATCAATGGGTATGGAAGCAGTTGTATTCGAGATCAAATGAATGTATTGATTCATACGGTTGTAGCTTGCTTTTATGGAGGCTGTTTTTGTTAACTGATACCGCAATGAAGCCCTTGGCTCAAAATTTCCATAAGATTGAATGGGCTCCCATTCCTCATTTTCTTCTGTATACTCTAGAGGCCTTTCCATTCCTTTGATAGTATCGCCATAATGATACATGACTCCACCCAAATAATTGAAATTGCTATACCGTAATCCATATTGTCCTGATAATTTTTCAGTAAAGCGCTGATCATTTCCCACATATAAGGATGTCTCAAATGCTTTACGCTCATCTAAACTTATATCGGTGGTTGTTCCATTACTTACCGTTACAGCATTAGCAGGTTCGAATATGTATAGAATGGCCTGACCTCCAAACGTCAACTCATTGTTAGTATTAATGAAGTAAGAATATTCAGGTTTAAAATTGTAGGTCTTTATTTTCGATTTCCAGTCGTACTTATCCAGTTCGCTATTCCCTAAACTCAATCCGTAATCATAGTTGCTATAGAATAGTGTGTAGTTTGAAAACAGCCGGTTGCCATACAGATGATTCCATCGGAAAGTAGCGGTGCTATTGCCCCAATCAAGCCCCTGGTATTTAGTAAACTTTAATACATCACGACCAAAATAACCGGAGAGATATATTTTGTTATTCTTATTGATGTCGAAGTTTGTTTTGGCAGTTAAATCATAGAAGTACAAAGCAGACCCAGGCTTCAGTGCATCAGTAAATAGTTTGGCTAGTACATCGCCATACGACCTACGTGCAGCAATAATAAAGGAAGACTTATCTTTTTTAATCGGCCCCTCAACTGCGAGTCGGGTAAATATCGTTCCGATTCCACCTGTAACATCATACTCCTTATTGTTTCCCTCTTTCATCCGCACGTCAAGGATGGAAGAAAGTCGACCACCATATTGAGCAGGTATCCCACCTTTATATAGTTTTACATCTTTTACAGCATCCGGATTAAAAACCGAGAAGAAACCCAGCATATGAGAAGTCTGATACACGGGCGCTTCATCAAGCAACACGAGATTCTGCCCAACACTTCCTCCACGGACATTGAAACCAGAAGCGCCTTCTCCAACAGTGCTGACACCAGGGAGTAATTGTATGCTCTTGATAATATCAACTTCACCGGCAAAGGCTGGAAGTTTTTCAATTGCTTTGATGTCCAGTTCAGCCGTACTCATTTCAATGCTCAAAACATTTTTATCGATGGCATCACCCATGATGACAACTTCATCCAACTGTTTCTCTGCCGAGGTTAGTTCAAGATCAAGCCGGATGTCTTTGTCTAGCTCTATTTTCTGGTTGACATCCTTAAAACCAACATACCGATAGACTATGTTGTAAGTACCCTTTACCAAGGTGATGGAATAGAATCCATACACATTGGCGATAGTACCATTGGAGATTTCTTTAACGAAAACAGTGGCACCAATTAGGGCTTCTCCATTACCAGTGTCTTTGATGTAACCGCTCACGGTGTACTTTTCCTGACCGAAAGAGCAAAGCGCGGCCAGGGAGCATAGTGCTCCTAAAAAAATTGATTTCATTTTACTTAAATTTTAGAGTTTATTAATTGAAGAGTTCCTGGTATAATAATCGCAGCATTTTTTTATTCTATTTTTATTGTATCGCATCTCCATCATCTGTTAATTCTAAGGATACATCACCAAACGTTTTGAAGAACATATTGCTAAAGTGGTTATTGTACCCTTTAAAGGCATTACCATCTTCCAGTATAAGCTGTATAGAATCTGATTGAAAGTGTTCCAGACTTATTTTTGTGCCTCGCTTGGCTGTGATTCCCTTTAATGAAGGCGCAATTATTTTCGCGTAGATAGGTTGCGAGTTTTCTATGGAGTCAACTGTCTGCACTTTAAAATAGAGTGTACCATCTATATTTTCCAGGTTGGGTTTCCATACCGAATTCTCATCGGTGGCCAGCTCCACTTTAAATTCATTTCCTTGCCAGATTCTAACATCCCAATTGGCTGAAAAGTCCAAACGTTCAAAATCAGTTACTGGTACATCCTTGTATTTGCTTTCAGCTGCCGTCTTGCGTAAAAACTGCAGCGCAACGTTGCGAGTTACAAGTAAACTTGTAACGAGACCTATTAATACAATGCATCCTGTAAGTAGTAATATTTTCCTGCTTGATTTCATGTTTTTATAGTTTGGAGACGGAAGTCAGAAGCTTGTAGGTTAATTGATTCAATTGAATATTTTGTTTAAATGTGATCATTACTTTTTTTATCGACATATTGGCTATATGATGCATTTACATCTTCCATAGTAAAGTTGAGCAGACTCATCGCCTTGAAAAACCTGGGCAATTCATTGTTCACAAAATCTTCCTTGCGAAGTGCTCTTGTTTTTTCAAAGCCATCATCGGCCACAAAATATCCAATTCCTCTTTTGTTGAAAATGATGCCTTTGTCTTGCAGGTAAGTGAACGTGCGCATTACGGTATTTGGGTTAACTTCAATGTTCACGGCAATTTCTCTTACGGATGGTATGCGATCTCCCGCTTTCCACTTTTGTAGCAAAATATTCTCACAGAAGTAATCTGTGATTTGCAGGTAGATAGCTTTGTCATTTCCAAAATCCATACTACACCTCCTGATCTTTTAGTCCCAAATAGGTATTTATCCAGCACACAGGTGCAAGCATCCACCAGAATATCCATTGTAAGACGACTGATATGTCGTGTGAAATCACTTCATGAAGCACAGCACATTCACCACTTCCACAATCATGATTAAAAAATTCATCTCCCATGATGAAGTAGGCAAGGATCCCGCCCACGGTAAAAAATAGGATCAGAACAAGCAAGGTTTTTGGAAATACATATCCTTTAAAATAAGCTGCCCCAACAAGGAAAATTCCGTGTAAGACAAGATAAGATTTCATAGTATTCACGGAAAAATTTCCGAACGGATTAAATACAAGGAACGTCATGCCACTAAATAAGACTGAGCCAATGGCATTTGCAAGTAAGGTGTATATGGTGTAGGTGATGGTGAATACAGTAACCCAACCAACAGAAGTCAACAACCACATGCAGATAAATTTTTCAAATGTCGAGGCCGGTAAGGTGAGGTAATGATATCTTTTCAAGGTGTCGCTCAAATCATTGAAAGCAAGACTGCTCAATATGAAACCTCCCACCATAAGGGTAAAGGCGTAGTTCATTGGATGTGCCTCAAAAATCTTTTTCTGTTCAACTACACAATCAAACAGCAGGCCTACAAAAAAAAGCAAACCAAAAATTATCACAAAGGTCATCAGGAGACCTTTTCTGCTTTTGAATAATTCCATTTTCAGCAACAGCCAGAATCTTGAGAGCTCAAAATAGTTCTTCAGGTGCATGGTACTAGCGTTTGAATATTTCGTTGATCTTGGTTTTGTTACCCACCACTGCATTGAATAGTATTTCAAGGTTCATGCTGGTTTCTTCCATGTTTGTATTCTCTTTGACTACGGTATAGGCACCTAAGTATGATTCCGCATACACCAACGTGTTGTTGTCTGGCAACTCGGCCTGTCTGGTTATTGAGATTTTCTTTGAAATGTTTTCATAATTTTCGAAGAAGACAATGTTCCCTTCATCCAAAATGATAATAGGGTCGATAAGGTTTTCCATGTCCCTTACCTGATGGGTTGAGATAATGAAACTTCGATCTTCATGAATGGCATTGGCAACTATCTTTCTAAACTGACTCTTGGATGGAATGTCGAGGCCATTGGTAGGTTCGTCCAGAATCAGGAGCTTGCAATCAGTAGCCAGCCCGAATGACAATAAGAAGTTTTTCTTTTGCCCGAAAGATAAAGCAGTAAGCTTTTGATCCCGGGGTAGTTTAAATTCATTAATGTATTCATCAAACAAACTGCGATTAAAGCGAGGGTAAAACGGACTATATAAACTTAGGTATTGTTCAATTTTTATTGACGGAAGGAGAAACTCTTCTGTAACCAGATAAATTTCATTTAGAAATTGAGGATAACGGTCCTTCGGACGAAAGCCTACCACTTCAAGTTCTCCTTGGGTTGGGAACAACAGCCCGCTAATGATTTTCAGAAGGGTAGATTTGCCAGCACCGTTTTTACCCAATAAGCCATAAATATTTCCAGATGGCAGTGTGAGACTGAGCTGGTCAAATACTGGCTTTTTCAGGCTGTAACTGAATGAAAGGTTATTAATCTGTATCATTTTGCTTCCTTGTGTACTACTTAACTAATACACTGCAATACTCAAGAATCTTTTGCGAATTACCAATAGCAACGCAAAAAATTTCTGGTTTCAGTTAAATAATGGGTCAAAATGAAGTCTAATCGATCTTTTCTGAGTATTTCTAACTAAGGGCTGCTGCTGGGTATGGCAGACTTAACTGTATGCGATAGATAACATCTGCTGCGAATCTCAGGATTCAAAAGCAAAAATCAGAACTGGAAAAAGGATCAGACAGTTGCCGATTAAACTAAGTTAGGGTAAAGATCATTAGCCTTTTCTTTTTTAGCCGAAGGCATATCATCGATCATTTTAATGATAATTTATCTGCTTTCTCATCAGGAGTTTTAAGATAGGTTCTTGATTTTCTCTTCTCCATGCTAACTAGTTGGTCCTTGCCAAATTTTTTTGGATCTCCATTAAATAGTACCCGCCATATTTTACCTTTAACCGATTCGGATATATACAAGGACCCATCAGGTCCTTCAGATAAACCCATTGGTCTGTGCTTGGCATCACTCATGGTAGCTATCGTGTCTACCCCAGCAAAACCATCGGCAAAGACTTCCCATTGATCCATTGGTATTTCCAACCCACCTTGAAATTTTTCATCTTCAAAAGGTATAAATGCAACGATATATCCTGCCTGCGGATATGGAGTGCGATTAGTTGATCCATGAAATGCAATAAATGCTCCCTTCTTATACCGTTCTGGAAACTGGTTACCTTTATAAAATAATAAATCGTTAGGAGCCCAATGGGCGGGCAGCCCCATAATTGGTTTTGCAAACTCACTTGCTTCACGAATTCCATCTCCTCCATATTCTGGCGCTAACATTTTCTTTTGTTTGAACTGGTCGTAGTAACTATATGGCCACCCAAAGTCATCACCTTCCTTAATCCTCATAAACTCTTCTGCAGGCAATACCGTATTTTGCCAGGGACTGTAATATTGAGGAGCATGGCCATGCAAATAATCTCGTCCATGTTGAACAGCATACAAACTGTTATCCTCATCATTCCATGAAATGGCAACAACACTTCGTAGTCCGGTGGCAAACCGTTGGCCATCTGACTGGGATTGATTCAGTTTATTCTCATCAAATTTCCAAATCCCTGCAAGGTCCTTTAATTCAGGACACGGATAATATCCTTGAACGCCTGCTGTAGAGTTGTCGTTATAATAATTATTGGAGTTCCAATTTTCACAAACATTTGTTGAGCCACTAAAGGTAACATACATACCACCTTCGTTGTCAAATGCTAATGATTTCGCATTATGCCATTTCAATGGATAATGGTCTACGACAAGGATTTCTGGTTTTTCTTCTGGAATTAATTTAGAAGGTGTTAACTTCTGCCGGTAGATTACTAGCTCCGAACTAAAATATAAGTAGCCATTGTGTACGCGCATTTCGGTTGCAAAACTTCCATCATTTGGATAATCGCCAAAGCGTTGAATAATATCTGCCTTTCCATCATTTGTGGTATCTCGCAATGCAACGTTACCCGAGTCACCTGTAGCAATACGTAACTTCACATAAATGTCCCCATTATCATTGACAGCTAAATGTCTTGTAGGACCAACACTATCCGCAACTACCAATGCGCCAAACCCATCTGGCAAAAAAAGACCACCATTATCTGTATCTGTTTTGGGGATAAGAAATTTACCCCTGTTTTGGCATCCTGCTAAAGTAATAACGAAAAGAAACAGGAAAATACTTTTACTAGACATTGACATGTTTTTGATTACTAGCAAATATCCTTCAATTTTTAACATCCTTCTGGTTAAGCAAGCGATTTTTGGAAAAAAGTAAACCAACTGCGCTACTTGCAAATTTATGAAAAGACAAATTGCTCTTATAAATAAGAAATAGTTGGGAGTAGAATCATCACGGCCTAAAAAGAACTAAATCGATATGTTAACGATGGGCCAATCAAACTAATATTTTTCAATCAAATCCAATGTCTCCTCTTCAACATCAGCAGGTTTCGCCTCAAACTGAACTTTTCGACTACCCATAAGGAGAACAAGTAAACCCAAGCCAGTACAAACCGCCATCACGGCCGTCATTGGAATAGCATCCTTAGCGTTCAAGAAACCTACCATCGCGGCAGCCAATGCTCCAAGTCCCATTTGTATCGCACCCATTAACGCTGAGGCACTGCCCGCTTCTTTTGTAAAAGGCGCCATGCACAGAGCTGCCGAATTTGGGAAGCTGAACCCCTGACAACTTAGAAATAAAAAGATCATTATTATGGTACCAACTAGACCCAACACATCCAGTATTGTTCCAACTACCAACACGAAACCAATTATCGTTTGAAAAATCAAAATGAACTTCATCAGTTGTTCACTTTTGTAGGTGCGTAGTAAGAGACTGTTCAGCTGGCTACTTGCTATAAGACCTGCCGCAATGATGGCAAAAATCCAACCATATTGTTGCTCTGATACACCATATAATTTCATAAATACGAAAGGCGACCCGGAGAGATACGCAAACAAACCCGCAGATGCAATTCCACCCGAAAATGCGTAGGTATAAAACTGAGGATGCTTTGCCACACCTAAAAAGCTGTTCAAAATTGGTCTTGGTCTGAGTGAAAAATTAGGATCTGGTTGTTTGCTTTCCGGCAACCAAATAATAACAGCAAGCAGGATTAATAAAGCCAATATGGCAAGGACAATAAAAACATAGTTCCATCCCATCCATGCAATAACATAGCTTCCAACTGTTGGTGCAAGGATCGGAGATATGGCTAACACTAGTATTAAAAGAGAAAAAACTTTTGCGTTCTCCTCCACGGGAAAGATGTCTCGCACAATAGCTCTTGGAGCAACCATACCCACACAGCCGCCCAGTGCCTGGATGAGTCGAAATCCAATAAGCATTTCAATGGAAGAAGATAACGCACACCCGAACGATGCCGCCACGTAAATCAATAGTCCAATAATCAACACAATCTTTCTTCCAAAGCGATCCAGTAGCGGACCGCATAGCATCTGGCCAACACACACACCAACAAAAAAACTAGCCAGGGTATACGATACGGCATCAACAGAAGTCAGAAGATCTGAAGCTATGGCTGGAAATCCAGGTAAATACATGTCAATAGAAAAAGGGCCAATTGCAGAAAGTAGTCCCAATATTAAAATCAACACAATACGATTTCTGCCCTCCATTACCTGTTATTTAACGGCTATAAAAAATATTGCGTCAAGGTAACTCAAATGCCGCAAACAAGAGGGGAAAGAAAGAATTCAAAAAAAATAATTACCAATTGATCAATTATTCAGACAGTAAGCAGGCTGCGTTCCGTGTCTGGCACTACAACAACTGGTATTTTGGAGGTAAGAAGAAATTGATCGAAGGTTAAGTTTTTATACTCGTTAAAATTTTCAATGATAGAACTTCCAATTATTAATAAGCTAACCGTGCTTTTTCGAATGAACATTTCTATTCTGGAAGGAAAAAACCCCACCTCCATGATAAATTGATAGGGAACTTTTGACGAATTAATAAACTTCCTTTCAATTTCACGAAACTGCGCCAATGCTCTTGACTCCATGTCTTTTTTCATACTCAACGATTCTACCTCATCACCAGCGGCAATGAGCCGGTAACAAAATAAAAAAGTCACATGTGTTTTGCGCGATTGAGCCTCTGTAATTGCCCACCGTATCGCTTGAATGGAGGTTTCGGAAAAATCAACTGCACACAAAATAGTTTCCTTTGCCATATGAGCATTCTTGTCTACAAACATACATTTCAACAGACCCTTAAACTCACAAGATTTATCATTTCAAAAACTGATTTTCGTCATACTTCAATATTTTTGGTCGGCCTGTACTTACGTTTATTTAGAACTAAATCAAGAAAGGAATGCCCAGCCCAACAAAAAAAACATTTTTGTCTCGTACCTTGGGGTATAAAATATAAAATGGCGCCCCTCAATCCTGTGGATATGGCTTTTGCTTCGCGGGATACCTTCCGAGAAATCTTTCAGACTTCTGCCGAGGGTATCATTATGATAGATGTGGCAGGAAAAATTCTTCTGGCAAATCCTGTTTCTGAAAAAATGTTTGGGTATGCACCTGAAACACTGGCCGGACATGGTATCGAAGATCTGTTGCCTGCTCGGTATCGAGGAAAACATCTCGATTTTCGGAGACAATTCAATGAGCAACCCGAGCCCAGGCGCATGGGGATTGGTCGCGACCTTAAAGCTTTGCGTGTCGATGGATCAGAATTCCCAGTAGAAATAAGTCTCAGTTTTACAAAAGTAAACAAGCACGTGCTAAGCATTGCATTTATTACGGATATCTCATTGCGTAAAGTAGCAGAGGACGCATTGAAACGGAGTGAAGAACAATTGATTGAGTATGCCGCTGAGTTGGAGAAGAAAGTTAAATCAAGAACAGAAGCACTAAATCTTTCGGTGCATAAGCTTGAGGAGCTTAATAAAGACCTCCAGCAACAAATTCTGGTTCGCGAGCGGGCGGAGGAAGAAACAAGAAAAGCCCTTGAAAAAGAAAGAGAGTTAAATGAATTAAAATCAAAATTTGTTTCCATTGCCTCACATGAATTCAGAACTCCACTAAGCGCTATTTTAAGCTCTACCTCACTTATTCAACAGTATCAGCAACGCGGTGAAATTTCCAAGATGGATAAACACATCTCCCGAGTTAAATCATCAGTACAGCATCTCACAAGTATTCTAAATGACTTTCTCTCTTTAGGTAAACTGGAAGAGAGTCGCATCGAAGTTGCTACTGAACTAGTTGCTCTACATTCATTCTTGGAAGAAATAAAAGAAGAACTAAAGCCGACTTTAAAAGAAGAACAGCAATTAATCCTTCATTTTACCCAGCCTGAAATAAATTTTCAATCCGACCCAAGAATTCTGCGCGGTATTTTATTTAACCTGGTCTCAAATGCATCGAAGTATTCAAATTCAGGAAAGAGTATTCACCTGACCGCCACTTACACCGATCAAAGCCTTACAATTGAAGTGCGTGACGAAGGCATTGGAATACCTCAGCCGGAAGTAAAGCATATTTTTGAGCGCTTCTTCAGGGCGTCTAATTCATCTCATATTCAAGGAACAGGGCTTGGATTAAACATCGTAAAACGTTACATTGAATTACTTGATGGTATGATAAGTTTCAGCAGTGCATCAGGAAAAGGGAGCTCATTTGTTTTTACTTTACCCCTAAATAGGTCATGAAAAAAATATTACTTATAGAGGATAATATTGAGGTAAGAGAAAATACCGCTGAAATTTTGACGCTAGCCGATTATGATGTTGTCACTGCACAGAACGGAAAGGAAGGAGCTGAACTTGCCCAAAAAATATTACCCGACCTTATTGTATGTGATATCATGATGCCTGAATTAGATGGCTATGGTGTCCTCCACATTTTAAGTAAGAAGACCGAAACAGCCAGAATTCCATTTATATTTCTAACAGCCAAAGCTGAAAAATCTGATATACGAAAAGGAATGGCACTTGGCGCAGACGACTATCTCACAAAGCCATTTGATGACACCGATCTTCTTAATGCGATCGAAACAAGACTTCGAAAAAGTGCATTACAACATACTAAGTATACCACAACTCCAGAAGGATTCGACCAATTCATTCATGATGTAAGGAAGGTATTGAATCTAAAAGATCTGTGCGAAGGAAATAAAACAAAAAGTTTTAAAAAGAAATCAGAAATTTTTTCGGAAGGCGATACTCCTGCCTATGTCTATTTTGTAAAGTCGGGGAACATTAAAACCTTTAAATCGCACCCTGACGGAAAAGAATTGATTACTAATCTCTACAAAGAGAATGATTTCTTTGGTTACGAACCCTTGCTTGAAAATTTACCATTTGGAGAAACCTCAATCGCACTGGAGGACTCTGAATTGGTGATGATACCAAAAAAAGATTTCACTACGTTGCTCAACAGTCAGCCTGTGGTGACTTCGAGTTTTATCTCCTTACTGTGTAAAAAAGTATCTGAAAAAGAAGCACAACTACTTCATTTGGCATACAATTCTGTACGGCAACGCACTGCAGAGGCATTGCTTAAAATGTGGCAGCTAAAGAAGGGAAATGAACCATTAAGTATTCCGAGAGATGACCTTGCAAAAATTGTAGGTACAGCCTCGGAGTCAGTTATCCGGGTTTTGTCAGACTTTCGTGATGAAGGACTTATAGAAATGGAAGGCACGAAAATAAAACTCGTACAGACAACCAAACTGGATCAGGTTGTACGATGGAACACGGTGAGGAAGTAATTACTTTCCCAACTTTAAATTTGATTTGTTAAACGTTAACATCGGCACTTTGGTGTGATAAGCAAGTTGGCGAGTAATACTTTTGTCAAAGAGCTTCTCGTAAAAATCCAGGCGATGGGTAAACATCATCAACAAGTCGGCACTCTGATCATTGACGAATTTGTCCACGGCACCAGGTACATTCGCGCTATTCAATACATGAAATTTGATTTTAGGGTACTTCGCAGTTTGTATCAATTGCTCTTCTTTCGTGATTCGGGCCAAATTTCTTTCTAATTCTTCCATGTCCTTGTTCGTGTGTCCTTCAACAACGTGTAATACATTAATAGAGGACTCAAAGTATTTCGCAAATTGAGCTACCGCCTTCATTTCTTTTGGAAGATTTCGGATGTCGCTCGCATAGACAATTTTCTTAATGTTATTAAAGTGTGCTTTACCCGGCACCACCAGAACAGGAATACTGCTCTTGTTGATGACGGCAGCAGCATTACTACCTATAATGGCTTTCCTCAATCCTGTGGCACCTTTAGTTCCCATCACGATAAAATCGATTTTGTTCTTAGAAACGAATTTATCGATCGTATCTGCCAGCGGAAAACCAAAGATGGGCTCAAAAGAAATTTCAGTGTTGCCGGCCTCTTTCCTTGCATCGTTTAGGAGCAGTTCTGCATTCTCCTTGGCAGCCTTAATCATCTGACCTTCTATCTTTTTCCAATTGCTCAAACTTCTAGAGGAAGACTCGGCATTGATTACGGACACCAGAATAATCTTTGCCTCAATCGCTTTCGAAAATCCAATCGCGTATGATAAGGCCACTTTGGATAACTTTGAAAAATCAGTAAGTACGACTACTTTTTTCATGGAAAATTCTTTACTGGATTGGTATGAAATCTATTCTGACGTAAGTTACCTATTTGTACGTAAAAATTAATGACAGGATGCATAATAGAAAGTGACTTTTATCAGTATGCTAAGAACCTGCCTCCAACTATAGCTTTGGAGTAATCGCTAAACTAGTTATTTCAATTTTATAGATTGCTCCTCTACGTTCTGCAAATATATCCGCGGTTAGCATCAAAGCACCTTGCAACAACATTCCCACTCCAATACCTAACCAAAATTCATTCGTGGGTTCAAAGAAAATAAAGAGCAATCCGATGACCACAAATGCTACCTCTACTTTTTTGTATATCGAAAAGTTTTTCATCACTGCATCCATGCGTGGTGTTTCTGCTTTTGCAAAAGCAGCTTTGTCTTGTTGATCAAGTGTTTCAAGCTCATGGAGCTGTTTATCCGTACGGATATAAACAGTGCTCTCTACTACGATTTGTATAATGCCAATTAGAGTAGCTGGCAATGCAAAACCCCGATAAAAAACATCCACCCATTTTAGAAGTGCGTAAACAGAGAACCCAATTGTGATAATTCCTGTGATAATGAAAATCAAGCTTTCATTCTTTTCGGCTGTAAAGTACGTTTTGATGAAGTCCATACTACTCAGTTTAGTTGATCACGTTATTGGATAAAAATTAAATCGATTGCCCCTAAATGAGCTTACTCAAAACAAATGACTACATCTCCGGGCGTAAATCATAAATGCTTCGTATAGATTGAAACTCCTTTTCCATATCCAACGCCAAGTCAATAAGCTCACCCGTTCTTACATTAAATACCCATCCATGAATCTGAGGGTATTGGGTTTTATACCATGACTTCTGGACATGATCAATTTTAATAATGTTAAGACATTGCTCTTTTACATTTAGCTCTACCAATCGATCAAATCGTTTCTGTGCGTCTTTTACATGGTCAAGCTCTTTTTGATGCAGGCGATAAACATCACGCAAGGTTTGCAACCAACTATTTAATTGGCCCATGTCGCTTGGGTTCAATGCGGCTTTCACTCCTCCACATTCGTAATGCCCACAAACAATGATATGCTTTACCTTTAAATGCTCAACTGCATATTGAACTACGGCATTCAAATTATTGTCAGTACTCACAACTAAATTGGCAATATTCCGATGAATAAATACCTCGCCAGGCTGCACACCCATTAAATCTTCAGCCGTTACTCTACTATCCGAACAACCGATGTACAGAAATTCAGGATGCTGACCTTTCGATAATTTAGAGAAATAGTCAGGATCTACAGAAAGTTTATCCGAAATCCAGTTTTTATTGTTTTCAAAAATCTTTTCAAACATAGGTAGTGGATTAATTAAACAAGAATGTTGTTTTCTGGTTGCAGGGGAGCAGGGATATTATCCATGCCAAACATTTCCTTCAGGTCTATTTCTATACCTCGGGCAATAGCAGTAATGGGAACATCGTTGGCACTTCCTTCAAACGGATTTTCGGTTGACTCTCCAATCTTTTCAAGTGTTGTAAATATCCATGCTGATAATGCACTGAAAGGGATAGCTAGCCAGAATAGATCTCCCATGTCATTAAACTCACGCAGCATGCCAAGAGGGATCAGAAACACGAATATTTTGGTGAAATATAAATTCAGTGTAGCATACTGTCTCGGGTAAGGAAAATTCTTAATGCGCTCGGAGACGCCTTGCTGATTGTAAAACTCAAGCAACATTTTTTCCAACTCCATATGCCGAAAATCCTCTATATAACCTTGTTCTAACAATTTCTTAAAATGATCTGACTGCATAGCTATGATTTGTGCAGGCTTATTAGTTTTTGACATTATAAATTCAACTTGCTCAGCACTTAGATAAGCAGATAAATCCTTTCTTAAATCACCAGGCTGCTCAGACACAGAAAACCATTTGTCTTTATATTCGGCATTGTGCTTTTTAGTGATGGCTTCCCAAACCCGAGGCTGCCTCAAACTATATCTCAGCGCAGTAAGATAAGCGAAGTGTCTGTTAATAATTTCGATCTTAATTTCTCTCAGTTCTTTTTCCGGAAGTGGATGAAGGGCATGTTTATTGGTTATATAATCTTTTAGCATAATGCCCAAGCCACGACTAGCATTTATAATTGCTCCCCATGCTTTCCGTGCTTCCCATGCCCTGTCATAGGAAGCATTATTCTTAAAACCCACAACAAAGGCTACGGCAGTACCTAACAAAGCAATCGGCAGCCAAGGCAGCGCCAGCCAGGTCCAGCCAAATACCTTGTAGCAAATGATGGGCACCGCTGCAATGATCAGTAATTCAGAAATATCCCTTCGCGTCCAATACAGAACCTCTTTAAAAGTGTAGTTTTTACCAGCGTGCATATCTTAACTTTTTAAGTACTTCAAGTCTAAGTCAATTCCTAATTCTATGAAAGTGATTTTCTAATAATTAAATCATTCTTCTACAGTTAACCACAAGTAGCCCTCGGCAGGAATTGTTACCCCAAGCTGCAATTCATGCTTAGCGTTCAGGGTATAATTCTTTCTAACTCCCTCTCTGTCGATCACCGTAACTGTTACCTTCAATCCTGAATAGTAAAGCGGAATACTAAGGTTTCTACTGATCGGTTCAGAAAGCGGATTGAATAACATAATGAGTCCTTTCGTCTTTAGTTGAGGGTTAACATGAAGCCAACCGTCCCAATCTCTGCCATCAGCTCTTCGCAAGTGAATAATATCCGAATTAAGTATTTCACGGTGTATCTTATACCATTGAATTGTGTTGCTCACCATTACTCGTGTTTTTTCCGTATCAAAAAGTCGAGGACCACGATAACAGGCTTGTACCCCCGCACCATAGTATTGCATCATTAGTTGTTCATATTCTTTCAAGTGATCCTCCAAAGGTTCAAGTACTGCCTCTGGCCCTCCCCCTTGATACTTAGTAAGAGGAACAAAACCCCAACCCATACTTGGAGTTTTTGACCACGTTCCATCGTATATGTTCTGACGGTTAAGAATTATTTGCTGCTCACGGGGCAAGGAAAAATTTACCTCACGGTAGCCAAGAGCGATCTTGTTAGTACCATCCAGAAAGTACCAATCCGGAGCATTCACATAAACTCCATTCTCACTACACCAATGATAAAGGCTTTTTTGTAATTCCATTTGCCTCCATTGAGAATCGGCTAATCCTTTATGACCAGGATGATTAACCGAAGCGCAAACATCACCAGGATATGGACCATCGTTTTCAAAAATATCAAAGCCAGTTTTAGAGATAAAAAACTTAAGATTATTCAGATAACGAATGCCCCAATTGCTGCCATAGCAGGGAGCAAAACCAAAGAAGGCGCCTCCTGGTTTTCCAGAAAGTGGATTGATCACATCATCTTCATCACTGATATGCCTGGAACTAAAAAGAGAATAACTACCGATTAATTTTCCTTTACTATGGGCATAGGTTGTCAATGATTTCCATCGCTGTACATTTTCATCTGAGATATCTTCCATTTTACAATGGCTTCCGAAACTTAGAATTACTGCCTCATAGCCAGTAGCCACACATTGGTCAATGGCGTCCTTCACCTCCTGATCATTTTTACTAACCAGGTGCATAAAGATGGGATTTTGCGATGTCCAAGGCGCAATAGTTTGGTACATTCTTCGGATTGCTAAACCTTGTCGCTCTCGATCATAACTATCCATCGCTAATTCATATGTCCGCGGTGAATTGAAAATCTCTCCGGGCTTCAATTCAATACCAATTCCCTGATGAGGATAAATCTCCAATAAACAGGGCGTGGTGAAATTATAATTCACCTGGGATGTGTATGTTGAGTCTGCCTTCCAATGTGTGGTCTGATCACTAAGTTGTGCATTCATCGCATTGTTAAAAGCATAGTTTGTTTCAAAGTACATTCCCTGTGGCTTCTTCATCTTTGATACACTTCCTACCACCGCACTCTCTTCTTCCACCATGCCCAAAATTTCATGCACTGCCGTGTCTAATTTATGCGCAACCGTGCTTTTGTTTTCAAGTGTAAGTTGCTTAGATATTAACGGTAACCCATCATAGAGTTGATATGAAATAGTCACGATAAGCCCAGCTAGTTCAGGAAGGTTAGATATGAATTCAAACGTTATCTGAATACCTGTAGGCTCTTTTACACTTGTTGACTTGGTTCTTGACTTCCAATTCAGGCTTCGTTTCAGATCGGATACCTTCATTTGCTTATATCGAAAGTCACTGCTGTTCATCGAGAATTCTTCCAACCAAGATGGCTGCAAGTAGGCATTCTCCTTTTGACCATAAAGGCCACCAACATTAAACGCTTTTCCGTTGATCACTAAACGAGCCTCTGGTTTTATTGCTCTTAACAATTGCTGACCAGTGACCAAATTCTTATAGTCAAAACAAGCCAGATTTGGAGTTATTCGAAAACTTCGCTTGACCAACCCATTGGATATAATTACATCTCGCCCGTTGGTGCTTTCATAAACAGCTGCCTTTGAAGTTACAGGCGTGATCATCCAATCACCTTCATAATTCGAATTGTCCCACGCTGAATTCCAAATAGGAAATTGCTGAGCTGAGGAATTAACTGATATGAAAAGAAATAAAAAATAACAGCACCAAAGAAACTTCATATACCAAGGTAATAAATTGGAAACTGATTTACGTACTGCGAATTCAGCTAATGAATTCCCACTATTAAAGGTTTGTCATGCAGTCAAATAAAGCTCTTGGGAAAGATTTCTGTTTAAATTTAAATGCTTTACATTTTAAACCAAATAATGGCATTGTCGTTGAATAGCTTGTCTATAACTGCCTTTGGTAATTTCAAACCCTGAAATTCACCATTCACCTCAGCCGCTGTCATCATTTCATCTGTCACAAAATATTTCCAGTCAGACAACCAGGTCTCGTGAAGTTGTTTTCGCGCGACCTCAGGATCAGAAGTGTTCGAAATCTCAGAATCGGAACCATAGGTAATTCTATCCTGATACTTGACTAAAAACGCTTTAATTTTATCTCGGTTCACTTGGGATTGGTATTGCAGATGTCCTATGCGGGCGGCCATATCAACGGCCATATTTGGAAATCTATCCAACCTTTTCGCAAGCTCATCCACATCCCACTCCAGGCTGCCCAAGTGAGCACCCACAAAACGCATGTCTGGATGCTTTTCAAGAAATCTGTCTCTGGCATTAATCTGATCTTCATAAGAAGGATATTCAGGATGAAGGAACATATGATACTCCGGATGATTTTTAAAATACTCTCTATCATTATTCACGGTCATTTGATCTAATGGCAGCCAACAATTCTTTGGCTCACCTAAGTGACCCATGACTGTTTTATTCTGACTAATAATAAACTGAATTACAGGGTCAAACTTTGGGTTATCTATCATGATAAATTTATCCTTAGAATCCTTATAAACCATCCCGATATTCTTCCATATCTTAATTCCTAATGCTCCAGAATCGAATGAAGCTTTCAACTTTACTATTGTTTGGTCAGCCCAGTTAGCAGAGTCCCATTGATTCAATGTAAATGCTGTTAGGTAATTAACTCTATCCGGGTGTTTCGTTATCTGAAGCAAGGCCACTCGTTGTTGTTCCTCCACTGAAGGATATTGTGGCACATCGACACTTACATCGAGCAACCTAAAGTTATCTTGAATTGCTTGCTCGGTAAAGGCAGCACTTTCTGCATGCAAATGCATATGAGTATCAATCTTTTTAACCTTGTAAAAATCATCCATAGTATAGTGGTCATTTGCACAAGAGATTAAAACCAGTACCGATAATCCAATCAAAATTGGGAGGGGGAAGTGTCTCATATTCTTTTGAGTTAAATTAAAATCCATACTGCTTTATTTAGAAATTGGAATTGTAATACGCTTTCCATTGTTTTTTATAATTTCAAGTTTCAGTATTTCTCGCGGCAGCACCAAATTTCTAGTCGACTGTGATAGGTAGGTGGATCCGAATGAAAATTCATGCTTGGATATTTTGCCATTCGTATGTTCAATTAACGCAAATAAGTCATCGTGTTCTGCTACATAATATTTACGTTTTGTCGATACCTTGTAACTTTTTACTTTGTCTGAGTTGTTTCCATGTATAATAAGTGCTAACCCATCACTCAATATTAATTCTGCCATTCCTTTACCATCATCATTCGCAATAAATCCTGATTCAATAGCTTTCATAATATGGAAATTGCCTAGTCCATCTCCTTGCAAATACGCGCCTATCGATGCGTCATATCTTCCGGTATTTACTTCGGTTGCATACAAATTACCCGCTAAAAGTATATCCTGATTACCATCCTCGTTAAAGTCGCTACACACCATACCATAATTTGGCGCAAATTGAGTTTGTATGGGTAATGCCTTTACTAAAAACTTTCCGCTTCCTAAGTTTTCGATATAACTGGATTCAAACCACTCACCGCAGATAACAAAAGCAGGCTCTAATTCAGACGCTAAGAATGATTCATCAAATGTTGCTTCAGCGTATTCTTTGTATGTTTTGAACCGAGCGCGCATAGCGGAAATTTGACTAATTAACTCATCGCGCGCATGAACAATTTGTTTTTCTCCTTGTAAATAATAAGTCATGATAGGGTCGAGAGACCCATTTTTATCATAGTCGCTGGCATATATACATAAGGGCTCCTTTTCGTTGCCTTTATAACGCGTATTCAAACCTAGATTTCCTGCCACATAATCGATATCTCCATCATTATCAAAATCTCCTCCTGTAATACTATTCCACCAGCCTGACGTATGCGCAAAGGATTCCTTGGCTATAGCAGTAAATAATTTTCCGTGGTTATTCTTATAACAGGTGATGGGCATGAACTCCCCCACTATCAACAAGTCGCGC
>JANNAQ010000083.1:0-3180 GCA_031384515.1 Bacteroidia bacterium
CGCAAGCGCTTTCCGAAATGACAGGATTTCCGAACCATATCGACAAAGACAGCGCGCTCTTCTTTGCTGCCCATTGCAGGACCGCCCCAAATAGGTGCAACAAGGCTACCGACATTTAACCTTAAGCCTTTGAGCTTATCAGCCAATTTTTTGATATCATCATCCGTGTAGGTGGCAAGATCAATATGGGGGCCAAAAAGACCAAGGTCAACACCATCGAATTTAACACCGTTTACTTCCGCAGCAGCGGTCATTTCAAGCAACGTATCAAATGGAATCACTGGTTCCGAATCCGGACCTTTACCTACAATGCCAGGCCAAGTAGCATTGTGGAGTTTGGGGTAGTTATTTACTGGCATAATTGAAAATTGATTAAGGTTTTATGTATCTATTTCTGATATTATAATTTCATATCTGGATTCTCAGGACCAAAGTGTTTTAGCATGACGATGGGATCCGTTGTCGATGCATTGGTAATCTTAACACCATCACGTGCTGCTTTCTCAGTGATGAAAAATTCATCATTGGTTAATTGTCCGTAGCGGATCAAAGCAGGAGTCTCAACATTCCATACACCCATGGAACCATGACCTTGCATCATAATAATGCCGTATGCAGCACTGTCTTTAATCGTAACTGAAGCACCCGGAAAGATGGTAAGTTCTTTGGCACTAAATGCATGTGACTTATAGCATACCCAGGTTTCTGAATATCCTTGAGCTTTCATTTCTGCTACAGGCCTTACTGGTTTCGGACTCATGAAGCGCGTTTGAAGAATGTTTGGGTCTACATTTAATTCCCAATCAAGTACTTCGATGAGCTCATCAAAGTCGCCAATTTTATCTTTTGGAGTTCCGTTCCATAATAATTCCTCGGGTACAATTGCTTCATTAACAAGCGATTGATACATGGCAAATACATCAGATGCTTTCTGAGGTTCATAGGTGCAAAAGCTTCCTGGTGCATGAAGCATGCCTGGAGGCACATCCCAACCCGTGCCAGGCTCCAGACGAAAGGCTGAAGAGTAATTGGTTATTTTATTATCGCCTTTTGTAAAGTTAACAAGGCATTGCCTGATTTCCGCTTTTGTTGTGCCTGGCGAAATGCCAAAAAAAGTATAGGGAAAATCGCCACCATGATTATTCAACTGTGGTGGAAAATAGTAGGCCTCAGGTTTACCCAATTGTCCGATAAGAGCAGCCTTCTCATCGTTATGATGAACATGATGCGGCAATGGCCCCATGTTGTCGAAGAACTTGGAGTACATGGGCCAGCTTTTATGCTTGTTCCACAAACGATCTCCGATTACTTCGCCTTTAAGCTCGTCAATAACATCTTTCAATAAGATCTGTTCTTCTTTGGTACCATCTTTAACCACCACGGGACTTAATCCTTCATTCTTACCAGTTAACGGTCCGTTCTTGGCAGGAGTAGTTGAAGACAACCAGCGTTCATCAATTCCACCACGATTTCCTCCCAACACATAATAATCATCCGGATGTAACTTGATTCTTCGGCCCGGTACACAAAACGATCTAGGAACCCAAGTGGGTGCAAGTCGTAAAATTCCTTGACCTTGTTCTAATGCTTTCTTTGCTAAACTCATCTGTTGTGTATTTTAAATGTTGGGTTAATATTGATTTCAGGTTTTACATTCACTTGTTTGTATTCATTAATAATGTCTTAATTGCTGCTTCATCTTCCAGTACTTCCATCTCAACATCATAGCTTCTCTTTTCACCTGGCTCAAGAAGTATCAACTGATTCTCCTTGCGTGCTTTCGCTTGACCAATGGGTGGATTTGTTCCAGGCTCAAGACCTGTTACATATTCATCTTTTCCCCAATGCTGCCAGTTTGTTAACCAAGGCAATTCTTTCTTATTAAAACGCATCGCTATCGCCAGTCCAAGCTTCTCATTAAACAGTCCACATGTACACCTTCCTGATGAATCCGCTTTGACATCAATTGCAGCGACTGATTCGCCTGTACCACTATGTTTGGCCAATGGTCTCTGGCATTTTTTAAACTCATTGCCTTCTTTGAAAATCTTATCCACTTTATCGCCTTCCATGGATTGCCATTTTCCTTGCCATAAAATGTCTGTCCCTTCATCAATCAATGGCCAACCAAAATTAAAATGATACAGGAGCATGTGAGGTGCTGGAGTATTAGCCCTGTTAATCACTTCGTCATGAATGAGAATAGCGGACTGACCAAGCGTGGCTGAAATAGTTCGCTTTAGTTCAAGGCTGGGGCCGAATATCTTGGTCTCTTTCATCAGACCGGTGATACTCATTTCCATTCTGCCTGCGAAAAGGTCAGGTTGGATAATGGATTCAATTTCAGCAGGTGTGTTGCTGATCAATCCATGAACACCACGCTCTCCAAATTCATCGGTCTCGGGGCCGCCTACATGAGATAATCCGCAGGTAGTAAGTAAGCCACCACCAAATGTTCTTAACCAATCCATACCATGAATCGAAAATGGTTGTGGTGTTGTAATGCCTGCATGACTTAGCCAGGTCAGACTGTGCTCATTGTAAAAAGCCTCGGCAATATCCATTGCGCGGTCAATGACCACTTTATAACGCAATCCTGTTCCGGTATTAATCCATGCTATGCGAACTCCTCTACCTGCACCATTATCAATGACTGACGTTTCGATGCCGCCAAGCTGGCTATGATTAGATATTTTTCCTTTCCAGGTTTGAAGCATAATTGATTTAAGATATAAGATTTTTGAATTCTGATTTTTTGATAGCGCTTTTTCTTCTGATTTATAATTAATTGAAGTCATCTAACATCAACCATTATTAATTCTAAAATCACAAATCCAAAATCATAAGTTTTTTAAAGTTCTTTCAACCTAATCTTTCTGTACTCCACTTTCATAGGCGGACCAACATGCACTTGCACGCCAAGAAGTCCATTCCTCTTTCGGTTCACCGCATCATCATCTGTTACCTCACTCATTAACACGCCATTGACGTAATGCTGCAGTCGATTTCCCTTTACGATCAAATGGACTTCATTCCAATCAGCACCTTTGATAAACGTTTGCAAAGAATCTTTATTCCAAGATTTTGTGACCTGTACTTTCGTCCATGCATTGTTCTTTACATTGTCTCTCACACTTGCATTAGAATCATCAGTACCTTTAATGGTAGTCCTTTGCCCAC
>JANNAQ010000091.1:0-46002 GCA_031384515.1 Bacteroidia bacterium
GGGATAAAGAACTACAATGATTTTTTGAAATTGGGAATTGAAGCTATTGAATATAAGAACAATGAAAAGTCCGGGGTCTTTCAACTGAAAGAGATCCGACAAATCACGCTGATTAAAGATGACAGAAATGTTCTTCATAAGATCCAATTAGTATCAGCCAACAATAATCAGGTAATCATCGATCTGGATGAAATGGAGCTGGAGGCGTACATTGTTTCTATTGACAAATTCATGTCAGCTCACTATGAGGTTCTGCTAAAGGGAACAACTGGGATAGGATGAACATAAACGCTTATTAAATGAGCTGAAATATTTGAAACTAAAAAGGAAGATACTTGCTGTGTCCGCACATACCGAAATCAAATTTGATCAACTTAATTGTGGTCTGTGAATAAACCGACCATGATAGATAGCTTTTTTACCCTGATTCCCTTTTTTCCTTTTGGTTTTCATTACATATTGACGTACCTTGGTAGTGACAAATGGCATACTTCTATGTTCTCCTTCCTCAGTTACGTGAACGAGCCTTCCCTTAAGTGGGTAAATACCCGGCAAGATATGGTAATTAGTCTTCAGAAAAATCCGCTTAAGAAAAAGGCGTTGATGACGGTTACTAAAAGATTCGGGATGTCTAATGCCCAGGCAGCTAAAATTGGTGGCTTATCCTTAAGGACCTATCAACGACAAAAACCTGTGGATGAATTATCTCCCCAAGCCTCCGAGTCGGTCGTTAAACTTGCTGAAGTATACGAGACAGGTTTGCATACATTCGATGGCAATGAAGCGGCTCTCTTGCAATGGCTCAAGACGCCTGTCCCATCGTTGGGCAACCAAATTCCGGAAGATATGCTCGTATCGGTAATGGGAGCTGATATTGTTAATAATGAGCTACTCCGAATTGAGCACGGTGTTTTCTCATGATTGTTTACCGTCTTCAAAAAGCAACATACAAAAGTAATATTTCGGGAGTAGGGTCTACCCTGGTATCTGGACGATGGCATGTAGCGGGAAGTGTTCCGATGCTGCACACCACTTCCAATAGGTCTTTAGCCATTCTTGAAATACTTAGTCAATTGCCAAAAGGAATACCAGGTCCAAAGCTCAACATGCTTTCCATTAAAATCCCAGATGCATCTGTTGTGATAATAGATCCTACCATACTTCCAAAGGGCTGGGATGTATTGGGTCAACGAATTGGCGTGCAGAACTTTGGTATGGATTGGCTCCGCTCGATGAGTTCCTTGGCCATCGCGGTGCCTTCCGTCATTTCTGGCGATAATAATATTCTTATCAACCCCATGCATCCTCAATTCAAAATGGTAAAGGTGGTAGATACGTATAAGGACTTTGACATTGATAGTCGACTTTTGGTTTGAGCGCTGCCAGTGATTGATCCGTGTCCCCAGAGAGGGAAATCATGACAGGCGTTACAAAGACCATTGAACATGGAGTAACCTACATTAACATGTTTGGTTTAATTCCATCTTTTTTGGCCTCACCCCATTGCAGTTAGTCATACTTGTTCTCTTCATCTTGCCCCTCTCCAAAGGAGAGGGGTGTTTCGGTCTTTCTCATCAAGTACACTTTGTATGGTGAGGCCAAGACAATCTGATTTCCACTCCTTACTTGTGTCCCCCCACAGACGGAAATCATGACAGGCGGTTACAAAGACCATTGAACAGGCAGTGACCTGCATTAACATGTTTGGTTTAATTCCATCTTTTTTGACCTCACCCCATTGCAGTTAGTCTTCCTTGTCCTCTTAATCTTGCCCCTCTCCAAAGGAGAGGGTGAATAAACTCTTTCAATACTAATACATGTAAGTTTGAAACATAAGCGCGCAGGCCTTGCAAAATAGCGGGGGTGGGTTGGCAGGAGGGCGGAAGCCTGCCCGTCCGTTCAGGCGGGCATTATTTTGCCTAGCGTTTTTGCATACTTTTTGGGCGATGTAAAAAGTATGAGCCTGCCCGGCTTGAGGGCTAACGCGACTATTGGTTTAAATAGAACTTATCCAACACAATCATCTCTCACCAATCACCAATTTTCCGATCACCGATTACCTTTTACTGATCACCGGTTAACCACTATCTTGCCCCACAAACAACACCTTCATGAAATCATTCATCCTCATCACCGCCTCTTTGTTCCTCATCTCCTGTGGCGACAAAAACACTACGCAACAATCCACCCCCAAACCCATCGACAGCCTCTTCCGCGAATACACCGCCTTCAAAAAAAGAATCAACCCGCTGGAGGCCACCAAGGCCGGGTTCAACCAATACAACCACCAGGTAGCCAACTATGTATCTGCCCCTTATATCAAAGACTTAACCGATTCCTATACGCACTTCCTGAAAGAAATCGATTTATATGACTCCGCGCAACTCACTGCTGTTCAGTGGATGAGCCTGCGCGTGATGAAGTGGGATTGCAATATCAAACGCGAGGGACTCAGCAACGGCATCGCCACCATTGCCTCACCGATGTACGACATGCCCACGTTCGAACTCTTTCCCCTCATGCAGATCCAATCGCTTCATTTATACTTTGCCACGCTGGCCAGCGGCACCGGACTGCAACCGTTCAAAACCGTAGAAGATTATGACACCTGGCTCAGGCGTGTAGATGCCTACTTGCCTTTCCTCGATACCTGCATCGTGAAGATGAACCAGGGCATTGCCAAAAAAATAGTGATGCCCACCGTGCTCATCAAAAAAATGATTCCACAACTCGATGCCTTTGTCAACACACCACTTCAACAACATCTGTTCTTTGCGCCCATCGCACTCATGCCTGCCAGTTTTTCGCCAGCCGATAAAGAACGCCTGACAAAAGCCTACACGCTCATGGTCAGCGACAACATCATTCCGAAGTATAAAATGTTGCAAGACTACCTCATCAATACCTACTTGCCAGCCGGCCGCGAAACAGCCGGCATCAGTGCCTTGCCCAACGGACGCCAGGCCTTCGACTACCTCATACGCTACCACACCACCACCAACATGACAGCCGAACAAATCCACGAGCTGGGAAAAAATGAAGTAGCCCGCATCCGCAGTGAAATGGAAAAGGTAAAGGCCGAGCTGAAGTTTAAAGGCGACCTCAACGCCTTCTTCCAGCATGTGCGCACCAGCAAACAACAGATGCCCTTCACCACACCCGAACAAGTTATTGCCCGGTTCAACACCATCCGCGAAAAAGTTGAAAAGAACGTGACCAACATTTTTGAAATCAAACCCAAGGCTGGTTTTGTGGTGCAGCGCACCGAAGCCTTCCGCGAAGCATCCGCCAGCGCAGAGTTTTTGCCCGGTAGCATCGATGCCACACGGCCCGGAGTGTTCTATGTGCCCATACCCAATGCCAGCACCTACAATCAATATGCAGACGAAGCCTTGTTTTTGCACGAAGCCATACCCGGCCATTACTACCAGCTATCCTTGCAACAGGAGAACAACGAGTTGCCCGAGTTTCTGCATCCCGAAAGCATGAGCGTGTTTGTGGAAGGCTGGGCCCTCTATGCCGAATCGCTGGGCAAAGAAGTGGGCTTGTTCGAAGATCCCTATCAATACTTTGGTATGCTCAGCATGGAAATGCACCGCGCTTTACGCCTGGTGTTGGAAACCGGCATTCACACCATGGGCTGGACGCGCGAGCAGGCCATACAATATTCGTTAGACAACGAAGCCGAGGCCGAAGACAAAATCATTGTAGAAGTAGAACGCTACATGGCCACACCGGGGGCCGCATTGTGTTACAAGATGGGGCAAATCAAAATCCGCGAGCTGCGCAGTAGGGCAGAAGCAGCCCTGGGCGATAGGTTTAATGTAAAAGAATTTCACACCCAGGTGTTAAACTCCGGCAGCCTGCCGCTGGTGTTGCTGGAAGAGAAGATCGACCGTTGGATAAAATGAGAACAGGCAGGCAATTGAATATTAAATATCAGTAAAGAATATGGGCAGCCCCTTCGGGCCGGGCTATCCGCTACTATCCCTGCTGCGGGTTTCTCGCAACCTACTTATTCCGGTCCTGACTGAAGCGATAGCGTAACGTCAGGATCCCTGCTGCGGGTGCAGTGTTTTCTCCTGAGTTTTAGTAATTTGAAAAATGGTTGACTTTAAAGAAGTAATAGTTTATTCAGAACAGCCAACGACTTGTCCTAAGTGCGGCTCGCGAACTGACGTGTTGTTGAACTTATCAAACACCGTAAATCAGGTTCAAGTACATAAATGCTTTGATGAAGTATGTTCTTATCAATTCGTTGTTGAAAAAGATTAACATACCTTGAGTCAATAAAGCAATTATACATGTTGAACTATTATTTTAAAGACTCAATAAAATCATTCCTTCAAAAGAGTCCTGAAGAAATAATTGGCGCAATCACGATGTCGAATCAATTTGATTCGACACAACTACAAAATAAATCGTGGGAACAACAGATCCCAATTTTAAAGAAGGCTCTTGACGGTTGTGATGGAATAATCTTTTTTGAATTCTCTATCCCTCGAATGGGCAAAAGAATTGATTCCTTGGTTATCATTGATAATGTTGTCTTTGTTATAGAATTCAAAGTAGGAGAGAGCAAATTTCTTAATTATCAAATTGATCAAGTTTGGGATTATGCGCTTGACCTCAAGAATTTTCATAAACCGAGTCATAACATTGTATTAGCACCAATATTAGTTTCCACAGAAGCCAAGAAATCATTTCTTGAGATTTCAATAACTTCCCATAACGACAAATTGATTCTGCCGATCAAATCATCGAAAGATGACTTGGCGGAAGCCATTAAAGGGACGTTACACTTTTTTAAGGATGACGAGTTTATTAATGGTGAAGATTACGCAAGAGGCAGTTACTCCCCAACACCTACCATCATTGAAGCGGCCGTTTCTCTTTACAACAATCACTCAGTCGATGCAATAACAAGAAATGATGCGGAGGCAAAAAACTTAACCAAAACAACATCAGCGATTTCGGAACTAATTGATACCGCTAAATCGAGTAATAAGAAAGTGATTTGTTTTGTTACTGGAGTTCCGGGGGCAGGTAAAACTCTTGTGGGATTAAAAGTTGCAACCTCTCATTTAGACAAGGAGAAAGGACACTCAATTGTTTATTTGTCGGGCAATGCTCCATTAGTAGCAATTTTACAAGAGGCCTTAGCAAGAGATAATGTTGAAAGAGAAAAATCATTAGGAAAGAAGATAACCAAGGGTAGTGCCAAGCAAGCAGTAAAATCATTTATCCAAATAATACACCACTATAGAGATGCCTATTTAGTTAATCTTGACGCACCCTATGATCATGTAGCCATCTTCGATGAAGCTCAACGAGCTTGGAATAAAGAGCAGACGGTCAAGTTCATGACCCAGAAAAAGAATCAACCAAATTTTGATCATTCTGAACCCGAATTTCTAATCTCATGCCTTGATAGACATAAAGATTGGGCGGTAGTCATTTGTTTAGTAGGAGGCGGTCAAGAAATCAATACCGGTGAAGCAGGGATTTCGGAATGGCTAAATGCAATTCACAATCAATTTTCAGATTGGGAGGTTTATATTTCTCCGAACCTAACTGACCGTGAGTATTCAGCCGTTGATTCAATTAAGCTATTGCAGAGTAAATCTAAGGTGAGATTTAATGAAGATTTGCATCTGGCTGTTTCAATGAGATCATTTAGAGCTGAGAATCTTTCGTTATTTATTAAAAGTATTTTGGATTTGGATATTGAAAAAGCCAAAACCACACTTCTCACTATTTCTCAAAACTATCCAATTGTCTTAACAAGAGATTTGAGCAAGGCGAAAACTTGGTTAAAAGAAAAAGCAAGAGGAAGCGAGCGCTATGGAATGGTTGTTTCCTCCCAAGCTCAAAGGTTAAAGCCGTTTGCTATCGATGTTAAGTCTCCGATTAATCCCGTCAATTGGTTCTTGGATGGAAAAAATGATGTCCGCTCTTCATACTATCTGGAAGACGTGGCAACGGAATTTCATGTGCAAGGTCTTGAGCTTGACTGGTCTTGCGTTGTTTGGGATGGCGATTTAAGATATTCGGAATTCGAATGGAAAACATTTGCATTCAAAGGGAATAAGTGGCAAAACATTCACAGCATTGAAAGAAAGAAGTATTTAATTAATGCTTATCGTGTTCTCTTAACGAGAGCAAGGCAAGGAATGGTAATTGTTGTTCCTGAAGGTAATTCTGAAGATCATACTCGCAAATCTGAATATTACGATTCCACGTTTCTTTATTTGAAAAATATTGGCATTCAAGTTATCTAAATGAATAACATTAAATTCAATTATCTCTACCGTGATGCGGGAAATCACAAAGTATGGGGAAGTGAAATCTTTTCAAATCCAGATTCCCTTTCGCTTAATTTAATTGATGAATCAATTAATCAATCTTTGATTGATGGACAATTCTTTGATCCAAAATATTGGAAAGTCAAAAGACTGCATTTTGACGATTGGGATTTAGAAATTGATCATTCATGGAATGAGTTTGAATCTGTCGAAATTGGACTATCATTAATAGAATATAAAGATGAAAAAATTAAAAAACATACATCCAGGTGAAATCCTACAAAAGGAATTTTTAGTGCCTTTTGGACTAAGTGCCTACAAATTATCTAAGGACGTTGGAATACCTCAGACAAGGGTTTCAGAAATCATCAAAGGCAATAGGAGAATAACGGCCGACACTGCATTGAGACTTTCAAAGTACTTTGGTAATTCTGCGAAATTTTGGCTTGGACTTCAAGACGACTTTGACATTGAAGAAGAAGAACAACTTAAATCCAAAGAGTTAAATTTAATAGAGCACTATCAAAGCAACCCTGCATAACAAAATGCATATGCCATGCAGGCGGGTGGTGTTGCCATTCTCTTCTCCGCAGAGATGCTTGAGCATCAGAGTCCCGAAGCGGTGACTCTGATGGAGTAGAAACTGTAGGTAGATGGCGGATTTTATGTCGGGTTAGGGTGTTGGTCAGGCGACCAACACAAACTAAAGGACTCGCGGGGGCATCTTGCAAATTCTAAAATCCTGACTCAGACAATTTTGACATAAAATGATTATTTTTGATTCACCTTAATGTCATGAAAGCAGCAGATTTAAAATTCAATCTTATCGATAGCTACCTTGAACTCCTGAAGAGTTTAAGTCCTGAAAGTAAGCTGGAGTTAATCACTAGACTTTCTGATTCTCTAAAAGGTTCTAAAAAACCTACCCAGAAGTCCGTTAGTGAATTATACGGAGCTTTTATTTCAAAGGAGTCAGCAGATGAAATTATTGCTGACTTAAAAGCGACTAGAAATTTCAACCGCAAGATCGAAGGACTTTGAAAAAGTATCTCCTTGACACAAATATTTGTGTTTACTTTTTAAAAGGACAATTTGATATTCATACAAAAATCGAAAAAGCAGCAATTGACAATTGCTTTCTCTCTGAAATAACCATAGCTGAATTAAAGTATGGTGCCGAGAATAGTGAAAACCAAGCGAAGAATAGAAAGACCATTGACGATTTCGTAAGCAAATTTACGATAGTCCCCATTTTTAACGCCCTTGATGTTTATGCAAAAGAGAAAGCACGTCTAAAGAAGAAGGGCCTTCCGCTAGATGACTTTGATTTATTAATTGGAGCCACGGCCATTGCAAATAATTTTACACTTGTCACCCGAAACGTTTCCGATTTTCATAGGCTCGAAGGCATTGAAATAGAGAATTGGGTAGTAACTCAATAAGTGCATCCTAACAGCAAAGACCTAATGGGATCGAATACCGAAAATAAAGAAGAGAAAAAATTCGATGCGGTAAAATTTATGAGGCAACAGCGCGATCGCGTCTCCCAAACCATAAAGGAATGACACCTGTGCAGGAGTTAGAGTATTTTAAGAAAAAATGCGAAGAGTTTAGAACGAGCAAATGAACTCTGCTCATGTTGGCGTTCTTCAGCAACGACTTAGCCTTGAGATAATTTATCAGGTGAAATACATTAACTCGGTCGCCCTTTGCTCTCTTTATTCATGCTGCCTTTACTTTCAGGTATTCATATAACTTCACCATCGCCAACGTATCCATTTTACAATACGCTCGCAAAGCTTGCCTCTGTAAAGTGGCTGTAATCTGATTCTGAAATTTCAATTGCGAATACACTAAACTTGCCATTCCACCCTCTGGTATGTCCAGTTGATCATAGCGAAGTTCCGGTATCAGCACGGGCAACACGGCCTTTATTGAATAACTTCCTTTAAAGTGAGGATGATAATACCATCTCTTTTGGAACGGAATCATCAGATCTAGAACCCGTTCATTGATCGCGAGTAACTGTGTTTCAAATTGCGGATAAATCGTAGCGAAGTCTTTAATCCTAGCCTTTTCAAAACCCATGTTGTAGCAAATAATACTGCCGGTTTGCCCTAGGTGATTAATCATGGCCTCCACCAAAGCGGGTCGTGGATCATGTAATCCATCACCAAGAAATTCGTGGTGCTCCAGCACAGCGCCAGGCGTACGCTGAACATGTAAAGAAAATTGAAAAGGAATTTGTTGATAAGGTCTGCTGTCATCAAACTCGGGGATGCCGGGCATGATGGTTTCAAAATCGAAAAAGTAAATAGGGTAGCAGATGGGCTTCAAAAATTGGCCGATTTGTTCCTTATCGATATAGACTTCACCTGAATGGTAGTGAGCTAATTGCATGCTGGCTTTGTCACTCATCTCAAACTCTAGCGGGATATCATCCAATTGTTTGTAGCCTTCTGAAAGTAGTTTCCATGCTATCTGTGGAGCAAAGTCGAAGACGGAGTTCTCTTTAGGTATATGTGCCCAACAATGATTGGTAAAATCGCATTCGTAGGGAACAAAACAATGAGGGCCAATATTTACAATTGGCTCATCAGGTTGAGTCAATAACTCTTTTAATTCTTGAACCTTCTTTGATACAAATTCTTGTTGTTCCATCACGTGCTCAAGAATAGATGCTGTGGTGAACAACTGTTTGATATCTAAATTACCCTTTCGGATGTACTGATTATTTAAATGGATAATGGAAATGTCTTCGAGTGGCAGCTCACAATTTTTCATCACGTAATATTGGAGAGCGGCATCTTGTATGTGTTGATCTTTAACGGAGAGCGTGCTCTTTACTTCAAATGCGTACCACGATTTTCCCTGCTTAACCAAAATGTCAATAGCGCAAAGAACTCCCTCAAACTGAAATGCTGCTTCATATATAATGGGTACGTCACGGTTTATGAGTGCCTGGGTCTTCTCGACTGACAGATGATACGAATAGTTGTCAGGAGGAGAGGCGTCAACACCATATTTAAAAAGCTGGCGGGCCAGTTCGCCCACACTGGTACCAGCATCTAAGATGGCTTGTTGCTTTTCGTCAGCAGGGTTTCTCAACTCCTTTTTAAACTTATGCAGGAACAGACGCTTTGGGCACTGGCAACCATACATGAAGGTGGATTTGGAGAGTTGGTGTTTCATCTATCGTATGAAATACTAAATGTGCGAATCGAAAGATATGGATTTCTTGTCCCGGGTTGGTATTCTTCATCAACGAGCGAGATGAAAGTTGCCAGCAAACGTAAACACCTACCTCAACACCTGGAAGCTGCCGGATAATGAATTCACAAAAGACAAGAAGATAGAGATGATGGGCTAACGACTTTAATCCACCTTGCCGGGAATAGTTTCTTTGCTATGCTGGCTGTTCCAGTGCAGGTTAAAGAGAAAATTCACGTAGAGAAAGTTCTTCCCGATTTCATCTACCAATCGGTAATCAAACTGATGCATGTATCCCACCATCAGGGTTTGAGTAGTCGTGAATTGATACCCGGCTCCTGCAAAGGATCGCAATCGTTCAAAATACTGAGGGGTATCGGTAAAGAAAATCTCCCCCGAGGTATTCAAAAACCAACTCTTGGGTTCCACTTTCTTCCGGTTTATTGGCATCACTGCTTGAAAGCGATATCTAAACCTGTTTTTATACCCAACTTTTGTAAACCGTTGCTCCGCCCGGTAACGATGCTCAAACTTAACCCGTGTAAGGACCTGGCTCATGGTCAGTTGCTCGAATAGGCGAACCTCATCACTACTCTTAGGGGTAACAAAATCACCTCCGCTTAGGTAGGTGTCGTATTTGCCTGTGGCTACAGCAAATGTGAAGTTCTTATCCAGTGAATAAGTAACGCCCCCTTTAAGCTCATGGTAGTGAAAGTTCTCATAGAATTTCAGCGACCTTATCTGCCCTTCAGCAAAAGCGCCCCACTTTTCATTGAAAGAAGTCTTAAAACTTAGCACATTCCATGTACCCATCTGGCCTTGAGAGAGTAGGGGATAGCCAATAAGCACAAGCCAGAATATTAACTTACAACAGCGTGAAATCACGCCTCCAAGGTAGCAAGAGTTTTTTATTTATTTAAAGATTGATGAAAGGCTAAGCGTGAGCTCCTACGGTGACTCTGATGGGTTAAAGATGAATCAGTTTTGATAAATCATAATTTGACCGCCCGGCTCGAGGGCGGAAGAAAAAAGTTAGCTTTCATTTTATCATGGCATCAAGTGTGGTTCGTGAGGACACGAACCACGGAATAGGATATGTGCATGACAGTCTTAATCAATATTCATTAATTATAATTTGAAACATAAGTGCGCATGCTTGGCAAAATAGCGTGGGTGCGATGGCATAAGGGCGGAAGCATTATTTTGCTTAACGTTTTTGCATACTTTTTGGGCAATGCAAAAAGTATGAGCCCGGCCGGCTTGAGGGCAAAAGAAAAAAAATAGTCTTCATATTATTAAACTGTCACTCGTTAAAAGTGAGCACCAGGATCGGATGAAATAATAATGCAGCAGATACTTGTGCATCTGAGTCCCTCAACGGTGCCACTGATGGGGTTAAAGCTCCTCGCGATGACGCGTAACTAATAGATTTTGCGGCCATGGAGAAACAAACTCACCTCTCAACAAAATACCCTTATCTTTTATTTAGTTTACTTTTCCAATACCCGAAACTAAAATAGAAAATCAAACCGAATGCCATCCATCCAAAAAAGACTACCCAGCTGCGAGCTGGAATCTCAATCATTAAGTAGGCACAGCATAGCATACCTAAGATGGGAATAAGGGATAATTTCCTCAGAATTGAAAATAAAGTAACTACTGATGCAAGGAACGTGAATATTATAAATAATACTTCCAGATCATTTATAGAATTCGTGAGAGAAGAAACTAACCGATCCCAAAAGCCATAAATGAATAGAGCAAACAAGCCCGGAATAATCCATCGTGAATTGATATACGGAAGTTTGAATCTTTTTTCCTCTGCTTTTTCTCTTTCTGGTAACAACAGCACACCTCCACAAACCAAAGTAAAGGCAAACAACGTTCCGATGCTCGTAAGGTCTGTCATAAGGCCAGCTTCAATAAACATTGCCGGAATTGCAACAATGAAACCCGTTACAATAGTGGAGAAACCAGGTGTTTGAAATCGAGGATGGATTTTCGCAAAACGTTTTGGGAGCAACCCATCGCGACTCATGCACATCCAAATACGCGGTTGACCGATTTGAAAAACAATCAATACGCTCGTAGCTGCAACTACAGCACCAACTGAAATAAAAAATCCTACTTTGCTTAAATTAATTTTTTCAAATACATAAGCCAGTGGATCTGACACATTGTTAAACTCCGAATAATTCACCATTCCTGTGATGACTAATGCTACAACCACGAAAATGGCGGTGCAAATAATTAGGGTATAGATCATACCTCGAGGCAAGTCGCGCTGGGGATTAGCGCATTCTTCAGCTGTTGTAGAGATTGCATCAAAACCGATGTATGCAAAAAATACTGCTGACACACCTTTCAAGACACCTTTAAAGTCGTTTGGCATAAACGGTGACCAGTTATTAGTATCAATATAAAATATACCTATCCCGACTACAAGGGCAAGCACAACCAGTTTCAATCCCACCATAATGTTAACACCACGTCTGCTTTCTTTAATGCCGATATAAGCAAGAATGGTTATGAGAATAATAATAGTCGCTGCCGGGAGGTTACATATAAGTTTGAATCCCGCTATAACGGGAGCAGTAGTCCAAGCAAGTGAATCAGTATTTTTTCCCAAGGACAAAACAGACTCAAAGTTCGCTTTCGCAGTGGTAGGATCAGTCAACAGCCAAGTTGGCAAATGCAGACCCACGCCATCCAGCAGATTTACAAAGTAGCTACTCCAGGAAATGGAAATGACCACATTGCCAATAGAATATTCCAGTATCAATGCCCAACCGATTACCCAGGCTGCTATCTCTCCAAACGTCACATATGCATACGTATAGGCACTTCCTGACGCTGGCACCCGCGAAGCAAATTCAGCATAACACAAAGTCGTAAATCCACATGTAATGGCAACTATGACGAACAGAATGGTAACACCCGGTCCGCCATCATAGGCGGCTTGCCCGATGGTTGAAAATATACCTGCTCCAATTACAGCTGCTATGCCAAGGGAAATGAGATCGCGAACCTTTAGGACTTTCTTAAGGCTACCTTCGTTACTATGACCATGATTTTCAATAGCAGAGTTCTCTAGAATTGCTTCAATTGACTTTTTTCGAAACAATGGTTTTGACATTTGAGTCTTGTTGAAGTTGGAGGCCTACTTTTAAGAATCTATTTTGGAAATAATATTACCCATTGCTTTAATCTGATTCGGGCCAACCCCACAACAACCTCCAATAATATCAGCACCCAATTCCATCCATTCCTTTACCATGACTTCACAGGACGATACATCCGAAAGCCCCGACCACGTTTTACTTTCAGCATGGTAGACGGCTCCTGAATTAGGGTATACAACGATCTTTTTATCCCCTGATTTCTTTTTAATTGACTGAATTAATTCTGAGATAAATTCCGAGGAAGTACAGTTTACACCAATAGCAAATACAGTCGGGTGATGAGTAAAAAAAGCAGCACATTTTTCAATTGGTGTTCCATCACTTATGTGTTTGCCATCCTTGCAAGAAAAAGATACCCAGGCTGGCTTGTTTATATTTTCAAGTATTCCTGATACCACCTTTGCTTCCTGAAAACTAGGAATAGTTTCACAGGCAAGAATATCTGCCGTTGTAGTAGAGAGCAATTTGATTCTTGGTTCATGAAAGTCGCTTAACTCCTGATCTGAGATATCATAATCACCGCGATATTCAGAACCATCGGCCAGATAGGCTCCATAGGGACCAATGCTGGCAGCAATCAAAGGTTTAGATGCATGTGGGTTTAATGAGAGGAAACGGTTTCTCGCTTCCTCGGCTAGTTGAACAGATTTAAGAATTAACCCACTGGCCGAAGGCTTATCATAGCCAATCGCCATAAAGCCGGGTAGGGTAGCCTGGTAGCTGGAAGTAATAATGCATTGAGCACCACATTCAAGATAAGCGAGATGGGCAAGAATGATTGCCTCAGGATTAGATTCCAGCAATTTCGCACTCCATAATTTTTGGTTAAGATCGCAACCTTGCCTTTCCAATTCATTGGAAAGACCACCATCTAAAAGGAGTGGATAGGTAATAATCATTGAGTAACCGAAAGTAAGAAAACTAAACTTTATACCAACATCCTCTAGCTCAAGGGTCTCCCTTATGCTTCTACTTCTGTGATGGCTAAAAAAAAAGTCCAAGCATGACGCTTGAACTAGGTTCGTGTTGCCATTCTCTTCGCCTTAGAGATGCTTGAATGTCGACTATACTTTGAATAAGGCCTTTAGCATGCACCTAATATATTCATTATCACCAACAGTCTCTACAAATAACTGAACGTGGTCGGCTAGTCTATGTCATTTAACGATACCCTTTCGAGTAAATCGCTTCTACTCCTGTAGCGCAAGGGTCTCCCTTGTGCTTCTACTTCTGTGATGGCTAAAAAAAGTATCCAAGCGTGACGCTTGAACTAGGTTCGTGTTGCCATTCTCTTCCCCGCAGAGATGCTTGAATGTCGACTATACTTTGAATATGGCCTTTAGCATGCACCTAATATATTCATCATCACCAACAGTCTCTACAAATAACTGAACGTGGTCGGCTAGTCTATGTCATTTAACGATACCCTTTCGAGTAAATCGTTCTATTGGTTGTACTTAAACCGCCCATGACGCCTTCTCTGTAAGTTTCTACAACTAACCTTGGCTCCCAAGGGGCATTTGTTGCGTCTTCCAACCATAAGGTTTGAATCATTTTACTTTCTTGCCATTGCCCATTTGTAGGGCTTTGATAAGGCAATGTGGTTGTAATAATTAATCTATTTTCCTGCCATTTTGTAATAGAAACAAACGGCTTCATACCTCGCCCCATATTGATAATGTTTTCAGTGGCAGCGCCATTCAGGGCATAGCGATAATTGATCATGGGTTGAACTTCTCTTGGTGTAAACACCACTTTTTCAATTTCTAAATAATCAGAGCGTTGTAAAATAGATATTTTATCGCCCCATCCGCTTCCCAAAGAAGCGACTTTGGGTTTATCAGAACGATTGATAACCGAAACTGTATTCAATTCAGCCGTTGACCAGCTACCTGAAAAATCAGGATTAGGCAATGCCACCGAACGCTTTTCGAGCGTAGCTCTATCTGTTCGTGTATAGGTAGGTATCAGTTTACCAGAACCCACAGGTGGTGGTAAATAAGGGTCAGCAAGATTGGCTTGGGCAGAAACTCTTGGGTATTGCACCAAAGAAAGTTCATATTCTTTTACAATTGAATCCATGATGCCAATGACCCATGGATAATAATCTTTGACATCTATTTCTTCTTGTGGGTCCACACGAAGGTCAAATAATCGAACAAGATTGTCGGGCTCATTATCAGGTATTTCAGACTTGTAATTATACCATAGTTTCCAGTCGTGCCATTTTACAGCCATCACACCACCGTTGCGATTCATAAAAATTGTATTCTCTCGATTTGATTGTTTTTGCTTCCCCTCTAAGAACGGAATTTGATTTACACCATCAAATATGCGGTCATTAGGAGTATATGGCACGCCAGCAGCAACAGCAATTGTAGCAAACAAATCTACCTCATGAATTACTTCGTTAGACACTTGCCCACCTTTAATATGACCCGGCCATCTGATTACACAAGGGGTACGAACGCCACCCTCCATTGCAGAATTGTAATAACCACGCCAAGGACCAGAAGACCCACGCCAGGGTCGCCTCATTTCAGCACCATTGTCGCTACACCATATTACGATAGTGTTATTGTCAATTCCTGATTTCTCCAACTCTTTCAAAATCAATCCTACATTGTAATCAACATCTGCCATTGCATCCCCCATATCGCCAGCACCTGTCGTTCCTTCTTTATCGGGGTGAGGCAAGGCAGGAAAGTGGAGTTGAGTCATAGGATAATACAAAAAGAAAGACTTTTTACTTTCTGCATTTTTTCTAATAAAAGTTACGCTTTTTTCAGCGGCTTCACGGTCTATTGTACGCCTGGCGGCTAAATCAAAAGGCTTAACTTTTTTTCCTGTTTGTCCTACCATTCCTTCCCACACGTACGGAACTTCTTGGTCTTTCGGAAAGCCTTTCATAGAAGTAAATTGGGATAAATGACTGGTTTCAGGAATACCATACCATTCATCAAAGCCTTGATGTGTAGGTTCCCGTTTTCCTAAAAAATTATTGCTACCAAGATCCCATTTACCAAAGAGAGCAGTAGCATAACCAGCCGTTTTGAGTTGCTCAGCTAAGGTATTTTCCCATAGCGTTGTTCCAGAATAATAATCATCGCCCGCACGTGCAGCATATCTTCCTGTTAGCAGTGCTATGCGTGAAGGTGTGCAGGAGTATTCTACATTAAAGTTTGTCAATCGTATTCCTTCATTTCCTATTTTATCAATATGGGGGGTTTGAACACCACGAACACCTCCATACGAATTCACTTCTCCCATACCAATATTATCTGGAAATATCAATACAATATTGGGCTTGTTTTGAGAATTTGCTGTATGAGAAAAAAAGAAAAGTATCAAGCAAAAACTCGACAGCTTGAATTTATTATGGATCATACCAGGGTTGATTTTAGGTTAAGATTGTTATCCCATTTCATGGTTAAGTATTCTCAAATTTTAGATATTTCTATAGTCTTCAGGAGTCAGTCTGAGGAATGTTTCTGTTATATGGCATCCAACGTTTGTGCATAAGCAGTGGCGGGAATTCGAAGCAAGTCACTGTCCCACGATACCAAACGCTATTTAAAAAAACTAAACTACAAATTTACACTGAACCCAGCCATTGATTATGCATTTTGTTATCTGCTGGCATCTTAATATTGTTCGTTAGAATTTGTGTTATTCTTCAGTTTCTGTTGAGAAGATATTCAATCTTATCAATATGTTTGTTTAGTGTTTTCCCAATTTGCAATAATCTAAAATCCTCATCTAGCGCAAGGGTCTCGCTTGTGCTTCTACTTCTGTGATGGCTGAAAAAAGTCCAAGCGTGACGCTTGAACTAGGTTCGTGAAAGTAAGAAAACTAAACTTTATACCCACACGTCATATACGGAGTTTTATAGTCTATCATCGTCTCCGTTTCGGGATGATGGGATAAAGAATGGAGTTGACCAAATAGTTCATTCCGATTATCCTCGAGCATCTTTTCCAGTGATCCGCCCTCGTTGGCGAAGAACACTTCAAGGGCAAAAAACCACGTGATAATAGAGCAAGAACGTCAGCTATAAGCGAAATATAGCCCACTCCATTAGGTATATTCCTTAAATTTGGTTGTACCTGGGCAACTCACTTACGCTTATACTCATGTTATAGGCAATGCTACCCGAACGACACTGACAGTAACGTATGGAAAATATAATTAAGCATTTTGATAAATACCTACCATTAGACGACATCGAGAAAGAAGCGTTGACAAGTCGGTTGACGGAGCGAAAAGTAAAACGGAAACAATATATTCTACAAGAGGGAGACATTTGTAAATATTTTACATATGTTGTAAAGGGTTGCTTTAAAATGTATGGAGTAGATAAATCGGGAACAGAACACAATCTTCTATTTGCTGCCGAAGACGACTGGATTACCGATATTGACAGCTTACACAAAGAGCGACCATCAAAATTGTTTATTGAGGCCATAGAGCCATCTACCATACTTCAAATCTCTAAGGGCGACCTTTGGTATTTGTATACCAACCACCCAAAGTTTAACAGAAACTTCCGTGTTATTATAGAAGACAAATATATAGAACTTCAAAACCGATTGCTTCAAACGTTCAGCACAACAGCATATGAGCGATACGAAAGTTTTTTGGAGCAATATCCCAATCTCTCTCATCGACTACCCAACACCCAAATTGCATCTTATCTTGGCATTACACCCGAATTTCTGAGTAAAATAAGGAACGAAAGAAGCGGCAAATAATACACTCTTAATCTAGGTTAAGACTATTTCTTAAACCAGTTTATACGCACGAGCAATTCGTTATCGCACTTTTGTATTGTCAATTTTGACACAAAACAAATTCAATACAAAGTAAAATGAAAACAGAAAATACAAAAACAAAAGTAGCCATTATAGGGCTTGGTAAAATTGGAGAGGCCATTGCCACCAACCTTGTGAAAGGAAACCATTCGGTAATTCTTGCCTCCAGAGATTTAGAAAAGGCAACGGCATTGGCAAACAAAATTGGTAGTCTGGTAACGGTCAAAGAAACGTCTGCTGCAATCAAAGAAGCAGATGCAATTATTCCTGCCATTTACTTCAACTCGTTAAAAGAGTTTTTTCAAACCTATGCCACAGAATTGGAAGGCAAAATCATTATTGACGTTTCCAATCCCATTGCTCCTGATGGCAATGGCGGGTTTAAAAAGATTGTGGGCGAACATGAATCGGCTGGACAAATCCTTTCCAACTTAATTCCTAAAAGCGCCAAACTAATAAAAGCCTTTGGTACATTGGGTGCTGGTTCTTTAGTGGACGCAGCGTTTAACAGTCCAGAGAGAAAAGTTCTTTTTTACGCTTCCGACAGCACTAACAGCAATCAACAAATTGAAGAGCTTATCGCAAGTAGTGGTTTTGAGCCATTCCACGTTGGCGGCATAGACCAATCTATACGAATTGAGGTTTTTGGTGACTTGCACGAATTTGGCCGACTTGGCAAAACCGTAACACGTGTAGAGGCAAAAGGAATATTAACCCACTCCTAATAATCATAAAAAAATGAAACACCTTACCGTAATCACTACGCTATTAATAGTAGTAGTGGCTTGCCAAAACAAAACAGAAAATCAGTTAAACAGTTCAAACCAAACTACTATGGAACAGACAATCGAAAAAGCAGCCATCGAGAAAGTACTATTCTCTTATCGTGATGCACTTAATGCTTCTGACGTAAATCAAGTACTACCACTTTATACAAACGATGGAGTATTTATGCCATCCAATGCGCCCTCCGCTATCGGACAGGAACAAGTAAAGGCATCTTACGAATTTGTTTTTAAAACCATCCAACTCCATATTGAGTTTTTTATTGATGAATTAGTGGTTAATGGCGACTATGCTTTTGCACGGACAACTTCTAAAGGAACAACTTTAATTCACGCCAACGGACAAACCGTGGCAGAAGAAAACAGAGAGCTTTTTGTTCTTCAAAAAGCAAACGGACAATGGAAAATAGCGCGTTACATGTTTAACAAAATGAAATAAGCCACAGACAGCAATCGCATACACGTTGCCTGGCCGCACTAGATCAGCTCGACTCGTGGCTCAATTCTACAAAGTTTGAGAATTTTGATCAGGCGGCCAACAGTAACGTGCTCATGCTTTAATTCTTATTTAATGGATATGCTATACTATCAATGTATTGGTTTAGGATTTTCCCTATTTGCAATAATCTAAAATCCTCATATCTTTTACCAACTACCTGAATACCAATTGGCAGCTGTTGGCCGCTCAATCCTATTGGTAGCGCCAATACGGGGCTTTCAGTTAAAGTAAAAGGCGTAGTATAAGCTTGTGTTGCCATATAATAATGAATGTCAGCACTGTTTACTTTTAAAGGTGTGTTATAGATATTGAAATTTCCCAAGGATTTGGTTGGCGCATGGTGATTGAAGGCGGGGACGGCACTAACCGGACAAATAAAAACATCATAAACATTTAGGAAATTTTCCATATTGTTCATCAGCGTATCCTGGATATTCATGGCGATCATATATTTTTCAACTGAAGTTGGTTTAACAACATTTTGATGCATAGGAACATTTTTGAGTAAACCTTTCATGAAAGGCGAACCCAGCCACTTAAGAAAATTAGAAGTGCTATATCCACCTTGCATACCAACAAAGCTGCCCCATGTCTTCCATGCCAAATTAAAATTTATTTCAGGCGTTACTTTTACAACAGTGGCTCCGGCTTTTTCTAATTTAGAAGTACAGTCCTGTATTTTCAGCTTCATTTCATTATCAACAGGAACTCCCCCAAATTCATCAGTCCAGGCAACCTTTAAGTTCTTGATATCAATGGCATCTGTATTTTTGATCAAGGGGACAAGCCTTCTATCTTCATCTGTCGTCTGAGCAATAATACTCATAGCCAATTCCAAGTCGTCAATAGTTCTTGCTAGTGGTCCGGCAACTGCTAAGGATTTTAATCCGTTTACTTTTTCTTTAGGATCTGTCTGTATTCCATGAAGAGAAACTACCCCAAACGATGGTTTGAACCCATATACTCCACAGTACGCGGCTGGCAGTCTTATGGATCCAGCCAAATCGTTGCCAAAGCTTAATGGAGTCATCCCGGTGGCTAAAGCTGCTGCGCAACCTCCGCTGCTTCCTCCGCTGGTTTTAGTGGTATCCCATGGATTATTTGTTTTTCCGAAAATGCCATTGTCAGATTGCATATCCATGGCAAGAACCGACAGGTTAGTTTTTCCGATAATTATTGCACCTTCTGCTTTCAGCAATTTGACAATTTCCGCATCCTGATCAGGTACATTATTCTCCAATGGTTTATACCCGGCCGTTGTGCGTAATCCTTTTGTTCGGTAATTGTCTTTTATTGTAATAGGAACACCATGAAGTTTTCCCCAGATTTCGCCTTTTGATAGTGCAACATCAGCTTCTTTGGCTCTTTGTAAGGCTTCCGTTTTATTTAGTGTTACCACCGCATTATAGGTGTGATTATACTTTTCTGTCTGCTCAATAAAAGCAGTAACTACTTCATATGAAGTTAGTTTTCCCGATCTTATATGTTGGGCTAATTCGGAGGCCGATGAAAATAAAATAGTGTTCTGTCCCATTGTTTGCGTGAATGTTAAAAATGTTAGAAGTATTAAAAATGAAAATTTCATAATGTATTGTATTGCTCTCTTTTTGATGGGACAAAATTAGAAGCGATACGTCACATTTTTCTTAAACAAGTTTAAGAAACGATTTTCCTCCTTATTTGACTTAGGTATTCAGGCGTAATATTCAGATAGGACGCGATCAGATATTGGGGTACACGTTGAAGTACATCTTTGCGATTCGTAAATAAATTTTTGTATCTCTCCATCGGAGGTTGTAAAATCACTTCTCGCACTTTTTGTTCCCAACTGGCAAATAGATTCTCGGCTACCAAACGTCCGGCTTTCTCAAATTGACAATCTGATTTGTATAGTTTTTCCAATTCTGTTTTTGACAGTATCAATAGCTGCGATTCTTCAAGTGCTTTAAAATTTTTTTTAACGGGTATCCCTTTTATAAATGAAGGGTAATCAGCCATATAGCAGCCTTCGAAGCAAAAGTCTTCGATAAGTTCTTTTCCTTCTTTTGTGTAAAATGAATAAAAGGAACCTTGTTGAACAAGGGCGATATGATTGCAAAATTGCCCTTCGGTCAAATAATTGGCACCTTTTTCAATGCTTTGGGGAGTAAATTTGCTCAAGAAAACGTCAACTAAATCATCCGGCAATTGCAATAATTGCTTAATTTCTTTTTTAATCTTGTTTATCATTTACTTGATTTTAAATGCCGAAAAGTTAAAGCGAGTAGTCCCGGTTTCATGCTCACATGTATTTACTAAGATAAATCATTTAAGGTGTTAAACCACTTCTAGAAACTTTCTCTAGCCATGATTTTTCGAAAGGAGCAAATTGATTAGTTTTAATTAACGAGCGGGTCAAGCTTAAGGATCGAAATAAGATCACAAACATTTAACGGACAACAATAAACAAACTTATAGTATGACAGCCGGGCAAAAATCATTACCAACATGGTTACTTATTGTATCTGGATTTTTCGCATTACTAGGACTTATGGTAAGTTCATCTTTATTCTTTTCACCACAATTGGTTTTGCAGACAGTTGACCTTAACGCAAAAGGCGTTGACTACTTAATTTATATGTGGGCAGCCCGACAATTTGCCCTTGGTTTTATCTTTGGCTTTGCTACATTTAAAAAATCGATTCCCATGCTGACAATTGCTTATCTATTCTTTTTAGTAATGAATGTTGGCGACTTTTTTATTGGCATTTCACAACACGATAGTTCACTTTATAGTGGAGCTGGAGTTATGTGTGTTATTGCTTCGACAATGCTTTACTATATAAACAAACAATCAAAATGACCAAGCAACCTGCAAAAAAAGCAGAAACAAAAAAATCAAAACTGGCATAGATTAAGACAAAGCAAACTTCTGCAAGCGTTGAGGATTTTGTCGGTTCAGTTAAAGATGAGCAAAAACAAAAAGATAGCCTTGTCCTTTTGGAAATGATGAAAAAGATGAGTGGAGAAGAGCCAAAAATGTGGGGTGCTTCACTTATAGGCTTTGGAAATAAGATATACAAAAGCCCAACTAGTGGGAGGGAGGTCAATTGGTTCCTGATAGGTTTTTCTCCTCGTAAAGCAAATCTGTCGGTATACCTGATGATCAACCATAAGGAACATGCAGCTGCCATTAAAAAGTTGGGTAAACACAAAACCGGTGGTGGTTGTATCTATATCAATAAGCTGGAAGACATTGACCTGAAAGTTCTGAAAACATTGATAGAGGCATCATTAAAGTAATGGAAGATCAAGTAGGTTTTGTGAACATATCCAAAAGATACAGTAAAGCCAGTTGTTTTAGATCGATTTATAGTATGTATAAGTATTGATGGAAAAGCTGGCAAACTATTTTGGGCAAATGGGTTTTGAAGGAGACAACCTAAAGAGAATTGTAGATTCATTTTCTTTACAGGCATTTGAAAAGAATGATTTTGTCGTGGAGTATGGCAAGACGAGCAAGTACATTGGTTTTATCAACAACGGCCTGTTTCAATATTATGTGTTGAAGGACGGGGAAGAAAGAACACACTACATAAGCATTGAGAATACATGGTTTGCATCCCTTCTTAGTTTTATAAGTGAAACTCCCTCACAGGAAAATATCAGGGCACTTACAAATGGAAGCATTTACTTGATAAATAAACCTAATCTTAAAAAGTTAGTAAGCGAGGTGCCCGGTTTTAATGCCTTTTATATCGGCCTTTTAGAGCAATCGATTTGTGGCATAGACGCCAGTCGTTTTGACCTCATTGTTCTTACCGCTGAAGAGCGCTATTTAAAGATGCTAACGTCAGATCCCGAGCTTCTACAGCAAATCCCCTTACAATACCTGGCATCCATGCTTGGCGTAACCCCGCGCCATCTCAGCAGAATAAGGAATACTATCCGGTAATTGCATTTCTGGACATTTGTCCAGTAGAAGCCTTTCTGGGCTCCCCACATTTGTATCGTCATTAAACAAAAGACGATATGAAAAAAAACACTAAAATCTCTACGTTATTCTGCTCAGCACTCTTAGTAGTTGCAGCCTCGACAAGTGCTTTCTCGCAAAGCCGGTTTTCAAAAAATGAACTCAGCATTAATGGATTCCGCAATCCTTCTATCGGTTTAGAGTATCGTCAGCAGAACGTTTCTTTTCATGCCGGTTATTACATTACCGCATTTGAAAGTGGCGTAACCACCAAGTTTATTAAAACAGGTGCAACGCTTTGGTTTCTGCCCGTTGGCAAAAAACAAAACCCGTCTTCTTTTTACGCAGGTGCATCTTATTTAAGGGGATTGAACCTTGATTATGAAAAAGAGAATGCTGTGGCAATAGAAGGCGGATTTCGTTGGATGGTGTGGAAAGGCCTTAACCTTAGGATTGGCGCAATCGCTGTTGCCGCTTCCGGAGAAAGCTTAAAGATCAACCCTACTCCCGGAATCAGTTATTCGTTTTTCTTTAAATAGAAAAACCAACTAAATAATATGAAAATAAATAAAACGCTGATCTTAACAATTCTATTCTTAACACTATTAACTGGAAGAATTATGGCACAACATTCAATTGCATTTTCTTCGGCAACAGAATTGGCCGAAAAAATAAGGACTGGCGAGCTAAGCTCGTTTGACGTGGTATCAGCTTTTCTTAAACAAATCGAAGATCAGAATGGAACCTACAATGCTATCGTTTTAATTGATAAAGATAAAGCCCTTGATAGGGCGCGTCAAGCTGACCTGGCATTATCAAAAGGTGAACTATGGGGGAAACTGCATGGGGTGCCAATAACCATAAAAGACAACTACCGAACAAAAGGATTAGCAACAACTGCCGGATATGAACCATTGAAGAATAATGTACCTGATCATGATGCGGAAATTGTCAAATTGCTGAAAGCAGAAGGTGCAATAATTATCGGAAAAACTAACCTGTCGGTTCTTGCAATGGATATGCAATCTGACAATCCAATTTTCGGAAAAACAAATAATCCATGGGCTACTACTAAAACCAGCGGAGGAAGTAGCGGAGGTTGCGCAGCAGCTTTAGCCACCGGGATGACTCCATTAAGCTTTGGCAACGATTTGGCTGGATCCATAAGACTGCCAGCCGCGTACTGTGGAGTATATGGTTTCAAACCATCGTTTGGAGTGGTCTCTCTTCATGGTATACAAACTGATCCAGCAGAAAAAGTAAATGGACTAAAGTCATTGGCAGTTGCCGGACCGTTGGCAAGGAATATTCGCGACTTGGAATTGGCAATGAGTATTATTGCGCAAACTACAAGTGAGGATAGAAGACTTGTTGCATTGAACAATAACACCGATACAATTGATATTAAAACCTTAAAAATTGCATGGACAGATGAATTTGGCGGAGTGCCTGTTGATATAGAAATTAAGCAACAATTGCAGCAGTATATTTCCCAATTAGAAAAAGCTGGCGCCACTGTTGTAAAAGTAACACCTGAAATAAATTTTAATTTGGCATGGAAAACATGGGGCAGTTTTGTGGGTATGCAAGGTGGATATAGCACTTCTAATTTTCTCAAGTGGTTGGGTTCGCCTTTCATCAAAGGTGTACTCAAAAATGTTCCCATGCACCAAAATGTTGTTAAATCAACTTCAGTTGAAAAATATATGACAGCATTGAACATTCAGGATAGCATAATCAACACTATGGAAAATTTTCTTAATGTCTATGATGTCTTCATCTGTCCAGTAAGTGCTGTAACAGCCTTTAATCATCATGCGCCAAGCAAATCCTTGGGAAATTTCAATATCTATAACACACCTTTAAAAGTAAACAGTGTTGATATTCATTATTATATGGCAACGCAAGCCTATACTACGCCTTTTACTTTAACGGAAAGCCCCGTTTTGTCAATCCCAATTGGACTAAGCAAAGGGTCTTTACCCATTGGCGTTCAGCTTGTAGGCAAAAGATATGATGACTTCAGACTTTTGAAAATTGGAGAAGAGCTGGACAAATATCATGATCGCATAATTTATCCTCTGGAGAGAAAGTAACGAATGGCAAAACACAAGGCTTCGAATGAAGTGAGGAGAAAAATAGAAGTATAGACATGAAAACAATATTAGGCACTGGACAATTAGGCATTACTGTGATGGAAGTCTTACTAAAAGCTAATCCCCTGGAGGAGATAACTTTGGTAAATAGAAAAGGAACGTTGGATATGAAGATTCCTGACAATGTGAAAGTTGTTGCAGCAGATGTAACCAATAAGCTTGACATGGAAAGTATAGCCAGAAAATCTGATGTGATTTTTAGCTGCACCGATGTTCCTTATCAGTCATGGGCGAAATTTTATCCAGCCACTGCTTCTGCATTAGCGCACGCTCTGGACAACACGAATGCCAAACTGGTTTTTGCTGATAATATGTATTCCTATGGCAATGTACTGGGAAACATTATGCATGAAGATTTACCTCACAATGCTCAAACCAGAAAAGGGCTATTCAGAAAATCAGTCATAGATACTTTATTAAAATCAGACAATGAATTCAGTGAAAGGGTAGCCTTTGTTAAAGCAGCAGATTTTATCGGCCCGAGAATTTATAAAGGAATATTTGGTACTGATTTCCTGGATAAAATATACAATAAGAAAACAGTTTTGCTTTACGGGAAAATAGAGCTGCCTCACACTTTTACATACATCAACGATTTTGCACAAGCAATTGTAAATGTTGGCAATGCTGCTGATTCTTTTGGACAATTATGGCATGCCCCCAACGCGAATGCTATCAGCATAGATAAGTGGATTCACCTTTTTCAAATATATACCAGTGAAAAAGTAGAAATTAAAGTATTCCCAAAATTTGTTGTTCGCATTGCCGGAATATTCAACTCCTTGATAAGAGAATTCTACGAACTAGCTTATCAGTTTGAGTATCCTTATTTGGTGGATCATAGCAAATACACTAATCGCTTCGGTGATCACTCAACAAGCCCCTCAGTTATTGTGAAAGAAACAGTTCAATGGTATAAAAAAACTAAATCAATTAAATAGTATGAAATCGCCATTAAGATGCTCTACACCCAAAGGCATGATAATCATCAGGCGATTCCATGTGACCACTAAAAACAATTATTAACACATGAAAACAAATAAAGTAATTGGAAGCTTATTCATTGCGGGAGCAATTGCCCTATTTATTCCTTATAATCTTCTGATAGTCATTTTTGAGTATCCCGATATCTTAAGGCAGCCTACAGCTATCATTTTATCCAAATTTCACGAAGGAGGGAACTCATTAATTTGGACTTGGTTCGCTTTTGCAATAACAGGTATTCCGTTGTTGCCTGCCTATATTCTATTAGGACAAAAACTTGAGCTTAAAACTTCTCTGGCTCGTATGGCAACTACCATAGGTGTCATTGGTCTGATTGTCCAGATGATAGGTTTACTCCACTGGGCCTTTGTAGTGCCAGTTTTGGCTGACACCTTTGTGAGTGCTTCTGATGAAGCTACGAAAGCTGCTGCTGTTATGGCCTTCAAAACAATTCATCAGTTTGGCGGAGTAATATTAGGAGAGCATCTCGGTCAGCTGTTTACCATTGCATGGACGGTCATGATCTCAATCGCCCTTCAACGTCTTCAAGTCATTCCAAATTGGGTGTCCTACTTCGCCTACGTGGCTTCTGCGATTTATCTACTCGCTCAAGCGGAGTTGTTTGCTACCGTTATGCCTTCATTTCCGGTTTGGGATTTAGCAGGATTTATTGGCAGTACGCTCTGGCTACTATGGCTTGTGATAATAGGAGTCTTCTTTTTGCGCTCTAAAAGACTTTCTGAACTATAAAAATGAAGCAGATTTTAACAATTTTATTCTTAACACTAATATAAAGAAATACTTTATGCCAATTCAACACTTCATGTACATTCCAACAATATTCTTGCTTGGGTTCGTACTCGGTATTATGTTCAACGAAAGAAGGCGTGGAACAATTGCCATAAATTCAATTGCAACAACCAGTCAAAAGGAGCAATTGAATCATAAAACGTCCGGCAGTAATTACTTCAAATGTTTCTTGTCTTCCTATTAATATTTGTAATCACCCACATGTTTGAGATACCATGGGGTTCAAAGGCAGTAGGCCAACTTCTTGGGGGATTGGAGCTATTTGATAAAAGCCCTGTCTTCTCCAGTTCTGAAGTATATGAACGACTAAGTCAATTCCCAGCGGAAGGGTTAAATGCCTACAAGCGCTTCACCTACACAATTGATATTGTATTTCCCCTTTCATTCTTTGCGTTTTTGCTGACATTTGCCCGATTCGTTTCTCAGCGAATATCGATTCCGAAATACTTAGTAAATATCTTGATCTGTTTACCTTTTGTCTGGTTTGCCAGTGACCTAATTGAAAACGCAATCATACTTAGCATTCTTTCTAAGTTTCCCTCTAAAAGTGAACTTCTTGCAAGTTCCTTAGGTTTTTTTACGGCAATAAAGTTTGGGTTGCTATTGCTTTCCATATTTACTCCTTCCGTACTCTTCATCTTTGCAAGAAAAAACTGAAATCAATTGAAATTTAAGCAAACTGTGAAAGACGGAGTAGCAGATGATAAATTGGTTAAGGGAAAAATTTAGAATAAATGTTGGTGAAGAACACCAACATGATCGAGAGAAATAACATTTGACAAGTTGATATGGAAAATATTTCAGATAGATTGACAATTGAAGAGCATAATGGTAAGCAATTTATTTTCCTGGACTTCAAAGGATTAAAGGAAAGGGATATGATAGCATTAGACAATGCGCATATGAAATTACAATTAGTTAATAAGCTTCCCTTTCTTGCGGATTTTCATAATACCTATGTAACACCTGAATTCATGTCTAATACAAAAAGATTAATTGAATTGCACAAAGGCATAATTGAGAAAGGAGCCTTTCTTGGTATTGATAAAATTAAATCATGGATTCTAAAAGGGGTGGTACTTGTTTATGGCTGTAATTTAAAAGCTTTTGACACCAAAGAGCAAGCTAAATATTTTTTGACAGGGGAAAAGAAAACAAATGGGGGGCTGTTTATTCTCCGAAGAGTCTCCCGACTCGTTGACTCTGAGTCCCGAAGCGATGACTCTGATGGGGTTAAAGCACGCATTGTTCTCTCCCAGCGGGTGTAAAAATTGCTACCTTGTTACCCGGGATGTGTAACAAACGATCGGGCCGTGCGTCTCCACATGGAATAGACCAACAGACAACCTATAGTTGCAACCATAATTAAATAAATAGTAATTCAAGTTCGAGCATGACAGAAGACCTACAACAAAAGGAATTAGTTGGCACAGCCCGTATCACTGGCGTTTGGTATTTGATGTTGGCCATTACCGGGATGGTAGGTTTTCTAATGCTACACTCGCGCATTTATGTGGCGGGTGATCCGTCAACAACACTTTCGAATTTAGTTGAGCGCGAAACAATTGCCAGGACAAGGCTGCTGTTTGAATTTCTGATCGTGGTTTCTCAGGCGCTGGCCGCGGTGTGGTTTTATAAACTATTCAAAGACATCCGGCATGATGCAGCATGGGCGTTGGCCGCATGGGGCATGACGAATGCAGCTGCCATTATGATTAGTGCCATGGCCATGGGTGGAGCGATAGAAGTGGCCAACAGCACACAGGGCCAGCAGGAAAAGATTATCATGATTCAGATTTTTGCGCAGTTCATCAAAAACGCATGGGGTGTAGGCGGTCTCTTCTTCGGCCTGTGGCTCATACCGATGGGGTACATTGTAATAAGTTCTCAGCGCATGCCTGTTTGGCTTGGACGCGTGCTCATTCTTGGTGGTGCCGGCTATCTGATGAGTACGTTCGTCAGTTACATGGGAGTGAAGGAAGCGTGGGTCGAGACGTTAGTGATACCGGCCACGGTGGGAGAGTTTTGGATGATAGCCTACCTGTTGATTTTTGGAATACGACCAGGAAATAAATAGTAAACTGGATAGATTTTGAATTCAACCTTCAAGCCTCCGCATGAGGTGCCGTGGAGCAAAAACAACATTGATCTGTTGTAAGAAATTTTGATAGCGAAAAACACGAGTTGATGAAGGACACCAACGCATGCAACAGGCAACATGTTTCCTAGTCGAGCATCGTCTCCGCTTCGGGACGATGCGATAAACCTGAACGATGGTCAGTAACGCATCGTCCTCTTCGAGAGACGATGCTTGACCAGAAATCAATTTTCCTCCTTTAGTCGTGCATCGTCTCCGCTTCGGGACGATGCTTTATCTCTTGATCATTATCCTGCTAAATCTTTAAAATGACTGATTTTCCTAGTCGAGCATCGTCTCCGCTTCGGGACGATGCTTTAATCTCCATCATCACTACCCCGTTAAATCTTTAAAATGACTGATTTTCACAAACGGATGTTCAATATTCAATTCGTAATATGTCGCACTTGAATGCAAATAGTCAACTGTGCTTGGAGCTAAATTCCACTTGCCAGATATTGGATTGGCATGAATGTATTCAAGTTTCTGAACTACAAATTTCTCAGTGAAACAAAGCTTTATGTCTGATGAAGGTTCGAATACACGATGTTTCTTTTTTCGGGCACGCTCTTCAGGTGAAACATTTTCTGATAGTATCGTCAGTATATCTATCCGGTTAATAGTCTTGAGTCTCTTCACAATTTCATACGCCATGAATCTCTTCCCATTTGCCAAAATCTTGTTTACTGTTGTCTCGGAAGCATTAACATGCAGAAGTAAATGAATATGATTCGGCATGATCACAAAGCCTGTGACCTGGTGCCCTACCTTTACTAAAAGGCTGAGCCATTGATAGACATTATCATACAAGTTGGTTATTTCAATCAGAGGCAACCATTCAAGACATGTGAAGGAGCAAAAGTACGTTCCGCTTTCAAGCTGGGTTCTCTTAATGGCCATCCCTAAATTTAATACTTCTATCGCTTTATGCGAGTGCTAATGCTTGAGATTTGAGCTGTTGCGCATCGTCCTCTATGAGAGACGATGCTTGACAGAAAGACTCTGATTGGGTTACTATTCCTGTGAGCTGGTGCCTGAAGAAAATAACTTTGATATAAAAATAAGGGCGGGAATTAAAATAAAGGATTAAGTAAATAAATGAAGCTTATTTCTGATATTCAATTTTAGTAATACGCCAAACAAATTCCTTTGAGGGAGTTTTAACAACGACTTCATCACCTACTTCTTTTTTCAATAGTGCCTGTGCCATGGGCGAATCCATTGAGATGTAATCTTTCGCTCCAATAAGTTCTTCACCACCTACTATGCGGAAGCGATTCTTAAGACCTTTATCATTTTCAATTTCAACCCAGGCTCCGAACATCACCTTACCTTCCTGATAGGCTGAATAGTTCACCACTTTCAAGTCAGTGATGCATTTGCGTAAATAGAGAATGCGCTTATCAATTTCGCGCAGGCGTTTTTTATTGTAATGATAGTCTGCGTTTTCAGAACGATCGCCAAGGCTTGCCGCCCAGGTAACTTTTTGTGTGGTGTCCGGCCGCTCCACCCGCCACAGATGATCCACCTCCGCCTTTAACTTTTCTAAACCTTCAGGGGTAATCAGCAGTGTCTTCGTCATGCAGTTTTATTTCTTAAATCTCGTCAGGATGGAAGCCCAGACTTTATTATTGACCCGTTTCTTTCGCTAAAATTTGTTTCGCCTCCTGATCATCATATTGGTCGATCAACTGATTGAGTTGCCCCTTAAGTTGGGTAGTTATTTTTTCATACCCAGGCTTTCCATATAAGTTATTCATTTCATGTGGATCCTTTTGTAAGTCATACAATTCCCAGCCTATTACTTTTTCATAAAAACGAATCAATTTATACGGGTTTGTTTTTATTCCAAAATGCGGGGAAACACTATGTATAGTTGTTTCATAATAATGGTAATACAACTCATTTCTCCATGGGGATTTTTTATTTGTAAACAATGGTAGCATTGATTTACCCTGCACTTCGTTGGGTATTGCTACTCCAGCAACATCCAGGAGGGTGGGGGCAATGTCCAAATTCATTACTAGTTGACTGATACTCATTCCTGGTTTTACAACACCTGGGTAACGGATGATCATAGGGGTTCGGAATGATTCTTCATACATCCAGCGCTTATCAAACCATCCATGTTCGCCCAGGAAAAATCCCTGGTCCGACATATATATAACGATCGTATTTTCTCTGAGCTTGTGTTTATCTAAGTAATCGAGCGTACGGCCCACATTGCGATCAATGGACTGTGCCGTATTGAGGTAGTCCTTCATGTAGCGTTGAAACTTCCATTCGGTAAGGGCATTGCCGGATAATTTTTTTGTCTTTAAATCGTCTTCAATTTTTTGGTAATAGGGTTCAATGACTTTCCGCTGTTCGGAGTTCAACCTACCAAATCCAACCTTCGAACTATCATTAATTTTCATCTTCAAATCATAATCCATCGACATCGTTTTTGCAATACTCATGTCTTGCACAGCGGCTGCATTCCTGTTTTTATAGTCATCATAAAAATTAGACGGTAAGGGAAAATTCACGTTGTCGTATCTTCCAAGGTCTTCCAAATCAGGAAGCCAGGTACGATGCACTGCCTTATGGCCAATTACCAGACAAAAAGGTTTAGCCGTATCCCTGTTGCTTAACCAGTCTTCGGAAAAATCTTCTACCAGGTTGGAATCATAACCTTCAAACCGCTTTCGTGTGCCATCCATCATCAGGAAATCAGGATTGTAATAATCACCTTGTCCTGGAAGTATTTTCCAGAAATTAAATCCCTGAGGTTCACTTGTTAAATGCCACTTTCCGATCCAGGCGGTTTGATACCCAGCCTGCTGCAATTGCTTTACAAAAGTTTGCTGACTACCATCAAAAACAGAATTATCATTGTCCTTGAAACCGTTCTTATTACTGTACTTTCCTGTTAATATTACTGCCCGGCTGGGTCCGCAGATCGAATTGGTAACGTAAGCACTTTTAAAAACAGCACCCTCTTTTGCCAACCTGTCTATGTTGGGAGTCATAGCAAGCTTACTACCATACGCTCCAATTGCTTGGTAGGCGTGATCATCTGAAACGATGATGACCATGTTAGGTCGCTTTAACTTATTAGCCTCGTTGTTTTGTGCCTGAAGATTAGATACAAAGAGGCATCCTAAAAATAGGATACTGATTTTTTTCATAATTTGTTGTTAAGTAGAGGCCAACGAGTAATTGTATTAATTTGGTTGCCTTTTGCGTAAGGCGTAATAGTTAGCAATCGTTGGGCTTTTAAAGTGTTGGATAGCTTAAAAGAAATTTGCCACTAGTAACTAAACGAAATTAAGACAACGTCATGCGTTTGGCAAGAAAATAAATGGCATTTTTATGGTTCCCTTAACTTTATTAAGCGAACTGCTATATTTAATTAATAAAAACCCTTATTAGCTTGAAGGCTTTAGTTCGTCCAAACAAGATCATAAGAAGAGCACTTCTACTCTTCCTCTTTGTAACGCTATTTGGTAACTGCAGCAAGGAGGAGGAAATCAACGATTGTACATCGAAGGGTGATATATTGGATACTTTCATCAGTCCGGATGGCAAGGAATACTACCTATTTAAGGATGGGAAAGCCTATTTAAACAATAATGGAACTTGTGAATTTGCGCTGCAATACTTTGATCCGGATTTTCTATCGAAGAATTATAAGATTGATGCCACTGGAAAATTCCTTATTACCAGTGCTGGCTTGCTCCCCGTTAAAAACGAGTTTACTGAGCGCGTAGAGAACACCGCCAAATTCACAGACTTGTTCTTAAAATCCATTGCCGATACCCAACTGTATTGGAGTGGGTTTACGTTACTCAGTCCAGCTGCGCCAACTATAAAAGATTATGTGGCATTGCGAACCTGTATTCTGGGTGGCACTTGTACTTTTATTGATAATAAAATTGAGTTGGCCTCCGATCCTACGAATGCTTTGAACTCGGTATTAAAATTTAGCAGTGTGGCGCCAACGCAAAATATGGTTACAGCGAAAGCCTCCATTGAATCTGGTATCAATTTTTTCGACAAAGGCTCCGACCTTTGGTTTCAGGCGGATTATTATATTGAAAGCGGAGCACCTTTTAGCCTGGCGGATTTTGAAAACTCCTATTTCGCTGAAAGCCCGGGCCCGAGAGTGGTGGTTAGAAATAACAAGCTATCCATAGAAAATAAATTTGCTTCCAAAATGGAGTATTTCCAATCTTCGCCTATTACTATTCCTTTCAAGTCATGGTTTACTATTAAACTTCACTTTAAATTCAATAATGAGGCGGGAGGTGTTATTGAACTTTGGCAAGACGGCAAGCAAGTGATTGCAGCTAGTGGAATTAATTTACCGACATCCAATTCTGTACAAAACTCGGTAGAGGTGGGGATTACGTCCACGTCTGTCGGTTGTGTGCTATTTATGGATAATCTCAGAATTTCATCTTCACCCTTTTAAGTTGATCTCGGGTAGAGCGCTTTCTTTTAAGGTTTGGAAGTAAAAACCATGTGCGATTTACTTCGCGAGCAAAAGCTATACTCAATAGTATATTGCCAAACTAAGTAGGAAAAATATTATACTGATCATGGAGAACCTGCTTTTCGATTTTATATCAAAGTATATGCCGCTTCGGGAGGAAGAGAAAAAAGCGATCAGTGATCTAAACATCTTCCAGTTCCATAAAAAATGATTTGTGTTCCTTACCTAGGGAACTATCCAAGAATCGCAAACACGAGTACACCTTTTGCACAAACAAAAACGAAAAATTTCTATTTGGCCAGTATGATCAAACATTAACATTCTCCACATTTGTATTAAATTTAGGCAACTCTGAAGCCGCTTCACATGGGGAAAAAAGATAAAAAGAGTCCACTCAATCCTTTTGATCTCATTGATCCTGAACCACTATATAACTATAGGGCGGATAAGGTATTTACTCAATATACTAACAAGCAACTTTCACAAAATATAGCCAGAACAAGTTCCACCCTCGCTGCCTATGCAGGGCCATGGACTCGTGCTGCGGTCATTCATTTACTTCGCAGAACCACGTTTGGTATTAGCAGTGAGGATATTACCTTATTGCTGTCACTTTCTCCGGGCAAGGCAGTTGATTTATTAATTGATGCTATACCAGCTGCGCCTCCCGATCCGCCACTCAATAATTATAATGCTATTGTGAATGACACCACGGGGGTATTGCCAGACACAACATGGGTGAATGCGGAGTATGGAGACGGAAGCATCAATTTTCAGAGAATGATGTCTTTCAAGGCATGGTGGTTCTCTTTGATGTTGGAAGAGAAGCTGAATATGCGAGAAAAAATGGTGCTCTTTTGGCACAATCATTTTGCAACGGAAGTAGCAGCAGTTGGTGTGGCAAGATATAGTTATTATCATAATGCCCTATTGCGGAAATTCGCATTCGGTAATTTCAAATCTTTAGTAAAAGCAGTTACGCTGGATCCCGCCATGCTTCGATATCTCAATGGAGATAAGAATACTGCCAATTCACCAGATGAAAATTATGCTCGGGAACTACAGAGTTATTTACGGTAGGTACAGGTAATCCAACTAACTACACACAAGGCGATGTTGAAGCTGCAGCAAAAGTGCTTACTGGCTGGAGGACCACATTTACCTCTTCCTCTTTCGACCCCAAACAGCATAGCACTGCCGACAAACAGTTTTCTTCATTTTACAACAATACAGTTATCAAGTATCAAACAGGAGTCGATGGTGCGCTGGAAACCCATGAATTGATTGAGATGATTTTCAAAAAAGAGGAGGCCGCCAAACGTATTTGCCGGTCCCTCTATCGGTACTTTGTATATTATGCCATTGACGACAACGTAGAGAATACGATCATCATTCCGCTTGCGCAAACTCTAGTTTCAAATAATTTCGAAATCAAACCAGTAGTGAGCCAGCTGCTTAAGAGTGCGCATTTTTTTGATGTGCTGAATCAAGGCTGTTACATTAAAACCCCGCTTGACTTTTTAGTTGGCACCTTCAAAACATTCGGTGTTTCAATCCAAACAACACTGAGTGTTGAAAATCGATATAAAGTTTTCAATTACCTAAGAGGGTATGGCCAGACGCTCGCTTTGGATTTGGGAGATCCACCGAATGTGGCAGGTTGGCCAGCGTTTCATCAGACTCCTGAGTTTTACCAGGCATGGATTAACTCCAACACACTTCCCAAGAGATTGATATTTACTGATACTATGTTTGGCAACGGCATTAATGCAGGAGGAACTACCTTCAAAATAGATGCAATTGTATTTGCCAAGCAATGTTCAAAGCCAGAGGATCCCAATATACTCATCGACTTTTTTGTAGAGTTATTGCTTGCACTGCCCTTGTCCACCGAGAAGAAGACAAGCTTGAAAAGTATACTGCTTTCGAATCAAGCAACAGATTCCTATTGGACAATCGCATGGTTTGATTATATCGGAAGTCCTTCAGTATCCAATGAAAACATTTTGAGGAGTCGTCTTAATCCATTATTAATTGAACTCACACGTTTGGCCGAACATCAACTTGCCTGACCATGAAAAGAGATGAATTTCTGAAAATTGGTGGTGCAACGTTAGCAACAATAATAGGGGGGTGGCCAATCAGTACGTATGCTTCAAATCCTTTGTTGGATAGTATCGCTAGAAGCGCACAATCCTCCGGTAGGGTGTTGGTGTTAATTCAACTGAATGGAGGAAACGATGGACTGAACACCCTCATCCCGTTGGATCAATACGCGGTGCTATCTAACAAGCGCTCCAATATTTTAGTGCCAGAATCCAGTGTGCTACCGCTCAGCAATACGGGAAAAGCAACAGGCCTACATCCTGCCATGTCAAAAATTCGGAACATGTATGATGCAGGTTTTGTAAATATTGTTCAAGGAGTTAGTTATCCAAATCCGGATCTATCACATTTCAGGGCTACTGATATTTGGTTAACTGGTTCTGCATCCAACCAGTATCTTGACACCGGGTGGTTAGGCAGGTATTTGAACGAGACGTACGCTGGATTTCCAACAGGTTTCCCAAATGCAACCATGCCAGATCCTTTGGCCATTCAAATTGGATCGGGGGTATCACCAGTTTGCCAGGGACCGAAGGCAGGCATGGGTATGGCCATTTCAGATATCAACAATTTTTACAACATCGTTAACGGTACCGTTGAACCTGCACCCAATACACCCGCAGGCCACGAACTCACCTTCATCAGGTTTGTTGCGCAACAAACGCAGCAATATACTGGGGTTATTAAGGCGGCCGCTCAAAGTGCCAAAAACATTTCTATCCTTTACCCGTCTGGAAATACATTGTCGAATCAACTCAAGATTGTAGCGCGCCTCATCGCAGGTGGTCTGCAAACCCCATTGTATGTCGTCAGCATGGGAGGATTTGATACACATGCCTCCCAAACGGAATCTGCTGATCATACGATCGGTGCACATGCGACATTACTCCAGCGTCTTTCAGAAGCAGTCAACGCGTTTTTTGATGATTGTAGGTTGTTGAATGTGGATAAGCGAGTGGCGGCTATGACCTTTTCTGAATTCGGAAGAAGGATTGTATCTAATGGAAGTGGTGGTACAGACCACGGAACAGCGGCCCCGGTCTTATCTTTTGGGTATGCCGTGAATCCAGGCCTGATAGGAAACAATCCTGTCATATCTGCCAATACCACCTCTAAAGGCAATCTGCCAATGCAGCTTGACTATCGTGCGCTGTATGCCTCGGTGTTGTCCGATTGGTTTGAGTTAGACTCCTCTTTGATGGCCAATGTGTTGTTCCCAAGTTTCCAAAACACACCCGCTGTATTTCGAAAATCATCGGTAACAGGACTTCAAGAAAATGGAGATGATGAAGTGCTCAGTCAAAATTATCCAAATCCTGTTCGCACTACATCAAGCATAGATTTTTATTCCGATGGAACAGACGCGACTCTGTTTCTCCTCGATACACAAGGAAGGTTAGTTGACACGCTTGCAAAAGGAGTTTATCTAGAGGGTAAACATACTGTGGAGTTCAACCGCTCTGGCATCTCTGCTGGTGTTTATTTTTATCGTCTCATAAATCGCAAGACAAAATCTACCCGCAAAATGATGATTGTGGACTAGTCACTGTAGAGTAGATGATGGATGTAATCCTGAAAAATTTCCAGCAGACCATGGGCCAGAATTAAGCTGTCTGAACTTACTTCAAGGCATCCCATTCTTCTTGAATAGCAAAAGACTTCTGGTATTCCATCAATGACAGCCACACTCCATTGCGTTTCACCAGGAGCATTTCGAAATGAACACCACGGGATGCAAGAACTTTTCCATCCTTATCGATCGATGTAAAAAAGAAAATTCCAATTTCGTGGGCGGTAGTGGGGTCACCTACACGCTGTGAAAAGCGAAACTCCACATTGCTCTTAACTTTTCCTGCCTTGGTATCATCAATGCCCGGCTTCCAAAGCGCAAGTTGTGCATCAATCGATTTTGTGTACTTGGTTTCCTTAGTTGTAAACACACAGACTGCATCCTTATGATAGGTAGCCTTGTAGCCTTCGAAGTCACCCTCACGAACAGTTCGGGATAGTTCTTTATAATACTGATCGAGTTCAGCAAGCCGTATCGATTCGGCAGAAGATACTGTGTTACTTATTTGGCAGAAGGCAAGCGTGGTTACCAGGCAAGCCATCAGAAGGAGAGAGGTATGTGTGATGTATCGTTTCATATTTTTAAAATTTAGAGCCAAAGGTTAATCAAAAAAAGTTACTTCACCATTATCCATGTCGTAGTAGGCCCCCACAATTTTTATTTCACCTGCTTGCTCCATTTCTTTTAGTATTGGGCTGTGCTTGCGAATGTTGCCGACTGTCAGCTTCACATTTTCACGAATCACCAGATCTACAAATTCGACATCTTTTGATGTCTTCATTCCCTTATAATGTTGGCAGGCTTCCACAGCTGGAGTAATCTTTTTCAATAATCCCGTTAAATTACCCAGGCTTACCTGATCGATAGCACCTTTCACAGCGCCACAGTATTCGTGGCCGATCACGAGCACAAGTTTAGCTCCCGCTACCTTGCAGCTAAATTCCATGGAGCCGAGTATATCTTCATTAACAATGTTACCAGCCACACGCGCTACAAAGAGATCGCCTATGCCTTTGTCGAAGACGTCTTCAACTGGTACGCGTGAGTCAATGCAGGACAGAATAATTGCCTTTGGGAATTGTCCATTAATACCATCACGAATTTGTTTAGAATGATCGCGCAACGTAAGGCTACCTTGAGCAAATCGTTTGTTTCCCTCTTTCAAGCTTCTCAGCACATCATCGGGTGTTAATCTTCTTTGTTCCTCTTCGGTCAACACGCGTTCAATAAGTGGGTTTTGATTAATTTCCATTTGGTATTTATTTGATGAGCAAAGTAATTAAAAAAGAAAGTGATCCAAAACAAAGGATGAGTTTATAATTATGGAAAGGTTAAGTCCTCTTGAATTTATTTATCGTTACTTTTCCTTGCTACTTTAAGAACGATGAATACATCCAAACTAATTTTTCCTGTTCTCTGATGTAATCGCTCATTAATGCATTGGTTCCTTCATCACCTGCATCCGAAGACATAGTAAGCAATTTTCTTTGCTCAACAATCAATATTTCAAATGCCTCTAGAATCGTTTGAACACCTTTTTTCCCGTCTGAGACATCTTTCACAACCACAATTCCTGCCGCACCTTTGTAATCGTCAAACGTATGAAGCGGTACTGCCCCTAAAGTCAATATTCGCTCGGCCACTTCATCCACCTTTACCAGCAGATTAGTATACAGCTCTTCAAATTTTAAATGAAGTTCAAAAAATTTATCGCCTTTGATATTCCAATGTAGCCCTCTTGTGTTCTGATAGAACATCATGTAATTGGCTAGTAACTTATTTAACCCTTGAGAAAGTGACTTGCTTTTTACCTCATCAAGTCCAATTTGATTTGTTGTTTTCATATCGATTTGTATTTATACAAATAAACAATCAGTAGCTTCTTTTGTTTTTCAGTAACTAGAACAAGTGAAAAGCATCTACCAAATGATTGACCACTATGCTTAAAGTAGCTTGGAATGAATGCTACATTCTTTCCTTGCCACTCCATCATCGGTTTCCGATGAGCAAGTACGAGGTATTACCTCAGCAATTACTGCACGAAGGTACGCTTACTCAAGAGAATTTCTTTTCTCCGAGCCCTGTCGAGATACGTTGGATAGTAAATACCCACGAGGAGCAGTATTGGAATAGGCTCAATAATTTATCCCTCTCATTGTTGGAAATCAGAAGATCCGGTTTTCCACTTTCGCGTGAACTGGTAACTCGTGAAATCACTATTGCAGAAGGAACAATCCAATGCGCTTTATTTGCTTTGCAATTTGGTGTAGCTATGAACATTGCTGGGGGCACACATCATGCATTTACGAATAGGGGGGAAGGCTTTTGTTTGCTAAATGATATAGCCATGGCAAGTAACTACTTGTTGCACCAACACCTAGCCAAACAAATTTTAGTGGTAGACCTGGATGTACATCAAGGAAATGGCACAGCCCAAATTTTTAGAAATGACCCGCGCGTGTTCACTTTTTCTATCCACGGAGCAAACAATTATCCATTACAAAAAGAAAATTCTGATTTAGACATTGGTTTGGCTGATTTTACTGATGATGATTTTTATTTAAAAATACTTGAATCCAATTTTAAAAATCTATTGGATAAAGTTCGACCGGATTTCATTTTTTTTCAATCAGGGGTTGATATTTTAGATACTGATAAATTGGGTAAGCTAAGCATCACGAGAGCTGGTTGTAAAGAACGAGATCGAATTGTATTAACGGAAGCTAGGAAAAATAAAATACCACTGGTCGCTTGTATGGGTGGTGGCTATTCTCTTGACTTTCGCGATATCATTGAAGCTCACGCCAATACCTTTCGGTTGGCGCAGGAAATTTTCTTCTAGATTTTTATCTACTTTTCTGGTAAGGTATCATCAGTCCAATACAATGGTCGATTCGTAAGCCGTTTCTGTACTTAATTGTATATTGCCCGGTTAAATCATTATTCAGTATGAAAAAGAAAATCTTCATTGGGCTTGGTATCGCCCTTGGCGTATTTGTGATCTGGTCAATCTATGGTCTTTTCTTCGCCCCAAAGAAGAGCCCGACCACAACCTCCTCGTTTAGTGATAAAGGTCTGGACATAACCGTATCTTATAGCCAACCTTCCAAACGTGGTCGTTTGATTTTTGGAGAAGAGAAGGATGGAGCACTGCAGCCCTACGGCAAGTATTGGAGACTTGGTGCCAATGCAGCCACCGAGCTTACCTTCAGCAAAGACATTACGTTTGCCGGGCAACCAGTGAATGCAGGCAGTTATCGCATTTATGCTGTGCCAGGACCACTGACATTTCAGGTGATTCTCAACAGTGAGCTGGGAGTTAATTTCGGTGCTGCTACAGAGCCTGATCATACGCTTGATTTGTTGACCGTACAAATACCAGTAAATCCATTGATGGAAGAAGTCGAAACCCTTGCAATCGGTTTTGAATCCGATTCCGTTGTTATCAAAATGAATATGGTGTGGGACAAGACTCGTCTAAGTGTGCCCATTGGAATTCGTTAATGTGCTAAGAATGGAACAGGTATGAGTTTGGCAAAACGAGGCCTTCATTTGATATCTTTAGTCGTTGAGCCCGTTGTGTTGACACATGCATTAAAGCAATTGATTTTTAATTTGTAAGGAGTAAATTAATATTCATAATGAGATTTATTAAGTTAATTGTTTTTATTCTCACTCTTCTTTGCCCTCATTTAACACATGGACAAAAAAACATAAAATATTCGAGTGGGTATATTTTGATTGCCAAAGACACGTTAACGGGTTTTATTTATTCTGATATTCAGAGACTGATGCACCAATCGTGCAAATTCAAATCAAGTACGGACAGTCCTTCAACTGATTATTTGCCTTCCCAAATAAAAGGGTTTTATTCGAAGGAGATTGGCTATTTCAGATCGATAGAAAATGTGAAGTTTAATGGAATCGAAAATGGAGATTACTTTTTCTTAGAACTTGAAAGGGGTAAGGCAGGTTTACTTTTATATCAGGATGTGGCCGGTAAAAATCATTTTTTCCTTGAAAAGGATTCTTCCATTTCGGAATTAAAGAAAAATGTAATAACGGAAAGGAACGATGATGGAGCCATTGTTAAAAGAACCGAATATCTTTATAGAGGAGCGCTCAAGTCTGGTTTTGCGGATTGCCCACAAGATGTTTCCAAACTAAACTTTGACCAGGGCAGCCTCATGAAAACAATTTGGAGCTACAATAGATGTATTGACCCACAACATAAGCCACTCGCAAATAGCCAAAGGAGACTCTATTTAGGATATTCATATGGCGCGGTGCAGAATAATTTGACGATGGATAACTATGTTCCCGTTCTTAGAGTCATCCCTTCAGCATCATTTGCTGATTTAAAGGACTTCAATGATCAGAAATATTCATTTAACTCCGCTACCCATGGATTATTTTTGGAATTCGGCCTGGGCAAAAACAAACACTTTTCCTTTAATAGTGGTGTGCTATATTCATCAGTAGCCTTCGCCAATTCCAAGCTGAGTTTTGATTACAGTAATTTGGATTTTGTAATAGCTCCTAAGTATAGTCTTTTCATGCAGTGGCCTGTGCGGCCGTTCGTTGCTGCAGGTTTTATCATTCAAGCCTCATTGTCTAATAATAGTAAATCCCAATCTGTACCCACCTTTTCAGAGCCGGCTCTCACGAGTCCCAAATTAGACAAGGACGGTAATCAAGTTATGGTCGAGCCAATTATACCGAGTGAATTTACGGTCGCCAAAATGCACCCTTTTGTAACGGTTGGTATTGACTTTTTTGTTTATAAAAATTCAAGGATATCCGGACAGGTGAGGTTTGAAAAAGTAGATTTATCAAATTCCTCAAACATAGATTTGAAGATGTCATCGATAGTGCCTATGGTTACCTACTCTTATAGAATCCTTAACTAAGTAATTCTTTACTCATTTTATAACCAAATATTTCCATTTGTGCTTCGTTTTCAAGCTAACCAAATCATTTCGGTTGCCACAGAAAATGGGGTATGTGTGGCCTGCACAATGTGTGTTGCTGCTGCGCTGGAAATGCAATAGGATAGAAGCCCCGATGTATAATCGGGATAAACTCCAAGCACGAAGTGTGTTGGCAGGAGCAAGGCCGGATCCCGATACTTATCGGGACGAATAGCCCGGGCCGTAGGCATTGCCATTTCAGGCATAGAAAATTTTGTTTAAAAAGTAACCAATTTGGTTACTTTTTCGTTTATTTGTGTATGAACATTTACAATCGGAGTTCACTCACTGCTTTTTATAAAGAGCATCCCGATTGCAAGGCTACACTGGAGAAGTGGTATCCTGATGTGGAATCAAAAAACTGGAAGAAGCCCAGCGACATTACAAGGGATTTTAATACAGCACGAACTATAAAAAATAGCCGTGCAATTTTTGAGATCAACCATAATGACTACCGGCTGATCGCGGAAATAAATTACCAGAAGGGCTGGGTGTTCATAAAATTTATTGGAACCCATGCAGAGTATGATAAAGAGGATGCAGCATCAGTGAATTTGTTCAAAAATCAAAAGAGAAAATTATGAAATTCAAATTACTTAAAACAAAAAAGGATTACCTGGCTGCTCTAGAGCGCTTTGAGGAAATATTTCAGGCAAAACCCGGATCACCTGAAAGCGATGAAGCAGATATTCTTTCTCTCTTGGTAAAGGAATACGAGGAAAAACATTATGTCATACAAGCACATAATCCCCTAGAGGCTATTAAGTACCGAATGGAGCAACAGGGTTTAACCAATAGTGACCTTGCCGGAATACTTGGCTTTAAAAGCAGAGTAACGGACATTTTCAATAGACACCGGAAGTTAAACCTTACCATGGTGCGCAAGCTTCACAGTCAATTGAATATTCCACTTGAAACCTTAGTTAAGGAGTATTAGAAAGGGAAGAGTTATATAATGGCGAGCGTTATGTTAAGTAGCCCGCCCGGCTGACACCAGTCGGTCGGGCTTTGGCATCCGGGCTTACCGAAATTCTGGGCGGCATCGCTGACTTAATTAAAAAAAACAAGAAGGTCACTGTGAATTGGCCTCATTTGCTATGGGTACTTTTTGTGTTGCTTTTGCTTATCCAGGAGTGGTGGGTAACCTACGAATTGAAAACGTTTGAACCCTGGCGGCTACCAACGTTTCTGTTTATTATGCTCTACCCGACTAATCTTTTTGTTTTGGCCAGATTACTATTTCCGCAGATTCTGGGAAAGAAAACGATCAACTTGAAAACATTCTACTATAAAAATTACAGGAAGATATTTTTATTGCTGGTGTTGTCGGCTTTGCTTTCTGTTGCTTACAACCTATTCATTTTGAATTTAGAACTGGTTGATCAATTATTACAGACGCTGCTGGCCATTGCATTCGCAGTCATTATTATTGGAAAATTCAACAATGAATTACTCCACAAAATAATTTCAATAACGGTACTTATTATTTTTTCCATGAGCCTGATTATCGAATGGAATGTATGGCTAATCAACTAACGTATATTTTGTTTAACTACCTTACACTACTTAACTAGAATCAAATAGAATGAAAGAAACACAAGATTTTGACGCCATTATTATTGGAACCGGGCAGGCGGGGCCATCGTTAGCAGCTCGCTTTGCAGCCGAAGGCAAAAAGACAGCCATCATTGAGCGAAAGCTATTCGGAGGTACTTGTGTGAACAATGGATGTACGCCTACCAAAGCATTGGTTGCTAGTGCCCGAACAGCACATGTGGCCAGACGTGCTGCAGATTATGGTGTTACCATTGGCGGCAATATCACCGTGGAAATGAAAGCAGTAAAAGCGCGAAAAGATAAGATTGTAAACCAATCGACAACGGGCGTTAAAAAATGGTTGAAGAGTACAAAAAACTTAACCGTTATAGAGGGTCATGCACGATTTGAAAGTGCTAATACGGTGCGTGTGGGCGAGGAATTGCTAAAGGCAAAACAAATCTTTATCAACGTGGGTGGCAGGGCGGTTGTGCCGGAAGGGTTTAAAGATGTGAAATACCTTACGAACAGCACAATCATGGATGTTGATTTTGTTCCAAAACATTTAGTCATTGTTGGAGGTAGTTATATCGGACTGGAATTTGGCCAGATGTACAAAAGATTTGGAAGCGAAGTGACCATCATCGACAGAGGACCACGGTTGGTACATCGCGAAGATGAAGATGTGTCGGAGGAGATAAAAAGAATACTTGAAGCGGAAGGTATCAACTTTCGTTTTGATGCCAATTGTTTAAGTGGTGAAACGGATGGCGATCAAATCAAGGTGAATGTAGATTGCACTCAGGGCGAAGCACAAATTGTCGGCAGTCACTTGCTGCTGGCAGTTGGCCGACAACCGAATACGGATGACCTGGGCTTGGAGAAGGCAGGAGTTACAGTAGACGAAAACGGTTTTGTAAAAGTGGATGATCAATTGAGAACGAACGTACAAGGCATTTGGGCATTAGGAGATTGCAATGGCAAAGGAGCATTTACCCACACTTCCTACAACGACTTTGAAATTGTATCGGCCAATTTGTTTGACAATGATCAACGTAAAGTGTCTGACCGAATAATGTGTTATGGATTATACATTGACCCAGCACTTGGAAGGGTAGGGATGACCGAAAATGAGGTGAGAAAATCAGGAAGGAAAGCCCTGATTGCTACTCGCCCCATGAGCCGAATTGCTCGAGCGAAGGAAAAAGGAGAGACCAATGGCTTTATGAAAATATTGGTTGATGCTGAAACGAAGCGAATTCTAGGCGCAAGTATCCTGGGTATTGAAGGAGATGAGATCGTCCACTCAATTTTGGACATCATGTATGCAGATGTACCCTACACGGTGATTCAACGCGCAGTTCACATTCATCCCACGGTATCTGAGCTAATCCCAACAACGCTGGCAGAGTTGAAACCATTGGTGTAGTTGTGTTCACCATAACCTTTTTAATAAAATCCTTCATTCAGAGGCTAATCGCTTCATTTTATTTATTTGAATTTTTACTAAAATGAAATCAACAAACCTCAACCTAATGCAAAAAGAAATCACCTTGCTATCAACACTTACGTGCCCTCACTGTGGCCACCAAAAAGATGAAACTATGCCTACAGATGCTTGTCAATTTTTTTATGAATGTGAAAATTGCCATAAGGTATTCAAACCAAAAGAGGGTGATTGTTGTGTGTTTTGTTCATACGGAACCGTGTCTTGTCCACCCATTCAAGAAGGTGGTAAGAGCAACTGTTGTTAACCTGATTCGGGCTATTATTAATCAAACCAAAGCATGTATATAGGAAACCGCTGCGCGTTGGCCAGGCCCAAAAGCGAGGTGGTGCGGTGGAAAGTAGGTGGAAGCCTGCCCGTCCGGTCAGGCGGGCATTTTTGGGCCTTGGTTTTTTTCCCCGCCCGGAAGACCATGTGCGTTGCTCTGGATAATATGAATTCATCCAGTCGGGCGGGGTTCTTTTTGCGTCAAGCGTTTCATCCCGCAATGGCGGGAAAAAAGGACAAAAGAAAAATAAGTGCGCCTGTCCGACCTCTGGCGGAAACACCATTGAAGTTCTGGTGAGCCAGCCTACGCAGGGCTACGGACTGGCAGGCTTTGGCGAACCTAATAAACTAATCCAGTGAGCTTTATCTCAACTCAATTGAATTGATCTTAGAGCGTTCGATCAAGCATGTGTAATGCTGCCCCGATGGTATCGGGGTTGGCGCGGTTGGTTGCATTCATGCGCGCCTGCCTGCGCGTAGCCGCTTCGGCAAAGGCAGGCGCGGCCTTTGAGCGGCTATTTAATCGCCCGAGCCGGCTGTCTCAGTCGGGCGGGCACATAACGTCAAATGCTTTTGCATTCACGAGCACCATTATAAATGGTAATGGTGCCAAAAATGGTTGATGTTTTTTGATTTGAAATTTCCTTTCTTTCCACGGTAAGTCTGAAGAGGACGCAAGCTCTGCTGGAGAGCAACTTGTTAGCAATAGGATTTATCGACTGGAATGGTCAGGAGGCT
>JANNAQ010000093.1:0-3853 GCA_031384515.1 Bacteroidia bacterium
AGCCTCCTGACCATTCCAGTCGATAAATCCTATTGCTAACAAGTTGCTCTCCAGCAGAGCTTGCGTCCTCTTCAGACTTACCGTGGAAAGAAAGGAAATTTCAAATCAAAAAACACCAACCATTTTTGGCACCATTACCATTAAACCGAACGCGTTCACTTTTTATTGAGTCCTCCCCTGAAAAGGAAGATTTACTTCCGGCAGGAACAAGTTTAGTTACAGCGTTTGTTGTAATAATCTCTTTTGTGTCTCCCGCTTTCAAGCCTTGAAGGCCAACTTCCAATTCAAGCATAATATTCCCTGCCCCATGCAGATAAACAATTGGGGCATAGCCATCGTTGTCTTCCAATAAATTATTGTGCTCGTCACGCATCGAGTAAGAAATCGCAACTACTTTATTCTTTTCTATGACCATGAATCTATTATTAAGAAATTTCAACTTCAAGTTTATCCAAAACGCTAAGTGTAGTCAAATCACTCAACTCAATTGAGATTTGGTTCTTTTGATTTATAAGTTGTGCCGCAATTGGCTTACCCTTAACTCTAACGATGACCTTGGAAGAACTACCAGTTGGCTGAAATGAAAGTGACTTAACGCTTAGCTTACCATATTTTACCGACAGCTGAGCTGAAAAATTTGGTTGGTTCTCTTGCTGACTGTATGTTCCCCATCCTTCTGCTGTAACAAATGGTGCGCTGAAATTTTCCGGAGTGATTTTAGGAGCAAATCGAATGTATCCTTTAGTCCCGTGATACTCAAAACCACATGCGCTTATAAAAGTACCATAACTTGCCATCGCGCGTGCATAATGATCGCTACACTCTATTTCATTGAATGGATTTCTCTTAGCCGCATGGTATCGATCATGGATCATGCGCGTTAGTACCAATGCTTCATCGACCATCCCCTCTGCCATCATGTGTGCAGCCACCTGATGCTCAAAGCCACTCATGCATTCGTGAAAATATCCCAACTGCCAGGTAACATTATCGCCATACGGTTTCTCTTCATTCTTCGGGTTAGAGTTCATTATCAGTCCACCTTCACCTGCAATAGCATAGGGCCTTCCGCCTGTATGCTCTTTAATATAAGGCCCCACATCAGGAGTAAAATTGTATTTCCATAAACTTTTCAATGCTGACAAAGTTTTTTCCTGATCTAAAATTCGTCCCAAGCCCACCTGATGTGCCCAGCTTTGGCCATACACCTGATCGATGTGGCAGGTGTTGTAAGAACCTAATCGCGACCTACCCTTTTCGGTATCCGGTCTATGAATAAAATATTCACCATTGAAGAGTTTTTCCTCCATGTTTTTCTTTCCGTCTACCACATACTGTCTGCACTTTTTGGCAAATTCAATATCGTTTATTTCTTCAGCCATTCTCTCACCTGCCTTCACAGCGGCAATGCATAAGCCAACGATCCAGGCAATCTCACCATCCCACATGGCATCCAGCGTATTTTCAACCGGGGTGTCTTCCATTCCATCGCCATTCTTATCCAACGACATTAAGAATTGAGTAGTGCTTTTAATCTTCGCCCAATTGCGTGTTAAGAAATCTGAGTCCGAGCTCATTTGGTGTTCTCTATAAAATCGAAGAATAGTTCCTGCCTGACCGTCTACTGCGGGGCGTTTATCCGCTTCGCAGCGATACCACATGCTGCCATCGTTTTGTAAGGCTAAACCTAAATCAACCCTTTCTCTAATCTCCTTCTCAAGGCTTGGAAAAATACGCCCCGATGCCTGCGCATACTGCCACACGTGTGTACACGTGCCCGGGCAACATCCAACTCCTTCCCATGCGTAGTGTCTTCCGTTTTCCATCCGATGAGATGTTGTTGTAGCAAGGCAAGAGATATTCAGAAATGTCCTTTCTAAAAACCAATGAGGTAGAGTGGAATCATAAAATGTGTTTTTCCATAGCCGGGTTTCAGAAGACAGTTTCTTGAAATTGGATTGAACATAGTTATTCACTTCAACTGCAGACTTGAAAAGGGAGTTGTAGTACCGTCCTTTATCGGGAATTGCTTTGAGAGAAAGATTGGGAAAATGCCAGCTAATAATAAAATCAGTGCTTGCTTTTTCTTTGGGTTTTACATCAACTGACGCGATAGCACATCCAATTAGTTTTTCGTTTAGCCCAACCCGCTTCTCGGCTTTGTTATTTGTGAATAGTGACTCGGGTGATAGCGGATTGATTGAAGTATTGACAAAACCATTTTTGTTTGTTGAACTGATTGACATCGTTCCATAATCTGACATAGTAGCCAACTCCGAGTTTGGCAGGATGGATTGCAATGAACAAAGGAGAGTCGCTCTCCCTGCCGAAGTGATTGCTGAATTTACCCGCTGAAAGTTTGAGTTAGTCTGACTGATGCCTGTTTTATTCTCAAGCCAACCGGCAATCATTACACTCACTTTACTGTCTGATTTATTGTTGACACTGAATGAATAGATTGTAGTTGGTAAGCCTGAATTTTTTTCATCCAAAGCGATAAAGGGTGAAAATATTTCAGTGATTATCTCTATACCCAGTTGTTTATCAACATAGGTAACAGTGGCCAAAGGGTAGGTAGCCTCAAAGATGATGTCATCCCAATCATCGGCCTGCATATTTTTGATGATTGTGTTGCCTCCTTTTTTAATTTGGAAAGCAAACCCTTGATCGACTGGTCTTATGTCTTTGGCAGGTGCCACGTAGGCTGAGCCGTCTCGTGAGCGCACAGTTTTACCCTGGTGAAGTTCAGTGTCCCATGGAACAGATTTTGGTTCAATACCTTCACGGTTATCGTTAAAAATATCCCAGAGCCACAAGCGCCCATCTCCTCCTAGGTATAATGTTCCAGTATTGATGCCCCCTACGGGCATACCGATAAATTGCAATTCATTTTTACTTTTGGAGTATTGCGTTGGAGTGCCCCGCTGGTAAAGAGATTTAATCCAGGCAGGGTCTAATTTTTTATCAGCAGGAATTTGATAGCCACCGGATTCACCTGGTAGGAAAGGGCCCGCAATGACAGGCATGCGGGATGCATAAAATCCGGCAGTAAAAACGCCTGCTGTTTTTAGAAAATTTCTTCTTTCCATATTATTTGATCAAAAAACCATTCTTCTTTTTTTAATTAATTGGATTAGCATGAAGAAGTGTGTGAGTCTATTTTATTCAATCGGAAGAGAGCCCTTTTGCCTGGCCTCTTTGATGTTGCATTGCAAAAAAAAATTGTAAATAACAGAATAATCACTCCATATAGCTTCTTAATACGAGGATTGAATGTAACAAATCTGTTTGTTTTTTACTAAGAAAGAAAAATTGGGCAACTCAGCTTTAGGACAACTTGCCATGGAAGAATATTTTGCTTCCGATCAAAATTTTGACCTAAACAAACACATAAAAAAACCTTCAGTTTAAAAAACTGAAGGCTTTGTACCTCAGGCCGGAATCCCTGCCTGCGCTGCCGCTTCAGCAGGCAGGGAACCGACTAAGTAGCTGTTAGAATTCTATCAAGAAATCTTCTTCCTGCTGTACTTTTAAAATATTTTTCGCGTTGCCTAGCTTCCAAAGATGTACCAAAAGATTCATGATATAAAAGTGACCAGGGAATATGACCAGAAGTGAATTTTGATTTTCCGGAATTGTGTTCTTCTAATCTTCGTTCAAGGGATTGCGTCATACCCACATATCGATGACTACTTTTTTGACTTTTGAGTACATAGACAAACCACATAAAAAAAGCCCTCAGCTTTTTAAACCAAAGGCTTTGTACCTCAGGCCGGAATCCCTGCCTGCGCTGCCGCTTCAGCAGGCAGGGAACCGACTAAGTAGCTGTTAGAATTCTATCAAGAAATCTTCT
>JANNAQ010000094.1:0-4255 GCA_031384515.1 Bacteroidia bacterium
CAATTGTAGTTGGAGATGAAAATTACGGAGAGGGCTCTTCTCGAGAGCATGCTGCAATGGAACCGCGCTTCTTAGGTGTTCGCGCTATCCTGGTAAAGTCATTTGCCCGCATACACGAGACTAATTTAAAGAAGCAAGGAATGCTTGCTCTTACATTTGCAAACAAGGAGGATTACAACAAAATAAAAGAAGATGATATCATTGACATTGTTGGTTTAACCTCCTTTACACCTGACAAGCCATTAACACTAGCATTAAATCATAGTGATGGCTCCAAGGAAAACATTACTGTTAACCATACTTATAATGCCAGTCAAATTGAATGGTTTAAGTCCGGATCTGCTCTAAATAAAATGGGTACTGATGATGCTGAGAAAAAGAAAACTGCTTCTACAAAAGTGAAACTTGTTTCTAAAAAGAGTATCAAAAAAGTAGTGAACCTGCCTACCGGCAAGGCAGGAAAGACTGCCAGCAAGGCCGTAAAAGCAGCAAAGAAGATTGTTAAAAAGGTGGTGAAGGCTACTAAAAAGAAGGTGGTGAAGAAAGCATCTAAAAAATCTTCTAAGAAAGTAGTTAAGAAGGTGGCTAAGAAGCAGTCAATTAAGAAGTCTATCAAAAAGGTAGCCAAAAAGAAAAAGTGAAAACCATTTAGGGCTTAGGCATTGGAGGAATCTAAATGTTTAAGCCCTACAATGATTTCACGACCATCCTAAATTCATTCAGCATCATAGCTGTAGCTCCCCAAACTACTTCACCTTCAATTTCAAAATGAGGAGCCATTAACCGATAAGTTTTTGCAGCTATTATCTCCTTTTTTTGAATGGCGTCTTCCTTTATTAATTTGTCAAGACTCCCTTCTAAAATTCTCTGCACTTCAATTGGATCAGCCTTAAACGTTGGTTTGCCTTTCATAACTGCAATAACAGGAGTGACTAGGAAGTTACTTGGGATTACAAAAAACTGGGTAAGAGTACCAACCACAGTTACATCACTCCTATCAATCCCTATTTCTTCTTCTGCTTCTCGCAAGGCAGTCTCGATAGCACTTTCACCCTCTTCTGCTTTGCCACCAGGAAGGCTGATCTGTCCTCCGTGTGTTCCTAAGTAATCTTGCCGCACGGTTAAGGGAAACTTGATTTGATCTTCTTCCTGGTAAAGCAATATTAAAACGCTCCCGGGCCTTGGTGGTAATTTATGTTCAAACCTGGGAGTTAAAGTGCCAACTGGAACCGCACGTAAAGGTTCATGTGCACTTGCACCAGGTAAAGACTCCTTCAGTCGTTGAGCTAATAGATTATAATCGAGTTTCATTTAAATGTTTCAGATCCAAGTTTCATGTTGCTGGTTCCAAGTATCGTATACAACCTGATGCAGAAGACTGTGAACTTGGGACTATTTACACCTTTTAATCAAATCTGTGGTTAGCATTTTATCGTCCAACTCTTCTGACATATTAAACTGATCACAAGCTTGCGATTGCTTCCCATTTTTGAGATATGCCATGCCCAAATAGAAATGAATCTTATCGATAAATGGATCCATATCAAGTGCTTGTATGAGTAGTCGTTCAGCGGATTCAAAATCACTTTTTAGTAAATAGTAAATGCCCTTATTACGATAAGCCCACCCGTTGTAAGGATCTAAGCCTATACCTTTGTTGATATCTGCCTCTGCTTTGTCAAGTTCTCCCTGACTAAGAAAAATAAATCCTCTATTATTAACAAAATACGGTTGGTCAGGTGCTAGCAAAATGGCCTTGTTAATCAGTTCCATCGCAATCGGGTAGTTTTTTAGTTCAACTTCCACAAGTGACTCTGTATTATAAATAGTAGCCTCCTTAGGATCAACTGCTTTTGCCAATATCAAATCAGCTTTAGCTCCTGAAAAATCCTTGCGGTAATACTTAACAGTAGCGCGATTAACAAAATACTCAACTCGACTTGAGTCCAGCTGAACAGACTTATCAAAAGCCTCCAATGCGGCATCGAAGTCTCTAAGTTTGGTAAAGACAAGCCCTTTCGTGAAGTAGGCTATTGCAGTATCTGGTTTAGCCTGGATAACTTTATCAATATCTTTTAATGCCCGGTAGTACTCTTTCAATTCGTAATAGGTATTCGCTCTGTTAAAGAAGGCGTTGAGATATGCCGAATTACATGAAATTGCCTTTTCGTAATTTTCAAGAGCAAGGTCAAACCTCTTAAGCCGAAAATAGATAGTGCCTATGTTATTTAATGCATCTGCAAAACAAGGATCCAACTTTAAGGCCTCTTGATAATAAACAATTGCTTGGTCCTCATCGTTATCTTGGGTCATCATATTCCCTTTCAACAAAAATCGTTGAAGTTTCGACTCTTTAGACTCAGCACAAGACCCTAATAAGACTATCGTAACAAGTACCAGGATAGATTTTCTCATGTTTTCAAATTACTTATTTATTAATAGACTTATAATCATTAATCGCCCTTATTGTTCTATAAACAAAGCATTCTTTTCTTCATAACGTCCTAAATTTACAAAGTCATCTGCAAAGAGAGCCAAACACTCATTAGGGTTGAATTTCATTCATATTTTCAACGCATAAATTTTGTTTACTTGAAATGAATCACTTTCTTTGAGTCTTAATTAAAATGAATATAACTCAAAACAATTACGGACATCACCATCATGTAAATCACATGACTGGCAAGTCTATGTTTTGATTAATTTTATAAAGAAATTATGAAAGGCTTGCCAAACTTGGTAAGCCTTTTTTGTTGCACCTCAACCCTAGCCATACTCCACATGCCTGCCTGTCCGGTAGGCAGGGAGAGGGCATGGACAAAGATTAAGATTTATGACAAAAACAATTTTAAGAATCGCCATACAAAAATCAGGTCGCCTTCAGGAGGAATCAATTGCTCTTTTGAAAGAAACGGGACTCTTATTTAGCAATGGCAAAGATCAACTGAAAGCTCAAGCCGGTAACTTCCCAGTTGAAGTTCTCTTCCTCCGTGATGATGATATTCCCCAATATGTTGAAGATCACGTAGCAGATGTTGGCATTGTAGGGGAGAATGTATTTATTGAGAAGCAGAAAAAGAATAGGCTAGTAAGGAAACTCGGTTTTGCCAGATGTAGATTATCTATAGCTGTGCCGCAATCAGAAAATTATGACGGGCCAAAATCCCTCGAAGGAAAAAATATTGCCACTTCCTATCCCGTTATTTTTCAATCATTCCTTACTAAACACAAGATTAATGCGGGGATACACGAGATCAGTGGATCAGTGGAAATAGCCCCTGGTATTGGTCTTGCAGATGCCATTTTTGATATTGTAAGCACAGGTAGCACCCTCCTAAGTAATGGCTTAAAAGAAGTTGAAGTGGTGATGCAATCTGAAGCCGTCATCATTTCAAACGATGAATTATCGGTGGAAAAGAAGGAGATTCTCGATCGGCTATTGTTCAGAATCGAAGCAGTTAAATCAGCGAAGAACAATAAATATATCCTACTCAATTGCCCCAATGATGCCATCCCAAAAATTATAAGCATGATACCCGGCATGAATAGCCCAACCATTATGCCGCTGGCAAAACCTGGTTGGTCGTCATTACATTCTGTTGTAAACGAGAATGATTTCTGGGAAAAGATAGATTTGCTAAAATCATTTGGCGCCCAAGGTATTCTGGTAATTCCAATCGAAAAAATGATTGCTTAAGAAACATGAAAATCTTTACTAATCCTTCGAAACATGAATGGTCGGCTCTTTGCCAGCGACCACAAATTGAACTTGACTTTCTTGAAAGTACTGTTAAAAATGTTTTGGTGCGAGTCAAAAATTCAGGCGATCAGGCCTTGAAGGAAATCACTTTCCAGTTCGATAAAGTTAACCTGCAACAAATAGAAGTATCTGATGCAGAAATTATAAATGCCATAGCATCAGTACCTGAAAAACTTAAAGAAGCAATCCAAGTTGCAGCAGCCAACATAGAAAGATTTCACATCGCTCAGCGAAGGGAAGTCACCCAAATTGAAACAATGCCTGGCATAACATGCTGGAGAAAAGGAGTTCCTATTGAAAAAGTGGGTATCTATATTCCAGGCGGTTCCGCTCCCCTATTCTCAACAGTACTTATGTTAGGTATACCAGCAAGGCTAGCAGGTTGTAGTGAGGTAATTCTATGTTCTCCCCCAGGGAAAGATGGTGAACTCAATTCAGCCATTCTATTTGCTACCCAACTTGTGGGGATTAGAAAAATATTTAAAGTAGGAGGCG
>JANNAQ010000029.1:0-75008 GCA_031384515.1 Bacteroidia bacterium
TCGGCTTTTATATGGAGTACCAGGCAGAGCGTTCTATGGAGGCTTTGAAAAAGCTATCGATACTTCCAGCTAAAGTTATTCGCAATGGCGCAACAACAGAGATAAACGCAGAGGAACTTGTTCCTGGTGATTTGATATTTCTTGAAGCCGGTGACATGATTCCTGCTGACGGCATGACCTTTAAATCCTCTCAACTTCAGGTGGACGAATCAGCGTTGACAGGTGAATCTCTTCCAGTAGAAAAGAAAGAAGGACAAGTAGGCGAGGATACTACGCTGGCCGAACGGACCAACATGCTATACAAGGGCACTTTTATTTCAAAAGGTAATACACGCTCTATAATTACTGGCACTGGTATGATGACCGAGCTTGGTAAAATTGCCAGCCTGGTGCAATCAGCTGAACAGGCAGCGACACCACTAGAGAAAAAACTAGAGCAGTTTAGTAAAAAGCTGATCATAGTAACGATCGTGTTGGTCGTCATCATATTCTTTGTTGGTCTTTTAAACGGAAAAAAGATTCTGGATATGATGGAAACCGCTATCGCTTTGGCAGTAGCTGCTGTACCGGAAGGGTTGCCCATTGTGGCTACGTTAGCATTGGCGAAGGGCATGCTTAAAATGGCAAAACACAATGTAATTGTAAAAAGACTTTCGGCAGTCGAGACATTAGGAGGAACCGATGTGATCTGCACAGATAAAACCGGAACGCTAACACAAAACAAAATTGAAGTAAACCTGATCGCAACACCCACAGGAAAATTTGATACAAGCAATTCAAAAAAAATAGATAGCAAGGATATTTCTTTTCAGCATATCTTAAACTCTGCCGTGTTGTGCAACACCGCTTCCCTTGGCGATAATAGTAAAGAGACAGGTGATCCTCTAGAAATAGGTTTATTGAAATTCGCTCAGCAGCAAGGATCAATAATCGAGACGATACGGAAGGACAATCCACTGATAAAAGAAGAACCTTTTTCTTCCGATACAAAGATCATGGCCACGCTTCATCGTACCAGTGATGGTCATCGGGTCTTTGCAAAAGGAGCTACAGAAGAACTCATTAATCATTGCGCACGAATAATCGATCAGGCAGGGGAGCATGAATTTGATACTACACTCAAAGCAACCTGGCTGGCGGAGTCTGAAACGTTGTCTGCTTCTGGGCTTCGCGTACTTGCTGCTGCTACGAAAAATTCTTCTGCGGACGAAAAAATCCTATCGGAAAATTTAGTGTTCCTTGGCCTTATCTGTATGATTGATCCGCCTCGCGAAGAGGTTTTCGCTGCTGTACAAGAGTGTAAGGCAGCAGGCATCAAAGTTATCATGATCACTGGCGACCATCCTTCGACCGCACAAAATATAGGACGCAAACTCGGTATCATCGATGACAAAGATAATCGCGTGATGATCGGCAAAGAAATGAAAGAGTATGTGGGTCTTAGTGAAAGCGAAAAAGACTTGTGGGTGAGCACATCTGTTTTCGCTCGTGTCAGCCCTCAACAAAAACTGGACTTGGTTAGTGTGTTACAAGATCGAAAACACATTGTAGGCATGACCGGAGATGGTGTGAACGATGCACCTGCACTTAAGAAATCAGATATTGGAATAGCAATGGGCCTACGCGGAACGCAAGTTGCACAAGATGTTGCCGACATGGTGCTCAAAGACGATTCTTTCTCATCTATCGTGCTCGCGATACGCCAAGGCCGCATCATATTCGAAAACATTCGCAAGTTTGTCATCTTCCTTCTTTCCTGTAACATGAGCGAATTGTTAGTGGTTGCAACGGCTGCTGTGTTGAATTTTCATTTTCAGCTTTTTCCTCTACAGATTTTATTTATCAATCTCATCACCGACCTTCTTCCTGCTCTAGCATTAGGGGTTACTGCTGGCAGCGCATCCATTATGAAGCAACCACCACGCAATAGCGGGGAACCAATCATCGACAAGCAAAGATGGATTGCTTTGATTTACTATGCCGTGATAATTACCATCACTACACTGAGTGCTGTTTTTATTAGCCACCACGTACTTCACAATACAGAGACCTGGAACACGCAGTTGTGCAATAATATTTTGTTCTTCACCCTTATCATTTCACAATTGCTTCATGTATTCAACATGAGTTCAACAGGTAGTGGAAACTTCTTTAAAAATGAAGTTTTTAAAAATAGATATGTCTGGTATGCCATTGCAGCATCTTTGATTCTGCTGTTCACATCTTATCAGATACCGATTGTGCAAAAAACGCTGGATGTATTGCCAATGTCTATTTCAGATTGGCTAATCGTTATTGGGATGAGCTTTACATCGCTCATTATTATACAGATTTCAAAGGCATTTAAAATAGTGCGCCAATGAAAAAAATATAGTAAGGTTTCAGATGAGTCAATTCATCGGAATTGTTGTATCCACCTGTCTTATATAATAGTGCCAGATTGAATTTTCTTTAACAACCCGTAAGAATCCGGTTGGAGTAAGGAATAAAAGTGAATAGTAAGCCTGATGTCAGTCAGCCTTTCTTTTGATGTGATGAATTCCATGCTCAAGAGATGTGGAATAACCTCCACACAAATTCTAATGCCTTACTTAAATCATTCCTTTCCGCAGCAATAAGTCTGTTTCCATGACTATTTAACATGGCACGTAAATTTCAAGAGTGGTTAATAACATTAAAAAACCCAACCATGAAAAACTTATTCAAACCAACCTTGCTTGTAGTGCTGATGTGTCTCACACTAGCCTCAACTTCCGAAGCATTTTCAAAAAATCCACGGAAGGCTAACACTGAAATAATTAGCGAAGCAGAAGCGCAGAAATTGACCAGTCGTCTGGACGAGATTAAAGCAATGGATGCTTCCAGCATGACCCGTAAACAAAAAAGAGAATTACGACATGAAGTCAACGCTATCAACGAAACGCTTCATACCAAGAGTGGTGGGGTCTATGTTTCGGTAGGCGCGCTTATCATTATCATACTGTTGTTAATCATTCTTTTATAACATTCAGAATTTCCAGGTCTTAGCAAAATAAATGGCAGGCATACAGCCGGCTTGAAGTTGAACATCAAATAAAATTAATAAAATGAAAAAGATAGTTATGTCATTGGTAGTTATCGTCACACTCGCGACAGTAACAGCAAAAGCCCAAAACTTGAGTAGCGATTACAATACCGCCTTGGGTGTAAAAGTATGGGGAAATGGTGGGGGAATTTCCCTCAAGCATTTTGTTGGCAACAACAATGCCCTGGAAGGAATTGGCTATTTCTGGAGAGGTGGTACACGGATTACAGGATTGTATGAATTCCATTACGATATAGCCGGGGCAGAAGGATTGAAATGGTATGTTGGCCCAGGAGCTCACGTAGGCTTTTACAATCAATATTATTATGACAAGTATTACAATGATGGAAGAACATCCGGTTCCTATATTGGCATTGACGGTGTGCTCGGTCTGGATTATAAATTTAATGGAGCACCTATCAACCTGTCACTCGACTGGCAACCCTCATTTGAATTCGGAGATAATCAAGGCTTTATAGGTTCGTGGGGTGGATTAGGAATTCGCTATACGTTTAATTAATAACCACCATTAAAAATAAATACATGAAAACGAGTTTTAACATTTTTATTTTAGGCGTAGCCCTTGTTGTTGCGCAAGCCTGCGGACCAAAATCTGAATCAACTGAAGTACTGACCACTCCTGAAAATGCAGTTTTTCTAACTCAGGCTGAAAAGAGAGCTAAGATGGATGAAGTGCTAGCCGCCCTAGCCGAAAAGAGACGTATTTCCTTTGAGGAACGTTTCAAGAAATCACCATACTATACCGATGCACAGGGCAATGTTGTGTTTAACAAGGCCGAAGTAGATCCTTCGTTTGTTGGAGGTAATAAGGCGATGATGAAATACCTGAATGACAACATTGTATTCCCCAAAGACGCTGAAGAAAAAGGATTGGAAGGCACCGTCTTTGTTGACTTTGTTATCGCAGCGAATGGATCTGTGCGCGAAGTAACGGTGACAGATGCCGTTGGTGAAGACGTGGATCAAAGTTTCCGTGACGAAGCTGTTCGCGTGGTAACCTCTATGCCTAAATGGACAGCGGGCCGTCAGAATGGCAAAGCGGTGGATGTTAATTTCAGCTTACCCATTACGTTCCAACTTATTTAAAGAAGCTGCACATTTATCTAACTCACATAAAAATTTAATCATTCATAATTAAACTACAACAAAATGAAACCAAGAACAGAAATAATAGGAAATCAGATCGTCAACTCAGTTGAGCAGTTGGCTAGTTATCTCAAACCCGGAGATATTTTCCGTAAAATAAATAGCAGGGTAGTATACAAGTTTGATCAATTACTACTTAGTGAAAAACTGGTTTCATGCGAAACTCTTGATACGCATGTTGCAGAGAATATCTATTACAACTCTCCTGTTTTTAAACTGGTTTTTAGATAAGCCAGATTTACAGGAACATCGTAATGAGTATGCGTGGCTCCAAAGTGAAAAAAATTATTGGAATTACGGTTGGCGCCATTCTTATTAGTATAGTGCTTGTCATTCTGTTTATTTCGCCCCTCACCAAGTACTTACTTGAAAAGTATGACGTCAAATTAATCGGGCGTGAGTTGACGATGGATTGGGCGTATGTAAACCCATTCACAGGTTATGTTTATCTAGACGATCTTAGAATTCAGGAAGAGAAGGGGGATAGTTTGTTTCTGTCAGTCGAAGGTGCTAGTGCTAGTTTTACGGTGCGGAAATTACTCTTTCAAACTGTTGAGATAACGCAACTTACTCTTGTTAAACCCTGGGGAAGAGTAATCCAACGAAAGGATACCTTAAATTTTGACGACATCATTCAGCTATTTACTCCGGATAGTATAAAAACGCCCGACTCGAAATGGAATGTGATACTGCTCGATACGAAAGTAGTAGACGGTGAATTTCATTATATAGAGAAAATCATTCCCATCAACTATTTTATCAGGCATGTGAATATAGAAGGCCTGGGCAGGGAACTAAATGGGGATTCGCTTAATGCAAAGTTTTCTTTTCAGGAAGGGAAAAGCAACGGTGTTATGAAGGGGAACTTTATGATAAACGTTCGTAATCTGGACTACCGACTAGCTGTGGATGTCAATGATTTTGATCTCGAAGTCATCCGTCAGTACATTTGGGAATTGATCAACTATGGTATGTTCAGAGCGCACCTGGATGCCAATATCTATGCCACTGGTAACTTCAATTCGCAAGACAGCATCAGTGTGAATGGAAGATTTTCTTTGCGCGATTTTCACTTGGGCAAAACAAGTGAGGATGACTACTTGTCATTCAAAAAATTTGACGTGGTCATGGAGGAGGTAAGCCCTATTCATCACAAGTACCTTTTTGACTCGATCACGCTTTCGGATCCTTACCTGAAGTATGAACGCTATGACTCGCTCGATAACATAGAAGCGATGTTTGGAAAGAAAGGGCAGAATATTTCGGACGTTACACAGCAGTCAGGTCGATTTAACCTGGTGATTGAAATAGCGCGCTATGTGGAGGTGCTGTCTCGTAATTTCTTTAAGAGTGATTACAAAATCGGACAATTAGCAATTCATCGTGCGGATCTCGTATTCAATGATTTTTCTCTTGCTGAAAGATTTTCCGTTGAAGCCACTCCACTTACTATTGTGGCGGATTCGATAAACAAAGACAATAAACGTGTTGACGTAAACATTGCCACCGGCTTTAGGCCATTTGGGTTGGCAAAATTGGCGTTGAGTATCAATCCCAACGATAGCAGCGATTTTGATCTCACTTTTAAGGTAGAGAAAGTACCTGTTACGATTTTCAATCCTTACTTTATTTCATACACGTCTTTTCCAGTGGACCGGGGCACTATTGAAATAAATGGATTGTGGACGGTACGAAACGGAGCCATCAAGAGTACAAATCATGTGGTCATGATTGACCCTCGCGTGGCAAAACGCATACGTAATGATAATACGAAATGGTTGCCTATGCCGTTTATCATGGCTTTCGTGCGGGAGCGGGGAAATGTAATTGATTATAGTGTTCCCATCACAGGTAATCTGAACGATCCCAAATTTCATATTCGTGACGTTGTATTTGATGTGATCAAAAACATATTTGTCAAGCCCCCCACAACACCCTATCGGATGGAGGTAAAAAATGTAGAAACCGAAATTGAAAAGTCGCTAACCGTAAAGTGGGAGATGCGACAACACACGCTACGCCCCCATCAAAAAAAGTTCGTAAAAAAAATAGCCAACTTCCTGAAGGACAATCCAGAGGCAACATTGAATGTTCATCCAATTGAATACGCCTCCAAAGAAGGTGAGTATATTTTGTTTTATGAAACCAAGAAGAAATTCTTTTTGCTCGACCGGAAAAATAAAGGCGACCTCACGGAAGAAGATTCACTGGCCGTGAGCAGGATGTCGGTGAAGGATCCAGACCTTGTCAGGCATATCAGTAAGAACCTAAGTGATACCGTGATGTTCACACTTCATGAAAGGTGTATCAATTTCGTAGGGAAGGAAGTGGTTAACAATCAGATGAAGCAATTGGTAAAAAACAGGGAAACTGCTTTTCGGGAGATGTTCACCGCAAATGGGACGGATAGTCAGGTGCGCATGAAGGCAACACAAAATGATATTCCGTTCAATGGGTTCTCCTACTTTAAATTGGATTACCCTGGAGAAATACCGCGCACCTTGCAGAAAGCGTATGAAAAAATGGATGATTTGAATAATGAGGCGCCAAGGAAAAAATATTTCAATCGCAGAATGAAAGATGAAAAGGTGGCAAAGGAGCTCACCAAACCGAATTAGTAATACTAGAATAGCCGCATCGACACATTCGATGCGGCCCCACAATTTTATTTCTCCAACTCTTCAACTGTAGCTTTACCGGCATTGTGCTTTACCGAAGCAATGCCATTTTCCATTGAACCCATGCTCTCATACATCTCGCTTGTACCAATCACCTGACCATTGGCAGCCATTAGATTAAAGTACGGCTTTGCATTTATTGATGTCTTGCGATCAAACGAAGCATCATGTTTGGAGTTTGTCCTGACGGATTCAATTCCATTTTCACATGAATCTTTCGTGGTGTAGCCCTGGCTGGTTAAGATCACCTGGTGATTGTCTGCTTTCAAATTGAATTGAAAGTGTTCATCAATGCGTTTACTAATTACAAAGGTTCCCATACTTGATTATTGTTTAATTAAATTGGTTGATATTCGTTTGAGTGGAGCTGCTTGACCTTGCGGGCGGCTAATTTATTTGCCACAAATGAAATGGCTAGTTTGGCCAGCCAATTTAATTTGGGCGACACACCCTGGCCTGCTACTAAGTCTATGCCAGTGGAGACAACAGCATTCAGCAACGAGGTGCTGGAGTTCTTCTTTCCAAAAATGTTAAGGATGGAACTCAGAGCCATTAGAGGTTCTAGTTTTTCTCTCAGTTTCATAAGTTCCTTATTTAGGACTTCCTTTTGTTCGGTTATTTTAGTTTCCAGCAGCTGACGTTCAGCTACCAGTTCTTCGTAGTTATTAATTCTGCTCATATATTTTTTTGATGATCGTATTTCTAATGCGTGGTATCCATATTCCGGGAGAAGTCAATAGAAGGATGATAAAAATCAGGGCGTAAAATCCACTCACAATAAAAAAACCGGCCTTCATGTTTTGTAAATATTCACCCAGCCACCAGGCTGATCCAATTCCCGTGAATAGTAATACAAACACGGCCATGATCATCGAAAGTATGCCGATGATACTTAAGGATATCCCCAAAGACGTGTGCTCCACTACTTTTACGGTAATGAGCTTGCGATAAGAATCCATCAGATCGGCTACGCTGCTTACCCACTTGTCGGTGCTGTTTTTGTCTTCTTCCATAGATTTGTCTGATTGACTGTCCATTAGATTATTCTTGTTGTTTTGCTTCTGATTTTAATCCTGCTACCAGACCCTGATCATGGTGATCGCCAAGTAGCGTGCCCCAATGTTGAAGTTCAGGTACTTTATCAAAAATGACTTTTAGTACTGCCAAACCAGGAATGGCCAAGAACATACCAGGTATTCCGCATAACGTGCCACCTACCAAAACACCAATGATGGTAACAAGGGCATTGATCCGAACCTTGTTGCCCACTACCAATGGCATGCCAAAGTTGTTATCCAAAAACTGGACAATACCAAGTATGACACCTACCCACAGCACGTGGCTGGTTTGATCGGATGTGATTAAAGTAATAAGCATGCAGATGATGTTCGCTACTAGTATTCCTACATAGGGTATCAGATTAAGCAACGCTGCGAAAAGCGCGAGGAATACCGCGTACTTGATACCAAGGATTAAAAAGCCAACCACATTTAACGTGAACACCAACGTGGTTTCAATCATTAATCCTGTCATATACTGTTGCGCAACTGTTGTAGATTCTGTTAACACTTCTGTTACCTTTTGTGCTGACTCATTTTTAAAAGCACTGACTAGAAAAGCCCTGATATTTGACTTATGATAGAGAATGAGAAATGTATACAGCGGCATCAACACCAGATAGGTCAATATTCCGGTTAACGAATCCAGCGTGATGCCCACCAGGCCAGGCGTATTTTCTTTAAGGTCGATGACGCGGTCATGCAAATATTGGTTTTGCTTGGTGATGGTAATGCTTGTGTTTTTCCTGAACCACACCTGAATGGAATGACTGACTTCATTGACACGCTCCTTTAAGGCAGGAACATCATCGACAAAATTCATGATTTGAGTGGACAGAAAATAGAGAATGCCACCACCTACCAACATAGCTAAGATTATGGGGAGTATGATGGACAATGGTTTTGGGAATTTTTTGTTCGATAGGTATCGGGTGATGGGTAATAATATATTCGCCAAAAGAATCGAGAATAAGATGGGGAGAATGATGGATTGACCATAGATGAGCGCAACGCAAATAATACTCATGGAAATGAGAATTAAACTGAATTTTTGATAAAAAGGAGCGCCAGTCGGACTTTCCATACGAAATAGAAATTTCAAATCTTAGCTTAATTATCATGCCAATGGATATGTAGTGTAGGTGGTGCCATCAGGCTGTTTAAATAATCTCGTTGTGGAGAGTTTTCCCCGCATTGGGGATAGCTTGATACAACTATCTGCAGATGAAATCACAGATACCTAAACAGCGGACTTCAAATGAAAGAAGTGAATGTGGCGTGTAATTTGCCTGAACGAATGGCAGGGTATTAAATATAGAAATGAAAAATCCAATAGTCGCTTTTAGTAATCGATGTTTTACAATCGATAGTGTAAAAAAGTAACTCATTCCTTCATATGACCACATTAGCAATTGTTTTAGTATTAGTAGGCTCCGTTATACAAATTTCGAGGATTCGAATCAGATTAAGCAAAAGGCGCAAACGCATGTACATTAATCGTTCTTAACAGTTGCATTTTCCTGTTGACCACACTCATCCATTTTTCTTGTGTAGAGAATTTTCCCCTATATCGAGAAGGAGCGCTACAAATCAACGTGCCACTGTCCATAATTCATGATCAATAGCAGACTTCAACCAAAAAAATGAATATGGCTGGTTAATTGCGTGACGAATGGTAGATAAAAAATAAACACATGAAAAACCTTGGAATAATTTTATTGGCTGTCGGACTCATCATGACGTTGTTTACTGGTTTCAATCTGGTCACCAGGAAAAAAGTTTTGGATATAGGTGATGTTCAAATCAGCCGGGACGAAAAGACTCCTATCTATTGGTCGCCTATAGTGGGCGGAGTAGTGGCTGTAGCAGGCCTTTTAATACTAGTTACCGGAAAGAAAAAAATGTAAACCAGCAAGTGTATATGAATGCCTTGAAGATTCTAGTGCTGCCCCTTACGCTATTGATTTCCCAATTGGGATTTGCAAAAACAGATGGCCCAATCAAGAAGCCTGGGACCCAAGCAGAAGAAAAGTTTCTTCGTACAGCAGCGGATGCCAGGTTAATGCATTGGAGTGAAGGACTAGTCGCGTTTAAAAAAAGTGACGATCCGGCCATAAAAAAATATGCGCAAATGATGGTAGAGGATCAGGGATCATTCCTGGGGGCACTTAATAGGCTAGCTGCATCAAAGGAGATTTTAATACCGTTTATGTTAAGTACGAAGCGGGAGGAAGGCTTAACTAATTTGAAAGGAAAAACAGGTAAGGATTTTAATCGGAAATTTCTTCGAATGATGATAGCCGACCATAGAAGAGACTTAAGGTCCTTCAGGCGAGCGACAGAATTTGAGGATGTGGATATAAAAACATTTGCTTCAAAGTACCTTAGCTTGATTCAAGCGCATTTGCTGATTGCTAAATCATTGAGATAAATAGATAGGTGGTACCTGGTGCTATAGATAAACATTGAAAAATGAAAAGCGAAATCAGAATGCCTGAACCCAACATGTTTACCTATACAGTTGCTCATGATTTGCGGGCGCCTTTAATGTCGGTAAAGGGATTGATTGATATTATGAGGAGAGGCGAGCAAACACGGCATCTCGATCACTACTTTAATATGATGGAACAAAGTGTGGACAAGATGAGTCAATCTATTGACCATATTCTTGATCAGTCTAAAGAAGACCATGCTGTAGTCAACGCACAGCCGATTGACTTTAGGAAGTTGGCGAAGGAATCCACAGAGTCGCTGCTCTATTTCGCAGCTTCGCAAAATGTGCAATTGGATTTTTTAGTGGAGCAAAAACAGGTGTTCTGCTCCAATCCGAATCTGATTCTTAGCATCATCAATAACCTGCTGTCAAATGCTATTCGTTACAGAGACGCAACGAAAATTTCATTTGCCTTTCTGCATGTGATAGTGGACAGAAAGCAGGCAAAAATTAGTGTGAAAGACAACGGAATAGGTATTGAAGAAGACCTGCAGGATAAAATCTTTGATAAGTTTTTCAGAGTGAAAGATGATCCACAAGGAACAGGACTTGGCTTATTCATTGTGAAAAGTACGCTTGACAACCTGGGTGGAACTGTTGAAGTGCAATCCACTATTGGGGAGGGAACAAAATTTATTGTTCGAATACCCAACGTTCTTAATTAAAATCTATGTGTTTTTCAGCCAATGCAAGTTTTGTAGCAGGTGTCGCTATTTCCACTATTGGGATCGTAACCCTAAAGAAAGTTCAAGCACCATCGCAGATTGTGTTTGCAAGCATTCCATTAATCTTTGGTATCCAACAAATCGCAGAGGGCGTATTGTGGCTAACCATACCCGACCCTGCCTACGCAGGACTGCAGCAGTTTGCCACCTACACATTCCTGGTATTTGCGCGCGTGGTGTGGCCCTTATGGGTGCCACTCGCCATATTCCTATTGGAGTTTGAGGGGAAAAGAAGAAAAATGGAGAAGATTCTGATGTTAATGGGTATTGGAGTTTCAGCCTATTTTATTTTCACATTACTAGTAGAGCCCACGGAGGCAATCATATCAGAACATCATATTTTCTATAAACAAGATTATCCGGCTTCCCTCAAATTATACAGTGGTATTTTTTATGGAATTGTTACCGTTGTGCCGCTCTTCATTTCACGGTTTAAAAGAATGTGGTGGCTAGGGGCAGTTATTGGCATCTCGTACATAGCCGCTGCCTTTTTCTTCAAGCACTATGCCTTTTCCGTTTGGTGTTTCTTTGCAGCGGTTATAAGTATGTCGGTTTTCTTTATTATGAATGAAGTAACAGGTGCTTACAAAAAGACAACTCCTGCTACCCCCTTCGTTCATTACAAGGGGGGTTTTACAGGGCAGCCTTAAAAAGCCTTGAGCCGTGATTCCATAAACCCAGATTACGCATTAGAAAACCCTTTTGCAATTTTGTTTAATGGAGTCTTTTCGAGCGTGCCATCTTTATATAGTGCATTCATGAAATTGCCTGCCTGGCCGGTAGGCAGGCGAGAAATCTTCTCTGATTGATGGGCTGTTTCCATTAGATAAGATTTCTCCCTACGGTCGAAAGGACACAAACTAAATGGATGGACTAATCATGATGTAAGGTTCACGCCAACAGCAAACTATTCCTTCGGAAATCTTAATGCGTAATCTGGGTTAAAGTGCCTATAAATCGGGATTTTGCGTCAAGCCTGCCTTTTCACGCTGGCGCTGAAGCTTTAGCGTAGGCTTCGTGCAGACAGACTCAACCCTTCTCAAAAGAAGAAGGGAGTGACTCCACTCTCCGTCTCGGCTTCCCTTCGTGCACATCTTTTTTGATCGAATGCTCCGGAGGAGCAACCTGTTTGTAGAAGTAGAATGCAAGTTGAAGAATCTGGCTCCGGAGGAGCCACCTGTTAGGTTGATGTCTTTAAAAATGAAGCTGTGATACAATCATTAAACCCAGATTACGCATAATGGAGTCTTTTCGAGCGTGCCATCTTTATATAGTGCATTCATGAAATTGCCTGCCTGGCCGGTAGGCAGGTGAGAAATCTTCTCTGATTGATGGGCTGTTCGGTTTCCAAGTGGAATCTCGCCTCGGACTCGCTAATTAAAACGCAACGCCATGCTGGGGAAAAGATCAAACGCAGCGTCCCCTTTGGTGGGAGACACTGCTGAGAAATGAGAGAGACACTGCAGATAAAAATAGATTAGCCCAATAGGTTTTAGTGATGCCGTATTTTGCTACGCACCAAAAAATTCTACGCACCATCTGCTAAAAAATTCTTTTGTGAATTATCTTGTTGTGGATGGTGTCCAGTGTGGTGCGTAGCCGCACCAGCGAAGTAGTGTCTTTAATAATATATTCCGATGCACCCAACGCCATTACTTCAGCGCGAACTGCATCGTCATCGAGAATGGTATGATAGATGATTGGGATGGAAGAATAGCGTTTTTTTAACTCCCTCAAATAATGTAAGCCTGTTTTGGTGCCGGGGTCAAAAAAATGATCGAGTACTACTGCAAATGGTTTGTCTTTCAAATTTTTAATCAGATCAATGGGACTTGAAAATGTTCTTACGGAATAATTATTTAACACTTCTTCAAAATGTGCTTTGAGCATTTTTTGCTGAACAACATTGTCTTCAACAATAAAAACCAGATCTTTTCCTTTCATGCAGAGGGAATTGTAATTACCGTGCCACGATGCAGAAGGTTGAAATTGGCCTTTACCGGCCTCGCCAAAACCAAAACACATTTGATTTGAGTAAACTTTTCTACGAGGCATTGCTACTTCTCTCCACAGTTGGAAGAAGAACCAGTAACAGGATTCTTTCTGTAAAAGAGAATGTCAGGCTAAGTACACAACCGCACGCGGATGCCTCTTGAAGAGAGTAGAAGTAGAATGCAAGTTTAAGAATCTGGCTCCGGAGGAGCCACCTGTTAGGTTGATGTCTTTAAAAATGAAGCTGTGATACAATCATTAATGGCAGTTGGGTTGCTCCGCTGGAGCATAAACGTGTGTCCTAACTGTAGCTCCATCTCGGAGAGGGGCTGAGGTAACATCGAGTTCATAGAAACCTTATCTAATTGAAACGATTGTGTCAAACAAAAGAAGATTTCTCGCAATTTCGTGGGTGCCTCGCACAAAAATTGGTTCGCTCGAAAAGACCGGATTAAACTAGATTAGCGAAAGGGTTCTCTAATGCTATTCTCTAATGGGTAACCCTAGTTAAATTGAGCCTGTCGAGACTGAGTCTGCCTGCCGAAATCAATTCGGAATATAAATATCAAAGGTTGCTCCTTTGTCCAGTTCGCTGGTGGCGGTGATAATGCCGTTATGGTTTTCAACAATTTTCTTTACGATAGCAAGCCCAATGCCCGTGCCTTCATATTCACTTTTGCTGTGAAGGCGTTGAAACACTTCAAAAATCTGCTCCTTAAATTCCGGCTCAAAGCCGATGCCATTGTCGGAGAAGGTGATATGGCAATAGCTTTTCTCAGGAGATAAGCTGGTTTGTTGTGATGTCATCATTTTTTCTATAGACAACTCACTACCCTTCGCGATTTTGCTACCTACGATAATATGCGGTGCCTTATCAGGTTTGGAAAATTTCAGCGCATTGCCCAACAGATTTTGAATAAGCTGACGAAATTGAATGGGAACAATGGTGGCTGTGCCAAGTTGTTTAATTTCAAACGTGGCATGAATAGCTTCAATCCTTTCTTTGAAATCATTTTCTACTTCTTCAACAAGGCTCTTCAGGTCCGTGGTTTCAAATTTTAATTCTCCGCTATTTACGCGCGAAAAGGCAAGTAAGTCTGTCAGCAGAAGTTGCATCCGGTTGGCGGCAGACTGCATCCGTTTAAAGTAGTCTTGACCTGTCTCGGATAAGTTTTGATGTTCCGTTTCCAGTAAGCGCCCTGCAAAGGTTTGTATTTTGCGCATGGGTTCCTGTAAATCGTGACTGGAAATGTAGGTGAAGGCGACTAGCTCTTTGTTGGCAATGATTAATTCTGCCGCACGCTTTTCTTTTTCTTCATTTTGAAAGATTAGTTCTCTGTTGGCGATGATCAACTCTGCCGCGCGACTTTCTTTCTCTTTGTTTTGAAACACAAGCTCCTCGTTGGCGATAATGAGTTCTGCTGCCCGCTTTTCTTTTTCTTCATTTTGAAAGGCCAGTTCCTTATTGGCTACAATTAATTCAGCAGCACGTTTTTCTTTCTCATCATTTTGAAAGGCAAGTTCTGTGTTGGCGATACCTAATTCTTCGGCACGCTTTTCCTTTTCCTTATTTTGAAAGTGAAGTTCCTTGTTGGCAATACTTAATTCGGCTGCGCGTTTTTCTTTTTCATCATTTTGAAAAGAAAGTTCTTTATTGGCGACAATTAATTCAGCGGCTCGTTTTTCTTTTTCTTCACTTTGAAAGGCCAGTTCTTTGTTTGCAATGCTTAACTCGGCAGCGCGTTTTTCTTTTTCTTTATTTTGGAATATTAGTTCTTTGTTTGCGATATCTAACTCGGCTGCCCGTTTTCCCTTTTCATCATTTTGAAATGCGAGGTCTTTATTAACAGTATTCAATTGCTCTTCAGATTCCTTACGCTTGCTAATATCTAACCGGATGGCAAGATATTGATAGGGCTTACCTTGTTCATTCAGAAAAGGGACAATCGTAGTATCCACCCAATAAAAGCTCCCATCCTTTGCTATATTTTTTATTTCACCTTTCCAAATTTTTCCACTGGCAATGGTTACCCATAAATCGCGAATAAACTCCTTCGAGTGATAACCAGAACTGACAATGCGATGGTCTTGTCCAATTAACTCCTCCTCTGTGTATTTCGATATTTCACAAAAATTACGATTAGCCTTTTTAATAATTCCCTTCTGGTCAGTAAGGGCGATGATAGCAGATTCATCCAAAGAATACTTATAATCGGAGACTTCCTTCAGGCTATTCAGAAGAGATTTTTCTGATAGATTAAGTTCTTTGTTCGTAATGATTAATTCAGCGGCCCGTTTTTCCTTTTCTTCGTTTTGAAAAGCAAGTTCCTTGTTGGCAATGATCAACTCGGCTGCCCGTTTTTCTTTCTCGTTATTCTGAAAAGCAAGTTCAATATTTGCAATACTTAATTCTTCGGCACGCTTTTCCTTTTCCTTATTTTGAAAGTGAAGTTCCTTGTTGGCAATACTTAACTCGGCTGCGCGTTTTTCTTTTTCATCATTTTGAAAAGAAAGTTCTTTATTGGCGACAATTAATTCAGCGGCTCGTTTTTCCTTTTCATTGTTTTGGAAAGCAAGTTCTATATTGGCAATTCGTAAATCTTTCGCCCATTTTTGTTCGGTCACATCACGGGCGGCTGCAAAAACTCCGAGTACGTTTCCACTATCATCTTTATAGACAGAGGCATTGTACAATACATCAGTCAGTTTTCCGTTTACGTGCTTGATGGTTAGCGCATAGTCAGAGACAAAACCTTTTTCGAAAGCTTGTAGATAACCTTTCTGTGCTTTTTCAGGCTCAGTAAAATAATTGGAAAAGTTGGTGCCAATCAATTTTGCCCTGGATGTGCCTGTGACTTTTACGGATGCTTCGTTTACATCTAGTATTTTCCCATCTCCACTGATGGTAACCAACGGATCTAAGCTCGCCTCAATTAAACTACGCGAATATTGCGAAGCCTGTTTTTGTTCGGTCACATCGCGGGCTGCCGCAAACAGACCAAGGACCTTTCCTTTCTCATCTTTGTAAACAGAGGCATTGTACAATACATCGGTTAGTTTTCCGTTTACGTGCTTGATGGTTAGCGCATAGTCAGAGACAAAACCTTTTTCGAAAGCTTGTAGATAACCTTTCTGTGCTTTTTCAGGCTCAGTAAAATAATTGGAAAAGTTGGTGCCAATCAATTTTGCCCTGGGTGTGCCGGTGACTTTTACGGATGCTTCGTTTACATCTAGTATTTTTCCGTCAACACTGATCGTCACGAGGGGGTCGAGACTAGCTTCAATCAAACTCCGAGCGTATTGTGATTCCTGCGCTTGTCTGGCCATGACTAATACCGCAGTCCGCTTTTCTCGTAAATCAGTTTTTATAAGAAGTGCCTTTTTGGTAACAAGAAGTGCTGCAGCGAGTTTCCCTTTTTGTATTTTTTGAAGAGCCTGTTTTTTCTTAAGAACCAATTCAGCTGCACGACTTTTGTCTCCACTCATGATTGTATATCCATTACCAGGCTGTTAAGTAAGTATATTTCAGTGTTATTAGGCATATGAGTTGTCATGGCAAATAACCGACTGGTGATAGTTACTCATGAGGATGCAGAAAGGTACATTGCATTATCGGCTATATCTATTGATGGGGAATTGCTTCCACACTATTCCACACTAATAAATCATATTTCGTTCTGGCACAATTTTATTTGATTGTTGCTTAAACAAGGCAAAAACCGCAAAGTTCGCAAAGGACCGCAGAGAAAATACGCTGTAAGAAATATGTAATTGAATGTTTTCTTTGCGGCCTCAGCGTGTATTTCTCCGCGAATCTCTGCGGTTCGAGTTTTATTTGGATGCGTCTGGCCGGTGGATGTAGCTTAACAACTGCTGCTCGGTAACGCAGCTAACATTCTTTCACGTATAGGCTTCGGGGGCGATGTTCCAAGATTTTCAATTAGCTGGCAAGTACACATGAAAAGTAGATCCCTTATCCAGTTCGCTGCTTGCCGTTACGAAACCCTTGTGGTTCTCTACAATTTTCTTCACAATAGAAAGTCCTATGCCAGTACCAGCAAAGGCTTCCTTGCCATGAAGGCGTTGAAACAATTCAAAGATCTGACTTTTGTATTTGGGTTCGAAGCCTATGCCATTATCCGAAACAGTGATGTGACAGTAAATTATTTCAGGATCTAGTTTGTTTAAGGGAAGCCCCGTCTGATCAGAAAGCAAGTCGGCTTGCACCCTGTTTAGTTTTGCGCCCGCCACATTCTCACTCTTGATGGTGATGTGTGGAGCTCTGCCGGGAGTAGAAAACTTGAGTGCATTGCCGATCAGGTTTTGCATCACCTGGCGAAATTGAAATTTGATCGTGCTCACGTCACCAAGTCCTGATGCCTCAAGGGTTGCTTTCTTTTCTTCTATGATTTCATTAAAATCATTTTTTACATCGTCTACAATCAGGTTAAGATTGGTTTTTTCAAACTTTCGATCGGATGTGCTTATGCGCGAAAAAGCAAGTAAGTCTGTAATCAATTGCTGCATGCGCATGGCCGCCTTTTGCATGCGGGCGAAGTAATCCTTTCCGGTTTCACTCAGGTGCTCTGTTTCTTTATTCAACAGGCGGTTGGCAAAGGTTTGAATTTTGCGTAACGGTTCCTGTAAATCGTGACTTGCTACGTAGGTAAATGATTCAAGCTCTTTGATCATTTTTACCAGCTCGTCATTATTCAAGAGCAGTTCATGGTTAGCAACTGACAGTTCTTCGGTGCGAAGTTTTACTTTCTCTTCCAGTTCATGTGTGTATTTTTGATCTAATTCTTCTTTTAAGTTTTTAGCCAATACCAAAGCAGTCACTTCATACCCAAAAACAAGAATGGAAAATATTTTTTTATTTTCATCATACATAGGTTGATAGCTGAAATTGAAATAGCGCAATTCAGTAGCCTGGTCTACATCACGTGCCAACGAAATTGGAATATCCGTGCCTGTATAGCTTTTTCCTGTGGTATACACGTTATCAAGTATCAGATCAATACCCTGACTTACCAACTCTGGCAGCGCTTTCAGAATAGATAGGCCTTTTAACTGACGCTTACCAAACAATTGCTGGTACTGTTCATTGACTAACTCATACACATGATCCGGACCAACTAATGTGCTAATGGCAGCCGGTGCTGTCAAGAGCATATTCTCGATCATAAAGGTATTTCCATCTATTCGCTTGCGAAGTTCGGTTTCTTTAATTTCAAGATGCCTGCGCACGGTGATATCCTCCATGGCCAGCAGAATCAATTTTTCTGAGCTACTTTGTTTTCTGAGCTCGATGGCATTGAGCAGCATGATGCGCTCACCAATAGTTGGAAAGGTTTGTGTTATTTCAAAATCTTTAAGTGTTGTTTTTTCGGGTAGTATTTTTTCAAGCAGACGTCTTAGGGCAGGGATATCCCATTGACTATTATTAACCGTATAAATAAATTCACCTTCTGTCTCAGGTTTTTGTACCTGAAATAATTGATAGTAGGAACTGTTGGCAGTTTTTACTTTTAGGTGCTGATCCAACACCAACAGCGGCTCGCGTATGGTGCCGATGATAGCATCTGAATAGTGAAGCGAATCTGTTACCTGCTCATTCAGATTAACTATTTCCTGGTTAACAACGGTAAGTTCTTCATTGGTGCTTTGCAGCTCTTCTTTGCTGGTTTCCAGTTCTTCGTTTAAACTCTGCAATTCTTCACTGCTGCTTAACAGCTCTTCATTATCACTTTGGAGCTCTTCATTCGAGGCCTCCTGTTCCTCCGCAATGCTATGCATGTCTTCATGAATTTGCACCAGTTCCTTTTCCAACTGTTCGATGCGCAAGTCTTTGGCATCTTTTTTTTCTTTGGCCGAAGAAGGTTTCTTTTTGCCTGTTTTTTGCGGAAAGGTTATGTCGTGAAAGAGTATTAAGTAATACGGCTCTATCGTATTGGGAAGGGGTATAACCTCGATGGAAATACATTGCGATTTGTCCGTTAACGGAAACGGAATTTTAGCGTTGATGACAGCTTTCTTTTCTTTTTTCGCTTTGTGTATCAGGTTGCGTAGCTCAAAGGCCAATCCTTTTTTTGCCAGCTTCAGCAGGTTATGACTTGGCTTACCGGTTGTTTGCTCTAAATAGTTGCTGGTGTTTCCTCTAAAATGTACAATGTCCATCGAATCGTTTATAACAACTCCGGCAGGTGTGTATTTGCTAAGGACGATTTCATCAGCTGTTTTTTGAAAATCAGTGCGGGTGGATTCAACTTTACTTCCGGAGGGATCAGCCTGACTGCGGTTCTGCGTGCCACGCCCACTTATGTTATGTACAAATCTGCCTGGCACATCTTTGCGTGTATATAATTTATCGTGCTTACTTGCCAATGCAAAAAGATCAGGCACACTGTTGGTTGTTTCTGTTTTGCCGAGTAATAAAAACCCTTTCGGGTTTAAGGCATAGTGAAAGGTGGTCAACGCCTTCTTCTGCAAGTAGGGCCCCATATAGATGAGTACATTCCTACAGGTAATCAAATCCATTTTGCCGAACGGAGGGTCTTTTAAAAAATTATGTACGGCAAACACGCACATTTCGCGCAGCGATTTATTCACCAGGTAGCCACCGCTTGTCTTCGTAAAAGACTCTTTCAAGCGCAGGTCGGAAAGACCAGTCAATTCATTTTTTGAGTAAATGCCCATGCGCGCTTTTTCGATAGCCGGCTCACTGATATCGGACGCAAAAACCTGAACACTTCGTTGCAGCTTACCGAAGAACTCCTTGAAACAAATGGCGATAGAGTAAGCCTCTTCACCTGTGCTGCAACCCGCTACCCAAACCCGCACGGGGCTTCCTTCCGTTTTACTTTTTACAAGGATTGGAATAACCGTATCCTGTAAATGATCAAAACTTTTTTCGTCACGGAAGAAGGAAGTAACCGGAATTAATAAATCCTGATATAAGATATCCTGCTCCGGCTTATTTTCTCGCAGATAGTTAAGATAATCAACGGGTTCTTCTATTTTACTAAGCGCCATCCTGCGCAGTACTCTTCTGCCAATAGTGGTTTGCTTGTAATAGGTAAAGTCTGTGCCTTTTCGAATGCGCAATAATGAAATAATTTGCCTGAGTACTTCATCATCCTGCAGCAAGGCAGACTCATCACTTTCATGCCCCAGTGTTTTATTGACCTCCAGAATCTTTAGTGGTATTTGGTCAGGTGGAAGAACAAAATCTACGGCACCAGATTGAACTGCGCTATTTGGCATTCCTTCAAATGCAGCCGACTCTTCATCTTGCGCAAACGTAATCCCACCATGATCTTTAATGGCTTTCAAGCCTGCCGTGCCATCGGAAGCGGTGCCGGATAGCACTACCCCGATGGCATGTGCTTGATGTACTTCTGCCAGCGATGTGAAGAAAAGGTCAATGGGTAAATTCCGTTTGGTTTTATTCAGCGCAGGGCGAGGTGTAAGTTGCAGCACTCCGTCATTGGCCACCATCATTTTATTGCTGGGAATAACGTAAATGTGATTGGGCTCAACTCGTATGTCGTCCGAAATTTCTAAGACAGGAATAGTCGTTACTTTTTGCAGTAGCTCGGGCAACATGCTTTCGTGGCTAGGATCTAAATGCTGCACCAGCACATAGGCCATTCCCGAATCTTCTGGTATGGCTTTCAGTAATTTTTTAAATGCATCCAGCCCTCCAGCCGAAGCACCTATACCTACTACCGGAAAAATATTGGCTGACCGTATTTTTTCCTCTTTGCTGGATGATTGTATTTTTTCCTTCTTGTTTGATTTCACATGCAGCTGATTACGCAATCACAAAATTCTCCCGGGCAGGTCGAATGAAAATGCCAGCCTGTCCTGAGGGGGTTATAGACAAAGTTTGTTCCATGATCATTATGACCCGATGAATAACCTTTTTTAGGTCTTCGAATGCAGCTGGTTTGTGAATGAAATAATGTGCACCATTATTGTAGAGCAAGTCTGCAACATCCTGCTGGTAGGATGTTGAGAAGATGATGACGGTAAGCTGTTTAAGCCGTTCGTCTTGTTTTATTTCTGTGAGGCACTGAAAACCATTTTTGCGGGGCATGTTGAGGTCAAGGAAGAGCAAAGGCGGCAGTTCTCCCACTGTTTTAGACAGCATTTTCATCAGCTGTTCACCATCATTCACAGTGGTAAGTTTAACAGACACAGGCAACTCATCCAATGCTTCTTTAAAGAAGAGGCAATCATCATCATCATCATCCGCTAAAAATATAGAGCGTGTTTGTGTCAACTTTATGCGTAGTTAAAAAAGATTTTTCGATTTGGGTACGTGAGGGAGTTGTTAAAGATAAGCAATTCGGAAGGGATTTCCCCAATTATGGTTCTATTAAGGAATTATCTCCACACAAATCCTCTGTTCTATACTCAGTATGGCCGCTTTAGAGGTTTCAGTGAGATTTCAAGTCAATTTTTTATTTGGTAAGATTTTAGGTAGGAAACTGTCTAAACGTGTGGAATGAAAGGTAAACGGGTGTTGATCGTAGATGATGAGGCGGATTTCAACCTTCTGATTAAAGATTATTTTGATAAGAAAGATTGCACCGTTTTTTTGGCGCACTCTCTCACTGCCGGATTAGAAATGCTGCAACAGGAGAAGCCTGATGTTCTTCTGCTGGACAACATACTGCCCGATGGAATAGGCTGGACTAAAACAGAATTTATTTTGGCAAACTATCCAAAGACGCAGTTGATCCTGATCAGCGCCAATGAGGTGCCTAAAACTTCGTCATCATCTTTTAGCATTTTCTACAAACCAATGATAAAGGATGAATTGCGCAAGATGTTTGACTAGTGGGGCAGGGAAGTCGTCAAGCGAAGATCGTTAAGTGTTGTTTGAGGTGGTTCAAAAAGTCATTCTGTCATCACGGCCTTGTGCCGTGATCCCCGCAATCAGCGCACTGAACGGGATGCCGGAACAGGTCCGGCATGACACTGCTATCTTAATTTGACTTTTTGGTCACCTGGTTTGAGGTGTGTTGAGGTGTCCTACATCTTAAAGATGTAGGACACCTATCCTATTTCGATAAAATTAAAAATAAGACCACTTCACATGAAGGTAAATGTTCCTGCTATTGACGATCTGTTATCACCCTTATTGCCCACCTTCAAAAGGGACAAGTTCACTCATAAGGAAGTAAATGAAAACCCACCCTTGCGCTCCGAGCTTTTTAGCAAAGAGCAAATGGAAATACATGCTCACTACCTGGCCCTCAATCATTCGCTAGTTAGTAAACATTCACCAGAGCTACTGCTAAAGGGATTATCTGAAAATGAAGAGATCTTATTTCAGGTCAATGAACTTCTTAAAAAAAGCGTACGCGAAAAGAAGTCTATTAGCCCGGCCGCTGAATGGCTACTTGATAACTTTTATCTCATCGAAGAACAAATCCGAATTGGTAAACGCCATTTGCCAAAAGGGTACAGCAAAGGTTTGCCTAAATTAAAAAGTGGCTTTCCTCGCGTATACGACATCGCCATTGAAATCATTTCACATAGTGATGGACACATTGATATCTATAGTCTGACGAACTTTATCGATGCCTATCAAAGTGAACATTATCTGACGCTGGGCGAATTGTGGGCGATACCCATTATGCTGCGTCTTGCTTTGTTGGAGAACCTTAGTCGGGTTGCGGCTATGATTGCCGTTGACCGGAAAGATTCGGCATTGGCCAACAAGTGGGCAAAGCAAATCATAGAAACAGCTGAAAAGAATCCAAGAGATCTCGTATTGATTATTGCAGACATGGCCCGGTCAAACCCGCCCATGGTAAGTGCATTTGTGGCAGAGTTCGCGCGCAAACTTCAATGGAAAGGTTCGGAGCTCTCGCTGCCGCTCAATTGGGTGGAGCAACATCTTTCCGGCACCGATACTTCCATTGCGCACATGGTGGCGAGTGAAAATCAAAAGCAGGCAGCGGATCAGGTTTCGGTGAGCAATAGCATTAACAGTCTGCGTTTTCTGGCGAAGATGGATTGGCGCGAGTTTGTAGATGCGATGAGTGTGGTAGAACAAACACTCCGCAAGGATATACATGGCGTGTATGCTTCTATGGATTTTTATACACGGGATGAGTATCGCCACAAAGTGGAGGGACTGGCAAAGGCAAGTGCGTTAGAGGAAGATGGTATTGCCAACATTGTAATCGATCTGGCGCAAAATAGTTTTTTGAAGAATGAAGGTGACAAGCGCAAAGCACATGTAGGTTATTACCTGGTGGGTGCAGGAGTTACCGAAACGGAGAAGGTGGCAAAAGCGAACTTTACATGGCTTCAGCGAGGAAGAAAAAAAATAGATGATTCCACTTATATCATCTACTTCATCATAGCTCTTCTCATTTCATCCACCATAGGATCAATCATGCTAAAGAAAGCAACTGAAGATGGGTTGGGCGTGGAATGGTTAATCGTAGTGGGTCTGATTTCTTTTTTAAGCGCAAGTCAGTTTGCGTTTGCCATAACCAATTGGTGGGCTACACTTTGGATTAAACCCAAGCCATTGCCGAAACTTGATTTTTCGTTGGGCATTCCAAACGAATGCAGAACGATGGCGGTGGTACCTACCTTATTAGTTAATTCATCTCAACTTGAAAAGTTAATCGAAGCTCTTGAGGTTCGTTTCCTGGCCAATCGCGATCCTAATCTGTTGTTTGGATTACTCACCGATTTTCAGGATGCGCCTTCTGAAAAAATGCCGGAAGACTCAGCGCTGATAACGCTGGCAAGAAAAAGCATTGAAGAGCTTAATCAACGTTATGGAAGATTAACCAACGATACCTTCTTTCTTTTCCATCGGCCGCGCGTTTGGAATGCGATGGATAAGGTATGGATGGGGTATGAGCGTAAGCGTGGAAAACTTTCAGATCTCAATCATCTTCTTCGCGGAAAATCGAAAGACCATTTCTCAGTTATAGTAGGAGATGAGAATATATTCACCTCATCGAAGTATGTGATCACACTTGATACCGATACGCAATTGCCGCGCGAAGCTGCCTGGAAGCTGGTGGGTTTGATGGCGCATCCGTTGAATCATGCTGTGTATGATGAAAAGAAAAAACGCGTGACAGAAGGTTATGCGATCATCCAACCACGCATTGCGGTTAGTTTGCATGGAGCAACGCGATCTGGTTACACCCGCTTGCATGAAAATGATTCAGGTATTGATCCTTACACACGCGTAACATCCGATGTGTATCAGGATGTATTTAATGAAGGTTCCTTTATCGGAAAAGGTATTTATGAAATTGACACATTTGAAAAAGCGTTGAACAATCGCTTTCTTGAAAACAGAATACTTAGTCATGATCTACTGGAAGGTTGTTATGCGCGTTGCGGTTTTGCGAGCGATGTGCAATTTTATGAAGACTATCCTTCGCGTTATAGCATGGACATCAGCAGGCGTCATCGGTGGATACGTGGTGACTGGCAGATAGCGCATTGGGTTTTGCCTTTCGTGCCGAATGTAAATAAACGGTTTACCAGAAATCCCATCTCTGCTTTATCCCGTTGGAAAATATTTGACAACCTCAGGCGAAGCGCATTGCCAATGGCTTCCACCTTCTTACTTATCGCGGGTTGGACGGTGTTACCCGATGCCTGGTTTTGGACAATGATGGTTGTGGCTATTATTTTTATTCCTTCCGGAATTACTTCGCTATGGAATTTCATTTGGAAGCCAAAGGAAGTGGGTGTCACGCAACACATCAACAATTCCACTAATGTTACTTCAAAAAGTTTTCTTCAGGCAGCATTTATAGTCATTTGCTTGCCCTATGAAGCGTTTGTAAACCTGGATGCCATCGGGCGCACACTATGGCGCTTAATCATCAGTGGTAAGAAACTATTGGAATGGAACGCCTCCGGAGTAAACCAAAAAAATAACGAGAGCTTTTTTGCCACCTATGGCAGAATGTGGATTTCGCCTGTTATATCGGTTGCTGTATTTGCGTATTTAATTATTGAATCGTCACCGGCATTATTTATCGCTTTGCCTTTTCTATTGATTTGGGCGGCATCGCCAATGGCTATATATATATTAAGTAAGCCATCTGCTTCTTCCCGGTCAAAAGTAAATGAAGATCAGAAAATAGAGTTGAGGCAGCTGGCCAGAAAAACATGGGCGTTCTTTGAGAACCTTGTAACACCAGAAGATAACTGGTTGCCACCGGATAATCTGCAAGAGTATCCCATTCCGGTTATTGCCCACCGTACTTCCCCCACGAATATTGGGCTCTCATTGCTTTCGAATCTTTCCGCTTATGATTTTGGATATATCACAGGTTCGCAACTTCTGGAGCGTACCTCCAACACATTTGGTACGCTGGGAAAAATGGATCGACATCAAGGACATTTTTATAATTGGTATGATACTCAGAATTTAAACGTACTCCACCCACGCTACATTTCAACAGTGGATAGTGGCAACTTAGCAGGCCATTTGCATACCCTTCGACAAGGTTTGTTGGCTTTGCCTTTGCAACAAATTATACAACGAAACTACATCAATGGTCTTCAGGATACATTGAGAATGATAATCAGTAAAATTGCTGAACCTGAAAATGGATTGCACAAAAGCCTGCTTATTTTGTTGGATGAAATTGATACAAGACAATTTGATTTACCAACAGTAAAAACACATCTGGAGCATCTCCTAACACGCTCTCATGCTTGTACATCTTCTACAATAGACGATAACTTGCACAGAGATACCTCCTTGTTGCCTTTTGAAAAACATCTTGAATCGATTCTTAGTGAAATCACTCAATCAACTCCATGGATGGCAGTTGCTCATCACGATAAGTTTAACAAGTGGAGTGTGATTCGGGAAATACCCACACTCAGCCAATTGGCAAAATTGGATCGCGAAATCAAACCGGAATTAACACGCCTGTTGGCCCTTGAAAATTCAGATCAAGAAAGCGAATGGCTTTTCCATTTCGAACAATCCGTTTATGAAGCCAGTAAGTTAGCTCGCGAACGTATTGCTACAATCCAAACACTGGCGGCACAGTGTTCGGAATTTGCAGACATGGAGTATACTTTCCTGTACGATAAAACACAACACCTGTTATCCATCGGTTACACAGTCGATGATCACCTGCGCGATAAAGGGTACTATGATCTGCTGGCTTCCGAAGCAAGGCTCGGTTTGTTTGTGGCCATTGCACAAGGTAAGCTTCCGCAGGAAAGTTGGTTTGCATTAGGCAGAAGATTAACAACAGCTGGACATACTCCCGTGCTCCTTTCATGGAGTGGGTCTATGTTTGAGTACCTCATGCCAAATTTAGTAATGCCTGTGTATGAAAATACGTTACTGGATGAGATGTGCATTGGCACGGTGAAGAAACAAGTGGAGTATGGGGAGTTGCATGACGTGCCATGGGGAATTTCTGAATCGTGCTATAACATGGTAGATGCACACCTTACCTATCAGTATCGCGCCTTTGGAATTCCTGGTCTCGGCTTTAAGCGTGGGCTGGGACAGGACTTGGTAGTGGCACCATACGCTTCCGTTCTTGCGCTAATAGTAGATCCGCAAGCTGCATGCTCTAACCTTGAACGATTAAAGGCCAGCGGCTACGAAGGTCAATATGGTTTTTACGAAGCGATTGATTACACACCGCTTCGTTTGTCGCTCGGGCAAAAGCAAGCCGTCATTCAAACTTTTATGGCACATCATCAGGGTATGAGCCTTTTGGCACTTGCTCATGTACTGCTGGATCAGCCGATGCAAAAGCGATTTGAAGCAGACACTCAATTTCAAACGACTCTATTATTATTGCAGGAACGAGTGCCTAAGTCAACCGGCTTTTATGCGGGCTCTGACAATGAGAAGGTAATTACTACATCCACTACGTCTGCGATCATGGTGATCAAGACACCTGATACTCCAGTGCCGGAAGTTCAACTTCTTTCCAATGGGAGATATTTTGTAATGGTATCTAATGCCGGTGGTGGCTACAGCCGATGGAAGGAAACAGCCGTGACGCGCTGGCGCGAAGATAGCACGTGTGACAATTGGGGAACCTTTTGCTATATCAATGATCACGACAAAAATCAATTTTGGTCGACTGCTTATCAACCTACTTTAAAAGAAGCGGATCATTATGAAGCTATCTTTTCACAAGGGCGTGCAGAATTTCGCAGACGAGATGATGAAATAGAAACGTACACAGTCATTATTGTATCACCAGAAGATGATGTAGAGGTAAGGCGTGTGCAACTGACCAATCATTCTAACAGTAAGCGAAAATTGTCAGTCACCAGCTATGGCGAAGTAGTGTTGGCCACTGCGGCTTCTGATGATTCGCATCCAGCCTTTAGTAATCTTTTTGTGCAGACAGAAATCCACGAGCATCAAAACGCAATTATTTGTACCAGGCGTCCACGTTCCATTGAAGAACATCCACCGTGGATGTTTCATTTGATGAAGGTGAGTGGTGTGGACGTGAAGCATGTATCGTACGAAACCGACAGAAGTGAATTTATTGGTCGCGGCTATACCCTTGTTCATCCGCAGGTAATGGATCAGATAAAGCCGCTTTCTGGTTCGCAAGGATCGGTGCTAGATCCTATCGTTTCCATTCAATACAAAATAACATTAGAGCCAGGCGAATCGGCTATCATTGACATGGTGACAGGCGTGAGCGAGACACGCGAAGGAAATCAAAGTCTGATTGATAAATATCAGGATCGTCATCTGCGTGACAGGGCATTTGAATTGGCGTGGACACATAGTCAGATCATGCTGCGTCAGATTGGAGCTACAGAATCGGATGCACAATTGTATGCACGGCTTGCCAGCTCTATTCTTTATGTCAATCTCGCGCTGCGGACACAACCGAGCGTGATGTTGCGAAATCAACGCGGGCAATCAGGCCTATGGAGTTATTCCATCTCTGGCGATTTGCCCATTGTGCTGCTGCAAATTTCGGATTCAGATAATATATCTTTTGTTAAACAATTGATCAGGGCACAAGCGTATTGGTTTATAAAAGGCCTGGCGGTAGATGTAGTTATTATTAATGAAGACCCAAGTGGTTATCGCCAGGTGCTGCAAGATCAGATTCAAGGTTTGATAGCTGCCGGAGTGGGTATTACTTCTATAGAAAAGAAAGGAAGAATTTTTGTGCGCCCAATTGAGCAGGTTTCTCCTGAAGACCTTATTTTATTACAGACAGTTGCCCGTGTCATCATTTCAGATGCAAAGGGAACATTGGAAGACCAGATAAACAAACGACTTCCTGTTAAGACACAAGTTTCAAAATTATTTATATCCAGACAGCACACCTATGTCCAACAGAAATTGAAAGCACCTTCCGGGCTTCAGTTCTTCAATGGAACAGGTGGCTTCTCAGCCGATGGGAAGGAATATGTAATTATTACCGATGGTAAAAAGGGAACGCCACTTCCGTGGATTAATGTGATCGCGAATGCACAGTTTGGTACTATCGTTTCAGAACAGGGCTCATCTTATACGTGGTTTGAAAATGCGCACTCGTTCCGGCTTACTCCGTGGAAGAATGATCCGATCACCGATTCATGTGGTGAAGCATTTTATCTTCGCGATGAAGAGAGTGGAGAGTTTTGGTCGCCTATGGGTCTGCCCGCGCAAGGTCAATCGCCATACGTGACCACACATGGATTTGGGTACAGCACCATTGACCATATCGAAGATGGAATTTTATCTAATGTGTGCGTGTATGTTGATTCGGAAGCGCCCATAAAATTTGTGACCATAAAAGTCACCAATCAATCGGGTCGCACCCGCAGATTGACTGCCACTGGCTATGTGGAGTGGGTACTTGGTGAACTTCTGTCTAAATCTGCCATGCACACCGTCACTCAATTGGATTCAGCCAGCGGTGCGCTCATTGCACGCAATCCGTTCAATACAGATTTTCAAAATTACGTTGCCTTCTTTGATGTTGATGATCCCAACTATACCTACACAACTGATCGAACAGAATTTATAGGTCGCAATGGTAACCCGCAAGACCCTGAGGTGATGAAGCGCGTTCAACTTTCCGGCAAGTCAGGTGCAGGATTGGATCCATGCGCTGCGTTGCAAGTATTGTTTGAACTGGAAGATGGAAAGGAGCGCACACTTATTTTTAAGATAGGTGCTGGCAAAGATGTAAGAGAGGCGGTTGAAACCATTCATCGCTTTCAAGGGAGCAAGGCGGCAACGCGTTCGTTGGAACAGGTAAAGAAATTCTGGAGCGATACATTGGGAGCGGTGCAGGTGGAAACACCCGATGCTTCGATTAACATATTAGCAAACGGATGGTTGTTGTATCAGGTCATTTCGTGCCGGCTATGGGGGCGAACTGGTTTTTATCAATCGGGAGGTGCGTTTGGTTTCAGAGATCAACTTCAGGACGTGCTGGCACTTATGCATGCTCAGCCCGAACTAACAAAGCGGCAAATTTTAATGCATGCTTCCAGGCAATTTAAGGAAGGCGATGTACAACACTGGTGGCATCCGCCACAAGGTCGTGGTGTACGCACATTGTGTTCCGATGATTTTGTGTGGCTTCCGTTTGTCACCTGTCGCTATACAACTACTACGTGTGATGTAACTATTTTAGACGAGACTGTATCATTTCTTCAAGGCAGGGCACTAAATGCAAAAGAAGAATCGTATTATGATTTGCCGGCATCTGATGGCAAGGCCACACTCTATGAGCATTGCAAGCAATCCGTTATTCATGCGTTGCGTTTTGGTGAGCATGGACTTCCGTTGAAAGGCTCTGGCGATTGGAATGATGGTATGAACCGAATTGGCATTGAAGGCAAAGGCGAGAGTGTCTGGCTTGCATTTTTTATATACGATGTGTTAAATCGGTTTTCGAAACTGGCTGCCCTTCGCGGGGATATAGACTTTGTTAACCGTTGTGAGGAAGAGGCAAAGCGATTGCGAAAAAATATCAGTGAACACGCCTGGGATGGCGAATGGTATTTACGTGCTTATTTTGATGATGGTTCTCCATTGGGTTCAAAAAATAATGTAGAGTGTAAAATTGATGCCATCTCGCAAAGTTGGGCGGTGCTATCTGATGGCGGAGATAAAGAACGATCGCTTTCAGCTATGCAGGCAGTAGATACATTCCTTATTAATAGAGAGAAAGGTATCATCCAATTATTGGATCCACCCTTCGACAAATCACCAATGGATCCGGGTTATATAAAAGGGTATGTACCCGGTGTGCGCGAGAATGGTGGACAATATACACACGCAGCCATTTGGGCGGTGATGGCATTCGCCAAACTAGGTCATACTGAAAAAACAGAAGAACTGCTAAAGCTGATCAACCCGATTCATCATGGCACGTCAGCTAACCTCGTTGCAACTTATAAAGCAGAGCCGTATGTGATGGCAGCAGATGTATATGGTGTTGCTCCTCATATAGGCAGAGGAGGATGGACCTGGTATACCGGCTCAGCGGGTTGGATGTATCAACTTATTTTGGAATCCTATCTGGGATTAAAACGCGAAGGTGATAGTTTGAAATTTGAACCGTGCATTCCTGCTGATTGGAAATCGTTTTCAATACAGTATCGATTTGAGGAAACTCTTTATCATATTCATGTAAATCAGGCTCCAGAGGAAACGTCAGGAATGGTTGTCGATGGCTTGGTTCATCGAGGTGAGTCTTTTAAATTAATGAATGATAAGTTGGAGCATACGGTGATTATAATAATAGGATCAGCTTCGAAGACAGCAAGTGTGGAAGAGAATGTTCCTGATGTTAACCATATGTGATGTTCGCACTACAGTTTGGACACATTTTTTTGATCGATATGCTCCGGAGGAGCAACCTGTTTGTAGAAGTAGAATACAAGTTGAAAGAATCTGGCTCCGGAGGAGCCACCTGTTATGTTGAATTGATGTCTTTAAAAATGAAGTCGCTGTGATACAATCATTAATCAATCGCTTGTAGGTTGCTCCGCTGGAGCAAATTAAAGATGAATCAAATGACCTTTGCTATAAACAGGTTGCTCCTCTGGAGCATAAAGTTTGTGTCCTAACAGTAGCTTCACCTGAGAGGGGATCGCTTAAATAAGTTTATGAAGGATTTTGGATGGGCGAGGCCAATAGAATCAATTAAGGGCATCTCTAAAAACTCCTTTGACCTTCTCCTTTTGGAGGCAATTATAAATGCGATTTAAAAAGAAGATCATGAACAGAAAGCATTGTGCGTTTTATCACCCCATCCCCAACCCTTCCCCTAAAGGAGAAGGGAGGGACTCCCCTCTCCGTTTCGGAGAGGGGGCAGGGGGTGAGGTGATGCGCGAGTTCATCGGAGAAGGATTTAAGTGGTCGAAGGCAAGGTTTTTAGAGATGCCCCTATGTTTGGGGCTTGTTTACGTGTAAGACAAAATTTGTGATGCACAATAACCTAACTTAATGACATTGCCCAAGTGGGAGAGTCTAATGGAGCATTATTATTTCTTTCCCCACACCTCGACAATCGATTTTTTGTCCGAATCATTTTTAGTGTCATACCAGAAGGTCACTTTCTCAATGGCTCTGGAGTTTCCCTTCAAGGCCATCAGTCTACCATCGTTAGTTTCATTCACATCTTCAGAAAATTCAATGTCTTGTGTATCGCCATTTTTAAAGTGAACCGTACACTTGTACATGTTTAACGTGCCGTTTTTGACAAAAAACTTTAAGGAGGTGAATGTAGTCTTACTTTCCTTAACAGAAACAACATCCCTGTCTAAGGTGTAATCCACCGTGCGTGCGCCAAGTAGCATCCAGCCATCCCACGTCTTATTATCCTGAGCCAACGAGGTGTGTGCGTGGGCAAAAACGATGAGGGTGATGGCAAGTGCAAATAGATTTTTGATTTTCATATTAGTTGTATTTAGTTTAAATGTGGATGTCTTGAAAAAATGGAGACGAGCAAAGATTAAAAACTGATCCCGTCTTTAATTTCGCTTTCGTCTTCTTCTTTGTATGATTTTTCTATTTTCCTTTCTCTTTCTTCGTTGGTAGTCTCTTCCTTGACTCTTTTGTCCACGTCCGGGTCACCTTCTTTCTCAACAACGTTTTCCTTCCGTGGATCATCTTCATTCAAATCTTTCTCATCACCTGGTTTTCCTGGCGAAGTGAGATGGGGCCTGCCTTTGTGAAATCGGATGGGCTGATAATCTTTGCTGCTTACTTTATTTTTCATAAACGATTGTATTTAGATTAACTGTTGGTTGTAGCAATAGAAATTGACGTACCAATTTTGACGTTAGCCACAGAGCAGTCTAAGGCGTTTATTGGTTGGGCAACCGTAGAAGATTTTTCACAATGAGGAATTAATTTCCCTCTATGTTATCAAAGTATGGTGGACTTGAGACCATCCTGAATGGACTTCCACCATACATTGAAAATGTACCGCTTTCTATCCCGTTCAATGTCGATTACTCCATTCTTTTGCTGAGGTAATAGGGATTTGTTCCGCTCGTTTTTTACAAAGACATTCAAGAAAAACGTTCGTATTTCATTGGTGGATCGCTTATTCGTGTTTAAGCTGATGAGTTGAAGGTCATGGTAATCAAGATTGATAGTGCCTTTGGAGGTATATTCATTGTACTTGAAATCAAACGTCAGGTCTTTTAGATATCCTGATTCCACACGGACATTGGCCATCGGAATAAGAATCGGATTGAGTTCTTTAAATGTCATATTTGAAATGGATCCGTGGGCCGTGTAAACCGATGTGCCGTCTAATGGGAGTTGAAACAAAGCTTTTACTTTTCCCTTACCCATTAGCAGAGCGGAAGCTCGTAAGCTGGCATATGGATGGTCTTTATCTTTTTGCCGATTATCCAATCCGGCAAAGGAAGCATTAACATTCTCAAACGTGATGGTTCCTGTTTTCACGCCATTCTCCGGAAATTCTTCAATCGTTATCAGTGAATTTGAAATAATAATAGAATCAACCTTTACGCCAAAGGCCAGCTTCGAAAAGCTAACCATTGGCAACGGCACGTTTTCTTTTCGCAGGAATGGAATCCGTTTGTTTTTGAAAACAAATAGGTGGAATGAGTTAATCTCAATTTTAGAGGCTACAAAAGAACTGTCAAGTAGCCTGTCAAGGCGGAATCCCTCAATTGTTAGTTGCGGGATCGATAAGGTTATGCGAGCCGTTTGTTTGCCAAGGTGTTGGGCGAATTCATACTTGCCGAAGTTTGGTAGTAACTCCGCAGAGTCAATATGTATAATGTGCTCACGTGTGTTAATATGTACACGGGAAATCGTGCCACTATACATTCGTTCTCTTCGACTTATGTTTATTTTTTCTGCCAAAGCGTCAACTGATTCAATCGAGTAACTCAAGTTGTTCATAGAATCTATTGTAATACTCGCATCGCTAAGATGGCCACTGAGTACTGCGGTGAAACTATCGATCGTATCTGTTTTGATCCGCGTTTGAATATGGTTTAGTAAAATACTTTTGAATAGGAAGTGTTTGTATTTCGAGCTCTGTATTTTTTGATCTGACTGATTGTTGCTTTTGGCATACTGAACTACTCCACTGTCTAGTGTAACCTTATTAATAAGGAGTGTTTTGTTTAGGAATAGTTCATAGAGACTTATTCCTTCTGCAGTAACGGTATTAAGTTGTAAGAAATGAGGAGTAAGAGTGGTGCTGTCAGTTTCCGAACTCCATTCCAGATCCTTGACTTTTATAGAACGCGAAAATAGATTTACGCGTATGGCAGAAATGTTTCCATGAAGGTTATGGATTTTCTCTTCCATTTGCTTTTCAACATAGATAGAAAGGAAAGCGCCAACAATGATCACTAACAGAGCAGCACTACTGGTAAGAATAAATATCCAGCGGTAGACCTTCCGATGCGTAGGAGACTTCATACTAATGACATCCTATTTTTGAATAGGATGTCATAATTAGTTAAAGCTTATCACCACGGATGACGCGCACCAATATGGCAATGACGGCAATAACCAACAAAATGTGGATAATGGAACCGGCACTGTACATGAAGAAACCTAATGCCCAGAGGATAAGAAGTACAACTGCGATGGTGTAAAGGAGGTTACTCATAATAGATTGTTTTTATCTACTCCCTCTAAATGTAATGCCAGAAGGATAACAGCTGTTTTAATAACCTGACAAGCCTTATTGCCGGAAGATTGTGTCCAGTATTTACCCACACGGGTCAGAATTTCCCCACTGGTGACCTTATTTGATCGTCTTTAAGGGATTTAAATATGGCACGATTATAATGTATAGACAACTAAATCAAAGTAAAAATGGCGAACGTAATTCTTTTCTTGTTTGTGTTTATTATAGGGTACATTTGTTTTATTGGCATGGCGGTTGTCTTGAGGAAACTATTTTTTCCGTTTTATACAAGGGAGGAATTGGCTAAGAAGAGACATTTAGCGCTTTCAAAATGATCATAGACATAATGGATCGGACACTTGTTGTCGATGATGAGTTGGATATCTGTTTAATGGTAACCAAACATCTTCAAAAGCTACAATTTGAAACAGATTACGCGCTTACCGTAAAGGACGCCAGGTTTAAAGTGAGCAAATCTATCTATGACTTTATATTTCTCGACTTGAATCTAACCGATGGTTCGGGGTTTGATTTTATTCAGCACATGAAAGAGTTGAATTTAAATTCTAAAATCATCGTTATAAGTGCTCACGATAATGAATCAAAAAGAGCGTTGGCAATGGGTGCCGATCTTTTTGTAAATAAGCCGTTTACCATGAAAACAATTAATGACGCGCTTAGGACTTTGAATTTCTTGCCGAATTAGTTTTATTTTTTGCTTACCTGTTATGCATAGTATCCTAGTTATTGATGATGACAAAGACATTTGTCTTGTCTTGTCGAATTTTTTAACAAAGAATAGTTATTCCGTCAGCACTGCTTATAACGGTGAGGATGGTTTGCGTTCGTTACGGTCTACCAACTTCGATCTGATTTTATGCGATTATCGCTTGCCTGATGTAACGGGTGTTGAGTTATTGCAAAAGATTAAGATTTTAGACCCGTCTGTTGCTATCGTGATTATCACCGGTTACTCGGACGTAAAGACAGCGGTGGAAACGTTTCGTTATGGAGCCAGTGATTATGTGACAAAACCTTTGTATCCGGATGAGTTACTGGTAACGGTTCAGGAGACCATTGCCAAGAACAAGGCGAAACGGGAATCACATAGCAACCTTACCACTGCACCAGGTGAAATTAAAAAACCAAAAATCGATACTTCTTCCACTGCCAGTTTTATTGTTGGCACAAGTGCTCTATCACAAATGGTGCAGCGCCATATCGAGTTGATTGCACCTTCCGATATGTCAGTAGTTATAAATGGAGAAACAGGGACCGGAAAAGAATTTGTAGCACAATCCATTCATAAGTTTAGCAAGCGTGCCTCACATCCCTTCATGGCTATTGATTGTGGGGCTTTACCAAAAGAACTTGCGGGCAGCGAGCTCTTCGGCCACATGAAGGGCTCTTTTACAGGCGCGATTGCCGATAAGCAAGGTAGTTTTGAAATTGCAGATGGTGGCACCATCTTTCTCGATGAAATTGGAAATTTGTCCTACGAGAATCAGGTAAAACTTTTACGGGTTATTCAGGAGCGAAAAATAAAACGAATAGGCGCCACCCGCGATACATCCATTGATGTACGGATAATTGCCGCTACCAATGAAAATCTGATGAAGGCTGTTAAAGACGGTAAGCTTAGGGAAGATCTTTATCATCGTTTAAATGAATTTAAAATTCAATTGGCACCATTGCGCGAGCGCAAAGAAGATATTTTGTTTTTCGCAGATTACTTTTTGCAAAAGGCTAATCAATCCCTTGGTAAGGAAGTAAAGTCATTTTCTCCTGAGGTTAAGAATTATTTGTCGCAATATTATTGGCATGGAAACCTTCGTGAATTAAATAATGTGATCAGGCGTGCGGTACTCCTAACCAGCGGTGAAGTAGTACTGGCAGATAGTTTACCACAAGAAATTGTTCAAACAAATGGCATCAGCCTCGAGACCGATATGGCTCACGAAAGTGTTGGCCTATTGAAATCCATTGCCTGGACAGCAGAGCGACAAGCCATTGTTGATGTGCTTGAAAAAGTAAACTATAATAAGTCAAAAGCTTCTGAACTTCTCGATATTGATAGAAAGACTCTTTATAACAAGCTTAAGTTGTATAATATAACTGCTTGACCTTATTGATACATTCCTGATTAAGGCAATCATTCTTAATGTATTCTTTGCGCTCTTTGCGTGTTTTCCTTTGCGGTAAGAATTTCACTTCAGGGTGAGCTAACATCACAGAGAAATGCAAAAGGAAAAGTTATCCCGTTTCCAGGATAACTTTAACCAACTTCACCAAACCCTACCTGTAAATTTATATGAAGTGTTATCTTTATTTTGAGTTAAGCGTGAAAGCAATGTATACCTGTGTGCATGAATTTTTGGAGTCTCCGATTAATGCTCTTGCCGCGTTACTATTCGCAATTTGCACCAGACCAAGGTTATAACGTGCGCCTACGTGTGCTTTTCCAAAATTTGCACCAAGGCCACCTGAGAACCCGTAATCAAATGACTTAAGATTGTCTTTGTCGATTGGATCCGAACCATTTGCGAAATCACCTTTATAGGAAATGTTCGCGTTCAATAAATAACTCGCATAACCACCCACGTGTATCTCAGCAAAATCGCCAAGCTTGAAAACAGCCAACACAGGCATATCCAGATAATTCAGGTTGTAGGATATTTCCTGATTAATGGCTCCGCCATATTGAGCGGTTGACCCTTTTGTTGAGTAAAGCAATTCAGGTTGAAGCGCAAATGTTTCTGTCGAAAAAAGCTGGCCAAACACACCAATATTAAAACCTAATCGTGCATTCTGGTCGGTCACGTTATCCAGATAAAGGTTACTCATGTTTAAACCTCCTTTGATGCCTGATCGGCCCGCTTGTGCGGCTACATGCTGATGGAAGGCAAGACTGAAGAGCGTTGCCACTAAGATCACTGATAAAATTTTAGTACCTGCCTTCATAATCATACTTCGTTAGTTGTGTGGGGTAGTCTAAAAATTAAGCCAGACTATTTATCCCGTTTTTGAAGGACCTGGCACGATTGTACACGATTATGGGTAACTTAGGGGATATAATTTTCCACACCTGTAGCATCGGTGCTACAAGTATAGATCCTTGTTAGCCAATTAATACATAATACATGGAACCATCTCATATAAAAGTGCTGCTGATTGAAGATGACGAAGATGACGCGTTGTTGACAAAGGAATACCTGGCCGAGGTTCAAAATTTCCACTTCGATGTAACCTGGGAATCGGACATCAACCGGGCACGACAAGAAATGATAAGTGGGAAGTATGACATCTTTTTAATTGACTATCGGCTGGGAAGTGAGAATGGGTTGGACCTTATCAGGTATATTCAAGGCAAGAATCTATTAACCCCTTCCATCATTTTAACAGGGCAAAATGAGTTAAAAGTTGACATTGATGCCAGCATTTATGGGGCTTCAGATTATTTGATAAAAACAGAATTAAATTCTTCCATTCTGGAACGGAGTATCCGGTATGCACTCAGTCAAACCCGCGTAATAAAAGCGTTGGATGAAAAGGAAAAAAAGTACCGCACCTTATTTGAACGATCCATCGATCCCATTTTTTTAGCAAGTGATACATTGGTAGTAATGGACGTGAATGATTCATTCCTGGAATTGTTGGACTATTCCCAACAAGATGGAGAGATGATTACCATGAGAAGCCTTTTTGAAAATGAAGAGGACTACAATTATTTCTTATCCACTATAAAGGAGATTGGACAGGTGCGCGATTTTGAAGTCTCCTTGGTTACCAAAGCAGGGAAAAAGATAATCTGTTTGCTGAATTGTGTTTTCATTCCCGACCAGGCGTTTGGATTTTCCTGTTATCAAGGTATTCTTAAGGATCTTACCCTTCGCAAGCAAGCCGAAAGCGATATGCTGATTGCGGAACGTCTTTCTCTTACGGGCAAAATTGCCAGGACAATCGCCCATGAAGTACGAAATCCGTTGACGAATCTAAGTCTTGCTATGGATCAGCTTCGCGAAGAGATGCCCGCCAATAATGAAACAGCCAAACTATATGCAGACATCATCGAACGAAATGCCAAGCGGATAGAGCAACTGGTAGAGGAGATGTTGAACTCAAGCCGCCCGCGAGAGCTTCATCTGGAGTTGACGAATGTAAAAGAAATAGTAGAAGCCGCTATTCTGCAAGCGATTGACCGAATCAAGTTGAAGGAGATCGACTTACAAACAAATTATAAAAACGGGAATGATTTGCCAAGAATTTTAATGGATGGAGCTAAAATTCAAATTGCACTGCTCAATATTATTATCAATGCCGTAGAGGCCATGATACCTGGACAAGGGGTGTTAATCATAACTATCAGTGTTCATGACAAAATAGTAACGGTCTCTATTTCTGATAATGGCATAGGTATAGCTGCTTCGGATGTCGGAAAATTATTTGATCCTTTTTTCACAGGCAAGCCTACCGGCATGGGCCTTGGATTAACGTCAACAAAAAATATATTGAATAGTCACAATGCGCGGGTAGAAGTAGAGAGCGAGTTGAATAAAGGGACTACGTTCCATATTCACTTTAGATTGGCTGAATCCTAAGACATAAAGTCTACTGAGTCTCGTCAACTTTTTTAAATACGATAATCGCTAGTATCGCCAGAACGGAAAGGATTTTAGTATCTGTAGCTTTTTGTTTTAATGTCCGATTGTCAAACTTTCCCTTATTCATCCGATGTTCCTGTCTGATTTTTCTCCGTTCATCTTTGCCCGGATTGGCAACCGATACGGAGCAAATCAACGATAGCGCAACAATGATAATTAACCTGTTCACGATTATTTAGTTTATTGCCTTGTTAGAATTAATACCAATGTCCTTGTGCATATTTCCAACCTCCGCGGGTTTTTCTCCAGTGACCATCTACCCACACAGTAGATTTCCTGGGTTTGGCCCAATAGCCTTTTGAAACCTTATACGAATGCGCTCGCTGGTTCCATCTCCACGAATCATTGATATAAATAAAGTCGTGGCCAGGTGATAGTGGAATGATAAGTATTTCGGGATTTGAGGGTCTTTCAACGACAGTTCTACATCCCGAAAACAGTATCAGAATGACAGAGAGAAGGATCAAGATAATAGCTGATTTCAAAAGAGTATTCATGAGGGCTAATTTGTTTTGACGTTGATTAAACGTGAGGCAGTTGTTCCTTCTCTATCAAATACTTCTCACAAGCCACGGCTATGAAGAGACATGAAATGACAAGAAAGAAAAGAGAAAAGAAGAACACAATTTTAGTGGTATGAGGAAATCCAATGGAGAGGCCACCAAATGTTAAAATAGCTGCGTCCATAGCAATGACAAAGAAGATAATGGAGAGGCCTAACATAACGATGGATTTTAATTCTGTAGCGATACTAGAAATTTTGATGCCGTATTAATTGCCTTGGAATTTGGTATGAAACAAAGATTCGGAAATTGAAAGTGGGAGTTTATTCCCGTTTGAATGTTCAAAAATTCCCCAACTCCAGTCCTGAAATGCCGTTGTCGCCTGATGAAGCGTGTTTATACGGTGGCATGCTATTTTCTAATGTGTCGGTAATTCACACAAGGTGTGCGAATGATGAAATCTTAAATTTTAAAGACTATGGATTCGAAAAGAATGATTGGTGGCTTATTAGCTGCTGCGGCTATTGGCGCGACTATTGGAATATTATTAGCTCCAACAAGTGGAAAAAGATCACGCGCAAAATTGAAAAATCGTTCTGCCAGATTAGCAAATGGGCTGGAAGAAACAGTGGAAGAGTCTATGGAATTGCTGAAAGACAAGTTCAATTCAGGCGTTGATGAAGTTTTTAGAAGAGGAAAGGAAATGATCAATCACGCCAACGCCAACGACAAAGTAAAAGTACAATAGCAACGATGAACGCGCTACAACTCAAAGGTACCTGGAACGAGGTGAAGGGTAAATTGAAACAAAAGTACGCTGAACTCACCGATGACGATTTGCTATTTACGGTAGGGAAAGAAGATGAATTGTACGGTCGGCTTCAAACCAAACTGGGCAAGACAAAAGAGGAAGTCAGAAAAGTAGTAGCGGACATTTAACGTTGATCATTTTCAGACGAAATCAGATTATTGTCTCAGAGCTGTAGATACACATGGATATCTAAAACCATCGTCATCACTACATGACGGTGGGCGATATCAAAACTACAAAGCCATATGACTATAAAGCAACGTTCAACAAAAAGACCGCATCACTTTATGTCGGGGATTGTCATTACGATACTTGGAGTCATCCTTATTATATTGTTGGTGGCGACATGCGATCACCGGCTATAGAGGGTTTATGCGTCAGGCGGTCTTACAGTACAATGGGTAGTATCTTTTGATCATTTTAACATACGACACATGATTTTGGATAATTTTCAGGAAAAACAAAACACAGGTATGGCAACGCTATCTGAATGTATTACGCTAGCGCTGGAACGGGGCTACTCAGAAAATTTTAAGATGACCGCCATCGGTCTTACCACCGAAGATGAAAAGTCTGTTTATACGCCAGTAGATATAAAGATTACTAACTTCTATCGCTTTGAAGGAAATTCAAACCCTGATGATAATTCTATCTTATATCTAATTGAAACACGTGACCAAAAGAAAGGGACATTGGTGGATGCCTATGGCGTTTATGCCGATACCCTGATCACAAACTTTATCCGTCAAGTAACGGACATTCAAAAAAGGCCTGCTATTGTTTTCTGATTGTTAATTTCTTTTTCAGGCAGCTGATACGCCCAACCGTTCTTCAATTATTCAGCCAGAAAAATGCCGGCAACCGGTTAATTGATGTTGAAGATTTGACAAGTGATGAGCTGGAGGTATTAAAAAAATTTTACATCAAGCTTTCAGGGTTGTCGGCACGGGATAATGATTTGCATAGTTCTCATTCTATCGATGAGGCCTCTGTTATTCATACGAAAAAGCGATCCACGACAGTTAATAACTGATGTTATGCTATACCAAACTAAAAATTTGACGTCATCGCGAGCCTGCCTGTCCGGTAGGCAGGTACCAGGGAAGGAAAGCGGGTGGGACGAAGCGATCCCCAAATGAGGAGATTGCCTGTCTGTTCGGCAGACAGGCTTCGCCCTACCACACAAATCCCACGCAGATGCCTGCCTACCGCAGGCAGGCTCGCAAAGACGTTTCATATTGTGCATAGGATCAATTAATAAATAAAGCGTAATTTTCATGTCACCAGTAAAACATGCTAGAGTGGAGGTTATGATGGATGCTTTGAGAGAGTTCAGGGTATCCCTTAAAGATACTGCCAAACAGTGGTGGGATCGGGATCCATTTAACCACAGCATCATCATCGCGTATTACACTATTTTTTCATTGCCTGGTCTGTTGATTATCATCATTAACTTAGCAGGATATTTTTATGACAACGAGGAAGTAACTGCTCTGATAACAGGTCAGATACAGGATATTTTAGGAGGAGATACGGCCAAAGACATTGGCTCCATTATTACCAACGCAAGTAAATCTAAAACAACTTTAATTTCTTCTATTGTCGGAATTGCAACACTGCTCTTTGGTGCCACTGGAGTATTTTATCACCTGCAACAAATGCTGAATAGAATTTGGAAAGTAGAACCAAAAGTTAAAACACGACACAAAATTCTGGAACTTATTAGAGATCGACTTTTTTCATTTGGCCTCATCCTGGTAGTCGGCTTCTTATTATTAGTATCGCTAGTACTTTCTGCGGGCCTAAGTGCTTTAAGCAACTGGGTGTCGATACATTTATCTGAATCTGTGCTTGTATTCTTTGGGTTTTTGGATATTGCAGTTTCAATGGGGATAATTACTATTCTCTTCGCTGCAATATTCAAATTTTTGCCAGACATTAAAATCAAGTGGAAGGATGTATGGAGTGGTGCTTTCTTAACATCCATCTTGTTTGTGATTGCAAAGTTTGCTCTGAGCCTTTACTTTGGAAGCAGTGATTTAGGCTCAACATATGGTGCGGCCGGTTCCGTTATTTTAATTATGTTGTGGGTTTCCTATGCAGGACTGATTCTTCTGTTTGGTGCTGAATTTACCCAAGTGCATATCACGAGAATGGGAATGAAGATTAAGCCGACTGCAGTGGCAGTGGCTATAAAAAGCGACTCTCAATAAAATCCTGAAACCTGTGGCTTAAACTCAACTAGCACAAGCGTCCGCTTGTGCTAATACATCCTCAACTAGCGCAAGCGTCCGCTTGTGCTAATACATTTCCAGCGTCCGCTGGAGTAACAGACCTCAACTAGCGCAAGCGTCCGCTTGTGCTAATATATTTCCAGCTCAACTTGCCTCAACTAGCGCAAGCATCCGCTTGTGCTAATATATTTCCAGCGTCCGCTGGAGTAACAGAACTGACATTGTAAAACGCAAAAACGAGACGCTTGAAAATGTGAAGCGCACAAGGGAGGAACCCTTGCCCGGGGGTAATCCACTTGCATAGCTAAGAAACATAAAGCAACTCTATCTTGCCTTTAGCCGAACCGTAATAATCCCTTGCGCTACTATATAGCCAGGCCTCTGGCACATCCACGAAACCAGCAGCAACAGGATTCATATGTATATAGTCCAGTTTTTGATCGATTAATTCATTGCTGCTAAGTTCGATAGGATGGTAATGCTGTTGCCAGAATTGAAAATCATTATTGTTACTGTTGTATTTTCCTGCCTGGTACATCATTTTTAATAACCACTCTTGTCTGCTTTCGTGTACTTGATTCGTATCTTCGATTGCCTTTCGGATACTTCTTGAAGTATAACTTTTTAAATCACGGATGGTGTCTTCAAGCTTAAAATCACTAGCTGTTCCAACAATTAGATGGACATGACTGGGCATAATGCACCATGCATAGACTTCCATGCCTTTATTGGCCTGACAATATTTTACGCTATTGACAAAGATGTCCCGATACTCATCGCGTGTGAATACATCAATCCAGTCGATCACTGTGAATGTCACAAAATGGAGCTTTTGTTGATCTGAAATTTTGTATTTCCGACTCATTGTTTGAATTTAATACGCAAGCGGGACGCTTGCAAGTAGGTGCGCACAAGGGAGACCCTTGCGCGAAATAATGGGAGTTTATTCCCGTTTGAATGTTCAACAATTCCCCAACTCCATTCCATAAAGGCCTTTGTCAGCCTGTGAGGCGTGTTAACGGAGTGGCATGTTATTCTCTGATCACACAAGGTGTGTGGGCGGATGAAATCTTAAATTATAAGACTATGGATTCGAAGAGAATGATTGGCGCAACTATCGGAATATTGTTAGCACCAATTTTGGTCAACAAAAAAAACAGGTGAAATTCAGAAATTGATAATTTAACTTAATTAATAAATTCTATGAAAATCAGCGGCAGAATTTATTTGAGGATTGTGAACGCAATGTTTTTGATGGCTTTTCTTTTCGTGACCAGCGTAGCCATGGCGGTAGAAGCAATCGTGAAATAAGTGTACACAAGTGCATATCACCAGAATGGGGAAGAAGATTAAACCTACTCCTGTGGCGGTGGCCATAAAAAGTGACTCTCAATAAAACCCCGAAACCTGTGGCTTAAATGTTTGAGTGGTGCCAAACAAGTTAGGCAGTGTGGTGGAAAATTTAAGTTGCCAGCCGTCAACATAATTGTTACTTCTTCCGAAGTACGTTACGTCCAGTGAAAATCTGGGCAGCACTAAATTTTCGTTTAGCATGCGCACACCAAATTGAATGGAAGGGAACAAGGTCGATTTGTTTAATCGAACAGGGCTTGTTGAAAGTGTATTGAAATCAACACGGTGAAATAAAGCAAACTGGAAGCCGTACGCATACCAGGGCATAAAATAGACCGTTTCAAAACCTAATGTCATCCGATGATTACCCAGCGGTGGCAGGTCATTTTCATCTCTCCATTTACCCCGTAGGCTAATCGTTCTATCCAATACCCGATGGAATCCCTTTGTATATGTGAAGTAAATGAATTGCCTTACCTGCATCTTTCTAATCCTGACGAGATCGCTGAAGTAAGTACTGGAGAGTGTCACCAGCCCATCTTCACCTTTGCCATTCTTAATGAAACTACCTAAGGCACCTGAGAAATTGAGATAGCCAAAGGATGTGAAATATCTTCCCACTATTCCATTTACCTCCGCATAGGCTCGGTCCGTAAATTGATTAATTTCTTCGCCAGCTATCAGACTAATAGCCCCACCCACCGGCACATCCTCCGTTTTTCCAAAGCCACGTATCCGATAACTCTTCAGGTAATTCCGTTGCGTAAGCGACACACTGCTTAATAAAAAAGTCTTGTTGTAGAAGAATGAATTTGAATCGCTTGAAACAAACGGCTGGGCAACGAAGTCGCGTGTGTTTACACGCGTTGAGAAAATCAAGTTGGTACGTTTATCCAATTGAAAGGATCGCCCGGCCCAAATATCGAAACTGTTTTCGGTGTAAGGCAATTCCAACGTGTCGTACTCTTCAAAGTAAAACCTTTCGCGCGTGCGATATAGATCTATGCCCCCTGCATACTTTGTTTCGGGTGTTAAAAAATCACGCGCCAATGCCAGTCGCGTTTGTTGACGAAGGTAGTTATCGGTGTATTGAAGTTCGCCCTGAATAAAGGTGCTCATGAAATTGGGCTCACGGAGTGTTATTTCATATCCGTTTTTCGGATGATCGGCCGAATTCCTAAAGAAGGAAAGACGCAGTTGTCTGGCATATCCAAGAATGTTGATGTCATACACATCCAAACGAAATCGTTGAAGTGAGCCATAACTCCCAGAAACACCGATAGACCCAACATCCTGAGTCACCACTACAACATCCACCAGTTTGCTGTTCTTTTTAGTTTCCGTTACATAGATCCTGGCATCACGCAACGTTTTGAATTGCCGCAGTATCCGTTCATTGTCGGCTAGCTGATATGGATCAACAGCATCACCAACCTCAAATAAAAGATTATGACTAATGATGATAGCACGGGTGTCTCGGTGCACTTTATTCAGGAGGATGCCGAACCGGGTAGAGGCTTTTTGTAACGTGTCGATGACCGAGCCTTCCAATAGATCTACGCCTTTGAAGGTGATGGATTCAATTGTATAACCGGCATACGGTTTAAATACATCTTCACTTTTCACGACAGCATCAATCAGCTTTTCTTTGCTCCCTTTTTTCTTAACCACGAATTCGAAAAGATTCTTTGTGGATTTATGAGTTGCTGTTTTTTTTCGCCAGCGATCATAAAATCGGGTGGAGGTTGTGTAGGGATTCTGTCTTACCTTTAGATTGCTTTCCTCATTTTTTGTGAGCCAAAGGACAGTATCATGCTGGGTAATGTAGGTGGTGTCATTGGTCACCACCTGTTGATCTTTCTTTATTTTAATTTTTTTCAGTGGCTCCGTCTGTCCCGCAGCTTGAGCAACAGACAGCAATGAAAGGATAAAGAGAACCAGTATTTTATTACGGATTATGCAATTGCCCCGACCTTCAGGTCGGGGGCGATAGAAATAAAAATATTTGGCTTTAGCCAAAATTGTACGGGGCTAAAGCCCTTTTGTTTGTGTCCATTTGTTCCCCGACCTGAAGTCTGCCTGGCCGGTAGGCAAGGTCGGGGCTATTTTCTCTATTACCTGGTATGGGTTTAGTTTTCATGGCTGCTATTTTACCTACTCCAATTTCGTGCTACGATTAGTAAGGTGTAACCAGGTAACATTGGGGTATTGTGGAAGAGAAGTGTGAATAAATCTCTACACCTGTAGCTATAAAATTAGAAGGGTAGGTTAGTGAAAACGGATCAAAACTGATTTGCGCCCGACTGGATTTTTGGCATGTGTTTTCCTGTAAGCTGTTCAAATTTGTTACATGGCCATCACTCAAGCCCTTATCAAGGTTGCTGATATTTATACGTTTATTCTTGTCTTTTTCAAGAAAGCAGTATACCCACCGTATGAAACCCGGGAGGTATTGAAGCAATGCTTTGCGATGGGTAACCATTCATTTTTCCTCATCACCTTCACTTGCTTTTTGGCTGGTATTGTTTTTACAAAGCAATCGCAGCCGTCATTAGCATCCTTTGGTGCTGAGTCATGGCTTCCTTCCCTGGTTTCGCAAGCAGTAGTGCGATCATTGGGTCCATTGATCACGGGTTTGATATGTGCTGGTAAGCTGGGCTCAAACATTGGCGCTGAGTTGGCAAGTATGCAGGTGACGGAACAAATCGATGCCATGGAAGTCTCAGGGACACGACCGTTTTCCTATTTAGTAGTCACGCGAGTGTTGGCCACCACTTTCATGTTGCCACTTCTGGTCATTTACGCGGACGGGGTTGCCTTGCTTGGATCATTTGTGATGGTACACTCTTTTAATGACTCTGGTTTCATTTTGTTCAGCAATGAGGTGGCCGCTTCCGTCACGTACCTGGATATCTTCGCTTCGCTAATAAAATCAACCTTGTTCGGTTTTGCCATTGGCATTATTAGTAGTTATGCCGGGTATCATTCGGATAAAGGAACAACCGGAGTAGGGAAAGCAGCTAATACAGCTGTTGTCGTTTCCATGGTATTCATTTTTGTGATTGATCTGATCACGCTACAATTCCTGAATCTTATTCGCTAATGGAAAATCATTCGACTTCAAAAAATAAAGTAGTAGAGGTACACCACCTTCAGAAAAATTTTGGTGACCGGGTCATACTGAAAGATGTAAGTCTGAGTGTGTATGATAAAGAAAATCTGGTCGTGTTGGGAAGATCGGGATCAGGCAAATCAGTTTTAATTAAATGCATGGTGGGTTTGCTTAGACCCGATAGTGGAGATATTCATGTGTTGGGCTTTGATGTCCCTAAGTTATCAGAAGCGGAGTTGAATAAACTCAGACTTCAAGTTGGGTTTTCATTTCAGGGAAGCGCTCTGTATGATTCGATGACCGTGCGCGAAAACTTAGAGTTTCCATTAAAAAGAAATCTGGGCATTTACGACACAAAAAAGTTAAATGAAATGGTACTGATTTCTTTAAAGGAGGTTGGATTAGAGCACACGGTTGATCAAAAGCCGGCAGAATTATCGGGAGGAATGAAAAAAAGAATTGGTATTGCACGCACACTGATACTCAAACCTAAAATAATGTTGTACGATGAACCCACTGCGGGCCTTGATCCAATTACCTCGGGAGAAATCAATGAATTGATTTTGCAGGTGCGTGATCAATACCATACAGCCTCTATCATTATCACACATGATATCAGTTGTGCACGTCAGGTATCTGATAGAGTAGTCGCACTTATTAATGGAGAGAGCAAACTCGAAGGCACCTTTGAGGAGTTGAAAGCAACAAGCGATACCGACCTAAAACAGTTTTTTAACTATTAGCTAATAACACTATGGAAAACCAGGACTTTAAACGAAATATAAAATTAGGAGCATTTGTAATTGGGGGAATAGTCATTTTCCTGGGCTCCGTATTTTACTTAGGACGGGAGGGAAATTTGTTTAACAAGACCTTTCTGGTATCGGCTGTTTTCAAAAATGTGGAGGGACTTAAAGAAGGTGACAACGTATGGCTTTCTGGCGTTAAGATTGGTATGGTAAAAAAGGTGCAGATTGTGTCCGAGGGTAGGGTGATTGTGAACCTTTCGCTTAAGGACAAACAAAATGAATTTATTAAAAAGGATGCCACTGCTTCGGTGGGTTCGGATGGATTTGTAGGAAATAAAATTGTCATCATCCGACCTGGAACTGTCGATCAGATTATTCAGGACAGCGACACTATCAATGCCTTATCACCTGCTGATACACAGGAGTTACTCAACATTGCCAAAGAGGTTGGAATGAATACTCGCTCGATCACAGACGATCTAAAACTAATTACCGCGCGATTAAACAAAGGTGAAGGGATTCTTGGTGAGTTGTTAAAGGATGGACCCATTTCCAATGAGTTGCGACTGACGATTACAGCGATGAAGATGACAGGGGAAAATGCAAACAAAGTAGCGATCGAAACTAAAAACTTACTGAATGAGATAAATAATGGAGATGGACTGATCACTAAGTTGATTTCTGATACCAGCTATGCACATTCCTTTGAAAGTACTATGCAAAATATTAATATAGTTAGTGCCAACTCGAAGAAAGTGACAGATGATTTGCAAAAGGTGACAACAAAAATGAACGATGGCGACAATGCACTTGGTGTTTTGCTATCGGACACGATCTTTGCTCAAAAACTAAGGGGAACTTTGGATAACACTAAATCGGCTACCTTTAAGTTAGACGAGAATATGGAGGCGATGCGGCACAGTTGGCCATTTAAAAAGTATTTCAAAAAACAGAAGAAAGCAGAAGTGAAGAATGAAAATTAAGTATCCCGTTCCCGATATTCACACCCTTTCAACAGAGGAAGTTTTACAGGTATTTGCTACAGATGTTGAGGTAGGTATCAGCCAATCAGAGGCGGAACAGCGCACCAAGGAATTTGGTCTAAATAGTTATCAGCTCCAAAAGCAAAAAAGCATTTGGATGATGGTCCTTCAGCAATTTAAAAGCCCTATTGTTTATTTGTTGTTTGCTGGAGCTGCTGTCGGAGTTTACTTTAAAGATTATATAGAAGCAATCGCCATTCTTGTGGTGATTTTTGTGAATGCTTTAATTGGTTTTTTGATGGAGCTTCAGGCTCGCAACTCCATGAACGCGTTAAAGGAAATGGACGTGATACTATCCAGGGTAATGCGTGATGGAAAAATACAGGATATTCCTTCTGAGAAATTAGTTCCCGGAGATCTGGTGATGCTGGAAGCAGGCGATGTAATTCCCGGTGATGGACGATTGGTAGAGTTAAATCAACTGCAATGTGATGAGTCTTCACTTACAGGTGAGTCGCTCCCCACAGAAAAAAACACTGAAAAACTTCCGAAGGAAACAGTGCTGGGCGATCAGCACAACATGGTGTTTAAAGGCGCATTCGTCATGAATGGAAACGGAAAAGCCGTGATCACAGGGATTGCCGAACATACACAACTCGGCATCATCACTTCATTGGTGGAAAGTTCTGAAGAGACAACAACACCGCTAGACAAGAAGCTCGCTACGTTAAGCAAAAAACTTATCTGGTTAACATTGTCCATGACGCTGATCTTTGCCATTAGCGGAATAATACAAGGCAAAGGTTGGCTGCCGATCATTAAAACTTCAATAGCACTTGCCGTAGCCGCATTTCCTGAAGGCTTGCCTATCGTATCAACAGTAGCGTTGGCGTATGGAATGCTTCACATGGCCAGAAGGAATGCTATCGTAAAAAAACTTTCCGCTGTTGAAACATTGGGAAGTACCAATGTGATCTTGACCGACAAGACAGGCACCTTAACAGAAAACAAAATCTATGTCAACACCTTCTCTTTCCCTGAAGAGCATCTATTGGCGACCATCGATGGTAATACCTTAACGTTCGATAAGGGACAGCTAGAAAAAAGCAAAGAGAATTTCGAAAAATTAAAGTTGGTGGGGGCTTTATGTAACAATGCATCCACAAAATCATCGGGTGAAGAAAAGAAGATATTGGGTGATCCCATTGAAATAGCACTCGTTCAGTTAGCGAATACATCAGGCACAACAGCCAGTGGATTGAAAGAGAAGTACGAACGAATAGCGGAAGAGCCCTTCAATTCCGATACTAAGATCATGGGCACCTTACACAATACCGGTACCGGACAATTTGCCGCGGCCAAAGGATCGGTAGAACACCTGCTGGAAAAGTGCAACGGGATACAAATAGGTGCTACCATCAAAGAATTGACTGAGTCCGAACGCAAAACGATTTTATCAGAATCCGAAAAAATGGCAGCCGATGGCCTTCGTGTATTGGCATTTGCATATCGCGAAGAGGCATCGATGAATGCAACAAGTTTTTTGAATGAGTTGATATACGTGGGGATGATTGGTTTTCTGGATCCACCGCGATTGGATATCAAGGGAGCAATGGAGTCGTGTAAAAAAGCAGGAATTAAAATAGTGATGATTACAGGTGATCATCCCATGACGGCACTCAACATTGCCAAAAAGGTAGGATTAGCCGGTGATGAAGAGCAAGGTGTAATTATTTGGAAAGGACTTACCTTCTGCTGATTTACTCACCAATGAATGGAAAGAAAAAATACTTTCTACAACCGTATTTGCACGAACCACACCAAAGCAAAAACTGGATATTGCCGATGTTTATCAAAAGGCAGGCAACATAGTAGCCATGACGGGTGATGGTGTAAACGATGCACCTGCTTTGAAGAAAGCAGATGTGGGTATTGCCATGGGATTGCGTGGAACGGCTGTGGCGAAAGAGACGGCCAGTATTGTGTTGAAAGATGATTCGTTCAACACCATTGCAGAAGCTGTGTTTCATGGCAGAGTCATTTTTCAGAATATTCAAAAGTTTGTGATCTACCTTGTTTCATGTAATCTGAGTGAAATATTTATTGTCATGACGTTGGGCTTTCTGGCGCCACTTTCCATTTTACTTCCCTTGCAAATCTTGTTTTTAAATATGGTAACGGATGTATTTCCAGCACTGGCACTTGGTTTGGGTAACGGTGACAAATCGGTGATGGAAATACCGCCACGAGATAAGAAGAGGGATATTATTTCGAATAGAAATTGGATAACGATTGCTTTATACTCCATCGCCATGACAATAGCCGTTATAGCAGCAGCGATTTATTGCAGACAGATGGTTTCAACCGATCCTCAGTTAATTAACAATGTGGCATTTTTAACGCTTGCATTCGCACAATTATTTCACGTTTTTAATATGAGTGCTACTCACTCGCCAGTATGGGTGAATGATGTAACGAAGAACAAATTTGTGTGGCTGGCGCTTTTGATTTGCACAGGTCTGCTGGTGGTTGTTTATGCAGTTCCTCAAATGCGTCTGGCGTTGGGCCTGGCGTCATTTACAGGTCAGCTCTGGATGGTGGCAATAGTGGCTGGGTTATTGCCTTTGGCAGTGGTGCAAGTCTATAAAGCCATTTGGGAAAGAAGATCTGCTGTGAGGTAGGACAATCAAATATGGTAGAAATGAAATTCGAAGAAAAACAAATACGTGTTGATGGCAACGTTGTAAGCTATATCGATGAGGGTGTAACTGAAGCGGTCACGATCCTATTTATTCATGGCTTTCCGTTTAATAAAGGAACGTGGGAAAATCAAATTGGCGTACTGAAAGAACGTTATCGGGTAATTGCCTATGATGTTCGCGGACATGGAGAGTCGATGGCAGATACAGCCCAAATGAACATTAATCAATTGTCAGATGATTTATTTTCTTTTATGGATGCGATTGCAGTTGAATCAGCCATTATCTGCGGCTTATCCATGGGTGGTTATATTGCACTGAGTGCAATACTCAATCAACCCGCCAGAATTGAGGCTCTTATTTTATGTGATACACAATGCGGGGCTGACACCGACCAGGCAAAACAGAAGCGAATGGACGTCATTGATTCAGTTCAGAAAAATGGTTTAACACAATACGCGCATGATTCTGTACAAAAACTTTTTTGTGAAGCTTCACTGGTCAATAAGCCGAATGAAGTTTCATCTATCGAGCAAACTATTCTACGCACATCGGTAGAAACTGTTGTTAATACTCTTAAAGCTTTAGCTGATAGGAAGGAAACGTGTTCAAGATTGCATCAAATCAATATTCCAGTCATGATTTTAGTTGGGCAGAGTGATCAGATTACTCCACCAGAGGTCTCTCAAAAAATGCAAGACCTGATAAAAGGCTCAACACTTCAAGTGATAGAGAAGGCGGGCCATCTTAGCAACCTTGAAAATCCGGCAAGTTTTAATGGACACCTACAAGGTTTTTTAACCTCTATTCAACAGGTCTCCAAGCGCCTTTAGCAGGCGCATTAATACATTATTCACATTCTTACTAGTTGGTCAATATATCTACACCTCAGTTTTTAGCTGTGGAAATTTGTATACACATGACCGTCTGAGAGCTCAACTTATCCTTTTTTTTTGTAATGGATAATGATTGTGTATTGGCACAATTGTTACATCCCTGTTTGAAAAATTCACCAAACAAACAAAATTATGAAGAAGTATATTTTAGGTTTCGCTATTGTGGTTGTTCTCTTCGGTTGCGATACCAAGGAGAAAGAAGCTTTGCAGGGTAAAGTTGATTCATTGAATGTTCAACTAATCGCTAGCAGGCAAGTAGAAGAGAGTATGAATGAAGTAGGAGTTCTTATCGATTCGATTGATGCCAGCCGCAAGTCCATGCAAGTGAGCATGGTGGAAGGTAGCTATTATGCGGACTATGTAACCCGCTTACGGGATATCAATGCCTATGTGAAGCAGACCGAAGCCAAACTGAACGCACTTGAAAAATCATCTAAGAATTCATCCAAAGCTTCAGCCAGAGCAATCAGAGGCTATAAAGCAGATTTGGCCAAGCAATCCGCTGAAATCCTTGAGCTTCAATTGCGACTTGCACAACAGCAAGACCAGAGCATGAAGTTATGGGTAAGACTAAATGAGAAGGATTCTATCTTATCGATGAGAGATCAGATGATAAAAATGAATGAAAGCGATATTGCTTCGCTTGAAAAACTTTTCAATCAGACCCAATTAGAAAACAAAGCAACTGTGTCCAACCTTTACTTTGCACAAGCGCAAGCATTGGAAACCGCAGCTAACCGCACGCAGTTTGCACCTCGCAAGAAAAAGGAGACAAGACGTGAGGCATTGGAGTTGTATAAGCTTTCGCTTTCTCTTGGTAACATAGATGCACAGAAGAAGATTGATGAATTGGAGAAGAAATTGAGTTAATAACAAGAAGTAAGAACTTCCTATTGAAGGACGTTGGGTTGGTACGTTACTTCCTTCTTGGGGGATTAGGCTGTTGAAATTCAACAGCTTTTTTTTTGACCTGTAAAATGCTCTCAGTGTGGAATATTTTACACAGGCTTGGCAATTATAGGATTAATGGGAACACTCATGCCTCTAAATAGCCTTGTAGAGAGCCAAATAGAATGGAGCAAAAATTGAGTCAGCGCTAATCAAATTTCAGGGACAAACTTTAAACAGTAAAAATGTATGAAAGTTTATATCAAGAACATGGTCAGTTTGCGATGCAAAAAGATTGTAAAAGAGGAGTTTGAACGTTTAGGATTGAGGTATGCTGTGATCGACCTGGGAATAGTGGAAATGCCAGATGAGCTCACGCTCAATCAGCGGTCTGAATTAAAAGATCATTTGCTTGAATCTGGCCTGGAACTGCTGGAGGATAGAAAAAGTGAAGTGATTGAACAAATTAAGAATGTGGTAGTGGGAATGATCCATCATTCAGATGAAGTGCCCAAGGTGAATTACTCAGATTACATCAGCGAAAAGCTAAGTTATAATTATAATTACCTATCGAACTTATTCTCCGAAGTCAAAGGGATCACGATTCAACAGTATATTATCAAACATAAAATTGAGCGCGTTAAAGAGCTGCTGCTGTATGATCAACTTAACCTCACGGAGATCTCCTACAAAATGCATTATAGCAGCGTAGCCCACCTTTCAAATCAATTCAAAAAGGTAACGGGTTTTTCACCTTCCATCTTCAAGCAGTTTCAGTATAAACGCGAGTGCACCCTTGAAAACGTATAACTATAGCAGGGGTAACATCTAGTAATATTATCTAAAACTGTAAACCATACAAATCATTTTGAAATAGTGTAACGAATAAAGAAGTAATCAGTAGCAGATTTGCTATACGAGGAACAGTTTGTCTTAAACAAAGTAAAAAAAATGAAAACACTAAAAATTTGGATAATGACAGCAACGCTGTTATTACCCTTTGTACCAACGGAACTAAGTGCTGGATCGGAAATAAGTTCTAACCTAGAAGGTAAAACCGAAACACCAGAATCAGCAGCGCGTGCTAAAATTTTAATTAATCGACTGGAAGAGATTAAGACCTTGGATAGGTCGAAGATGACAGCAGCAGAGAAGAAGCAATTGCGAAAAGAAATAAAATCTTCAAAGAAAGAACTTCATGAACTGGGTGGCGGAATTTATATTTCTGTAGGGGCCATCATACTTATTTTAGTTCTGCTTATCATCTTTTTTTGAGTAGTACACAAATAAAAATTCCACCCATAAGTATGGCTCTATCAAATTTTTAGTTTCACCACTTATTAATGTTACCTATAAAGCAATTAAAAATGACAGTCACTACAACCCCGATGTTACCAACTTGCATGAATGTATCCTCAGTGGAGAACCACAAAAAGATAGCAGCCTTCCTCGAAGCTACCGCAAAGCATTTGGAGCCAATAGAATATGCAGAGACCGTTGAGGGGCAATCCGCTAATATTTTCCAGAGTAAGGTCAGCTATGTAAGCTCCCAAACTTCGAAGGCGGAAGGCATCGTATAATAATCTAAAGTCACCTAACCGTATTAGTACCAATTGACAACCAACATCATGAAACCAGCAACAGAAATAACAGAAAAAAACCTGGACAAAAGCATTGAATTGCTTTCTGTGAATTTAGCGGACGAGATGACCTTATATATCAAGACCCGAAAATTTCATTGGAATGTGTCAGGTGAAAGTTTTATGGAGTTGCACAAATTATTTCAGACTCAATACAATGAGTCGGAGGAAACCATTGATCAGGTGGCCGAGCGCATCAGTAAACTTGGAGGCAAACCAATGGGCACCATGAAAGAATTCACAAAGCACTCCAGACTGAAGGAGTCTCAGGATAAGTACCCATCTCAGAAGGAAATGCTAAAAGAACTATTGGACGATCATGAATCGGTAATTCAAGAATTGCGAAAAAATATTGAAACGCTTACCGGTCAAAGCAAAGATGCGGGCACTACCAATTTCCTGACAGGAATGATGAAACAGCACGAAACTACCGCCTGGACACTAAGAAGGTATCTCAACTAAAAATCAGTATGATAAGAATACTAGTCCCTTGCGATTTTTCTGAACCATCCCTTCAGACCTTTCAATTTGCTGAGATTAAAAGATCCGGAAAGTCCAAAGACTCCCAATGAAATTCCTGCGCCTACAGAAAGTAAAAGCTAGATAAGAAGTATTTTAAAAGTACAATAAATCTCAAATCAAAAAACCTATGTGCTTTTCGGCAAATGCAAGTTTCGGAGCCGGTGTTATTCTTACTGTTATTGGGGTGGCAGCAATAAAAAAAGCAGAGCACCCATCACAGATATTGTTTGCCAGTATTCCATTATTTTTTGCTACTCAGCAAATTACGGAAGGTATTCTATGGTTGATTTTGCCCAATCCTGCCTATGGATTTGCACAAGAAGTTTTAACCAAAGTTTTTTTGTTCTTCGCACAAATTGTCTGGCCACTTTGGGTTCCTATCGCCATCTTACTTCTTGAAAAACAGTCGACACGCAGGAAAATACAGAAGGTATTGGTTGGGTTAGGAGTGATAATATCCATCTTTCTGATGTATTGTCTCCTGTCCTATCCTGTTGAAGCGAACATAATCGGGTATCATATTTCGTACAAACAAGATTATCCGATTGGTCTTAGGGGGTTTGGTGCATTCCTCTATATTATGGCAACGATAGCTCCACCGTTTTTTTCGCACATTAAGAAAATGTGGCTCTTGGGCGTTACTGTTTTAATTTCCTACGTCATTACAGCCATGTTTTATGAACACTATATTCTTTCTGTGTGGTGTTTCTTCGCATCTATTATAAGCATATCAGTATATCTGATAATGCTTGAAATTAAAAATTCAAATAAAACCCAATTGACACTTAGTATAAATTAACGGATGATGTGCATTTTTTTAAATGACTGGAAATAAAGAACGAATACTAACATAAAACGTATGAAAAAGATATTGTGTCCTACAGATTTCTCTGAAACAGCAAACCAGGCCATTGCCTATGCAGCTATGATTGCTAAAAAGGCAGAGGCCGAACTTAAGTTGTTTAACGTTCAATCTATTTTTGCTCTTCACGATGAAGAAGCAAGCCCTTCCATAGAAACAATTCGTGAGCGCTTGGAAGTGCAAAAAAATCAGATCAAAAAATTATTTAACATTGCTTGTAGTATAGAAGTACTACCATCGGATAAAAATCTGACCGACATCATTTCACAACATGCCAAAGGTTTTGACTTGATTGTAATGGGCACCAACGGAGCGGATGACAATTACGAATTATTTTTTGGCAGTCGCTCTTACCAGGTAGCAAAAGAGGTTTCAATTCCTGTTCTGTTAATTCCAACAGGGTGTGCCTATCGGGATATTTATACCATTGGATATGCCCTTGAATATGAACTCGGACAAGAATTACCCATGAAACAACTAGCTACGTTCGCCAGTTTTCTGGAGGCCAAGGTTATTGTGTTGCAGGTGAAAAGTTCGTATAAGCGGGAAGAAGAACTTAATGCAGAGCAAATTCAGGCTAGAACCAAGATGCTGTATAACTTAATGGATCTGGAATTTGATACTATTTTTTCAGATGAAGTGAGTGATAGCATTAATGACTATATAGAAAAAAACAATATTAATGTATTGGCACTTTGCTCTATCCATTACAATTTCATTAAGACGATCTTTCATAGTAGTGTCATCAAGACACTGAGTTCAACAGCGGGCTATCCTATTTTTATATTTCACGAGTAGTGCATATGATGAATATATTCCATTTAATCTCACGTAACTAAAAATAACATGAACCTTGAATCAAATCTTGAAATTGAAAACACCACAGGTCAAAACCAGCTTGGAGCCAATGCAAATCGTCCTGTCTACATCTTAACGGCTACTTCCATTATAGGAGATAAGGTTGTGAATAAGGCTGACGAGGATATCGGTAGGATAAAGGATATCATGATGAACATAAAAGACGGCAAGATTCAATACCTCATTATTGAGTTTGGAGGATTCCTCGGATTAGGAGAAAAGTTATTTGCCATTCCATTTGTTGCTTTAAAGTTGAATCCAAAGGAGCAGAATTTTATACTGGATGTGGAAAAGACATTTCTGGAGACGGCACCCGGCTTTAATCCAGAGCACTGGCCGGAAACGAATAGCCATTACTTTGACGTGAACAGCCATTGGGGCTCTTTCATGGGCCCAAATACAGGTGGTTAAAACAGAAGCTGAAAATGAAAAACGCGCAGCAGTTTCAAGTAAAAATAAAATCGATTGAGAAGATCACTCATGACGTACTTACAATTGTTACAGAGAAACCTCCGAACTATTTATATAACCCTGGACAAGCCACTGATGTTTCCATAAACGAAAGTGGTTGGCAGGGTGAAAAACGATCTTTTACATTCACGGGCATTCCAGACGATGATTATCTGGAGTTTACTATCAAGACGTATCCCGCACATAAAAGTGTTACGTATCAGATGTTGCAACTGAAGAAAAATGATGAGTTGCTTTTGCATCAGGTGTTTGGCGCAATTGAATATAAAGGCGAGGGTATATTTATTGCCGGGGGTGCTGGCGTGACTCCATTTATCTCTATTCTTAGATCGCTACACATCACCAATAAATTGGGTAGCTGCAAACTGATCTTTGCCAATAAGACTAAGGCAGATATAATACTCGAAGCAGAACTGCGCGAGATATTAGGCGACAATTTTATTAACATTCTATCCGAGGAAAAAAGAATAGGATACGCATCCGGCATGATCACGGAAGACTTTATTCAAGCGAATAGAGTAGGAGCGAATGAATTCTTTTATGTATGTGGTCCTCCACCTATGATGAAGGTGATAGAAAGACAGTTACTAAACCTGGGTGTGGATGAGATGAATGTAATCAAAGAAGAATTTTAAAAATAAAACAGTATCCAATGAAAAAAATATATACCGGTATGGAGTGGGTTTTTGAAAGACTCGCTACCGTTTTTATAGCCGTACTAGGCAACTCTATTACGTTTGTGATTGCTTTGGGTGTAGTGATCTTCTGGCTTTTTAACAAACAGTTTTATTCACAAGGCATTCATGATGCCCTCCGCGATGTTATTAGTGGCATTTCCTTTCTATGCTTATTTCTTCTTCAAAAGGCATTCAACCGGTTTACGGCTTCCATGCACTTGAAGCTAAATGAGCTCGTGACCTCACATGAACCTGCTCGCAATGAAGTTATTCACCTTGAAGATAAATCAGAACGTGAAATAAAGGAATTAACAAAGGAGTTTTCCGATCAGGCCTTACAGGCAACTGAGGATCAAAGAAATCAACAAGTAAGTTGAACTGATTTTTTTGTTTTTAGATAAAGACCTCCGCTCTGCCCCGAAAAATATGTAAGATCTATAACATAACCAGATAGATATGTAATGGAGTGCGGAGCGGAAACCCCCACTTTTGTATGGGAGAAAGCTCCTGGCAAATCTTCATACACAAGACCATTAAAATACTATTTATATGAAAAAATCAATTTTGACATTCGCAGCATCAGCTCTTCTGGCAGGTGCCATTTTAACAAGTTGTAATACTCCATCGCAGAAAGTGGAGAACGCAGAAGCAAAGGTAGAGGCAGCTACAGAGGATTTAAACGATGCTAACGAAGCCTATCAAAAAGAAATTGATAGCTATAGAAGAGAGGCGGATGAAAAAATAGCAGCTAACAATAAAAGCATTGCTGAATTTAACGCCAGGATAGCCCTTGAGAAAAAGGACGCCCAGGATGATTATAGAAGGCAAATAGCCACGTTGGAGCAAAAGAACACAGACCTGAAAAAAAAGATGGATGATTATAAAGCAGAAGGAAAGGACAAGTGGGAGAAATTCAAAGCGGAATTTGGGCGCGATATGGATGAGTTAGGTAATGCATTTAGAGATCTGACCGTCAAAAATGTAAAGTAGACGGTTACTCTTTTCAACTCAACAAGGAAGGAACGTTAATCGTAACGTTCCTTTTTTTATGCTCTTATGGCAGTATAAGTAAAAATAAAGTGAGCGATTAGAATGAAGCAAGGAATCAAAGAATGGGTATCGTGGGTTGGGGAAAAATTGGATAAAAGTGAGGAAGCTTTTCCCCCTTTGATAATCCATTCATCTTCTTTTGACGTCAATCACACGGGTGCGGAAGTCGGCACGAATATTCTAAGAAGGCTCGAGTTAAAGTTCATGAAATAAGGGTGTACACCTTATTCTGTGAAGTCAATTGTATCAAAATTTTAAACAAACTTTTATGAAACGAACAAGAGTATTACCAATCATAGCCATGCTTGTGATTGTTTTTATCGCAGGATGTAAAAAGGATGAAGATCCAGGAATTCGTCCGACAGTGATTTCCACAGATCCGATTACCAATGCTACCAATCGGGCTGTCAACAGTAAGATTTCGGCAACTTTCAGTGCAGCTATGAATCCTGCCACTATTAGTAGCTCAACATTTACCTTACAAAAGGGTGGTGTAAACGTAGAAGGAACTGTAAGCTATACAGGAAACACTGCCTCGTTTACTCCAACCGCTAATCTTTTACCTAACACTGCTTATATAGCTACCATTAACAAAGGTGCTATGAATGCCGATGGTACAAGTTTAGCCAAAGATTACACCTGGACATTTACCACTAGCGCAAAATCAGATTTGAATTTGCCTACGGTACTATCAACTGACCCAGCAAACAATGCAGTGGGAGTAGCTCTTGCAAAGTTGGTCACGGCAACCTTTAGTGAACCAATGGACGCAACTACCATCACCACTTTTACATTTGCCGTCCGTCAGGGCTCTACAGCTGTTGCTGGTGCTGTTACGTACACTGGCTCGATCGCCACGTTTACTCCGGCCAGTGCTTTGTCTACTAACAAAATTTACTCGGTAACTATTACAACCGGAGCTAAGGATATGGCTGGCAATGCGCTTGCTGCTAATTTTACTTCCAGTTTTACAACAGGCGATGCAGCTGACACTGCAGCACCACAGGTCACTTCAACAAATCCTGCAAACAATGCAACAGGTATTGCGCAAAACAAAGTTCTTGCTATAGTTTTCAGTGAAGCGATGACCGCTACAACAATAAATGCTTCAACATTTACATTATTTCAAGGAACAACTGCGGTAGCGGGCGCAGTGGCTTATTCCGGAACAACGGCAACGTTTACCCCAGCAGCTGATCTTACAAACGGTCTTGTTTACACAGCTACCATTAAAACTGGAGCAAAAGACGTTGCTGGCAATGCGCTTGCAGCGAATACAGTATGGAACTTTACAGTTGGCCCACCAGATGTAGCTGTACCATTGGTAAGTTCAACAAATCCAATTGACAACGCCACAGGTGTTGCGAACAACAAAGTTGTTTCCATCACTTTCAACGAAGCAATGGATCCGTTGACTTTCACAGGTTCAACCTTTACAGTAAAACAAGGAACAACTGCAGTTGCAGGAACAGTTGCGTATGCAGGAATGATTGCCACGTTTACTCCTACCAATATTCTGTCAGCTAATGTTACATACACAGCTACAGTGACTAAAGGGGCGAAAGACTTAGCAGGCAATGCTCTTGCAGCCGATAAGGTGTGGAGCTTTACAACGGGTACAAGTACATCAACTCTTGGTGTAGTAGCTCTTGGTGCCGCTGGGAATTATGTAATTCTGGCCAAGACTGCAATTTCTAATATATCAACCTCTGCCGTAACAGGCGATCTGGGCTTGAGCCCGGCTGCTACATCTTACATAACTGGACTATCCTTAACAGATGCAACAGGTTATGCTATCTCGGCTCAAGTGACTGGAAAGTTGTACGCTGCTGATATGGCCGATCCAACTCCAATTAACCTGACTACTGCTGTTGAAAATATGATTACCGCTTACAACGATGCAGCTGGTCGTCCTTCTCCCGATTTCCTGGAGTTAGCAACTGGAAATATTGGTGGACAAACACTCGTACCAGGTTTGTATAAATGGACGAACACCGTTACGCTTCCTTCTGATGTAACAATCTCTGGTGGCGCTAATGATATATGGATATTCCAGATTGCTGGTGACCTAAGCATGAGTAACGGAGTTAACATCACCTTAATCGGTGGTGCTCAGGCGAAGAACATTTTCTGGCAAGTAGCTGGTCAGGCAACATTGGGAACAACTTCTCACTTTGAAGGAATTCTATTATCGATGACGGGTATCAATATTCAAACAGGAGCATCCTTCCATGGCAGAGCCCTGGCACAGACTGCGGTTGTTCTGGATGGTAACGCTGTCACTAAACCAAATTAAAAAGTAGGGAAGGAGGTCGTCTTTAGGGATGGCTTCCTTTCATTTTTATACTAACACTAAATTAAATTTTATGAAAACAAGAAAACTATGGACCACCGCAATCGCAGCCTTTCTCCTGGCCGCGTTTATTGGCGGATGTAAAGATGAAAATGTGGAGACAGTTGGGCTATGCCCGCTGGTGGTATCAACAAACCCAGCCAATCTTGCAACGGGTGTACCCTTAAACCAGGTTATCACGATAACCTTTAATGAAGCGATGAACCCGTTAACGATTACACCAACGGCTTTTGTTTTATCAAGCCCTAGTGGAGCACGGACAGATGGTTCATCAAAAAATGCATCTGAAATTCCGGGTAATTTAACGTACGATGCAGCAAATTTTGCAATGGTGTTTACACCAGCAGTCAAACTGAAACCTAATGCTATTTACACGGGCACAGTTGCCACTTCGGTTAAAGACGTAGCGGGTAATGCTTTGCAGGTTGCGTATGTATGGACATTTGCAACTGTTGCGTCTCCAACTGTTATTTCTACCGACCCTATCAACAATGCAACCAGCGTTGCTATAAGTAAAGTTGTGAGCGCCACCTTTAGTGCGCCAATGGATCCATTGACAATTAATGCAACAACCTTTACAATAAGTAACGGAACAACTGCTGTTGCCGGAACAGTTTCGTACACCGGATCAACGGCTTCCTTTACTCCTACAGCTGCACTTTCAACTAACACTATTTACACCGGTACTATTACAACTGGTGCTAAGAACGTGACCGGTTCGGCACTCGCGAACAACTATGTGTGGAGCTTTAACACTGGTGGATCTCCATCGGTAGTCACTACAGATCCTTTGGATCTGGCTACGGCTGTAGCGTTTAATAAAGTCATCACCGCCACGTTTAGTGAAGCGATGGATCCTTTAACCATCACTTCTTCCTCCTTCACTTTGAAGATTGGCGCATTATCTGTGTTAGGTGCAGTGAGTTACACAGGCTCAACAGCAAGCTTTACTCCAACAAGTAATCTTCTGGCATCTACCACGTATACCGCTACCGTTACAACAGTTGCCAAGAATGTGGCCGGCAATCCTATAACAAGTAATAAAGTATGGAGCTTTACAACAGCGTCAATTCCTACAGTGCTTTCTACCGATCCATTAAATCTGGCCATTGGTGTTGCACTTAATAAAGTAGTAGGAGCAACGTTCAGCGAAGCAATGAATGCTTTAACTATTACTTCGTCAACGTTCACGCTGATGAATGGAGCAACCCCTGTACTCGGTGCTGTGAACTATGCTGGCACAACTGCAACGTTTACGCCCACAGTTGCTCTTTTAGCAGGCATCACCTATACGGCTAAGATCACCACAGGCGCTACGAGTGTAGGAGGAATCTCCCTTGCAAATGATTTTGTATGGACATTTACCACGCTTAACACAACAGTTCCTACTGTACTTTCAACTGATCCTTTGAACCTGGCAACTGGAGTTGCCCTTAACAAAGTAATCAGTGCTACGTTCAGCGAAGCGATGGATCCGTTGACCATAACAGGTTCCACATTCACATTGATGATAGGAGCAACACCAGTTGGTGGTTCCGTAAATTATTCAGGCTCAACAGCCACGTTTACACCTACAAGTAATCTTCTTTCTGGCACTACGTACACAGCTACAATTACAACCGGAGCGAAGAGTCTTTTAACTGTTCCATTGGCAAGTAACTTCGTCTGGACATTTAACACCGGTGCACCTTTAGGTCCGCTTGTAGTAAATCTTGGTTCAGTAGCCCGTTTTGGAATTATTGCGGGTGTTGGGGTTAGCAACAATGCAGGCCCCAGTCAAATCAATAATTTAGATGTTGGTATCTATCCCGGAGCTCGTTCTTCTATCACTGGATTTTTTGTGGTTGATGGTGGCCCTGGACTTATCAACAACGGAGCATTCTTTGCCGCGGATGATATTGCACCTCCCGGAACAAACGCTATGTTGAATCAGGCTCAGCTTGATTTAGTTGCGGCCTACAATCAGGCAGCGGGAGCTACTACACCTGCACCTAATGTAGCACCAGCTGATCTTGGTGGTCAAACACTTGCCCCAGGTATTTGGACTTCTGCATCTACCATGCTATTACAGAATGGTAATCTTACACTCGATGCGCAAGGTGATGCAAACGCTGTCTGGATATTCCAGATAGGGTCGGGCTTCACGTCTGTTGGCTCAGGTCCATTCCCATCTGCATCAGGTGGCAATGTTATCCTGGCCGGTGGTGCCCAAGCTAAAAACGTCTTTTGGCAGGTGGGCAGTTCAGCTATCATTGGAGACTTCACTTCTTTCAAAGGAACAGTCTTAGCCTTTTCATCCATTACGATGAATTCGGGTGCAGTTGCTGAAGGAAGAATGCTGGCCAGAAATGGGTCAGTAGTTATGACCAGTACAAACATTATCAATAAGCCTTAGATCATATTCATATGAAAACTATAAATAATTTCAATCAGGGATCGCGCCAAGCGCGGTCCCCTTATGGCCGGGTCATTAAAAGTCTATTTGTTAGCACTTTGATTTTGACAGGTATGCAGGCGCCACTTCAGGCGCAGGAGAATCAACAAATTGCTCAGGCAACTCCGCAAGTGCGTCAGACACAGAATGGCCAGCTAGTGAATGCTGAACCAATCTATGACACTCTTAAGTACACTCAACCCAGCTGGTGGTTTGGTGTTGCAGGTGGAGCGAATTTTAATTTCTATCGTGGCACTACTCAACAATTAAATGATGATTTAACCGTGCCGGCAGCTTTCCGCCATGGCAAAGGTGTGGGACTTTATTTTGCACCGGCTATTGAGTTTCATCGCCCTGATTCACGATGGGGCATTATGTTGCAAGGTGGATATGATAGCCGCAAAGGAAAATTTGATCAGGTAACTTCTCCGTGCAATTGCCCGCAGGATTTATCGACCAACCTGCGCTATCTTACGATAGAGCCTAGTTTGCGATTCGCACCATTCAAGTCTAGCTTTTATCTGTATGCAGGTCCTCGGTTCGCTTTCACAAATGCAAGCTCTTTCACCTACAAGCAAGGTATTAATCCGGCCATCCCAGATCAACCCGTAAATCCGGATGTAAAAAGTTCGTTCAGTGCGATGAACAAAATGCTCACCTCGATGCAAATCGGAGTAGGGTATGATATTCAACTTTCATCAGATGAGCATCAATGGAAAACAGTGTTATCACCTTTTGTTTCTTATCATCCTTACTTTGGTCAGGATCCACGTTCAATCGAAACCTGGAATATGAATACCTTGCGAGTAGGGGCGGTACTTAAATTTGGCCGTGGTGAAAAAATCACACCTCCTGCAAAAGCAACTGTTGTGGTGTCGGTTCATGACGTTAAGTTTTCAATAGTCTCTCCTGCCAACATTCCAGTGGAACGCAGAATAAGGGAAACGTTTCCAATTCGTAACTATGTGTTCTTCGATTTAGGATCGACTGAAATACCAGATCGCTATGTATTGCTTACAAAAGATCAGGTGAAAGATTTTAAGGAAGACAGAATGGAAACATTTACACCTAAAAAATTGTCAGGTCGTGCCGCACGCCAAATGACAGTCTATTATAATGTGTTGAACGTTCTTGGCGACCGCATGCAGAGAAATCCTACAGCCGTTGTGAGATTGGCCGGAGCATCGATGGAAGGTGAAAAAGACGGATTGGCTATGGCCGAGTCAGTAAAAAAATATCTGGTAGATGTATTTGGAATTGCGCCTGCGCGTTTGAATACCGAAGGTCGCGTTAAGCCAAGGATTTCAGAAGAGCAGAAAGGTGGAACAATGGAATTGACAATGCTACGCGAAGGAGACCGCAGAGTGTCTATCTGGAGCGAATCACCAGCAATCCTACAAGAGTATCAGACTGGTCCGAACGTGCCTTTAGCACCAGTGGAAATCGTTACGGTTTTTGATGCACCTGTTGATAGTTATGTTAAAGTAAATGTCAAAGGAGCTAAAGAAGCATTTACATCATGGTCTTTGGAGGTCAAAGATGATAAGGGAAAGATGCAATATTTTGGACCGTACACAGAAGAGGTTGTAAGTATCCCTGGAAGATCTATTTTGGGCGAACGTCCATCAGGCGACTATAAGATTACGATGATTGGTCAGGATGGTAAGACCGTGAGAAAGGATACTACTGTGCACATGGTATTGTGGACTCCGCCTAAAGACGAAATGGGACAAAGGTTCAGTGTCATTTATGAATTCAATGATTCGGAAGCTATTCTTTTATACCAAAAGTATCTCACAGATGTAGTAGCACCAAAGATTCCGAAAGATGCAACTGTCATTATCCATGGTTACACAGATGTAATCGGAGATGCAGCGCATAATCTGGAATTGTCATTGTCCAGAGCCAATGATGTAAGAGGCATTCTTGAAGGTGCTATGGCGAAAGCCGGTAGAAAGGATGTTAGTTTCGAATCGTACGGATTTGGTGAAGATGAAAAATTAGCGCGATATGAAAACAATTATCCTGAGGAACGCTTTTATAACCGCGGGGTAGTAATTGATATCATTCCGAAGAAGTAGTTTTTATAATAGGAGTGACTTAAAAAGAAAGGCTGTTTAAAGAAATTTAAACAGCCTTTTTCTATTTCTGAAGATTAATACCAGCCCTGGATACAGGCAACACCAACTGGGAAAATTGTATACGATGGGGATATAATTGCCCTTCGTTCAAAGGAAGCCCGACTTTTGGAGCCATTCAGGATGCAGGAACTTGGCACGAATTTCCCCTTATAGCTTTTATAAATAATTAAAACCCCTTTAATAATGAAAACGATTCAAAAGCATATTGCCAAAATAAAGGCAACAAAAGTAATAGCGGTTTTTTTCGCGCTATCATTCCTGACATTGGCTTGCAATAATTCTGATCAGACCTCGAGGTTAGATGTAAGACTAACAGATGCACCTGGCGATTTTCAACAAGTTAATATTGATATTCAACAAGTCGAAGTTCATTCAGAATCAGGAAATCAAACAGGTGGCTGGAAGTCATTAGAGGTACAAAAGGGTATTTATGATTTATTGGAATTAACCAATGGATTGGATACGTTATTGGCTACCGCAGAACTTCCTGCCGGACGAGTTTCTCAAATCCGGCTGATCTTAGGTAATAACAACAGCGTTAAAATTGCCGGAGTTGTAAGTCCTTTATCCACGCCAAGTGCGCAACAATCTGGTCTGAAGTTAAATGTTCAGACAGAATTGAAAGAGGGTGTAACCTATACCATCCTGCTTGACTTTGATGCTGCTCGGTCAGTCGTTGAAAAAGGTAACGGAACTTTTAGCCTTAAACCCGTTATCCACGCGGTGAGTGAGCCAACAAGTGGAGCGATAAGAGGTGTGGTAACCCCATTAGCATCAGCGCCCGCAGTATTTGTCATTCTTGGCAGCGATACAGTTGCCACTGCCTACACCGATGATTCAGGTAAATTTCTGGTGAGAGGTGTACCTGCAGGAATCTACAAAGTCAGTTTCGATCCTAAGGTTGGCTATACTAGCTCGCAAAAGGAAAATATCAACGTTACAGTTGGTCAAATTACGGATATGGGTGTAATCAAATTCTAAACAATTAAATCAATCCAGATGAAAGCTTTAAAATTAACTGTCATTGCAATACTTGTCATTGTAATACTGTTGGGTATTTCAAATGCAGTGATGGCACAAGTGAGTGTCACCATCGGTTCGCCCCCACCTTGGGGCCCTGTTGGGTATGCGGGGGTACGGTATTATTATCTGCCTGATGTGGAGTGTTATTATGATATTGAATCATCCAAGTTCATTTATTATCAACCTACAGGCTGGGTCTATGCGTCTCGTCTTCCTTCCAGGTATAGGCATTATAATTTGTATGATGGGTATAAAATAGTAATGACAGGTTATCGGGGCAACACACCCTACGATCATTTTAGCGAGCACAAACGGGATTTCAAAAAAGGAAGTAACCACGGTGAACGCCAAATGACGAATGGCGAACGATCAGAAAATTCTAAAGAAAAAGGTGGTAAAAGTAAAGGCAAGAAGAATTCTAGACACTAGCAGCTTGATAGAATTAAACTATTTCAGTAAACTAAACTTATGATATCATGGAAAGTAAGTATAAAAATGGTGAGATTGTTTTTGAAAGAATACGGCCCACTCAAAAATTGGTAATCCAAGGTTATCTCAACGGAATCTACTATTGCAAATCGCAGGAAGCCAACACTCAAAAAGAGCTCGTATATTTTGAAAGAGATCTGAAAGGAGAGAACAACGTTGCCCGCCAGAGGTATGAAGTCAGCCCGCAACTCGGATGGTTTCTATAGATGCCCTTAATCGAAGTTGGGGAAAATCGAGAATGCACTTGAGCAAATAAATCCCTAGCAGGTGTATGAGAATATCATTTCCTGTTGAAATCATTGGTTTTGAAATAGGTATTTAGTGATAAGAATAATGGAAGAGTAAGGTTACTGTATTTCGGTCTTTGATACATAACGGAAAAAAATAACGAATGCGGAAAAAACAGACAGAAAACGACCAGGCAAGTACGAGTCACAACCCGGCAATAGCAATTTTCCAGTAAGTAAAATCACAACTGTATAGCTATCTTAGTAAGATAGTTTAAACCTGTATAGTTATTTCAGTAAAGGACAAGTGAAGGACAACAGCATAGATAGAGCATAGATAGTGTATAGATAGTGTATAGATAGAGCGTTAACCTACATTATGTTAAAAGGCCAGCCTGGATGTGATCCAAGCATCAAAGAATTGAGGGTGATTTGTGAAGACACCAGATCCTTTCCATTTGGGGAGGTTAGAACCCGAAAGAGGTAAACCAGACTTTAGGGATGATCTTTGCGGAACGATTTAATTGCATTCAGGTCTTCCAGCCTTACTCATTCCAGTTTCACAACTCGGCATAGTCAACAATATTTTTTTTATAGAACAGGCCTAGAAATACAAGCAATAAATTGCCGTCTTCCTTCAAGAGCTGCTTTTTGAAAAAATTATCAATGTTATGATACCCGCTAAGTTTTTGTGCCTCATTAATGGAGATTTTTTTAAAACCCATCGTCCAGCCACTGAAGATTCGACTGGGTGAGTTGCCTTTGATCACGGTGATGATTCTTGAATGGCGTGGATCTTTTCTTATCTTAGAATAAATATCCTCAACGGTTAGCTGGTCACCCTCCAGCACCTGCATAAATTTGCCGCTTAAGTAGAGAAGCATTCCTGTTATGTTGTTCTGTTTGTTTAAACTTCTGCTTTGCGCCAAGAGTTGTAAGAGGTCATCTTCCGAAAATTCTTTTGTTGCATGGCTGGTATAAACGAGATGATACATTCCTACAATTTACAAATTAATTACGAGATGATGTTTGCCTCGCTATTAGAGCAATGATCGTATATGAGGTAAATGCTGTTGCCAAAACAGACTTTGATTGGAATCTTTTCGGACTGTGAATTTTAGTCGATACGAGAATACTTCTTCCTGGTTTTTTCCCAAGTCTTCATTTTGCGAATCATCGCTTTCTCATGAGGATCAAATAAGTCGCTGTTTTTCCCTTTGTTTTGTTCTTTATGAAACAACTCCACGCTCGCATAAAAATGAAGGCGATATTTAAAAATTGTTTTTGCTCCAATTGCCTTTTTGAAGTCGCGGAGTTTGTACGTATCATTTACCCAATAAAGAGCCAACTCGCTTTCATCCGAAGATCCTGGTAAAAAAGCGAAACCTGACCTGCCAAGGTGATGCAATACTTCTTGTTCAAAATCGGCTTTACCTGAAATATATAGTGTTACCCACCCCATGTTTTTATTTTAATTTTTATAAGCCACGCATCGTTTAAGCCGGATTCTTTAGAATCTCAGAATTTGCTTCTGACAAAAATGGATTTAGAGAAATTAATCTGAACCTGTTTTATTTATCAAACAGCTAAAAAGCGGGCATAGTTGGTTAATTAACGGTAATTCAGGTGAATAGGTTCGGATGCATCCATTATGGTTTGCACCAACAATAGGTGCGCTGAGTTAATTATGTTACCTTTGCGGCAATATTTTAATAAAACAACAAAATGAAAGAAGGAACAGTAAAATTCTTTAACGATGCCAAAGGTTTTGGTTTCATCAAAGAAACAGCAACAGGTCAAGAGTATTTCGTACACATCTCAGGTCTATTAGTAGACTCATTGAGTGAGAACGATTCAGTTACTTTTGAACTGAAAGAAGGAAAGAAAGGATTGAATGCGGTAAACGTTCGTTTAACCAATTAATAAATACCATTTTTTCGAAAAAAGCCACGCCTATCGCGTGGCTTTTTTTATGTCGGCTTGTGCCGTTAGGCTATTCCCCGATCATGATAAACGCTCCCCAGTAAAATGGTTCTGCATACCTTTTTCTTAGGTCTTGTTGTGCAAGAAGAAAGGCCTCATGTTTGTCCATTCCTTTTAGCCAGTTGTTATAAAAATTATTCATCAACAGTTGTGTTGCCTGATCATCTACACTCCATAAACTCATGATGACTGTTTTTGCTCCGGCCACCAAAAAGGCGCGTTGCAAACCAAATACACCTTCCCCATTTTTAACTGTACCTAATCCCGTTTCGCAGGCGGATAGAACGACCAGCTCTGTGTCTTCGAGTGACATGTTCATCGCTTCATAAGCAGTAAGAATACCATCTTCACTGCCTACGTCTGTAGTTGCACTTGCCAGAATAAGACCTGAAAGAAAAAGTGGATTATCCAGAAATCTGGCCTGTTCTGCGGAGGTAATTGAAAGTTCGCCATCGTCCAGAAAGAAGCCATGTGTGGCGATGTGTAAGATGGGCGGACTCTTTATCTTTTTCATTTCACCTTCATTGGCTTGCTTAGCTAACAGAGTAGTGGAGGTAGTACCATATGTTTTAAATTCGTTAGCAATATTTTCGACTTCAATTTTTGTTGCGGGCAAAGGAGGAATTCCATCTCCGCGCAGGAATCCGCGCAGTAAACCGGAGCGCAATGAACGATTAACTGCCCGCGTAGATCGCTCTGATTTTGCTTCCTGTTCATGTTCATCAAAACCGAGGGTTTTGTAATCCGGGAAACCGAAAAGGTAGGCGCCTGATTTACTCTTTCTTTGTTTAGGTTCCTCCAATATATCACGAGTATTTGTCTTTAACTCAAGTAACAATTCATCCACCAGGTATTTGCTGGTTTTAGGATTGTACAAGGTGTTGGGATTAATTTGATTGAATACACCATCTGGACTAAAGAATAATTTCGTTACGCCTTTGAGCTCATCGCGTAATGGTTTCCAATACAGATTGTAGGTAAGCGAATCCGGCATTTGAAATTTTGTGGTATTGCGATAAAAGCTAAGCATGCGGCCTTCCATTTGCCCACCCGATGCCCATTGAAAAACACGTGGACCCGTTTTGGTTTCAGGAGTAAGAATCAATGCCATATAATTAATCCGACCAATGAAATAACCTCCTTCGTCAGGCGTATACGTTCTAAACCGAAGAACTTCTACTGCCGCTTCACCTGGTTTTAATTTGACTTGAACTTGTTTCCACGAATATGTTTTTCGGACAAATACATTTTTAAATTCTGATGATTTTATAACCAGTTCTTTTTCCAACTCATTCGCGCGGATGCTTAGCGAGTCGCCAAGCCTCAACGCTTCATCACTCCCTTCTCCAAATGCTTTGGCTAATTGTTCCTTTAGCGATATCCACGTATCATATTCGCTGATGAGCTTTTGATCATTACTTTGCAGAATGGCTTGCCTTACTTTTTGGGTAGCGTAGAAAATGATGCCTTTCGTATTAAGGGATAGGTCATAGAGCTTGCCCAATTCTTCAGGCTTATCACTAAACCGGTCGAGTACGAAACTGATATACGCCTCCTGATCAATCTTGAATTTACTGAAATAGAATTTTGATTTTTCTTCTTCACTTAAGATGGGAAAGTAGTCGTCTATCTGTGCATAATAGTTCTTCAGCATGTCAGAGAAATAGTCATTTGCTTCAAGTGGCTTTTTGTCAAACCACTCATTGAGGCCGAGTTTTTGTAATACTTCACCATATCGCGGATGCCGTACACCTAATAACTTCTTCCTAAGCTTCAGGGCATTTTCCAAATAAGGCTTAGCATCAGGAGAATTCTTTCCCATCAATGCTTTTCCTATATTAAATTCAATGGTACTATATTCTAAACTGCTTTCTCCAAGTTCCTTTAAATAGATGCTTCTGGCTTGCTGGTAGAGTGATAAAGCGCTGTCATATTGGCCTTCTAACGTATAAGAATTGGCCACGTTATTGATACGCGTGGCCTCATCTACACTCTGTGGGCCATTGATTTCAATGGCGATTTGTACGGCTCTTCGAAGCAAAGCTCTTGCCTCGGTGGTTTGTCCCTGACTGATTAACGTGTTGGCGAGATTAGTAAGTGTGGTAGCATAATTAGGATGATTGATTCCAAAAAGGATACTGTCATGTTGCAATACGACCTTATACAGTTGAACCGCATTTTCATAAAGCGATAAGGAGTGAAGGGCATTGGCCTTGTTGTTTAAGGTAGAGTAGTACGCATATTCAACATCGGGATTATCAAGCTGACCCCGGTAAAAGGTCTCCGCAGTAGAGAAGAGTTTTTCAGCTTCGGGTATACGTCCTTGGTTCACATACAGATTGCCCATGTTTACGGAAACTATATTGATGTTTAATGCGTTGTTACCTTCATCTGCTCTTAAGATCTTTAACGACTCCTGAAAGAATTTTTCTGATCGGGTATATTCACCGGTAAGGTTGTGGAGATCTGCATACTTGTTTAATAAGAGTGCATAGTCCAGTTCTTTTTTATTAAAGTTATTCAAGGCTTCTGAGGCAGCAGTTTTTGCATCCTTCACATTTCCGAGATTGATCAGCACATCGAGATAGAAAGAAAGCGACTCCGCGTATTCAGGTGAACCCTTTCCAAACAACTTTTCGTCTACTCGTAATAATTCTTCGCCTCTCGTACGCGTGTCACGGTACCGCCCGACAATACTATAGCTATTAGTTAGGTTAAATAAGATTTCACTGTACGTCTCTGTTTCCATTTCGTTAAGGGATATCCTTTGGATGCGTTCTTGTTCCCAATAGAAAATCGCCTTATCGTATTGCTCCCTGTTATAATGGGCTTCTGCAAAAATACTAATGGTGGCTGCAGCAAGTGTGTCTTGCCTGTTTTCAACCAGGGGAATTACCTCGCCTTCAAGTGATAAAACCTCATCATAGTTTTGTGCTCTTGCCAGTTCATCCAACCGTGCATAACGCTGTTCCAGCGTTTGACCTAACGAACAAACCGTGTTGGTGAGCAGGGCAGCAATAAAAAATAACTTTTTCAAACTCAGCATTCTAAGCCGTTAAGTTACCATTAAGATTTCCTTTTGAAAATACCTTTAAAGTGGTAGAGCTGCCCCATTAGATGGTTCGAATTTCTACGTGAAGCGGAAGATCAGGTATCAAAATACCACTTTCTAGGTATTGACGGTGTGGGTTCTGTTAGTCTACTTTTATGTGTGAGATTCAGCAAACCAGAATACTCGTATTATGAATGACAGAATTCCATGTAAGTTTTTCTCAATATTTTAATTTTCTTGTTGTTGACAATACGTGTTGGCTTAAACTCTCTTTAATCATCATCAAATAAATCCAAGGGTTATGAAAATTTTAGTTCTGACTTTTTTATGTGTTGTCTCTACTCTTTTAACAGTAGCGCAAAATAAAACACTGGGTGTTGGAACACCTACACCAAATCCAAATGCTGCTTTGCATGTAGAGTCACCCACCAACAACCAAGGGTTTATCATGCCGCGGTTGACCACCGTGCAACGAACTGGTATGGGATCTTTGCTGACAACTGCGGACAACGGGCTTATGTTGTACGACACCGATCTGAAGACTATTTACATATGGGATGGAGCCACATGGAAAAGTACGGCTCAGGTTGCTGGTGGAAGCAAGCTATCTTATCCATACAAAGACAGCGTGACCACCACACTCACTGGCAACGATGTATTTGCCCTGAAATACAATAATGCCGCTAGCAAGAGGGTGCTACGCATAGAAAGTTTGAGTACGACTAACGGGAGCAGTGCAGTAAGTGTGCAGCAAAATGGAACGGGCATTGGTATTTTTTCTCGCGTGGACAATCCGGCAGCTGGTACCTCAGCAATTTATGGAACCACCAACTCCAACTTAGGGGGTGCACTGGCACCTGTTGGTGTATATGGCGAATCGACAGGTACTGGTTCATTAGCAGGGTCTTTTCGAGTTTCGAATGCAGCTAACGCGTTTCCAGCCTTTTATGCAGAAACGAACGGGACGGGTAATGTGTTAAATCTTAATCAGATAAATGCTGGTAACACAGCAGCAGTTGTCAATATTGCCAATGCAGGAACCGGCAACGCTATTCAAACCACAGGTAAAATTGCAGCTGGCCAGTTTATTGGCGATGGAAGTTTGTTGACGGGCTTGCCTGGAGGTGGTTTGACGCTTCCGTTCGCAGCCACCAATATCACCGCTGTTAACGGAACTACATTGCTCGATATTAAAACAAATTCAACCAACCCTGCTGATGGTGTTGGAGTAGCTAATTTTGAAAATCTTAATGTTAGCACTACTTCAAATGTTGTGACAATTGCAAATGCAGGAACTGGTTCAACTCTTGTTGTAAACAATACTGGCACTTTAGGTACTGGAATTATTTCAAGCTTATCCAATTCAGCTAACCCTCAGCCGGCAATAAGAGGAACAACTTCCGGCACTGGCAGGGCAGGGCAATTTTTTATAAATAATACTGCAAGTACAGCGCAATCAGTTTTTGGAAGCACTAATGGTACTGGCTCTGGTGTCTATGGTGAGAACACAGGAACTGGAAATGGCTTTGCTGGATTATTTCGAAATACAAATGCCTCTAATATTTTCCCTGCCATTCAAGCCAATACGGTTGGTACTGGCCCGGGTGTGCGGGTTCTCCAAAATGCTACGAGCTTAGGTAGTGGTATGGATGTAAACTTACAAAACACTACCGGTACAGCTTTGGGATTTTCCGTGAATCAACAAGGGCTTGGTGGCGCAGCAAACTTCACGATTAACAATGCAGTAAGTACAGCTGCGGGGATTACGGGTTCGACTACAGGAACAGGTGCTGCTGTTCAAGGTATCACTTCCACTGGTTTTTCATCTGTATATGGAAGACGAGATGGTACTACCAATGGGTTTGGTGGTTTATTCGAAGTAACGAATACAGCGAATACATTCCAAGCTATAAAATCTACCACGGTTGGTACAGGCGGAGCGGCACGCTTTGAAACTAATAATGCTGCAGCAACTAATCCAAATTTAACATCTTTGACTAATGCATCAGGTGGAGC
>JANNAQ010000035.1:0-128606 GCA_031384515.1 Bacteroidia bacterium
TGCAGGTTTATTTGCCTTAGTTGTCGCTTTAAATGTGAATGACAGCGTGGCTACTGCGGAAATGGCGAGTAATATTATTATTCTTGTTTTCATACTATGTGTATTTAATTTATATATGATTAAGCTCCTTTGGTTGCAGATGCACTACCAGACGGTGCTTCACCAGTTGTTGGTGTTACATTTTCTTCGGTGCAAGAGGTAAATGTTGCGAAGCTGGCAGCAACAAGAATGAGGGTATAGATGATTTTTTTCATGATTGATAATTGGTAAGGTTTACACTTTATTTTGTGAGATTAAAGATTTTGGAACTTGATTAAGCTCCTTTGGTTGCAGATGCACTACCAGATGGTGCTTCACCAGTTGTTGGTGTTACATTTTCTTCGGTGCAAGAAGTAAATGTTACAAAGCTCGTAACAACAAGAAGAAGGGTGTAGATTAGTTTTTTCATGTTTGTTTGGTTTATAAGGTTAATTTTGTTTCGTTTAGTAACTTGATGTGCAAATATTCTATATGTGAGAATAACTTTTTCATGTAATAAATTCTGGAAATTACCTGTGTACCAAATAATTACTAATAATCTAAAGGGGATAGTGCTCTTGGTAGTCATCTTGTTGCCAACTTTTTCCCTGCAAGCCCAAAAGATTGATTCTTTGAAATCGCTTCTTCCTACTTCTTCGGGTCTTGCAAAGTATAACGTGCTGTTTGAATTAGCCTATGAATATTCTGACGTCAATGATTCTCTTTCTTTGGTATATGCTGATGATTTATTTGCCTTGGCTACTGAACTGGGAGATTCAAGCCTTATAACTAAAGCAGGTAGAATAAGAGCCGGGGAATTAAGAAGACTAGAACGATTGAATGAAGCCATTCAAATGGCTCAGTATGTTCTGCGTGTTGCCAGACTGCAGAAAAACCAAGCTGAAATTAAGTTATTGCTCAATTCATTGGCCATTTCACATACATTAATCGCCCAATATGATAGCGCGCTGAAATATAATTTTGAATCCCTGATTATTCGTGAGGCAGAGGGGAGCAAACCAGATATAAGTATTGCACTAAACAATATTGGACTTATCTATTATAAGCTTAAAGATTACAATGAGTCAATCGAGTATTACAATCGATCATTAGCTTTAAAGAAAGAAGTCAATGATCAACATGACCTCGATCGGCTTATGATTAACATTGGCCTGTGTTATAATTCTCTGAAAAAATACCAGGAGGCAAAAAATTACTTTAATGAAGCGCTTTCAGTATGTAACAATAAATGTACCGATCAGATTATTTTGGAAAGCCAAATTGGGTTAGGAGTTTCGTATTACCGTACGGCTAACTACCCCGAAGCCTTAACTCATTTCCAAAAGTCATTTGAAGTAGCAAAGCGGATGGGAAGTTCTAGGTTTCAGGCCGAGAATCTTGTTTACATGTCTAAGATATATACTGACAGTAAGGACTTTGAAAAAGCATTTGCCATGTTAACGGAGGCTGAAAAATTATCATCCACCAAAGGATATAATTCTCTTTTGATGGAGACTTACCAAGTTTTTTCAGAATTATACACCTTAAAGGATGATTTTGAAAATGTTTCTCGATATCAATCGAGGTACATTAAGTTAAGAGATAGTATTTATAGTGAGGCCTTAATCAAAAATCTAACAAGGGTACGATCTGATTACGAAGAAAGAGAGAATATAAAAACAATTGCCGAGAAAGATGAAGTCCTTCGTTTAAAAGAGGAAGTAATAAATAGGCAGAGACAGCAGAATGCATTCATCGTTGTAATTACTCTTCTAGTTGTGGGGTTGGCCACTGCTTTATTCTGGGCTGGCAAACTTCAAAGAAAAGCAAATAGGCTACTGGCAGATTCCAGAGCCAACCTCGCTAAAAAGGTTGATGAGCGTACAGCCGAACTAGTGCATGCAAAGAAAGAACTTGATCATTTCATTTATAAAACTTCTCATGATATTCGTGGTCCCCTTGCCACCTTCAAAGGTCTTTGTGTGATTGCCCGATCAGACATCAAGGATCCGGTTGGTCTGGATTTGGTACGGATGCTCGATGTGACGGCCGATAAAATGATATTGATTTTAAACAGACTTTTGATTATTAATACAATTAATACAACTGACCTTAAGCCTGAATTAGTAGACCTCAAAGCATGCATCGATGAGATTATGGTAAAAGAGGCAAACAAGGGATTGCCACCTGGATTAGTTTTCAAAAGCGACATCGATAGCAAAGTTGTTTTAATGTCTGACAAAAAATTGGTAGATATTGTACTTGATAATCTCATTGATAACAGTATTAAATTTTGCGATCAATCTGACCGTGTTGTTCCGATGGTAGAAGTTAATATAACTCAAGAAGATGATCTTATTTTGATTACTGTCACGGATAACGGAATAGGTATTGATGCGATTAACAGAATTAATATTTTTGAAATGTTTTTCCGGGCCTCTGAACGATCCCAACCGGGAGGGATAGGACTATATCTTTCAAGATTGGCAACTGAAAAGCTTGGAGGCACTATTGAACTTGTACAAATGCCTGGAAAGTTTACTCGCTTTTTGGTTAGGATCCCAAGTACCCTTGAGGAAAAGGCCAACAGTAAGGGCACTAAAAATGACCCTCAGTATTCTTAGTTTTCAATCCCTATCACCATCTTTGCCTTCTATTTCTAGTTAATTTGGATTTTAGGCTATTATGAGCAAGTCATTAGATTTCAAGCGATATACCGTTACCTCTGCTTTACCTTATGCGAACGGTCCAAAGCACATTGGGCACTTGGCGGGTGCTTATATTCCTGCTGATGTCTATGTGCGTTATTTAAGGCTTTCCGATAAGGATGTTATTTATGTTTGCGGAAGTGACGAGCACGGAACAGCGATCCCCAATCAAGCATTAAAGGAAGGAACAACTTCTAAGGCAATCATTGATAAATACCACGCTCTTATCAGAGATTGTCTGCATCAGTTTGGGATTTCATTTGACGTATATCACAGAACAAGCGAACCCATTCACCATCAAACATCCCAAGAATTTTTCCTGAATCTTTACAATAAAGGATTGCTCACTGAAGAGACCTCAGAGCAGTATTATGATGAAGAAGCAAAGTCATTTCTTGCTGACCGTTATATTGTAGGCACATGTCCCAGATGCGGCCATACAAATGCTTATGGAGATCAGTGTGAGAAGTGCGGATCAACCTTAAGCCCACGAGAGCTTATTCATCCACGATCTACTTTGTCTGGTAAAGCACCGGTATTAAAGGCAACAAAGCACTGGTATCTGCCTCTTCAAGATCATGAGCAATGGTTGAGAAACTGGATTTTGGATTCACACAAAAGTGATTGGAAGACAAACGTATATGGCCAGTGTAAATCATGGATTGATGCAGGGCTTCAACCAAGGGCTATGACGCGTGATTTGGATTGGGGAATTAAAGTACCCCTGCCAGATGCAGAAGGTAAAGTTTTATATGTTTGGTTTGATGCGCCAATTGGATATATCTCAGCAACGCGTGCCTTGTTTCAGGAATTGAGTGATGGGAGAAAGGAATTTTCTTCACCTCAACGCGAATTCGGCAAAGTGGACAAAGACAACTGGAAAAAATATTGGGAGGATAAGGAAACAAAGCTTGTGCATTTTGTAGGCAAGGATAACATCGTCTTCCATTGCATTATTTTCCCTGTCATGTTGCACAGTTCGGATCGATTTATTTTGCCCGACAACGTTCCAGCAAATGAATTCATGAATCTGGAGGGAGATAAGATGTCCACCAGCAGAGGGTGGTCGATTGAAATGCACGAGTATCTCGCTGACTTTCCGGATAAACCAGACGTGCTTCGATATTCCATGCTCACGAATCTTCCAGAAGCAAAGGACAGTGAATTTACGTGGAGGGATTTCCAAGCGAAGAACAACAATGAGCTAGTTGCTATATTCGGAAACTTTGTTAACCGAGCGTTAGTACTGACGCAGAAATACTTTGATAATAAAGTCCCTACCCGCGGCCAACTCGAGGAAGTAGATGTTAAAGCGATTAGCTCATTAAAGGCTTTCCCTGCCTTAATTGGCACTTCTATTGAACAATATAAATTTCGTGAGGCCACAGCCCACATGATGGATCTTGCCAGGTTGGGCAATAAGTACTTGGCGGAAACAGAACCTTGGAAATTAGCCAAGACTGATTTGAAACGAGTAGGATCAATATTAAACATCGCTTTACAGATTGCAGCAAATCTTGCAATTGTTTGTGAACCATTCCTTCCTTTTTCTTCGAGAAAGCTGAAAGGAATGTTGAACCTTACAGATCTAAAGTGGGCAAGCGCTGGTTCACCAGATTTATTGAACAAAGGGCAAGCCTTGGGAACAGCCACCCTTTTATTCGAAAAAATTGATGATGATGTAATTGAAATTCAGATTAAGAAGCTTATGGATACTAAAAAAGAAGTTGAATTGGCCAGCCAACCAGTAACTCCTTCTAAGCCAGAAATAGCATTTGATGATTTTTCCAAAATGGACATTCGTATAGGGAAAATTATAGAAGCAGAAAAAGTTGAGAAGTCTAAAAAACTATTGAAGCTGAAAGTCGATACCGGAATTGATGTTCGCACCGTCATGAGCGGTATAGCCGAGCATTTTACACTCGAATCATTGGTGGGCAAACAGGTGACACTCTTGGTCAACCTGGCTCCACGCAAGATTATGGGGGTTGATTCTCAAGGGATGATATTAATGGCCGAAGATAAAGATGGCAAACTTAAACTACTTCAGCCCTCTGAAATTGTCCCGCCTGGGTCTACAGTAAGTTGATTTTATAGGTATGTAAATCATTGGCAAATGAAAAGATACATAATAGCGCTTTTAGCGATTAGTTCAGTTGCAACCTCTAGCTATTCAATATCAAATAAGGTTGATTCACTAATCTTTAATAGAAAAAACACAGAAGTGCTGATGGAAAAAAGTAATATAGAACTTGCTCTTTCTAATCCTGGAATACTTGGTAAGTTCTTCGTTATAGGAAACCTATCATTTTATGGTAATAATTTAGTTTATCGGGTTTATTCGGACTCGATATTTTTGGCTAGTGCAAACAAAGTTCATAAATACAACTACCTGATAAAAGATTTTGAAATACAGTATGACAAAATCAAGAAAGTACGAGGAGGGTTCTTTTTTTTACTTCTTCATAGAAAAGTTATTATTGAACTCGAGAAGGAAATAACTTATAAATTTATAGCTGCCAAGTCTAGCGACCGAATGGAGATACTGAAGTTCATCAACGATAAAATCAATAAAAAACCAAACTAGGTTACAGAGACTTTTGATCCATGATTCGCAGCATTTCGGATGGCATTTTCTACTAAGTTGTTTTGCAGTCTTAGACGCTGTCTAAGGCTAGGTATTGAAGAAATTCATCGTGCGCTCTATTCCAATAGTGCAGAAGGAGAAAATCATTTCTGCTGATTTATCCATTAAGGCGGGCAATTCTTTAATTTCTTGTTGATCAAAGTTGCTCAGAACAAAATCGACTTGCTGGCCCTTGGAAAAGTTATTGCCAATGCCAAAACGCAAGCGCGAATAATCTTGCCCACCAATCAGTTGTTCAATATTTTTTAGTCCATTGTGTCCGGCTGCGCTTCCTTTTTGCCGCATTCTTAGGGTGCCTAATGGAAGGGCAAGGTCATCGACCACTACCAGTAAATTTTCTTTTGGGATCTTTAATTCCTGGAGCCAATAGGAAATTGCTTTTCCACTAAGATTCATGAAGGTGTTAGGCTTTATCAGATAGATAGCTCGTCCCTTGTACTTCACTTCAGCTTTATCCGCCAGTCGTTCAGTTTTGAATTCAGTTTTATGAAGGTCAGCAAGGCGGTCAAGTACAAGAAACCCAATATTGTGTCGGGTAAGCTCATATTCTGGTCCAATATTACCAAGGCCTGCGATTAGGTATTTCATAATGAGGCTAAATAACAAAAAATCCCTCCCCCAATTAAAAATTGAAGGAGGGACTTTTGATAATAGAAACGAAATTTTACTTTTTCTTTTCCTCCTTTTTAGGAGCATCAGCTTTCTTAGCCTCAGCAGCAGCTGGAGCCGCACCTTCTGCAGGCGTAGCGGTGGCAGCAGTAGCCGCAGCAGCAGCATCTTCAGCAGCTAATTTAGCTGATCTCGGTACTTCCACCACAGCGATAGAAGCCTGGTGTGGATCAAGGAATTCAAGATTGGCCAACTTCATATCACCAACTTTTACAGCATGGTGAAAATCAAGTGCTGAACAATCAACATCAATATGATCAGGCATATCCTTAGGAAAGCCATAGACTTTCAAAGAAGCACGCTTACGTACTAATGCTCCACCTTTGGAAACGCCAGGAGCCTGGCCCACCAAACGGGCAGGAATGTCCATTTTAATTTTACGCTCTTCGCTAATTTTAAGAAAGTCGACATGTAAGATGATTTCACTTACTGGATGGAACTGTACCTCTTGAAGAATTGCCTTGCATTCTTCGCCTTCAATGTTCAAATGAACAAAGTGCGCCTCATTGGTATACACCAGTTCGCGGAATAAAATCACCGGAGAATAAAAATGCACCTGGCCTTCACCGCCATATAATACGCAAGGCACATTGCCTTCTTCGCGGATTAACGCTGCATCAGACTTTCCGAGATTTGCTCGTTTATACCCTATAATCTCAATGGTCTTCATAATTGTTTATTGGTTTTAGTTTAATTGATTAAAGTTTAATAAATAATGAACTGATTGATTCGTGATCGTGAATTTTACGAATGGCTTTTGCAAAGAGGTTTGAAACGGTTAACACTCTAATTTTTTTTGAGGATTGCTTTAGTGGTATAGTATCTGACACAACCATTTCTTCAAGTACAGAATTTTCAATATTCTCGTAGGCATTATTTGAAAGAACAGCATGCGTGCAAATGGCACGAACGGAGTTTGCTCCCTTTTCTTTAAGAAGACCTGCTGCTTTGCAAATGGTTCCTCCGGTATCTACGAGGTCATCAATAAGGATCACATCTTTTCCTTCCACTTCACCAATTAGGCGCATGGATTCTATTTTGTTTGCCTCTTTGCGGTATTTATCGCAGACAGCAAGGTCGGCCTGAAAGAATTTGGCAAAACTTCTTGCGCGCTTTATTCCGCCTACATCTGGGGAGGCAAACATGATGTTTTTCAAACCAAGAGATTTCAGATAAGGGACGAATATATAGTTGCCGTCAAGATGATCTACTGGAATATCGAAGAAGCCTTGGATCTGGTCAGCATGTAGATCGCAGGTCATAATTCGATCTGCTCCTGCTGCCGATAAAAGATTAGCAATCAGCTTGGCTGCAATGGCTACTCTCGGTTTGTCTTTTCTGTCCTGGCGAGCGTATCCAAAGTAAGGTATAATCACATTTACATTTTGGGCACTAGCCCTTCGGGCTGCGTCAATCATCAATAATAACTCCATGAAGTTATCGGCAGGAGCAAATGTTGATTGAACAAGGAAAACATCATGACCACGAACTGACTCTCCTAGAAAAGGAGACATTTCTCCATCACTAAATTGCTGATAGTTGACAGTACCCAATGGCTCTCCATAGTCGTTTGCTATTCTTTCTGCCAGATATGTGGTGGCCCGTCCAGAAAAGATTTTTACTGCCATTTGTACTTTTGTTCGTTAAAAAGCCACCTCGCGGATTTAACCGAAAGGAAATCTAAAATCAAAAAATCCCACCCTGCTTTAAACAGGGGGGATTTTTAAACCTGTTGTCCTACTAGGATTCGAACCTAGAAAGGCAGAATCAAAATCTGCAGTGTTACCATTACACCATAGGACAGTTTGTATCCTCAATTTTGGTGCGCAAAGGTAGAATTAATTTTGAAAAACCTAAATCAGGTTTTCAAATGATTTTAAGGAAAAAAGGGTCATTTAGGGCTATTCTAGTTCCTTTTCCTGGAATTCAACTTTGCCGTCAACGAAACCTTCTGCCCAGAACCTGTATTTGTCCAGAATGGAAATTACAGCATTCCTTAAATGGCGTTGGTTATTAAAATCAATACTTCCGTAAAGAGTGGTTGCATATCCCTGCCAAACCGATCGATTTTGCCTTCTATCGAAAAATTGGATTAACAGTGTGCCTGTTTTCATTTCATACTTTTGACGTGAATATTCCAGATTTTCCTCACGACCACCTTTCATCCACTCTTCAATGTCAGGTTGATTATAACCATTGAATTTCAGACTGTCATCAAACATCTTAAACCCAATTATTAAGTGTGGTCTGCTTTCATTTTGTTTATAACCCAAAAATTTCATGCGCGATAAAATGGATTTCTCAACAACTTCATTGGTCATGGTTGTGTCGTTGAAGCCCACGGGTTTCATGATGTCGAATGTCCTGTATTTTTTGAAATTGCCACGATAGCTATAGTCGTATTCAACGGGTAATTCCTTATACCCCAAACAGGAGGAGAATAGTATAACGAGAACAGGAAAGTATAATTTCCTCATAAGTTCGAGAATTAATTTATGAATTTGAAATTATAACAATAACACGTCAAATGCAATCAGTGTTATTTCTTCGATAAAAAATTATTTGCGTTAATCCTTAATTGCATTTTTTACCCACTCTCTACCATTAACAAAGGCCTCAATCCACGGTGATATATCGTCTTGTTTGTTGTTGCTTGGGTAATAGGGCCAGTTCCAGGCAAATAATGACCGCTCAATATGTGGCATGATTGCAAGATGCCTGCCATCATGCGAGCAGAGTGCGGCAACAGAATAGTCGGAATCATTTGGATTACCCGGGTAGGCAGAATATGAATAGGTTGCGGCTACTTGATATTTTTGGCCATCGGCAGGAAGCTTAAATTTTCCTTCACCATGTGCAAGCCATACTCCCAATCGAGAGCCTTCATAACTGCCTAGCATCACTGAATTATTTTTCGGTATCGTAATGGTGATAAAGGTGGATTCAAATTTTCCGGAACCATTATGATGCATTTTTGGATGATCGGCCCATTCGCGATAAACAAGACCAAGTTCCATCATTAATTGGCAACCGTTGCAAACACCTAGGCTTAGCGTATCAGGACGCGCGTAAAAATTATCAAGCGCTGCTTTTGCTTTAGGGTTGTATAAGAAAGCACCCGCCCAACCTTTAGCAGAGCCCAATACATCTGAATTGGAGAATCCGCCTACAAACACAATCATGTTAATGGTGGATAGATCTTCTCGCCCAGAAACAAGATCTGTCATGTGAACATCTTTAACATCGAATCCGGCAAGGTAGAGAGCGTAGGCCATTTCACGATCGCCATTAACGCCTTTCTCGCGAATAATTGCTGCTTTCAATCCTGATGGTGTTCTTCTTTTTGGGTCAATCCCATAGGTAGAAAATTTTCCGTCAAAGCGTGATTGGAATTTGTACGCTAATGTCTGCTTTGCGTAATTTTCTTTTCTTTTTTCAGCATGGCCTTTAGGTCGTTGAATTTTGTCTAGCAGATAAGATGTATGGAACCATTTGCTTCGGAGAGAATCGATATTTAAGGCTTCCAACTTCGAGCCTTCAGCTTCTAGTTTTAAAGTTCTTTCATTTGTTACTTGACCAAGCGAAATGAATTTGACGCCACTATCATTTAGCAAATCAGTAACACTCTTTATTTCCTTAACTTGAATTACTAGTCCTGGATTTTCATTGAACAGGACTTTAATTAAATCTGATCCTAACTTCGATACATTGATAACCAATCCAATGCTCGGAGTTGGGAAACACATTTCAAGTAATGCAGTGATGATTCCTCCAGCTGAAATATCATGCCCAGCGTGAATAAGATTTTTTTTGATTAGCTGCTGAATGGCTTCAAAGGCTTTCGCGAAGTAAATCTCATCCTGTACAGTTGGTGCTTCGGTGCCGATCTCATTAATAATTTGAGAGAAGCTGCTTCCTCCAAGTTTGAAATCATCTTTTGAAAGATCGATGTAAAGAATTTCAGAGCCAACAATGGGCTCAAGTGCAGGTGAAATAGTTTTTCTAATATCATCTACTTCTCCAACGGCCGATATGATAACGGTACCTGGTGAATAAACAATTTCTCCCTTCGGGTATTTTTGTGTCATTGATAATGAATCCTTTCCGGTTGGTATATTAATTCCTAGTCGACAAGAAAATTCACTTACTGCTTCTACTGCTTTATAAAGCCTCGCATTTTCTCCTTCGTTCTTAGCGGGCCACATCCAGTTTGCGCTCAGGGAAACTCCTTTTAGTCCATGGGTAAGAGGTGCCCACACCAAATTGGTAAGCGCCTCGGCAATTGCCAATTTACTTCCTGCTGCTGGATCAACCAATGCTGCGCCTGGGGCATGTCCAATAGCGGTCGCAATTCCTTTATTACTTAAGAAGTCCAATGCCATAACTGAAACATTGTTCAACGGAAGTTGAATTTGGCCGCAGGTTTGTTGGGTGGCAACTTTGCCTGTAACGGAACGATCTACTTTATTGGTGAGCCAATCCTTGCAAGCAACAGCTTCCAATTGTAAAACTTGCTCAAGGTATTCTACGAGTTTTTCTTGCTTGTAACTTAGTATTGGATTTGAAGTGGCTTTTGTAGAGTCCTTTAAAATTGTTTTTGGGGATGATCCGAATAAATGGCTGAGGTCTAATTCAACGGGATTCATTCCCTTGCCAGAGAAGGTAAGCTTGTGATCTCCTGTAGCTTCACCCACGACATAAATAGGTGCACGTTCCCGTTCTGCCAAACGAGTTAAGGTGTCAACATCTTTTTTGTGAATCGCCAAGCCCATTCTTTCCTGAGACTCATTGCTAATGATTTCTTTCGCAGATAGGGTAGGATCTCCAATAGGCAATTTTTCAATCTCAATTTTTCCTCCTGTATCTTCCAGTATTTCAGATAAGCAATTCAAATGGCCACCTGCTCCATGATCGTGAATGGATACAATTGAGTTATTTGATGACTCCACCATTCCCCGAATAGCATTCATCACTCGTTTTTGCATTTCTGGATTTGAACGCTGTATCGCATTGAGTTCAATTGCATTTCCAAATTCTCCAGTGATCACAGAGGATACCGCAGCTCCACCCATCCCTATACGGTAGTTGTCACCACCTAGTATTACAATCTGATCACCTGCTTGAAGCTTTTCTTTTTGGCTATCCTTTTCTTTTCCGTAGCCAATGCCACCCGCTTGCATGATCACTTTATCAAATCCATATTTTTTCTCACCGATATATTCAAAAGTTAACACGCTTCCACAAATAAGTGGCTGACCAAATTTATTTCCGAAATCACTTGCACCGTCTGATGCCTTGATCAGGATTTCAGCAGGGGTTTGATATAACCATTTTCTTGCTTCAAATTTTTTCTCCCACGGCCTTCCACCGTCCAGTCTTGGATAGGATGTCATGTAAACAGCTGTTCCCGCCAAGGGGAGTGAGCCTTTGCCACCAGCTAGTCGATCGCGTATTTCACCACCGGACCCAGTTGCGGCACCATTGAATGGCTCAACTGTAGTTGGGAAATTATGTGTCTCTGCTTTTAGTGAAATAACAGAATCGAAGTCTTCCACCTTAAAATAATCTGGAATGTCTTGTCGCACTGGAGCAAATTGCTCTATTCGTGGCCCTTTGATAAAGGCAACATTGTCTTTATAAGCAGACACCAGGTAATTTGGATTTTCTTTCGATGTTTTTTTGATCAATTGAAAAAGTGTCGATTCTTTTTCAATACCATCGATAATAAAAGTGCCATTAAAAATTTTATGACGACAGTGTTCTGAGTTTACTTGAGAAAACCCAAACACTTCACTGTCGGTAAGTTTACGACCAAGTTTTTTGCTTATTTCTTGTAGGTATTCAATTTCTTCCGGACTAAGTGCAAGTCCTTCTTCCTCGCTGAATTTTCGAATATTGTCAATTTCAATGATAGGCTCAGGTGTGTGATGTATCGTGAAAATATCCTGATTGAGTTCTTTGTACAACACCTGTAGCATTGGATCGTGCTTTGTGTTGGAATCGCTTACTTCCTGGAATTCTTCTATACGTTCAATGCCTTTTATACCCATTGTTTGCGTAATCTCAACAGCGTTGGTGCTCCAGGGGGTGATCATTTCCTTTCTTGGACCTACGAAAAAACCTGAAAGTGATTTTTCTGCTAGAGGTTTAGCGCCCCCGAAAAGCCAGATCATTTTTTGTATGTCTTCAGTAGAAAAAGTGTGAGCAGCCCCAACCCCATAAATTAGGTTGGATTCGGTGCGAAAGAATAGAATCATTTTGGTGCTAAGGTGTTGTGATGGAGTGGCAAAAGTAGGGAGTATAGATGTATTTTAAGGGATTTGAAGTGATAATTTCCCTAAAACTTTGATTGATTCCTGAATCACTCCGTTATGCCCCGTTTCCAAAATTTCAAATGTTGAATTATCAAGTTTGCCTAGAAGGTGATGCATGTTCTTGGTAGTGATAATCTTATCGTATTTCCCCACGATGACCGTGACTTTAATTTTATTGGAGTTGATAAGGTTAGCAATCGCCTGCATGTCAAACTTCAGATGGCGGAATACCACCCAGGCAAGATACACCCGTGATCTTTTTTCAGCACTATTCATTTGTGATTCAATGAACCTGAGAATGCCCTTATCAATCAAGCCTATCCTAACTGCAAAATTTTCAAATGCCTTAAATCGTTGTGGCTTATTAATCATGCTTTTGAAAAGCTTTCGGAAGGCAGTAGGGTAGGTGGCGAGCGAATACCAAAAATTAGTCTTGATGCCATCCGGGGCCAATAGAAAAATGCTTTCGGTTCTTTCGGGAAATGCTTCTAGGGTGGCAAATACAAATTTTCCACCCATGCTAAAACCAAGAAGACTGAACGAGTCGATCTCATTTTCCTTTAAGAAGCGAATAAGCAGCTCCTTCCAGAATAATTTTTCGAGAGGTTCTTCACCCATTTCCCATTTGCTGAGACCATGAAAGAAAATATCAAAAGAGAAAATGGTAAAACTGGTTTGAAGACTATCTTCTAAACCCTTGAAGGCATGATGGTCCTGTCCAAATCCATGAAACAAGAGAAGTTTTTTCTTGTTGGTTCCTATTTTAGTAAAATGTAGTCTGGCGTGTTTGAAATCAAAGAATTGGCCTTGCATAAAGAGATAAACTATAGCAGAACGTACAAAGAAATGAAAATAGGAACGGCTACTTTGTCTTCGGCCTTAATTATATTCTACTTTGAGTTAAAATAAAAGAGTAGCCACTGCCGTCTATCCTATCAAAACTGGGAAGGCAATGGATTTAGCCATGCAAGAATTAAAGCAGGTAACGTTTTTAAGAGAAAAGGACAAACTCCTGGGATTCATACGCAATCGTGTGAATAACGTGGAGGAGGCCGAAGACATTCTGCAGGATGTATTTTATCAATTCGTTGCTGGCTTCGAAACAATTGAGTCTCTGGATAGGGTCACCTCATGGTTGTATAGCGTAGCGCGAAATAAAATCATTGATCGCTATAGAAGAGATGCAGCACGACCTAAGCGAACTGATTTTGAATTAATGGCCGGTAAGGATGATGATGCTCCTTTAACCTTGCAGGAGATTTTACCTGATTTGGATAATTCACCTGAATCCACTTTGCTTCGCGAAGCAATATGGGATGAAATCACAGATGCATTGGCTGAGCTTCCCGCTGATCAGCGTGAGATTTTCATCTTGAACGAAATCGAGGAAAAAGGATTTCGTGAGATAGCAGAAGAGACCGGAGTATCTATTAATACCCTTCTGTCTCGAAAAAGGTATGCCATCATCGCCTTACGAAAAAGGCTTCAAAGTTTTTATGATGACACATTAGGCGACTAAATGTATAGAACAGTAACAATATTTTTTAAAAAATTATAGACATTAAAATAATTGAATTATGAAAAGGGGAATTTGGGTGGGTAAGATTTTGATGATGGTGGTAATTGGTATTGCCATTGCCATCGGGTTTGGCATAGGTACGATGTATTTATGGAACTGGCTGGTGCCGGCATTATTTGGAGGCCCAGTGCTAACATTTTGGCAAACAGTGGGGCTTCTTGTTTTGAGCAAGATACTATTTGGAGGTTTTGGGAAAGGTTGCTATGGAGGACGCCATAGCGGTGGACCCTGGAGACCTTACTGGAAAGAGAAGATGAACACGATGTCTCCAGAAGACCGTGAGCGATTTAAGCAAAAGATGAAGGAAAAATGGTGCTATCGGGAAGAAAGCACTTTAACCAAAGATTCTGGCACTTCAAACGTTTGAGAAGGCATTTCGGAAAAAAGTACCAAACTTTTTTTCAAAAACATCAAACAAATATCAGAAAGAGGCGTTGAAGGAAACTATGGAAACTTTTGAAATGTATAAAGTTTCCATAGTTTTGTGCCCCTTATGGAAGAAAGTGATATCAAAGACAAAATTATAAAAGGCGCTGAGGAGCTTTTTATGAAATACGGAGTGAGAAGTATTTCCATGGATGATATTGCCAGGCACCTTTCTGTTTCCAAGAAAACGCTCTATCAACATTTCACAGACAAGGAAGAGATTGTCACTCAGGTTAGCCAAACTCATTTGGATCGAACTACGGATCAAATGAATGAGTTGCGTGAAGAGGCCGAAAATGCAATCGATGAGTTAGCCAAAATTTCTGTTTGTATCAAACAGAACATGGAAAACATGAACCCATCCCTTCTTTTTGATTTGCAAAAATACCATCCCAGAGCTTGGGGTGTTTGGATGGAACACAAGAGCAAACACATCTACGAATCGGTGGTGAGAAATCTCAAACAAGGAATTGATGACGGTCATTTCAGGCCCGAGATCAAGACAGAGATCATTGCTTCAACCAGATTGATGTTGATTGAGGCCGTATTTGATGAACGGATTTTTCCGAAAGACAAATTCAATCTTATAGACGTGCATTCAGAGATATTCGATCATTTCGTCTACGGCATCTGTACCGATAAAGGAAGAAAACTATACCAGAAATACAAAGAGAACCAAAGCCTCGAATCAATCCCAAAATAACTATGAAACGTTTTTTACCCTTAGTAGTACTGTTGTTGTCGACAGCCGCATTGGCTCAGGAGAGTTCACAGTCGTTTACACTTGATCAATGTATAGAGTATGCATTGAAAAATTCAGTCAATGTTCAGAATTCGCTTTTAGATGAGCAGATTGCTTCTGCCAAAGTGAAAGAGACAATTGGTTTGGGGCTACCGCAGATTTCCGTGGATGCGTCCGTTGTTTACAATCCAAAGCTTCAACGATTTTTTTCTACTTATACGGGGTCGGGTGGGTTTCTTGGAGATTTATCATCTGTGCCAGGGCTTCAACCCGGAGATGTGGTAGCTGCGAGGAATTTTTTCCAGTTACAATCGAGTGGTAGTGGAAGTATTGGAATTAATCAGCTGATTTTTAATGGGTCTTACCTAGTTGGCTTGCAGGCTTCAAGTGTTTATAAAGACCTGGCTGTTAAGCAAGGCATCCAAACTAAAGAGCAGATTATTCAGCAAGTGATGAAAGCCTATTATGGGGTGCTAATTAATAAAGAAAGGATAGGACTCTTCGCAAATAACATTGCCAGAGTCGATTCACTATTAAGAAATACCAAAGCTTTAAATCAAAATGGTTTTGCTGAAGGCATTGATGTGGATAGGATTCAAGTAACTCTAAATAACCTTCTTTCTGAGCGGAATAAGTTTTTAAACTTGAACGAGCTTGGAATCGAGATACTGAAATTTCAAATGAACTATCCAATGGAGAAACCATTGGAAGTAGTCGGAAATATCAATGAAGTGCAAGTGGATACTAACCTGGATCATTATAAGGATAATTGGGATTATAAGACCCGTCCCGATTACCAAGTTCTTGAAACCAATCGAAAATTGCAGGAATTGAATGTTAAGAACCAAGTTGCTGCGTTCATGCCTTCGCTAAATGCCTTCGCTAATTTAGGTTACTCTACTCAATCACCAACCGTGGGGGGGCTATTTAAAACCAACACACAGATCGAAGACTTTGGCACATTAGGCCCCGACAAATGGTATAACTATTCACAGGTTGGGGTAAGCTTAAATGTCCCCATTTTCTCAGGAATGCAAAGGCTTTATAGGCTTCAACAACAAAAGCTAACATTGTTAAAGGTTGAAAATGGTTTTAAAAGTCTGAAGAATGGAATTGATCTGGAAATAAAACAATCGTCTTTGATTTTTGAAAATGCTATAACAACGCTTCAAGCGCAACGTGAAAACATGGATTTGGCGGCCAACGTAGCGCGCATTACCAAAATAAAATATGAGCAAGGTGTTGGATCAAACATAGAAGTAATTGACGCAGAGAACAGCCTTCGCCAATCCCAAACAAATTATTATGGCGCCATGTTCGATGCGATGGTTGCTAAAGTAGACCTGGATAAGGCCTACGGAAAACTTATTCCAAATAATTCAAAATAACATACTCAATCAATACCAATATGAAACTAAAATTGTACACATCATTACTATCGGTGCTTATTGTCTTCGCTTTATTGACTGGCTGCAGCAATACTAGCCTAGATAAGGGGGCTCAACTTGAAAAGTTGAAAGCGGATCAGTCGGCATTGGCCAAGCAAATTGGTAAACTCGAAAAAGAGATTGCCTTGGAGAATCCAGGTATATCAACTGCCAAGTCAAAAGATGTAGGAGTGCAGGAAATGGCTCCACGCAAGTTTGATCATTACCTTCAGACGCAAGGAAAGATTGACTCGGAAGATAATATTGTAGTGAGTGCTAAATCCATGGGCGTGATCACGCACGTTTTTGTCCGCGAGGGAGATCAGGTATCGAAGGGTCAAACGTTAGCACAAATCGACAACACCTTAATGATTAGATCAATTGAAGAATTGAAAGCCGGACTTGAGTTGGCGAATACAGTTTATGATCGGCAGAAAAATTTATGGGACCAGAAGATTGGCACGGAAGTACAGTTTCTTCAAGCTAAAAATAATAAAGAGAGCTTGGAAAAGAGATTGGCAACTATGAATGAGCAATTAGACATGACCCGTGTTAAATCACTAATTAATGGAACTGTTGATGCGGTAAATGTAAAGGTAGGCGAGAATGCTGCGCCAGGTGCACCAGCATTTAGGGTGATCAATACTGATAAGCTGAAAATAGTTGCTGGTGTTTCGGAAGCTTTCATTACATCCATAAAAAAGGGAAATAAGGTGATGGTGGAAATTTCTGATACAGGCAAAAAGATTGAAGCCACTGTTTCGTTTGTTGGCAGAAACATTGATCAACTCTCCAGAACTTTTCCAGTAGAAGTAGCCCTTCCAACATCTGCAGACTTGAGACCAAATATGACAGCTGTGATCAAGGTAATATTTCATTCTGAGCCAGCTGCCTTATGCGTGCCAGTAAATGTGGTGCAAAATATTAATGGAGAAAAAGTGGTTTACATAGTCGAGACAAACGGAACACAACAAGTTGCCCGAAGAAAAGTAGTTGAAGTTGCTGGAGTGTATAGCAATCTGGCTGAGATTAAAGCGGGCATTAAAAGCGGAGATAAGGTTATCACAGTTGGCTATCAAGGATTGAATGATGGAGAGTTTGTAAAAATTTAGTATCGAGAAATAAACTAAAATTTATCTTGATCTATAAAATAGTTACGATATGCAAGACTTAGAAAAAGAATTTAAACCCACCAGTTGGTCCATCGATAATAAAGTCGCGATTTATGTTGCTACTGCTATTATCTGTCTAGCAGGTATGTGGACATATAATAAGTTGCCAAAGGAGAATTTTCCAGAGGTAGTTTTCCCGCAGATTTTTGTGGCTACTGTTTATCCTGGTGCTTCTCCAACGGATGTAGAGAATTTGGTTTCAAAGCCAATTGAAAAGCAAATGAAGTCGATCGCTGGTGTTAAAAAAATCACCAGTAACTCTGTTCAGGATTTCTCCAATGTAATTGTTGAATTTGAAACCGATGTAGAGGTAAAGGCAGCTAAGCAAGAAGTCAAAGAAGCAGTAGATCGTGCCAAGAATGAATTGCCAAAGAATTTACTGGATGATCCACAAGTTATTGAAATTGATATTTCTGCAGTGCCAATAATGAATGTGAATCTTTCCGGTGATTACGATCTGCAAACATTGAAAAAGTATGCCGAACAAATGCAGGATAAAATCGAATCACTCTCTGAAATACGGAGAGTGGATATTGTTGGCGCACTTGATAGGGAGATACAGATCAACATGGATATGTTCAAAGCTTCTTTGGCAGGAGTAAGCATGGATGATATAGCAGGTGCAATTGCGTTTGAAAACAGGATTGTATCAGGTGGCCAGCTTTCTGTAGATGGCATGAAGCGTTCATTAAGTGTTAATGGAGAATATATTTCGGCTGAACAAATTGCTAATACCGTAATAGGCTCTATCAAAGGTGGAAAGATCTATCTAAAAGATATTGCTGAAGTAGTGGACTCTCATAAAGAACAAGAGAGTTATGCTCGTTTAGATGAGAAAAACGTAATCACTTTAAACGTTGTAAAACGTGGAGGGGAGAACCTTATAAACGCCTCTGATCAAATCAATGAGATTGTGGCTGACTTCGAGAAAAATATTCTTCCTCCTGGGGTTAAGGTTACCATTACAGCTGATCAGTCAGATAACACGCGTACCACTTTGCATGACCTCATTAATACAATCATTATCGGCTTTGTTCTGGTGACCATCATCTTAATGTTTTTCATGGGTGCTACCAATGCCATATTTGTTGGGTTGTCCGTTCCTATCTCTAGTTTCATTGCATTTTTAATATTTCCATCCATTGGATTTTCCTTGAATCTAATGACGTTATTCTCCTTCTTACTCGCATTAGGTATAGTGGTAGATGATGCTATTGTGGTTATTGAGAACACACACCGAGTTTTTGATAATGGAAAAGTGCCTATTCGGAAAGCCGCAAAGATCGCTGCTGGTGAAGTCTTTATGCCTGTGTTATCAGGAACGTTAGTAGTGCTAGCACCATTTGTGCCATTGGCATTCTGGCCGGGTACAATTGGTGAATTTATGTTCTTCCTCCCTGTAACCTTAATTATTGCTTTGTTGGCATCTTTAGTTGTTGCCTACATTATGAATCCTGTATTTGCAGCTGACTTTATGAAGGTGCACGATCATGATCACAAGCGAGTAAAGTTTACGAAGGGTTATAAGGTTACTGCGGTTATCTTCATAGGAATTTCGTTGGTATGGTATGCTATGGGTTCATTTGGGTTGGGTAACTTCACATTGTTTTTGCTAGGTATTTATTCCCTGCATCGTTTTGTGTTGGAAGAGGTGATCTCAAGTTTCCAAACCAGTGGATGGCCACGAGTGCAGAACGGTTATAAAAAAATGATTGAATGGTGTCTGCAAGGCTGGAAACCTGCCGGGGTGATTGTAGGAGTAATTGTATTGTTTGTTTTTTCAATAATCTTTACTGGAATTCGTAAGCCTCCAGTGGTTTTCTTTCCGCAAGGGGATCCAAACTTTGCTTTCACCTTCATTCGGTTACCTATAGGTACAGATCAACGAGTAACAGATTCAGTTACTCAGATTGTTGAAAATCAAGTAATGGAAGTTGTGGGTAAGAAGAACCCAATCGTTGAATCCATAATATCAAACGTAGCGGTCGGTGCTTCTGAAGATCCCTTTGGCGGAACTAATGCACAGCCGCATTTAGGGAAAGTAACTGTTGCTTTTGTGGATTTCGCAAAACGCGATGGTCAATCCACAAAAGTATACTTGGATAAAATCCGCGCTGCCGTAAAAGGTGTCAAGGGTGCCGAAATTTCTGTCAATCAAGAGCAAGGCGGTCCACCTACAGGTAAGCCAATCAGTATCGAAATTTCAGCGGATAGATTTGATGTCCTTGTTTCAACAGCAAATAGCGTGAAGCGATATTTGGATTCTCTTCAAGTTCCAGGAGTTGAAGAATTGAAATCTGACTTTGAAAGCAGCAAGCCTGAAATATCAATTACGATTGATCGCGAAAAAGCTAATCGCGAAGGGATATCCACTGGTCAAATAGGTGCCATATTAAACGCTGCGATTTATGGAATGGAAGTTTCTCGCTTTCGCGATGACAATGATGATTATCCTATTCAGCTTCGTGTTAAGGAATCTCAACGTAATGATATAAATACACTAATGAACTTGCCAATCACCTTTAGGGATATGACCATGGGAGGTGCAGTTCGACAAGTACCACTTTCTTCAGTTGCAAAAATCGGATACACGAATAGCTATGCTGGTATTCGTAGAATTGATCAAAAGCGAGTAATTACTTTATCGTCCAACGTTTTGGGAGACTTTAATCCTAATGCGGTAGTGGCTGATATTCAAGATCGACTAAGTTCGTTTTCAGTTCCTGATGGAGTAGTGATAGACATGACCGGAGAGCAAGAGCAGCAAGAAGAAACAATGGCATTTCTTGGGGCGGCTGGTTTGATTGCGCTTGGACTAATCTTTATGATCTTGGTTATTCAATTCAACTCCACCAGTAAGCCTCTTATTATTTTGTCTGAGATTATTTTTAGTGTGATAGGTGTGTTGATTGGATTTTCAATCTTCAGAATGGAAATTTCAATTGTTATGTCAGGTGTAGGTATTATGGCGTTAGCTGGTATTGTGGTGCGAAATGGAATTCTCTTAGTTGAATTTACTGATCTTTTGATATCCCAAGGTATGGAATTGAAAGCTGCTATTATTGAGGCTTCCAAAACCCGTATGACACCGGTGCTTTTGACCGCGATGGCTGCGACTCTGGGTTTGATTCCATTAGCTGTTGGTTTTAATGTGGACTTTGTAACGTTATTTACAGAAGGCAATCCGCACATTTTCTTTGGTGGTGATAACGTTGCCTTCTGGGGCCCCCTCTCATGGACAATGATTTTTGGATTGATTTTCGGAACTTTCTTAACCCTTTTCCTTGTCCCTGTTTTGTATTTAGTTAGAACAAGACTTAAGGACAGGCTTTTCAAAACGGTTGTAACTTCTGAAGCATCTACTGAAGGTTCAGTTGTTTTAAACTAAAAATTTATTTTTGGTCGTCTATCTGAATAAGTTAGACGACCTTTTTTATGCGCAACCGAGTTATGACATTAATCTTTTTCGGAATATTCTTTTTGCTTCTGGATTATTACTTCTTTCAGGGAGTATTGGCGGCCAGTAAAAATTGGTCTCCAGTTTGGAAAAATATTACCCGTTATGGATTTTGGGTCCCAACTATTTTAAGTTTTGGGGCGCTTTTATGGTGGGCTTTTGACGATCCTTATAAGTACAGTGCTAATTTTCGTAATGGGATAATTACAGGGTTGTTTGCAATCTATATCTCAAAGTTTTTCGGAATACTTTTTCTGTTTGTCGATGATCTTCAACGTGGAGTACGTTGGGTAGTCCAACTTTTCCAGAAAAATTCCGATAGCAAATCGGTAGGTCAAGCCATTACTCGTTCAGAATTTTTATCGCAAGCTGCAATGGTTGCCGCAACAATCCCTTTAGGCGCAATGGCCTATGGCGTAATTTCAGGCGCACATGATTATCGGGTTAAAAGGATTACACTTAAACTTCCAAATCTTCCAAAGTCATTTGATGGTATCAAAGTAGGCCAAGTGTCGGATATTCATGCAGGCAGTTTTTTTAATAAAATAGCAGTAAAAGGAGGAGTAGAGTTGATGATGCAGGAAAAGCCCGATGTCATTTTGTTTACTGGGGATTTAGTTAACAATGAATCCAGCGAAGTAAAAGACTACACCGAAATTTTTAATAAATTAAGAGCACCGCTTGGTATCTTTTCCGTAACTGGAAATCACGACTATGGAAATTATAAGTCGTGGTCAAGCCAGGAGGCGAAGCAAAAGAATTTTCAAGATTTATTGGCTTCCCACAGGCATATGGGCTATGATATTCTGATGAACGAACATCGGATGCTGGAGTTAGGTGGAGAGAAAATTGCCATCCTTGGAATTGAGAACTGGGGTATGGGTCGATTTCCAAAATATGGAAAAATGAATGAGGCCTTTGCGGGCACAGAAGAAGCTCCAGTGAAGTTGTTGCTTTCACATGATCCAAGTCATTGGGATGCTGAGGTAAGAACATTATATCCAGACATTGATTTGATGTTGGCTGGCCATACCCATGGATTTCAATTTGGTATTGAGATTGGCGGGTTTAAATGGAGCCCTTCTCAATATGCGTATAAGCAGTGGGCAGGACTATACACAGAGGGCAATCAACATTTATATGTCAACCGCGGCTTTGGATACCTTGGATATCCTGGCAGAATTGGGATGCCTCCTGAGTTAACAATTATTGAATTGAAGAAAGCCTGAAACTGGTTATTTGCTCTCGTAACTGATCAAAGGTGGTTCATCAATTCTTTTTCTTTCCTTCTCTTTTCGTCAATTGAGAATTTCCCAGCACCAAAAATCATAAAGACAACCACACCTGCTAGTGTAATAAGTGAAGCTTCAAGCTCCATGTGATTACCTATCGACATAAAGCCTTTCGGAAAATTGACCAATACAACCGCTCCGATCAGGATGGGCAGTTGAACTGCACACATGATACGGGTCAGCAATCCAAATGCAATGAGTGGTCCACAAAGTACATGCGCAAAGACAACGTAATGAGCGATGGTGATTCCAACAAAGCTCATGTTTACGCCTTGTATGCTCATCTTTAATGTTTCAATGTTGTTTAGAAAACTAAAGCCCTTGTAGGTGACGAAAATACCCAGAACAATCCGAAAGATATCCAACCAGCCGGGACGATGGGAGTTTCCCCATCCTTCAATTTTTGTGATTGCATTCATGGCAGTAGGATTTAAGTACCTACAAAGTTTAATGAAAAAGTTTGCCAAAGGCAAGCACAATTTGAACTCTGTTTGATGATGGCCTAATCCGGACTGTTGTGCGATATTTTTACAAGATTATTTTTGATAAACATGGTTTCGATTTCTCCAACAAAAACTTTGTATTGCTTTTTTGTAAGTTTATCGAGGTCATACGTGCAATCCACTTCACCCTCTCTTCCCCAACTTTTAATAGCAACATCAAGCTTTACTTTGTGTTGAAGTTGATATTCTTCAAGGAATGAGAACAACCTGTCTTTTGCTTTATAATCAATACCTGTTCCAATGCTAATGAAGCTTACAATAAGTATTTTTTTTTGTTTTTGAGCTACAGACTGTGCGTTTAATTGACAGACTGCAAAAGTTAAGAAAGCAAGAGTGATAATTTTAATCATAGGCTTTTGAGTACGCTAACGCAAATACGTAGTGGGTGTTTTCCCTGTTACCTTTCTGAATATCCTGTTAAAGTTAGAAAGATTGCTAAATCCAGCTTGCCAACAAATTTCCTCAATGCTTAGGTCTTTTTGAATAAGGAGTTTGCAGGCATTGCTAATACGCACTTCATTTAAAAAGTTAGTATATGTCTTTTGTGTTCTTGTTTTGAAATATCGGCAGAAAGCTTCTGTTGAAAGATTTGCCACATACGCAACTTCATGAATATATATTTTACGATGGCTTTCTCGAAACGTAAACTGAAGTATTTCATTCATTCTTTTCCCTTCGCGACTAGAATAGTCAGGGTTGTTGGATGAAACGCTAAGTGCTTTTAATTCTTTAGTACTAGCTAGCGCACGTAGAATCTGAAAGAATGATAATAGTTTGTCTAGCCCCTTTTGTTGTGGTATGAGGTTGATAAGACTAGTGACTTCCTCTTTTGTTTTTCCTATCACTTTAAATCCTCTGTCTGCCTTCTTATAAAAATTCCGTATAGATTCCCATTCATCCAGCTGCCAAAAGTGTTGTCCGAAATAGTTTTCATCAAAATAAATGGAGTAAGAGTGAGCCTTTAATCGGCTTTTGGGTCGATAATAAATATCATCGTTTCGAAAAACATGCGCCTGTGCACTTCCAATGATATACAATTCACCGGGCTCAAACCTTCCAACAAAATCACCCGCAACCAAGGTTCCTTCTCCTTTCAAAATAAACATTAATTGAATCTCAGGATGCTGGTGGAGCTTATCATAGAAAAAGGGCAACTCATCGTCTTGAAACCGGAACGCTTGCCTCGATATTTTTGGAACGCTGAAGGAAAGGACCTTCATATTGGATTATATTGACATATTTTAGTTATTAATCGATCTAAAAATAGTCAAAATAGTATTAGTATTCACTAGTTTCTATTAAATGTGAATTTGCTGATATACCTTAATTTTGATTCAACATTAAAAAATGAAAGTATGAGCATTCAATGGAAAGGTGTCTATCCAGCGGTTACTACAAAGTTTACTTCTGACGATAGACTAGATTTTAATCTCTTTGAGAAAAACCTAAACGCGCAGCTTGATGCAGGTGTGGATGGGGTGATTTTAGGTGGTTCGTTGGGTGAAGCGAGCACATTAGACAATAGCGAAAAGCTGGAATTGTTAAAATTTGCAGTAAAAAAAGTCGCTGGTAAAGTGCCTGTGCTAATGACAATAGCGGAAGGCAGTACACGTCATGCCGTTGCTTTAGCTAAAGAGGCAGAGGCGGCCGGAGCAGAAGGATTGATGGTGTTACCCCCTATGCGTTATAAATCGGATCATCGCGAAACGGTGACTTTTTATAAGACTGTGGCTGATGCTTCGAGGTTACCTATATTGGTGTATAACAATCCGGTAGATTATAAAATTGAGGTGACTCTGGATATGTTTGCCGAACTTGTAGAGAAGCCAACCATTCAGGCTGTAAAAGAATCAACCCGTGATGTATCTAATGTGACGAGAATGATAAATCGCTTTGGTGATCGCTTTAAGATTCTTTGTGGAGTGGATACACTTGCTATGGAAGAATTGGTGCTAGGAGCAGATGGATGGATTGCTGGCTTAGTATGCGCTTTTCCGAAAGAGACAGTTGCTGTGTACCAATTGACTAAGGCAGGAAAAATTGAGGAGGCCTTGAAAATCTATCGTTGGTTTTTACCTCTATTGGAATTAGATATCCACTCTAAATTTGTTCAGTATATTAAACTTGCAGAAGTGGAAGTGGGTCTTGGTTCAGAAACAGTACGTGCTCCAAGACTTCCTCTTGTTGGAGAAGAGCGAGAAAGAATTCTAAAAATTATAAAAGAAGGTGTGAAGAACAGGCCAAAACTTTAATCAGGGTTCTGGATTTAGACGGACTTTATACACGTTAAGCATATAGCAAGCAATTTATCTTATGAACTACCAAGACGCAACGATACAACAGGTTGATAAGGCTTTGAAGGAAGCGCAAGTCGCATTTTTGTCTTTTAAAAATGTTAATGGTAAGAAGAAGGGTAAATTTCTTAGAGCCATTGCCGATGAGATCGAGGCGTTGGGTCAGGAATTGATCACTACAACTATGCAAGAAACTTCTTTGCCAGAAGCACGCATTTTAAATGAACGCGGGCGTACAACTGGGCATTGCAGAATGTTTGCAAACCTAGTGGAGGATGGTTCTTGGGTTGAAGCGCGAGTCGATACTGCTATTCCAGATAGGATACCGTCACCAAAGCCTGATATTCGAAAAATGCTAGTGCCGATTGGTCCGGTGGTTGTTTTTGGGGCTGCTAATTTTCCTTTGGCCTATTCAACAGCTGGTGGCGATACGATTTCCGCTTTAGCTGCAGGATGCCCTGTAATTGTTAAAGCACATCCTGCTCATGCAAAAACCTCTCAGTTGATTGCGGGCGCAATTGATAGAGCAATAGAAAGTTCAGGTATGCCTAAAGGTGTCTTCCAACATTTACATGGCGCAGGTTTTGAAGTTGGCCAGGCTTTGGTAAAGCATCCGTTAACTAAGGCAGTTGGATTTACTGGTTCTTTGACAGGAGGTAAAGCTTTATTCGATATTGCAAATCAAAGACCGGAGCCAATTCCAGTATTTGCAGAAATGAGTAGCATCAACCCTGTTGTGTTATTACCAGATACGTTACAAGTTGAAGCAGAGAAAACCGGTGAAAAATTAGCAGCGTCAATAACGTTAGGCGTAGGTCAATTTTGCACTAATCCAGGTTTAATTATTGGTATTGATAACGAGGCATTAGCACGTTTTATCAAAGCATTATCGGGTGCGATAATGAATACTGTTCCTGGAACAATGCTTCACCAGGGGATAGCAGATAATTATTCAAAGCGATTAGAAAAGACTTTAGCTCAAAATGGAATCAGCGTTGAAGGTGCATCGACTTCAGCAATTGGGACCAAGCAGGGGAAGCCGGTTGTTTCTTCTGTAAAAGCATCTGATTTTATTGATAATCCATTACTGGCTGAAGAAGTATTTGGCCCATTTTCATTGGTTATAAAATGTAAAGATCTTTCCGAGTTACACAAGGTCGTAAATCATCTGCATGGGCAACTCACGGCTAGTTTGTTTGCAAGTGATGCAGAACTTTCCATGCATCAAAATATCATCAATGTACTACTTGAAAAAGCAGGGCGGCTTATAGTTAATAGTGTGCCCACTGGAGTAGAGGTTTGCCCTGCTATGCAGCATGGAGGACCTTTCCCGTCAACAACTGATTCAAGGTTTACGTCAGTAGGTACGGATGCCATCAAGCGTTTTACGCGTCCAGTTGCATTTCAAAGTTTTCCGAATTCACTTGTACCGGATGAACTAAAGGACGGAAACCCTTTAGGAATCTGGAGGCTTTTTAACAGCGAATGGTCCAAGCAGTAATTGATTAGCAGAGTTACAAGTTTGATTTTTTCCTCCTTTGTTTATCGCTTCTATTTGCTTCCGAGTGACAATTTATTTTTAAGTAATGAAAAAAACCTTCTTCTGTATTGATGCTCACACGTGTGGTAATCCTGTGCGATTGGTAGCTGGTGGCGGGCCTTTGCTTCACGGCAAAAATATGAGTGAAAAGCGTCAGCACTTCCTTAAAGAATTTGATTGGATTCGTAAAGGCCTGATGTTTGAACCCCGTGGTCACGATATGATGAGCGGAAGTATTCTTTATCCACCATCCGATCCGGCCAACGATATAGGCGTTTTGTTTATAGAAACGAGCGGTTGCCTTCCTATGTGTGGACATGGGACGATTGGTACTGTTACGATTGCCATTGAAGAAGGATTGGTGATTCCCAAAGTTCCTGGTGTTTTAAATCTTGAAGTACCAGCGGGACTTGTCCGTATCGAGTACAAGATGGAGGCGAACAAGGTAAAGTCAGTCAAAATAAGAAATGTAAAAGCTTATTTGGCTGCCGAAAATATTAAGGCTGATTGTCCAGATCTTGGTGAGTTAACCTTAGATGTTTCCTATGGGGGAAATTTTTATGCCATTGTTGATCCACAAACTAGCTTTATTGGGTTAGAAAATTATACAGCGGATCAGTTAGTAAGTTGGAGTCGTGAGCTAAGGAAGAACATAAATGAAAGGTATCAATTTGTACATCCTGAAAATCCAGCGATTAATGGTTGTAGCCACATCTTATGGGCAGGAAAAGTAATTGATCCAACTTCCTCGGCACGTAATGCTGTGTTTTATGGAGATAAGGCAATTGATCGCTCACCTTGTGGTACTGGAACTTCCGCCAGGCTTGCACAATGGTTTGCAAAAGGAAAGCTAAAGCAGGGACAAGAGTTTATACATGAAAGTATTATCGGTTCTAAATTCATTGGTCGAATAGAAGAGGTAACTGAACTTAATGGAAAGCCTGCGATTATTCCTAGTGTTGAGGGGTGGGCGAAAATTTATGGATATAACACGATTACAATTGATCCTGAGGATGATCCTTATGCGTATGGTTTTCAAGTAATTTAAACGGATAGCATGGGTAAGATTGGAATTATTGGAGGTGGTATCATTGGATTGACTTCTGCGTATTACTTAAGTAAGGCAGGACATACGGTGACTATTATTGAACAAGGTGATTTAAAGGATGGCTGTTCATTCGGCAACGCGGGCATGATTGTGCCAAGTCATTTCATTCCATTGGCTACTCCGGGTATGATCTCAAAAGGAATTCGCTGGATGTTTAGTTCAACTAGTCCGTTTTATGTTAGACCCCGATTGAATGGAGACTTGATAAAATGGGGTTATCAATTTTACAAACACTCTACCAAAGAACATGTAGAGCGCTCTATCCCAGCCTTAAAAGAAATCAGTTTGCTCAGCAAGGCAATGTATCAGCAATTATCAGAAGAATTACCTTTTGATTTTGGATACCATGAAAGGGGCTTGTTGATGCTATATCAGACGGCAGGGACTGAAGCCGAAGAAAGGGAAACCGCACACCTTGCTAATAAGATTGGAATTGAGGCACACGTGTTGGGGCCTAATGAAGTTCAAAGTCTTGAGCCAGAAGTAGAGGTGAAGGTGAGGGGAGGGGTTTACTTTCCTGGCGATGCCCACATAACTCCCCAACTTTTAGTAAATCAATTAATTTCTTATTTAAAGAATCAAGGAGTTGAATTCAAAACAAATACCGAGGTAACTGATTTTATTATCGAGGGTAGTCTTGTTAAAGTGATTGAAACAGATAAGGGCGAGTTTGTTTTTGATGACGTCATTATTGCCACTGGCTCATGGTCAGGGCAAACTGCTGCTAAGTTGGATATTTCCATTCCTATGCAAGCTGGTAAAGGCTATAGTTTTACGTTAGAAAATGTTACGAAGAACGTTCGCATCCCATCGATTTTTTTGGAAGCGCGGGTTGCGGTTACACCTATGGGTAGCAGCCTTCGCTTTGGCGGGACAATGGAAATTAGTGGAGTAGATCACACCATCAATATGAATCGTGTGAAAGGTATTGTTGATTCAATACCTAAGTACTATCCAGAAATGAAGGTATTGATGCCTGATAAAAAAAAAGTATGGCATGGCTTAAGGCCATGTTCGCCTGATGGCTTGCCTTACATCGGAAGAAGTAAAAAAGTAAAAAATTTGGTCTTCGCTACTGGACATTCGATGATGGGACTTAGCCTGGCACCAGGTACAGGCAAGTTAATTTCTGAGATAATCAATAGGGAAAAGCCTAGTATGGAAACTTTGGCTTTTGACCCTGAGCGGTTTGATTGATTGTCCGTAACCGCACGAAAAAATTCTATTTCGGACAATCAATACAAGATCAAGTTTAAAATTAAATCATTTTGATTGTTATTTGATGGCATGGGCATTGCCTATGCCATGTAGATAACTAGAAAACTTATGCTCAAGAATAACCTTAAGATTGCTCTCCGGAACCTCTTCAAACAGAAGGTTTACACGTTCATTAACCTTCTTGGGCTGGCAGTAGGAATAGCCAGTTGTCTCCTTATCGTGCTGTTCATTAGAAATGAATTTTCATATGATAAGTCGTTTAAAGACCATGATAAAATTTACAGGATGGTATTGGAAAGAAAATATCCAACCCATTCAACCTTTTATTCAATTGTTCCCCATTCGTTCGAAAGAGTAGCGAAAGAAGATTTTTCTGAGATTGAAGAATCTACAAAAGCATTTGGTCAAACTAAATTTTCAATGTCATATAAAAATGATATAGACGAAGTGAAACAGTTTGACGAGGACTTTGTATTGTTGACGGATAGTACATTTTTTAAAATGTTTGGTTTTAATTTTTTAAAAGGAGACCAGACAACTTCGTTAAGTCTGGCTAACTCGATTGTATTAACTGAGGAGACGGCCAGACGATACTTTGGTGAAATAGACCCACTTGGAAAAATAGTAACAACTCCTGCAGGAGAATTTAAAGTGACTGGTGTCTGCGAAGATGTTCCTCCAAATTCACATTTTAAGTTTAATGCGCTCCTGTCGTCATCTACATTTCCGTTTATCAAACAAGAAAATTTTAGAACGTTTTCAAGCTATACATATTTTAAGTTAAAGCCAGACAGTGACCCGATGGCCTTGGAGAACAAGTTTCCTAGAATGGTAGACACGTATGCTGCTGCTCAAATTGAGCGCGAACTAGGTAAGTCATGGGCAGATTATAAGAAGGAGGGAAATGGATATCGTTATTTTCTTCAGCCCCTGGCTTCGATACATCTTGATCCAATCAATCTGGAAGCTCAAATGAAGGTGGGGGGTAATCGCACCTTTGTTTACATTTTGATTTCTATAGCTATTCTAATTCTTTTTATAGCGTGTATAAATTTTATGAATCTTTCCATTGCTCGGTCATCTGAGCGAGCTAAAGAGGTAGGCCTGCGTAAGGTAATGGGCTCTTTTAAACAACAGTTAGTTGCTCAATTCTTAACAGAGTCCTTTATGTTAAGCATTATGGGAGTTGTCTTAGCGGTAGTAGTTATTCAAATAGCATTGCCGTTTTTCAATAACCTAACTGGCAAGCAGCTGATTTTTCCTATTAATTTTTTATCGATAGTAATTTTACTAGGGCTTGCTGCTGTTGTGGGTTTGTTGGCAGGTATTTACCCATCATTTGTCCTGTCATCATTCAACCCTATTGTAGTCATGAAGGGTGCCTTTACAGGGAGCCAAAAAGGAAAATGGATTAGGAATGGATTAGTTATTTTTCAGTTTTGGATTTCAATTGTTTTAATGATCGGAACGCTCGTTATTCAACAACAAATGAATTTCATTCAACAAAAATCACTTGGTTTTGATAAGGAACAGGTATTGGTTGTTGACAGATGTTTTAATCTAACACCACAAAAAATCGAGACACTGACGAATGAAATTAAAAGAATGCCAGAAGTGTTAGCTGCTGCTGGTTCTTTTGCTATGCCAGGGCAAGAAAGTGATTTTTTTGGTGTGCAGTTTCAACCTGAGAGTTCTTCTGAAATCCTCACTACAAAATCGATGGTCATAGCTGATGAACTCGGAGAGACTCTTGGTATGAAATTGGACAATGGCAGATGGTTTTCAAAAGAGACCAACGATTCCTTATCCGTCATACTTAACGAGGCAGCTGTGAAAGTTATGGGCATTGAAAATCCAGTTGGTAGAAAATTATTCTCCATTCAACAGCTTCCTGAGGGAAATGTAACTGTGCCCTATACCATAGTAGGTGTTGTGAAGGACTTTAATTTTATTTCGTTACGAGAGGAGATAACCCCATTGGTTATTCAAAGTAACGAAGCATTTGGTGGTGGTACTCAATATATTTTAGCTCGAATCAGACCCAATCAAATTACCGCTGCACTTGCGTCCATTGAGGCCAAATGGAAAGAGATTGCGCCAGAACAACACTTCAAGTTTTCTTTTTTAGACGATAACATTAATTCTCAATATAAATCTGAACAGCAGTCAGGTCAACTTTTTGCTGTCTTTTCTGGTCTTGCCATTTTTGTGGCATGCATAGGCTTGTTTGCCTTGTCTGCTTATATCACAAGCTTGCGTACGAAAGAAATTGGTGTTCGAAAAGTATTGGGTGCATCGGTAAGCGGTGTGGTGTTTTTGCTTTCGAAAGATTTTACTCGAATGATTGTGATATCATTTCTACTTGCTGTTCCTGTTGCCTGGTATGTCATGGAAAATTGGTGGCTTCAAAACTTTGCCTATAGAATTACTGTAAGCGTATGGATAATCTTGGTATCCGGAGTAGCAGCGTTGTGTATTGCCTGGCTTACAGTGAGCTATCAGTCGATCAAGGCAGCCATCAAGAATCCGGTGAATTCGTTGCGTAGCGAATAACTAAACCAATTGGAGCTAAATAAAAAAGCCATGCAATGGCATGGCTTTTTTTAAAACTTATTGGAAGTCGATTAATAATCTCTGTTGAAATCGCCTCTGCGGAAGCCACCGCCACCACCGCCACCGCGGTTTCCACCGCCACCACCACCTGAGCGCGGACCGCCTTCGGTTTTAGGACGAGCTTCATTTACTACTAAATTCTTTCCCATGAAATCAGCACCATTCAGTTCGTTGATTGCCTTACTGCCTGCGCTATCATCTTTCATTTCGATGAATCCGAAACCTCTGCTTCGTTGTGTGAACTTGTCGATCACGATTTTTGCTGAGCTCACTTCGCCATACTCAGCGAATAAGCCTTTCAATTCTTCCTCGGTAGCTTTCCAAGGAATGTTGGCTACATAAATGTTCATTTTTGTTATTGAAATTAGGTTATTAATATGTTCTGTTAATCAATAATCTCAACCTAAGGACAAAACAAAATTTGTGTACCCGGACTTACCGATTATTTTATTAACCGGGCAAATATAGAGGATTTTATTGATTTACAGGGTAATTAAGAATAACCTTCAATAAATAGCTGAATTCAATGATTTTAAGGCCATTACTAGGCCGATCTTGTTTGTCAATTCCGGGCTTACCTTAATTGTCAACATATTCGGGATGTTCAACAATGAATTTCCGTAATGAGGATTTTGCTGTCCCTTTGATTTTATTTTGAACAATTGGTGACCATCCTAGAAGTACCCCAACAGCCCCAAGCGCCATGCGACTCCATCGCCACAAGTCAAATGAATCAAGATGGGTTGTTATTTTTCCATCTGTGAATGTGAATTGGGCTTGAATAATGTTATGAACTTTTCTCCCGGTTCGTGAGAAACTATAGTGCGCTTCCCATCTACATGATCCTGAATGATCGTTTGCCTTTATGTTTTTAAAGGAAAGGGTTAAATCTTTTCCGGCACTAACCAACATGTGCCACATAGCAAAAGCTTCTTTGCCCTTAAGATTTTGAAAGACCGGATCGTTAAAAACGACTTTGTTATGATAGCACTCCTGCATGCCTTTCCAATTTTTTTGTTGGAAAGACTGATAGAACTTTTCAATTAACTGTTCATTTGAATTCATCACACTTTCAATTTAAAGTCGAAAACATCCGGTCGGGCGTAATGCCCGATTACATCAAAGTCCATTTTAGCTTTTATGATTTCTTTCGGATCTAGTTCTGCATACAAAATTCCTTCTTTATCGAAAAGCGGTCCGGTAAGCACTTTACCCAATGGCGAAATGATCACGCTGCCACCTCGTGACATGATAGAAGGTTGATTCTTGATTTCTTCTTGTAAAAAATCAGGATAGCTTTCTTTTGTTACGAACTGATTACATCCTAAAACATAACCTCTGGACTCGCACGCTATGTGAATCAAAGTTGCTTGCCATGTATCACGAGAGTCTGCTGTGGGGGCAAGATAAATGTCAATACCCTGTTGGTACAAGGCCATTCGTGCAAGAGGCATGTAATTTTCCCAACAAATTAAACCGCCAATTTTACCTAGTGGGGTTTCGTGGATATTTAAGTCTTGGCCGTCACCTTCACCCCACAGGATACGTTCAGCTGAAGTCGGCTTTAGTTTGCGATGCTTACCAATCAATTGACCTGTTGGCGCAAAGTAGAGCAAGGTGCAATAAAGCGTATCACTTATCTTATCCTTTTCTGTTACTCCAATTACAAGATATGTCTTCGTTCCTTTTGAAAAATTACCAAGTTGTTCTGTTTCCTTGCCCGGAACTTCAACAGCATTTTCCCAGTAACGATGGAATAACTCCCGCCCCTCTATGCTTCTGCTTCCAACAATGGTACCAAATGATAGCCCTCTTGGATAACCGGGAATAAAAACTTCTGGAAAGAGAATAAGATTAGCCTTTTGCTGAGCAGCTACGCTTGTTAAATCACCAATCTTTTCAATCGTATTTTTTTTGTCGAATAAAATAGGACTCGCCTGGATAACTGCTCCGATCGAAGGGTACAAGTTCATAGTCAACGAAATTAGTATGCCCTGTCGATGACTCCAGAGCCGTATACTTTTTTAGTTACACTTTTTGTGTTGCCTTTATGTTTCACATTCCCACTTCCCATTAAAATGGCATCTAAACTAGCGGTAACTGTGAGTTCAGCAGATCCACTTCCACTTACTTTAATTTTGGCGCTTTCAAGTTCGCAGCCAAATGCATCCAGATTTCCACTCCCACTTAACTGGATATCGTTTGTTGTAGCATATCCTTTTAAAACTATGTTTCCTGATCCGCCTATTTCAGTCTTCAGATTATTTCCTTTGATATCAAGCTCTATGTTTCCACTACCTGCAACTCCCAGCGACAGGTAATCAGATGCAATAGAATTTTCGGATATGATTTTGCCCCCTCCGTTGACCTGTAGTTCGTTTATGTTCTTCACACTCACCGTTAGTTTCATTGTGGGCTTGATTTTGATATCATCAATTTTCGACCAAACGCTTTTGTTGGGGCTCTCTGGTTTGCGGTCAACGTTGATCATTAACACACCGTTCTCTACGTTGATGGTTGTTAATTCATAAATTTCAGTAAGCGCTTCCACTATTACTTCCTGTTTATTCGTTTGCTTCAAATGAATGGTGTAGTTGGAGTTCACATAGATACTTTTGAATTCTGGCAATTCTAACGTTTTTTTAGTGATTTGAGCTGTTGCGGATATTGAAATACCCAAAAGGAAGAGAATAACAAGATTTACTAATTTCATACTATTTATTTTGAGATCATGTAATTTCTTTTGAAGTAATGACAAATCCTCATTAGTAAAGTCAGGGAAACTGTAAACCCGATAAAGTTTGTTTTCTGCCGACTAACTGATATTGTATTAATTTTTCTTTTTAAAAATCATTTTAAAGATTAACATAAAGACAATGCCACCAACACACATCAATAAGAGTACTTCTGGGGTAATTAGTTTTGTTGCATGCATAAATGGAGTGCTTGGATCTGATTATAGTTTGATCCTAACCTGAAATTTAAGATCATTTTTTGTATTTCCGTAAATTGTTTCTCCACCACTTCCAATAGTATCCCTATCGGTGTAATTTGTTCTTGCCCAACGCAGCCAAATGTCAACTTTTAGACTTGCTTTATATTGAACCATTGCGTAGGATCGGATTCCAACTCCGTAATATGCTGGGAATGAAAAGGCCAACCAAACATCCTTTTCATATACATATTGGCGATTGTCATAATCATCTGTATCAAATAGTGCGTATCGTGTGGAAAAAGTAAACCTTCTTATGTCAAAATTTACATCCTGGATAATGGCTACTCCTTGTGTTTGAGTATTGTTAAATGAATACGAACTTAGTTGAAACCTTGTTTTGAAACTTAATTTCTGAGTGGCCATGTAATCCGCATTAAACCAGAAGTTCTTTTTTGATCCGATTCCAGTTTTGTAAAGATTGGCTTCCGTTGGTATGTTTCGAACTTTTGACTCTTCTCTCGCTTGGACAAACATATTAACCATTTTGGACGGGCGGTAATTAAACCGTACCAGCCATTCTCGGCCAGTTGAGGAAGTATAACTGCGGTAGCGAAGCCAAGGAAACCTGAAAAGATCGACATAGCCTGAGGCTGAATATTTTTTGCTAAACGCATATTTTAATCCCCAATAAAAGCCTGATTCATTTTGAGGTACAGTACTTTCGGCAACAGTGTTACTATAAAAACTATAAAAATCCTTTGAAAAATTTCTGTAGAGCAAGGCAATGTCCAATTTGGGAGTAAGGCTTCCTAAGGTACCTATCGTTATCGCCTTTCCATGATCCAATGTTTTAGCGGCCTCGCTAAAGAAGGTGAAGTTACTCCACGTATAGTTTAGAAAAGTTCCAAGGTTCGTATTTTGATCGCCACTAAAGGCGAATTGGTTGTATAAATTTGGTTCGCGATAAATTGGTGCACCGAAATAGGTTTGATGAAATAGTAAACCGGCATCCCATGAACCTTGCTTGTAATTAAGGACAAGGCCATAATTGGTCTCATCAATTTTCTTTCGTGATTCAAGTTCAACTAGTGATCTGTGAAATCCAGAGGTTCCAAGCGATGAAATCGCATTTAGATCCTCTGTTAGTGAATTTTGTGTAATCCGTGCATCTCGATTTACCCGTGAAAGGAATCCAGACAAGGAAATATTTTTTGAGAGGCTAGTAGTAACAGCAGCACCTCGAAAATAGCCGAATTCATTTAAAGAAGTATATGGGATAAAGCCAAGATTACTTCTCCGAATGGTGGTGATCGACTCTGATCCCTTGCCCATTCCGAACCCCCCACCTAACAAAAGTCCCTGTCCAAATTGAGCTTGAAAATCTCCGATGATAATATTTTTAATCCTGCCTTTGTTCATTGCTTGGGCGTGAAATGAATTGTAATCAAATCCATATTTCTTTTTACCTGGATCGAACTCTAAACGTTCACCGGCATCTTTTTCCATTGTAAAGCCAAAACTAAAATCGCCAGTATGGCTGATGCGGAACCTTGCGTATAATTTGTCCTGTGAGCCTATGTAGCGTGAAGAAGAATCGGGTCCAGATATATAGCCTTTTTTCTCCTCAACCGTTCTTTCATTACGAAGGATAAAGTAATTGTTTTTTTCTTCCACTACTCTTCTTAAAAACTTCTTATCAAATGAATTTGAGGGGTCGCGAACTACAGTAAAAGGAATCAATCTGTTGATGACATCCGAATCAAAGCCAGGCACAGCTTGCAATTCATAAATTGAAAGAAGGCTACCTTGTTCTTTACGATAACGAATTAAGCTTTCTACTTGCGCTTCGCGAAGAACAAATAAGGATCTAAGTTCTTCACTAGTTGCCTGGTTGATATCGACAGGATTGGTTAATAATTGAGCAAGATTTTCATAGAGTTCTTCATAATTCAAATCTAAATCCTGAATAGGGAAAATCTCATCGGCTAGTTTCTCTAAATTGTAATCTGTGCGTGGATAATCCTGCGCATAGGAAACGTTAGATGAGAAAATAAAAGAAAGCAAGCAAAGAATTTGAATAACCAAAGAAGGAAGTCGGGCAACAGAATTAGTGAGGTTAACCCTTCCTACTATTTCATCTCTTTCATCTGGTTTGATATTTCCCATGTAGTTTATCAATCATCCTTCTTTACGGATTTTTCAATTCTGTAACTAGCAGACGCCTGATGGGCAAAGTTTAAATTACTAGTATATTGAATGGAGTAATCAAACTTAAGGCGCCAGCCCTTAAATCCTAATCCAAAGAAAGCTGCTTCAGGATTTAAATTGAACCCGGTGCGACCAAAGACCTTTTTATGAAGGGCATACTCCATTCCGAATTTCGCTGTTGGATCATATGCAAGGTCCTTTTCGATTTCTGTGATGAGCAGGATCTGTTCTGTAGGTTTAAAGCTTAAGCCTGCAGCTAGCCTCACCGGTACGCGTTCGCCATTAGTTAGTTTAGGCTGGTTAAGATTTTGAATATAAGCCCCAATTGAAAGTTGATTTGTGATTTCAGCGATTCCTCCAAAACTAACCGAGACGGCACTTTTAGTCCCAAAACCTTCTGTGCGGTATTGAATGTAGTTTAGTTTTATGCCAAGGGAAGCGATACCAAATTGATTACTGTAACCAGTAGTTAAGATTTGTTCGCTATAAAGTTTGTCGCCAAACTTAAATAAACCAATGCCTAATGCTCCAATTTTTTTTAATGGAGAAGAAAATGAGGCAGCCATTCTTGAGGATCCTGGTAATGCTGGTTTTGCTTCGAAGGAGAATGCCATGGAAGATTCCTTGACTTTCGCTAATCCACCAATATTATTGAGGAGTGACCATTCATCCGTAAGTGTGGTCGAGGCGTACCCTAAGGAAGCTGATCGGGCACCCATCGTGGTGGAGACACTTTGAGCCAATGTTTTTTCTCCGAAAAGCAGAATCAGCAATAAAACTATTGAAATTCTCATCACACCAATCTTCAAAAGTTGAAATTGATAGTGTTAAGTTAGGGTTTATTTTAAATTCAAGGCGGACTTGTATTCGAGATTTTGCTGCAATTCTTAATTCAAAGAAGAAATCCCAGTAGGGGTCTCTCTAATGAGATTAGAATTCCTTCTTTAGATGAAAGAAAAATCCTCTGGTGCCTTCGCGAGTAAATGTGTATTCGAAGCGAAATACGTTATCGTAAGCCAAGACTAAATCGAGCCCTGCGCCTGCACCTGCCAGAAATCTATCAGATAAGGTGTTATTTATTTTTATCTCATTATAGCGAGGATAATTTTCAACGTAGCCTACGTCTACATAACTTTTAAGATAAATTGATATAGGGAAATATCTAAATTGCTCTATCGGCATTTCTTCAAATCTGTAGTTCGCAGAAAAGATCTTCTTCTTTAGGGTGGTCTTATTTAAGAAAAATTTTGGGCCTTCAATCACATACACCTCGTAACCTCGAATAAACTGTTTTCGATAACCCAACGCACTATATAGAGCATATGGCTGCGCATTCGGTGAGCTGACATATAGAGAAGTAAAATTTGACAGGTAAGCTTTCTTGTTGAGATCGATGAACTTAGCAAAGGTAATATTCCCTTCAAATTGATTGACATCTCCGAATCCTAAACCGTTTTTTGAAAGAAATCCGTCAAAGTAATAGCCATTCAACGGGTAGGCAGCTACATCCCGGTGATCCGATGTAAAAGAATAGGAAATAGATGCAAATCTTATGCTACTTGACCCACCTTGATAGTAGTTGGGGTTTAACTTAACTATCGTATCTGCAACTTCGCTATTCCGATATTCTAGTTGGAGAGAATGGGATTCATAGAAAGACCTTCGGTAGGAATAAGTGATATTTCCACCCATACTTTTTTTTAACGTTTCCCGAAGTTCCAGGAAATCCAATTTATGATCCGATGTATAGTAGGCCAGGTTTTTCGGCTCTCCATAGTCAAACCCAAATGATAATCCCTGCTTTTGTTTCTCATCCAGATTAGGTATGCTGTATAAAAGTGAAAAACGTCTTGAATAACCAAATTGGGCATTCAATCTAACCGTTTCATTTCTGCCTCTGAAGTTGCGCTGAACAAGCCGAAGTCCGTAATTGACCCTTTTAAAGTCGTGTCCATAGTTCTGCCACCATTCGTTAAAGTTTCTATCAGATAGCTCAAAAATTGGACTTGGAAAGGTGTACCACCTTTCACTCACTTCCACTAGTAAATCAATATTGGTACTATCAAGTTGTAGTGACCGGATATTGACTGTATTAAAAAGCCTAAGGTTATATACCTTATTTTTATCAAGCAATAGAATTTTGGAAAGGCGAGTGACACTTACGGTATCTCCAGGTTTAAGGCTTAATTCTCTTTCAATTATTCGATTGCGAGTGATTTTATTGCCAATAATCAAAACTCGATTAACCTTTAAGGAAGTAGATTGGGTAGTATCTATAACAGACGAGTTAATCTTGTCTTGAGACAATGAGTAATCTACGGACTTAACTTCCCCCGCAATGATGCCAATAAGTCCCGCTATAAATGCCAGCATATTTTACCACTTGGCCTCCATTTCATTGAAATTGTATTTTCCTCAATTGTTAGGAAGAGTTTTATTATTGTTAGGCTCTTGGTAAGAACGGATTAATACATAGATACCAGCAAGAATTAATGGTATACTTAAAATTTGTCCCATGTTAATGGGTAAATTCCCCTCGAATGCTTCCTGATTTTCTTTCAGGTATTCATAGGCAAACCTTAATGTCCAAAGAATAATCAGGAATAATCCAAAGATCCTCCCGGTGGGGGAGTTTAACTGATAACGGTGCCAATACCAAAACAAAAACGCAAAAAGTAGTAGGCAGGATACGGATTCATAGAGTTGTGCTGGATGTCGAGCAATTCCAATTGTGTGTACTTTCGTAACCCAGGCTCCATCTTTTTCTGAAACAAGCTCATAGTTTATCGCTACTAATGGAGACTCATTAACAAATTCATTTAGATGGGAGAGAATATATTTTACATCACCTCTAACATAATTTTCAACAACTTCTTTTGAAACGTCCTTCTTAAAAAAAAGATAAATTTGGATTGGTGTTTGTCCATTTGAATCAACAACAGATCCTTCATCTTTGGTGATACCAATTGTTTCTATCAGATTGTTCTGATTGCGCATAATTGCTTCAGTGACACGGCCCGTAAAAACTACACCTGTCGGTGAATCAGTGGGTTTGCCAATGATTTCTGAATTAAAAAAATTGCCTAATCGAATTAAACAGCCCGTTAAGGCAACAAGAATTACTATTCTGTCAAGTATCTGAAGATAGGACTGTCCGGGTTTCTTTTTTCTGCTATAAAGCCACAAGGCGAAAAGAATACCAAACGCTCCTCCATGACTTGCCAATCCCTGTAAGCCAGTAAATTTAAAAGTGGGTGAAAATTGAAAAGGAAGAAAAATGCCTAATGGGTCATTTAAAAACATGTCTGGTTGGTAAAAGATAACATGGCCAAGGCGGGCTCCTATTATGGTTGCCACAACCATGTAAATGGTCAGGGTTTCCACATCTCTTTCTGGCTTTCCTTCTTTTCGATAGATGTAATAAAGAAGTTGCTGGCTTATCAGAAAACCAAGGGCGAATAATAGGCCGTACCAACGTAAAGAAAACGAACCAAATGAGAAGATTTCAGGGCTTCCGTTCCAAATGATGTAGCTAATTAATGTCATTAGTATGAAAATTACGGGTAAAGATAGTGACTAATGCCTAATGGCCAATGCCCGAAGCGGGCTAACGCTGATCAGTCCAAAATCAGAAATGGTAGTCTAAAAAGTTTGTTCTTGGATAGGCTTTTGTCTAGGCCCTATTCAAAGCTTCTAATTCTTTGGTAAATCCACTTGATAAAATGGGGAAGCGGCACCAACTACGAGGATCAACGTTAATGTCGTCTAGGTGAAAGGAAGGCGCAAGCCGCTCGCGTTTCCATTGGTTGGCAGACCAAAGCCGAAAGAATTTATTTACATATTCCTTTAGAAGTGAATTAGCAATATGGTGGTTGTATGTGGCAGGGTCACTTAATACTTTATAGACTTCAACTGGGGATCTTCTATCTCCTATCGCTAATTTTTCAATCTCTAAAAGGATGCTGTACGGCATCAGATCCTTTTCATCTGTTTGCTCCTGATCTTTAGGTCTAAGCTCCGCTGTTGGTTGTAGATTATTTACATAAGACAAACCGTTGTAACCCAATTCTCTTTCTGCCCATTTTAACCATTGGATAATAAATGGTTTGTCAATGCCGGCAATTGGCGCTAGACTTCCGCTGGTATCACCATCCATAGTGGTATATCCAACATCACCTTCGCTTCGGTTGGAGGTGGTGAGTAAAACAGATTTCTTCACATTGGCTAGCATCCATATAATTGGGGATCGGGAGCGGGCCTGAATGTTTTGTAGGGCAATATCATCATTCTCCCATGACAATGGTCGCTTAAGCACCTGTTCAATTTTTGAGCGATACGAATTCACTTCATCTTCCACCAACCACGAATGAAATTCAGCTCCGATTGAATAGGCCAATTCGCGAGCAGCGGTCAGTGTGGTTTCTGATGAATTTTTTGTCCCCTGGTAAGCGCACGCAAGTAATTTTGCTACAGAATCTTTTTGATTTGATGTGGTCAGACCTAGTGTCTTACCAAATTTTTCCCAACCTAATTCGGCAGAGGCTCTACGCACCATCTCTGATACCAAAATAGCACAACAGGAAGAATCGGCACCTCCACTTAAACTCAACACAAAACCTGTTGCTTTACTTTTCCTCAGGTAATCGAACAAAGCAAGTGAGGTAGCTCTGGTAAACTCTTCATTCTTTTCTTTTGAATCAGATGAAAGAATCGGTTTGCTATTCTTTGGGTCATGGAAATCAATACTACATGCGAGAAGGTTAAAATTTTTAAAAGACAGCCGTTCATTAATTGCAAGTAATTTTCCGTTTTGCCCGATGATAATATCTCCATCGTAGATCATTCTGCCTGCTTCGTTTCCGAGCAGGTTTACAAAAACATAAGCACATTTGAATTTATCTGAACCTTCAATGACAACTTCTTGCTCTCTTTGTTGACTTTTACCGAGCGCAAAATGACTTGCACTTGGGTTTAATATCAGATCAACCTTACGGTCGAGTAAGCGGTACCCCGGTCTTTTATCTTTTCTCCAGGCGTCCTCACATATTTCAAATCCGAATTTTATGCCATCCACCTCATATATTAAGTCGCCAACCCTAAAGGACTGGTTGTCGCGTATTATTTCTTTCACTAACCCAATCGGCCAGGCATCGAACCAACGTGGCTCATAATGCACACCATCTCTTGCTAGATTTTGCTTGAGTGTAATGCCTACTATTTTTTTATTGCTGATGACGCAAACCCCATTGTATGTAATGCCATCCATCCTGATCGGAAGCCCAATACAGGCAGTTATGGAATCACAATAGGGTACAATGTTTTGAAGGTTGATCCATGCGGATTCACTTAGCCAATCACTAAGGAAAACGTCTTCACATCCATATCCGGTAAGGCACAATTCGGGGAAGCAAAGAATATCAACCTTCTGTTCTTTGGCTGACTCGATGGCTTCAAGAAGGTTCGCAACGTTACCTTCCCAATCCATTGGGGTTTGGTTTACCGTTGCTCCACCTACTTTTAACGTTTTATCGTTTGCCATCAACTGCCTTATTGCTTGCCATTATTCAATATTAAGCATCTCACACGTTTTCTGAGCTGCATCTTGTTCTGCTTTCTTCTTAGTATAACCATAACCAAGCCCATAAGGTTGCTCTGCAATAATGACTTGTGCAGAAAACTCCTTGCTGCTTCGACCGTTTTTCACACTAAGAATTTCAAACTTAATTTCCTTGCCGTTCCGCTGTGACCATTCAATTATCTTGCTTTTGTGGTTGGAATTGGAATTTACAACCACTTCCAAATCAAAATAGGGTTGAATCAGTTTATCAACCACAAATTTTTTGCATCGAATAAAACCTTTATCCAAGTAAACAGCACCAACCAAAGCTTCTAGTGTATTTCCTAAAATTACCTGTTGCAACTGGGAGTTTTTATGATCGAATTGAACAATAGCAGATATTCCTACCTTACGAGCCAAGTGATTCAATGATTCCCTGTTTACTATTCGTGATCTTATCTCAGTTAGGAATCCTTCGTCTTTGAAAGGGTATTTTTTGAAAAGATAATCGGCAACAGCTGCACCTAACACTGCGTCACCCAAATATTCAAGTCGTTCGTTTGATTCGCGAAAGCCCTCAATTTCTTTCCCTTTAGAGCTATGCAATGTCGCTAATTTATACAGCGCCAGATTAGAGGGTGAAAAACCAGCAATCGTGCGAATTGCGGTGATCAGCTTTTTGTCATCTTTAGTGTTTGCCTTGGATAGTTTAAGTAAGTTCCACACAAGGACTAGGCTTACTCCACTTTTTTGAGAATAATTGAAAAGTTATGCCCGCCAAAACCAAAGGTATTGCTTAAAGCAATGTTGACATTTCTTTTTTGAGCTTTATTAAAGGTGAGGTTGAGCTTGGGGTCGAGCTCTGGGTCATCAATAAAATGGTTGATAGTTGGGGGCACAATGCTTTCTTTGATGGCAAGAAGGCAAGCAATGGCTTCAATGGCACCTGCTGCACCGAGCAAATGACCTGTCATGGATTTGGTAGAACTTATATTCAGATGGTATGCGTGATCGCCAAATACTTTTTTGATTGCTTTAATCTCACCAATGTCACCCAATGGAGTTGACGTTCCGTGAGTGTTGATATAGTCTACCTGTTCGGGTTTAATTCCAGCTTCTTCAAGGGCGTATTCCATTACCTTGGTAATGCCTGCACCTTCCGGGTGTGGTGCTGTAATATGATAAGCATCAGAAGACATTCCTCCGCCTATTATTTCAGCATAAATTTTAGCACCTCTTCTTTTGGCGTGCTCATATTCTTCTAGGATTAAAGCCCCTGCCCCTTCGCCTAAAACAAAACCATCACGATCTTTATCGTAAGGGCGGGAAGCTGTTTCAGGAGAACTGTTATTTTCTGATAAAGCTTTGAGCGCATTAAACCCACCCACACCTGCTATACAAATAGCTGCTTCAGATCCTCCAGAAACGATAATATCTGCTTTACCTAATTTAAGAAAAGTATATGCATCGTACATGGCATTAGTAGAAGATGCGCAGGCAGAAACCGTAACATAATTGGGCCCGCGAAACCCGTGTTTAATCGAAATATGTCCTGCACTCAAATCAGGAATCATCTTAGGAATAAAGAACGGGTTGAACCGAGGAGTTCCATCGCCAGCCGCAAAAGATCTTACTTCCTCTTGAAAGGTTAGTAAACCTCCGATGCCTGAACCCCAAATCACGCCAACGCGATCCAGATTAATTTCAGCCATCGGAAGATTTGCATCTTGCAATGCTTCATCAGCTGCCACCATTGCGTATTGAGAAAAAGGATCTAGTTTTCTAGCTTCCTTTCGTTCCATGAATTTTTCAGGATCAAATCCTTTTAGCTCGCAGGCGAACTTGGTTTTGAAAAGAGTGGTATCAAACTTAGTTATTCGCGAAGCACCGCTCTTTCCATTTCGAAGCCCGTTCCAATATTCAGGAAGGGTATTTCCAATAGGGGTAAGAGCACCTACACCTGTAATGACAACTCGTTTGAAAGTCATAAAACTATTTCGTGGCGGAGATTTGGGTTATTTCTTCGCGTTCTCCTCTAAGTAAGAAATGGCCTGGCCAACCGTAGCGATGTTTTCAGCTTGATCGTCAGGGATAGAGATGTTAAATTCTTTTTCGAACTCCATGATTAACTCCACAGTATCAAGGGAGTCGGCACCGAGGTCGTTGGTAAAGCTTGCTTCAGGAGTTACTTCAGATTCTTCCACGCCTAGTTTGTCGATGATGATCTGTTTTACTTTTTGTGCGATTTCAGACATGTTTTTATGGTTTAGAGTATTCAAAAATCTGTGCAAATAAAGAGATTTAGTGCAATATTGTCAAACCTTTTTAATGTGTAGGGTAATTCTATCATATTGTCGTTTGGTTTATTTTGGATTAATATCCGTGACAATATCCAATCAAAAAGTTTTAATTCTGTTAATTCTCTAATATTCAAGATAGTCAATCTGTTAAATTATTTTCTTGAAATTTTGCTAAATGGATGAAAAAAAGCAGGCTTGATATCGAATATACTTATGATTTTGAATTATTAGGCATTATTTCTTCAGCAAAAGGTTATCGCCTGGCATGGGAAATCAACAAATTACTTGGCATAAGACTATTGAAACAACCTGATTTGCTAATTCAAGCCAAGAATAAGAAAATGCTGAATTATTCTTACTTCTCTTCAGGAGGAGCGATTAACCAGTTAAAGCTTTTCAAGAATAAGCCTAGCGAATTGGACTCAGGGAAGAACCTTCTAGTGCCTGAATTTCCTCATTTAGACTTCATTTTGTTAACTGAAGGTGACGAGCGAACCGAGATCAATCGATTGCAGGAACTCTTGCATAATATTCCTTCCATCGAACTAGTCGCTTTCCTACCTTTGGCGGCCTTGAAATCGAAGGACAACTTTATTTTTTAATTATCTACATGGAAAGAATCTCTTACAACAAGACTAAAATTGTCGCCACAGTAGGCCCAGCCTCAAATAATAAAGAAATGCTTCGCGCCCTCGTGAAGGAGGGAGTTGATGTCTTCAGGTTAAATTTTTCACATGGCAATCATGAAGATCATTTAAAAGTTATCAATTACGTGCGTGAGATTAACTCTGAAATGGGCACTAAGGTGGCATTACTGCAAGATTTACAAGGCCCAAAGATCAGGGTTAATGATATGCAGCCTGGTATTGAAATTGTGGCTGGGCAGGAAATTGTTATAACTACTCGTCAGGTTTTGGGAAATAATGAGTTGGTGAGTACATCATATGAAAGATTGCCAAAAGATGTGAAGGTTGGAGATATGATCTTGATTGATGATGGCAAGATTGAATTGAAAGTAAAAGAGGTGAGAGATATTGATGTTGTTTGCACAGTTATTTATGGTGGACCATTGAAGCCTAGAAAAGGGATTAACTTGCCGTTTACAAAAGTTTCCGCCCCCTCTTTAACAGAAAAAGATTTAGCTGACCTTCAATTTGGATTGAAGCATAAAGTTGATTGGGTTGCTCTTTCGTTTGTTCGCAAAGCGCAGGACATTCTAAGCTTACGGGACATAATCAACGGGGCTAAATCTACGACTCGTATAGTTGCTAAAATAGAAAAGCCTGAAGCACTTGAAAACATTGATGCGGTGATTGAAGCAACAGACGCGGTGATGGTTGCACGTGGAGATCTTGGTGTAGAAATCTGGATGGAAGAAGTGCCAATGGTACAAAAGAGGTTGGTTGAGAAATGTAACAAGGCAGGAAAGCCAGTAATTGTTGCTACCCAGATGATGGAGAGCATGATCGAAAATCCAAGACCAACTCGTGCGGAAACCAATGACGTGGCCAATGCGGTGATGGATGGCGCAGATGCGTTAATGCTTTCTGCAGAGACTGCAGCAGGTAAGTATCCAATTGAAGTTATCCGAAGCATGGTAAGAACAATTGGTTCAGTGGAGAAACAAGGTGATATCTTTTTCAAGTTTCGTGAGCTGGACCCGAAAGCTCCAAATTACTTTAACGATAGCTTGATCCTTACGGCCTGCAAGCTTGCCAAAGACGTGAATGCGAAAGCAATTGTTGGAATGACTCAGTTGGGTTATAGTGCTTATAAGGCGTCATCACATCGACCTAATTGCAACATTTTTGCCTTTACTAGTAATGATTCAATTATTAATACCATGAATTTGGTTTGGGCAACGCAAGCTTATCATTATGATAAAGCGGCATCTACGGATGCAACTATTGCAGATGTAGAAGCAATTCTAAAAAGAGATGGTCATGTGAAGGCTGGCGATACATTTATAATCTTAGCCAGTATGCCAATTCAAGAACGAGGAAGAGCAAACATGATTAAAGTTCATTTGGTGCAATAATTTGATTTTGATGCTTGATTCTTGAATCTGACTTCGAGAATCAAGCTTTGAGTTTTGGCTCCACCATAATTACCTCTTCACGTTCTACTACTACAGCCCCTGCTGGATCACCTTTTCTTTTACGCACAAACTTTTTGGGTGTAACACTTACCGGACAAAGAGAATCTGTTTTTCGTTTGGAGTTATATGCGGCTAGTTCGGCTGCGCGTTCAATTACGTCTTTAGGAAAATTTTTGCCTGATTGATTTTTGATGAGAACATGTGAACCTGCGACATCTTTAGCGTGGAGCCATAGGTCATCTTTGTGAGAGTATTTCAATGTGAGTTTATCATTGCATTCTGCATTTCTGCCTACCCAGATTTTAAAACCTTTAAACTCAAATTCGTGAAAGGGTAAAATTTTTTCGGATGCTTTCTTCTTTACGATCTGGTTAGGTCCATTTGATAATCCACGCAACTGCTTTAAGTCTTTGGAAGCCTCAATTTTAAGAATTAAAGAACTGATCTTCTCAACTTCCTTTTCTTTACGTATGATAGCTTCTTTTAATTTTTGGATTTCGATCTGTTGGTTCTTTCCTTTTCGATAAAAGGCTTCCGCATTTTTCTGTGGCGATAAATCCCGTTTCAATTTGATTTCGATTGGTTGATTGTTGTTATAGAAATTTTCAACTATAACATTCACTTCACCAGTTTTAATTCTGTGAAGATTAGCCATGACCAGATCGCCCCAAGCCTGATAATGCTGATCATCCAGTAACTCTTTAAGTTTTGATTTGTTTTTAGAGATGTAGCTTGTTGCGCTCTTATTCGGTTCAAGAAGTGGCCTTAGTACGGATGATTTTTCGGAATAGAAGGCGTGAGATTGTGTATATAGGTGAAAGAATTCATTGATCGCTTTTAGAGGGTCAGCAAATTGTTCCCTTATTTTCCCATACGGTAATAGTGAGAAAATGAGTTTATTATCTTTCTCTAAAATATAGTAATGCGGTGTATTGATCAATTGCAGTGTTTCCTGAAGGAGGCTCCACTTTGATTCCTTGTCCGCAGATTGAAACCCTTTTTGATCGAGATATTCCCAGGCAGGTTTCCCCAAAGTAAAGTAAGTTTGATTGAGATTTGTCACCTGGTTAATAAACTCTTCTTTACTCCAATCAATTTTGCGATCTAGTTCTGATAAATTGATCTCAAAATCAGTATCGAGATGATTCCTGAAAATTTCTTTAGCCTCATCCTTAAGTAAAATAATGTTGGATCGGTTTCCATGCATTTTGAAAAGTAGCGCATAATTGTCTTCCAGCTCAATAGAAAAGCATCGTTCGTTACTAAACTGATGCATTCCCTTCACCTTTTTCATAAGTGCATCATTGAAAAGATCAATGCTATTTTTCCGGGCCCGGCTAAAAGATTCGGGAAATGAAAGACAACAAAATTCTGATGTGAGGCTAGCTTTGATGAAGAATGATTTTATTTCATCATTGAATTCAAGGATCAATTCTTCTTTATTCTGACTAAAGCAAGAAACAAGAGTTGAGCCATTTAATTTCTCTTCAAGAGACCGGCTAAGCTGACGAAGAAAAAAGTAATTGTTGTGCACGTTTATAGTTCGATGGTCAATCCATCAAACCCCAAAGCTATCGACTCAGAAAATTCTTTTTCCACTTTCTTATGTGTGCCCAGTTTATGGCTGATATGAGTGAAATACGTTTTTGGGGCGCCAATTTTTTTGGCCATGACTATGGCTTCCTCAAGATTGAAGTGCGATACGTGCTTTTCTCGCTGCAAAGCATTGAGAATTAATACCTGCGTTCCCATTAGTTTTTCGAAGGTTTCTTCAGGAATATAATTGGCATCGGTGATATAACTAAAATTCCCAATCCTGAATCCCAATACAGGCATTCTAAGATGCATCACTGGTAGAGGTGTGATCTTAACTCCTTCCACTTCAAATGAATGCTCAGTTATCTCAATCAGGCTTAATTGAGGAATGCCAGGATATCTTTCATTTGAAAAGGCATAGTAAAATTCAGTTTTGAGATGATCATGGAGCGAGGTTGTTCCATAAACGGGCATAGATTTCATCTGGATGTAATTGTATGCTCGCACATCATCCAGTCCGGCAATATGGTCTTTATGGCTGTGGGTGAATAAGACTGCATCTAATCTTTTTATACCCTCTCGCAGCATTTGTTGACGGAAATCAGGTCCAGTATCAATAACAAAACTTTTCCCGTCAACTTCTATGTGTACGGAGGAGCGCAGTCGTTTATCGCGGTAATCAAGGGAAACGCAAACTTCACAGTCACAACCAATGACGGGCACCCCTTGTGAAGTTCCGCTGCCGAGAAAGGTAACTTTCACAGCCGAATAGATTAAAGGGTAACTTCAGTCTGAGACAGTTCTTGATATAGCTTTAAGCTCTTCTCAGTAAATTTTGTAGTGTCGAGCTCAATGTTTCTGAGAATGTCAAGCAAGGTATTGATTTTGCCTTCTGTGGTGAAGAACTTGTTGATAATCATGATCTTCTGATCCTTTAGCAGACAGTAACCGGATTTGAAATTGCCTTTTTCATACCTCATCACATAATCGGATTCAGCGATTAGATCTTCAAGTTTGGTTAGGAATTGATTGGTGTATTTGATCATTCGTAGTGGCGAATTAGTCAGGCGCAAGTTAAGCTTAAAATTCATACTTCGTAAATCATACCGAGTACATTTGCCTGGTGAATTCAACAAAACAGCTTATCGTACTTGTTGGGCCTACAGCAGTTGGAAAGACTTCTGTCGCTGTTCAGCTCGCTAAACAACTGAAGACAGAGATTATTTCCGCAGATTCCCGGCAGATTTTTAAGCAATTAGAAATAGGTACTGCCAAACCCACACCCCAAGAACTAGCCGAAGTAAAACATCATTTTATTAGCATAAAATCTATTGATGAAGAATATAGTGCAGGTCAATTTGGTAGGGATGCCTTGGCATTGATTTCAGAACTATTTCAGAACTACAACAGCCTGATACTTTGTGGAGGTTCTGGACTTTACATAAAGGCAGTTACAGAAGGTTTTGATGATTTGCCGAAGGTTGCGGAAGGAACGAGAGAAAAAATCATCAAGGATTATGAAGCGAATGGACTAGGTTGGCTTCAAACTCAGGTAGAGGCTTTCGATCCTGAATATTATTCAATCGTTGATCGGCAAAATCCGCAGCGATTAATGCGTGCCTTGGAGCTACATGATTCTACAGGGCAAACCATGGATAAACTTCGAAATAAAAAGTCGATTAATCACTCATTCAGAATAGTTAAGATTGGATTGGATCTAAGTCGCGAACAATTGTATGAGCGCATCGACTCACGCATGAATGAAATGATTAAAGTAGGGTTGTTTGATGAAGCAAAGTACTTTTACCCTCAGCGGGAACTTAATGCATTGCAAACAGTTGGGTACCAGGAAATTTTTGGATTCTTAGAAGGTCTTTATGATAAAGACGAAGCGATTAGGTTACTTAAAAGAAATTCAAGACGATATGCGAAAAGGCAGATGACGTGGTTCAAAAGGGATGAAGAAATAAAATGGTTTATGCCTGATCAACTCCTGGATATTTTAGAGGCCATTCAACATTTCAAAGTTGAAGATTGAGTAAGATTATGCCGCTGAACTTTCTAATTTTGAGTATTGAATCCTGACCATTGAATAAAAAAATATTAATCATCACGTACTACTGGCCACCTTCCGGAGGAAGTGGGGTGCAACGTTGGTTGAAGTTTGTAAAATATTTACATCAATTAGGTTGGGAGCCGATTGTTTACACTCCTGAGAATCCTTCTTTTTCAATTCAAGATGCATCCTTGTTGAAGGATATCTCTCCTTCTGTGGAGGTGATTAAGTTTCCGATTTGGGAACCGTATGATGCTTTCTATAGATTCTCGAAGCTATTTGGTAAAAAGAATATTAAGCAAAGTGATTTTGTAACGACTGGTAATAAATCAGTTTTTCAAATGATAAGCACTTGGATTCGTGGAAATTTTTTTATCCCTGATGCGCGTATTTTTTGGGTTAACCCTTCCGTTTCATTTCTGACAGAAATTATTAGGAGCAACCAAATAGATAAGATAATTACCACTGGCCCTCCTCATAGCATTCATTTGATAGGCTTGCGTCTTAAAAAGAAAAATCCTTTGCTAAAATGGGTTGCAGATTTTCGTGATCCTTGGTCAGAATGGGATTTGTTGGATACCCTATCCTTAACAAGTGTTGCCAGAACTATTCATGAAAAACAAGAGAGAAGCGTGTTGCGTACTGCCGATCGTGTTATAACGATAGCTCCTTATCATGTTAATCGGTTAGAGATGATAAGCGGAAGAAAAGTAGATCTGATTACAAATGGGTTTGACCAAGATGATTTCAACAACATACCTCGTACAAGGACCGATAAGTTTACGATTCGCCATGTAGGTATTGTTGATGAATTAAGAGATCCGAGGCCAGTAATGGAAGCGATCAAGGAACTTTGTCAAAGTAAACCTGAGCTTGTCAATAAAATTCGTATTGAATTTATTGGTAGTGTAAATAGCACCTTTCGGGAATTTGTTGAACGAGATATTGTCTTATCTAAAATCACTCGTTTTGTTACTCAAATGCCCCACTCACAATTGCTTCTCGCTTATGGGCAAACAGACCTACAATTATTGGTTCTAGCCTATACAGCAATAGCTCCTGGCAATCTTCCGGGAAAGTTTTTTGAATATTTGGCCTCAGGTAATCCAATTCTCGCTGTTGGCCCTATTGAAGGAGATGCCGCGCAAGTCTTAAGGAAAACTAAAGCAGGGGAAATTATTGAGCGAACTGATAAAGTAGGTGTTCAAAATTCCATTAGTAGATATTTTAATAATTGGGAAACGGGAAAGGAAGTAGAAGGTCATGATGTTTCTGACTACACCAGAGAAAAACTCACCGGCCAGCTAGTCAAACTATTGGAAGAACTTTGATTGGATACCAAAAGTAGAAAGGATCTTTGTAATTAGATTATTTCCGTCTGGAGAAGCCTTTGAGAATAAGGCTAAAGTTCCGAATACTAGGGTGATCGTAAGAGAGCGGTAAGCGATATCCAAGAATACATTGGTCATCTTTGGTAAGATCAAATTTATAGCCAAGGTTACTGCTGTGATAAGAAGGATTTTAAATGTTCCAACGGTAAAGGGTTGCATCTTCATAGTCGCCCAGATGAAAATAAATTTTATAAGATTAAAAAATATGAGAGTGAGAGCAGTGCCAATAGCTGCACCATTTATTCCGTGCAGAGGAATTAACAAGTTGTTGGCAAAGACAATCGATCCTGCCAAGAGGATGATCAGTACAATGTTGAATCCATAATATTTTGACAGCACAATAATTTCGCTGCTTGGTCCGAAAATCATATCAATTAGTTTTCCAAGCCCTACAATAATTACCACATATTTTCCTGTTTCGTAAATCTCACTTTTGGGGATCAGTTGGAATATATTATCAAGATTAGCCCATACACCAATAAGAACTAATGCTCCAATAATGAATTGATTAATGGCCGTCTTTTGGTAGATAATTTGGATGTCCTTCAAATCTTTTTTTTCAAAAGCTCTTGCAATAAGCGGCATGGCCACCTGACTCAGCGCACGCTTCGGAACCTCAATGACAGTTGCCATATAAAAAGCTGTTGTATAAACCGCATTAGCAGCAAGCCCTAGTAATCCAGAGACCATAATACTATCAACTTTTCCAATGATTATTAGTCCAGCTGTTCCAGCAAAACTTAAAAGGCTGTATTTCAACAACTCTGGTAATTTTAGCTTACTAGCGGCTGAAAATTCTAGACCTAATTTAAGGTCCCCGTTTCTGGCCAAGTAACTCATAAGTGTAATCAGACAAAATAAATAGCCGAGAGTTGTCGTGATTATAAATTGTTGAAAATTCAAATACTCAAGAAAATATAAGAACACAAAAAAAGAAAGCAATAATCGCGAGACCACTTCTCTTAAAAGATTTGGCACCACTGTTTTTAAAAGCGACCTGGAGTATGCCTCCATTAAAGAGGTGATTAGGAGAATTAGTGTCAGCCATACAACTAGGGATGCATAGTTGATGAGTTCTATTGCATTATCTTCGAAGTAGGCAAGTATGGATGTTTCGAAAAGTGTAAAAACTAATAAGAAAATACTGAACCCGACTATTGAAAGCAAAAGCATCAAACTGATAAAGCTTCCTGATGTTTTTTGATCTTTAACAAATTGTGGGTAAAAGCGAAAAATGCCTGAAGCCAGTCCGAATTGTGCAAAGGGGGAAAGTAGAATCGCTGCATCTTGAATGGTTCTAAACAACCCTACTTCTTCGGGTGACAGAAACTTTGGATATAGGTAAAGTAAATTGATGTAGCCAATCACCACTCCTAAATAGGAAATGATGGTAGTATAAATACTTTGGCGAATGACGAGGCCCATTTTGGCCGAAGTTAAATTTTAATTGGCGAGAAACTCTTGTATAAGATGAGTTTTTTCAGGGTGTACGAAAAAACAATCACGTACTCCATTGTCCTTTTCCCGAATCAAGGTTTTGACACGATACAGTTTTTGATTGTGGTGATTGAAGAATTCGTATCCGTGGGACCTCATGATGCTCTCTAACTCTTTCTCAATCCGGTGGAATAATGTTTCGCAGATAATAATTGGCTTGAACCTCTGAATGGTTTGGGGGCCACCTTTTAAAACTAGATTCTCTGTTCCTTCGGTATCAACCTTTATAAGATCAATCTTTTGAATGCCTTTACGATCAACAAAATGGTCAAGGGACAATGCCTTTACGATAGTGGACGTTCTATTTAAGTTTGATTCTTTTTTTAGACTACCCACGCCTCCCAGGTTGTGGGAAAGGTATCGATACTTGGCGTTTTGCACTTCATAAAATTCTACTTCACTTTCCTTATCGGATAAGGCGATGTCATGTGCAGTAATTTTCGTTCTGAAATTATTTATGGCGATATTTTTTCTCAGATAATGCGCAGGACCTTTGGCCGGCTCGAAAGAGTGAATAGTGATGTTGGGATTAACAGATGCAGCTAAAATGGAATAGTATCCGGTGTTCGCTCCAATGTCTATAAAAGAATCAACCTTTTGCGAAAGCCTTTCAAAAATGGGTGTGTATTCAAACTTGCTTGGGCCATTCCAATATAGAAGTTTAGCCACATAACTAGTTTGATTTGTAAGCAGTTTGAACTTTGTTCCATTCGATAGATTAACACGTATGGTTCCAGAAGGAGGAAGTTGAAATTTCGTAAGGGGCGAAACAAGTCTGTTAATCAATAGTAAAATCTGATTAACGAGTGGAAAATATATAATTCGATAAATCAACTGCATGATTAAGGTTTAAACCAAATGGTCGTGTCAAACAGCCCCGTTGTCGTAGTAATACTTTTCCAGCTTTCTAAAACTTTGAACATGGGTTTATATCGATCTCTATCTGAATTATCAAGAACAAATAGCCCCCCTGATTTCAGTTTCGGGATGGCATTTAAACAACACTCCACTCGTGCTCGCCCGTCAACAATAATGAAATCAAAATGCTCATTATTGAATGTCGAGATAAATGAAAAGTAGTCATGATATTCTTTGCGAATAGTAAAATCTTTTAGGGTAAGGTGATAATCTTGATAGAACGTATAGTTGAATGTATTTTCTGCTTTTATAGATGGAATGAAATGATATTCCACATTATTAATTCCCTGGTCTTTAAGTTTTGTCTTGACAATCCTAAACCACTCTTCATTGTGCTCAACACTAGTCAGATGCTTTAGATGTTTGGAGAAGAACATCGTACTAAAGCCACTTCCATACTCAAAACCTACCATGTCCTTATTTAGAATTTTTTCAAAAGCTTTGATGGAAGCCTGGCTGGTCCAGGGGGTTTGTGGGTTAATTAGTTTGAAGAGTTTGTAATTGACCTTCAGCAATGGTCGGGCAATACGATAAAAAATGTAATTGAATGAGAGTGATTTTTTAGAAATTATATTTCGCTTAATAAAGAAAGGCCTTTGCGAGATATCAAGAACAGTTTGGTAAGCCATGGATTGGGCCATATCTAATTAAACAAGGAGTTATACAATTGAATTAAGCTTTTCTGAGTTGTTTCCCAATTGAGTTGACCGTCCATGCTGGCCTTTTTTCCATTTTGGCCAAGTATGCTTGCTTGTTCTTTGTTCTTATAAAGTTCAATGGCCTTCTTGGCAAAGTCCTTCGGATCACCAGCGGAAAAAATGATTCCAGCCTTATGCTCTTCGACCAATCGTTTTAATGGGGCACTTGAACTTACCAACAAAGGTCTCGCGGCCATCATTCCTTGAAAGAGTTTGTGAGGTACCGTGTTATCTGTATGCCCATTGGATTGATGCGGAATAACATTTACATCTGCCAGATGCATATAGGAATAGAACTTATGGAAAGGTTGGAAGCCAAAAAAATGTACGCTATTTAGCTTAAGAGTATCAACCAATTCATATAGACTGTTCATCACGGATTTGCTGCCAAAACCAACAATAGCCAGTTGGATATCTGGGTAGTCAATCAATTCTTTCATTCCCTTAATGGCAACATCTACTCCACGGTGGGGGCCAATGCCACCGGAATAAGTAATTATAAATTTAGAGGGCAAAGTCTGATAAACAGAAGTGTCAAGTCTTTGCTTAACAAAGGCTTTGTCTTCAGTATTCGTAACAACGGTAATCTTCTCTGGTTTTATGCCGTAGCCATTGATGATTCTCTCTTTCATCTCATCGACAACCGCAATGATAGCATCGGACTGCTCACTTGCTCTTTTCTCAAATTCCGTCCAGCGTTGCCAATTCATGAATAAGTAGTTCTTCAATTTCACGATTGGATTTTTTTTCCACTTGAACCAGGTCTTTAACGCTTCCGGATAATTTTCATGAAAGTCCACCACTACTTTGGCGCCTAATTTCTTTTTAAGACGTAGTGCTGTTCCTGAAAGCGGGAGGTCATGCACATGTATGATAGGGATGTTTTCTTTAAGAAGTAATTTTCGTGCGGCTTTTAAAAACCTTGGATGAAAAAAAAAGATGGACATCATCACATCCCAAAAGGCCAAAACGTAATTATTTTTGCCAGCATCAATCCGAGTTATCTTTATACCTTCAAATTCCTGATAATAACCTTCGTCTTTCTTTCGTAGGCATAGTAAATGAATTTCAAAGCCGGCTGAAAGAAGTGCATCAGACTCTTTTTTTACCCTTATATCTGATGGATACGGGGCGTTTAGCAACATTAAAATCTTCTTTGGCACTTCAGGATTTTTATTTTCCGCAAAGAAAGGGAATTTTGCAGTCCTTTAAATAATCTGATGAAAATAACACTTATAGCTGGGGCGCGTCCAAACTTCATGAAAATTGCTCCGATTATTCGGGCGATTGAGTTAGCTCAGAAGAATGGGAATGATCTGCAATACCGATTGGTACATACAGGTCAACACTATGATGATAAATTAAGCAAGGTTTTTTTTGAGGAATTAGGAATACCTGAAGCTCACGTCAATCTGGGCGCGGGATCAGGAACGCAAGCGGAGCAGACTGGTAAAATCATGGTGGAGTTTGAAAAGGACTTGATCGCAAATCCTTGCGATTTGGTGGTAGTTGTTGGAGATGTAACCTCTACGATGGCCTGTACCATTGTTGCCAAAAAGTTAAATACAAAAGTTGCCCACGTGGAGGGAGGCATTAGGTCTTTTGACATGACAATGCCGGAAGAAATCAACCGGATGGTAACGGATTCACTGGCTGATTACTTTTTCACAACCTCAATTGTTGCAAATGAAAATCTTAAACGAACTGGTATAAAAGAGAGTCAGATATTTTTTGTGGGCAATACCATGATTGATTCTTTGATTGCTAACCTGACCAAAGTCAGAAAGCCTCAGGTTTGGAATGAACAAAATTTAAGTGAGAAAAATTATTTTGTGCTTACCCTTCACCGGCCCTCCAATGTTGATGATCTTACAAAGTTTTCAATGCTGATGGAGAAAATTGATCATAGTGCTGGATTACCAGTTATTTTCCCAGTTCATCCTAGAACGAGAAAGAATTTCTCGATGCTTCAGAAATCACCGGTAAATATTATTCCTGTTGACCCCCTGAGCTATTTGGAATTTATTTATCTGATCAAAAACGTCAAAGCAGTTATAACCGATTCGGGAGGAGTTCAAGAGGAGACAACTGTATTAGGAGTCCCATGCATAACTCTTCGAAACAATACAGAACGGCCTGAAACGGTTACAGTTGGCACCAATGAAATGATTGGTGAAAATATGAATTCGCTTGCTGAAGCATTTAGAAAAGTAAATTCAGGAAGTTGGAAAAAAGGATCAATCCCAGAACTTTGGGATGGTCGTACCTCACAAAGAATCGTTGACGTATTGGTTAAGATGAAGCCTTAGTTTTTTTGAGGCGCTCTGGATTGTCCTTCAGAAAGGAATCCCACGATTTAGATTTACTCTTAACACTCCCATTTTGAAAATGGTGGCATACAGCAACACCCAACGCATCGGTTGCATCTAATAACTTAGGTAGTTCCTTAATTCCTAGAATTTGCATCAACATTCTGGCTACTTGCTCTTTAGATGCATTGCCATTTCCAGTAACGGATTGTTTAACTGATTTAGGCGAATATTCTGTGATGGGTACCTCTCGATACAATGCGGCTGACATTGCCACACCTTGAGCGCGGCCAAGTTTAAGCATCGACTGCACATTTTTTCCGAAAAAGGGGGCCTCCAAAGCCACTTCATCGGGATTGAATTCATCTACAATGCTTAAAACCCGCTCGAATATCTTTTTGAGTTTGAGTTCGTGAGACTCATATTTACTTAGATGGATTACGCCAAACTGTAAAAGGGTAAGTTTAGACGCTTTTGCCAGAATGATTCCATAACCCATCACATTTGTGCCAGGATCAAGCCCGAGTATTATTTTCTCTTTGATGATTTTTTTCTCCATTTTGCTTCACCTCCTTGGTCATGACTTAAGATGACTATCGTGGCAATTTAATCAGAAGCCTGCAATGACTGCTTTTTTTATTACGGTCTTCGGTATTTATTTTCTCTTTCTCTTCCTTTTGTTAATAGGTTGGAATAAATCTGCTTCGATACAAAAAATAGAATCGTCAGCTCATTTTCTTTCTATTATCATTCCCTTTAGAAACGAGGAGGTGAATCTTTTCGCTTTGGTCGAATCCTTGCTCAAACTAGATTATCCAAAGGAAAAATTTGAAGTTCTGTTGATCAATGATCATTCAACTGATGATTCCTTAAATAGAGCAAGACAGTTATCAGACAATTATCCAAACATCAAAATAGTTGCACCACCTTCAAACGGAAAGAAAAATGCAATTGCGTATGGTGTAGAGATTTCAAAAGGTGAAATAATTGTTACTACCGATGCTGATTGCGAAGTTCCAAAAGAATGGCTAGCATCAATCAATAATCAATTTCAAAATCGGTCAATTTGTATGGTGGTGGGGGCTGTGCGTGTTAAGTCTGATAACTCGTTTTTCTCTAAGCTTCAGGCAATGGAGTTTTCTAGTTTAATTGGCTCAGCTGCTTCCTCTTTGTCATTAGGTTTTCCTACCATGGCCAACGGAGCAAATCTGTCTTACCGAAAACATGCATTTGTTCAGGTAAATGGTTATGACGGAAATACCCAAATCGCTTCTGGCGATGATGAATTTTTGATGAGGAAAGTGATTAAAAAGTTTGGCGTATCGAGTTTGAAATTTTTAAATGATTCGAATGCAGTTGTTACAACAAGTCCCCAAGCGTCAATTGTAGACTTTTTTATTCAGCGAATTCGCTGGGCTGGCAAGTGGCGCCATAATTCTGACCCATTTATTCTATTGCTGGCTCTCTTTGTTTTGTTATTCCAAACTACTTGGTTAGCTGCCATTGTATGTTTATTTTTTGGGCATGCAAAAAGTCTAATGATAGCATTGCTTGTCACTAAGATCTTTTTGGAAGGTTTATTCCTCTTTGCCGTTTCAAGGTTTTTGAGACAAAAATTTCATGTTCATGCTTTCTTTTTTCTTCAAATTATTTATCCAGTTTATGTAGTGGTAGTTGGCATTTTGTCCAACGTTGTTCGGGTATCCTGGAAAGGAAGGTCGATTTAAGTTACCAGGTTCTTTAATTAAGAATTCTTTAACAGTTCTCTATTTTAAGGCCTTTGAATTCTTTCTACATTTACTTTTTAGTAAGCTGAGGATGGAGAAATTTTTAAGGAAACAAATAGAAAAGAAAGAGCTGGAGCTGAATGCTTTGCTCGAAATCACGCAGGCAATCAACAGTAATGTTTCGGAGGAGTCTCTTTACAAGATTTTCAACTTCACCCTGCGCTCCAATCTTAACATCAAAAAACTCACTCTATTTGTTCTGGATGACCGGTGGAACTGTAAAGCCAGTTTTGGCACCAAAAATAACTATTACAAAACAAGGCTTGACGACAGGGTCGCAATGATCAAGAATATTCATAAAATGACTGAGTTTGAGAATTGTGAGTTTGCCGAATTCGATATGGTTATTCCGGTTGCTCACAAAACTGAAACACTAGCTCTGGTTTTTGTCGGTGGTTTAGATAATGTCGACTCGGATCATGAAAATGCGGAAGGTGTAAAATTTATTCAGGCAATCAGTAATATTATTATAGTAGCAATTGAAAATAAAAAGCTTGCACGTAAGCAGCTGGAGCAAGAGGCATTTCGAAAGGAGTTAGAGATTGCCAGCGATGTTCAGCAGTTTCTTTTTCCAAAGAGCCTGCCAAATACAATGCGCTTAAAAGTAGAGGCAAGCTATCTTCCTCATGATACCATTGGTGGTGATTATTACGACTACGTTCCTATTAATAAAAATCAATTTTTGATTTGTGTTGCGGATGTAAGTGGCAAGGGTATTCCGGCTGCTTTAATGATGTCTAACTTTCAAGCATCACTCAGGACATTGTTACGACAAACACCGAACTTAGTCGAGATTGTTGAAGCACTAAACTATCAGGTTTTGGATAACACAAAAGGGGAAAAGTTTATAACATTCTTTGGTGCAATCTATGATATTAGCCTGCGCACTATGGTTTACGTGAATGCTGGCCATAACCCGCCAATATTGTTTGATCGAAAAAACGGAATCCGATTGCTTGAAGATGGAAGCACGGTGCTTGGTGCTATGCATCCGCTTCCTTTTATCAATGAAGGTTTCATAACAGATTTGGATGAGTTTCTTCTGTTTTGCTATACGGACGGAGTCACGGAAACAGCTGGGGAAGACGGAAGTGAGTTTGGACTAAATAGACTCATGAAATATTTCCGTGAAAATCATTACAAGGATTTGAAGACTATTCATCAGGATATTATTGTTGATCTGGACACCTTTAAAGGCCGTAATGGTTATCGTGATGACATTACCATGCTTACGTGTAGGGTAGAATAAGGAATTTGATGATTTTTCGTACTCCATTTTTTCTGCCATTGATTTACCCAACTCTCGTTTGGAAAATTCCAACGGCATCAAAGGAGATCTTTTTGACATTTGATGATGGCCCGGTTCCTGGCCCAACAGAATTTGTCCTGGATACCTTGAAGCAAAATGATTGTAAGGCGACTTTTTTCTCTATTGGTGATAATGTTGAGAAGCACACAACCATATTTCAGCGAATTTTAAAGGACGGTCATGTGGTAGGCAATCACACCTTTAATCATGTGAAAGGATGGAGTCATTCCGATGAGTATTATCTATCAAACATAAAAAAATGCGATGAAGCGTTGGGAACTAATTCGCAACTATTTCGCCCTCCATATGGAAGGATTAAAAAATCCCAAATCAAGAAACTGAATGATTATAAAATTGTAATGTGGGATGTATTGACATCCGATTATAATGAAAAACTTTCACCGGAAATGTGCCTTAAGGGTTCGATTCAGGCAACCCGACCAGGTTCAATTGTAGTTTTTCATGACAGCGTTAAAGCTGAAAGAAATATGAAGTATGCATTACCCCGCTTTATAGATCATTTTTTAAATCAAGGTTTTATTTTCAAGCCCATTCAGTTGTTGTAGCCTAACGCGGGACAAACAGATTTCAAATCCCTTGTTTTCTTATGATAACTTTGGTGCAATGAAGGGGTCAATCTGCAGAGTCTTAGTAGCACCATTGGATTGGGGATTGGGCCATGCTACCAGGTGTGTTCCAATCATTCGTGAACTTCAACTAAATCATTGGGAAGTATTGGTTGCCTCGAGTGGTGACGCATTAACCTTGTTGAAGGGTGAGTTCCCCCACCTTACTTTTTTTGAGCTGCCTTCATACCGAGCAACTTATTCTCTGCGGTTCCCACTCATGGTAAAGGTCTTTCTTCAGTTGCCTAAGTTTTTGTGGGTGATTAGAAAAGAACATGATGAGCTTGAAAAAATAGTACATGATCAAGAGATCAATCTGGTGATTTCAGATAATCGGTTTGGTTGCTGGACGAAATCCGTACCAACCGTTTTTATTACACATCAGGTGAATATTCAAATGCCGTTCCCTCTGAAGTGGGCACAAGGTTTTATTAATTATTTCAATCACAGAATGATCCGAAAATTCGATCAGTGTTGGGTTCCTGATTTTCCTGAAAACAGGTTGACCGAAAAGTTGACTGAACCAGGAAAGTTGCCGGTTAAGTTTATTGGTATGCTCTCGAGGTTCAGAAAGACTGCTACAAACGACTCTTTTGAATATGATTATCTGGCATTGGTTTCTGGCCCTGAGCCACAGCGGACTATTTTTGAACAGAAGGTAAAGTTGATTTTTTCAGAAGTAAAGGGTAGGAAAATTTTAATACGGGGTTTGCCAGGAACAGACGAAGGGATTGTCAATCTGAGCCAATGGGATGAAGCAAAGCATCTTAGTGCAGAAAAACTTCAGCAGGTAATTGAAAAAAGCGCTTTGGTGATTTGTCGTTCTGGTTTTAGCACAGTTATGGATTTGGCAGCATTAGGAACAATGGCACTGTTTATTCCAACGCCTGGTCAAACGGAGCAAGAATATTTGAGTGACCAGCTCATGAAAAAAAGAATTGCCTGTTCGGTAAATCAAAATTCTTTTTCCAGAAATGACTTAGAGGCTGCAAAAGACTTCTCAGGATTCAGTGGAAACTATTCAATGAATCTTTTAGAAAGAGAAATTAATAGCCTTGAGAGAAAGCCATTTACCATTTAAGGGATAACTTTGAACTTTAGAAGCCCATAATTTGGAATTAATAGATACACACGCCCACATCTACGCTGAGGAATTTGATACTGACCGGGCGGAGATGCTTATACGCTGCGAAGATCAAGGTGTAGCTAAGATATTCATGCCAAACGTAGATCACACTTCCATCGATCGAATGATGGAGGTAGAGTTAAAGTATCCTAAGCGTTGTTTTTCGATGATGGGCTTGCATCCCTGTTCGGTAAAAAAAGACTTTGAGAGAGAGCTTTATATTGTTGAACAATGGTTGCATAAACGAAAGTTCTCTGCTGTAGGAGAGATGGGCACCGATTTACATTGGGACAAAACATTTTGGGATCAGCAAAAAGAGGCTTTTTCAATTCAGGTCAATTGGGCAAAGCAGTTTAATCTCCCAATTGTCATTCATTCACGTGATTCGATAGACGAGACGATTGAGCAACTGGAGCCTCAGATAGATGGCAAACTCACTGGTATATTCCACTGTTTCAGTGGAAACCTTGAGCAAGCGAAAAAAATTATTGCAATGGGCTTTTATTTAGGTATTGGAGGGGTGGCCACCTTTAAGAATGGAGGATTGGATAAAGTACTTCCTGATATTGATCTGAAATACATCGTATTAGAAACAGATAGCCCATATCTTGCTCCAGTTCCACACCGCGGAAAGCGGAATGAGCCTTCTTATATTCAGTTAGTCGCGCAAAAAATAAGTGAACTTAAAAAAGTTAGTATGGAGGAATTGAAGCGCGAGACTACTAAGACCGCTCTGAGTATCTACAAAAATTGGAAAACCGACATTCTATATATGGCTCAACGCTAGCAGCCTTGCTTAAATAAAATTATGCAATACAGAACTATCCATATCAATACAGCCAAACCAGACAAGCCTAGATCCAAGGTGATGATTATCTACACGGGTGGTACTTTTGGTATGACTACAGATTCCCAAGGGGTACTCATCCCATTTGACTTTTCACTTATACTGGAGCATCTTCCAACACTTAGAAACCTATTTCTCGATTTAACAGTTGTCACGTTTGATCAACCTGTTGATTCTTCTAATATTGGGCCTGCGCACTGGCATTCTCTTGGACAAATCATTTATGATAATTATGCTAAACAGGATGGATTTGTTATTCTTCATGGTACAGATACAATGGCATTTACCGCTTCGGCATTAAGTTTCATGCTCATGGGGCTGACAAAGCCGGTCATCTTAACAGGAGCCCAGCTTCCGATAAGTGAGCCACGGTCGGATGCCCGTGAAAATTTGATCACCTCTCTGGAAATTGCGTCAGCAAAAAAAGACGAAAATGCGTTGGTTCCAGAAGTGTGCATTTATTTTGACTATCATCTTTTGCGAGGATCACGCTCCAAAAAAGTGGAAAGCATGCACTTTGATGCATTTGAATCAGAGAATTACCCTGCCTTGGCGAAGGCAGGAGTTAAGATTGATTACAATTTTTCAGTCATTAATTCACCTGAATCCAATACGACTCTGCGCCTTCTGACTAAGATGGATACTAATATTTCAATTCTAAAGCTCTTCCCTGGAATCAACCAGGCAACGGTTGAAGCTATTCTTAATACCCCTGGTTTAAAGGCAGTTATTCTGGAAACTTTTGGTTCCGGAAATGCGCCATCTTCAAAGTGGTTAATTGATAGTCTTAAAAAGGTAGTTGATAAAGGCATCATTGTGCTCAATGTATCGCAATGCCCTGGTGGAATGGTTATTCAAGGCAAGTATGAGACAAGCAAAGCTCTTAACGAGATAGGTGTAATAAGTGGTGCCGATATGACTATAGAGGCGGCAGTTACTAAATTAATGATTCTTCTAGGTGAATATGGTCCGGCCAAAGCTCTGAAATTGATTGGTAAGCCCTTGGCAGGAGAAGTTACGATGTAATATGCGGAGAGGGAGGGATTCGAACCCTCGTTACCTTGCGGTAAACACGCTTTCCAAGCGTGCTCGATCGGCCACTCTGACACCTCTCCGTTAAAATGGGGCACAAATAAATGGATTAAATAGTCTGAACGCAAGGACCATCTATTATTTGGCCGAAGACTTAGATATTAAGAAAGGCGTGGTAAATTTTCCGTGACGAACGGTATGTTTTCGTATTCTTATCCAGTTATCTGGAGATAATCTGAGAGAATTTTAGTTTTTTTTTCATTTTCTTGCTTAGGATTCACCAAAACCTTTAATTTTGGCCACTTCAAAGTTATAATAAACCTTAAACCATGAAAAAACTACTTGCTATTCTTTCCTTTGTAGGAGTGCTGGCCTTCGGCTCTTCTGCTACCTACGCTCAGACAGATACATCAGCTACAGCTACGGATTCTGTTTCTGCACAAACATCAGAAGTTACTGAAGTTGCTTCCGAAGAAGTTGCTCCAGCTGCTGAAGAGGTGACTTTCCATCAAGCCGTAAAAGATTACTTTATTCAGGGAGGTCCTCCTTATATGTGGCCTATCCTTTTCTGTATGGTATTTGGCTTAGCAATTTCTATTGAGAGAATCATCACATTGAACATGGCGACAACCAATACAAAGAAGTTGTTGACAAGTATCGAAGATGCTCTTGCAAAGGGTGGAGTAGAAGCGGCAAAAGACGTAACAAAAAATACACGTGGCCCGATAGCATCTATTTTTACCCAAGGCCTAATGAGACATCATGAAGGTATTGATATGGTGGAGAAATCAATCGTATCATACGGTGGTGTTGAAATGGGTAGATTGGAAAGAGGTTTAATTTGGATTTCATTGTTTATTTCACTCGGACCCATGCTTGGGTTCTTTGGAACGGTAATCGGGATGATTTTCGCCTTCGATGCGATTGAAGCAGCTGGTGATATCTCTCCTCAAGTTGTTGCAGGTGGTATGAAAGTGGCCTTGATTACAACCGTTGCTGGTTTGATCGTAGGTATGGTGCTTCAAATCTGCTACAACTATTTGGTTTCTAAAATTGATGGTATCGTAAATGAGATGGAAGATGCTTCTATTTCTTTGGTAGATATCCTTGTTAAGCACAAACTCTCTAAATAATATAAGGGCTATGGATATACTAGATATTGGGATTTACGCTTGCTACATTCTGCTATTTATAGCACTAGTAGCGGCTGTGGTTTTCCCGCTATTCCACATAGCACAAAACCCAAAAGCCTTAGTCAAATCAGGTATAGGAGTTGCCGGCTTAGTCGTGCTTTTTATTATTTCCTATTCACTTTCTGGTTCAGAAGTGACAGTTAAATATACCACAATGGGTGTAGCGGAAAGTGGCTCCAAATTTATTGGTGCTGGATTGATAATGTTCTATATCATCCTAATAATTACCATTGTTACCATGGTTTATTCTGAAATAAATAAAGCATTGAAATAATGGCAAGGACAACACCAGAAATACCGAATGCTTCCATGGCGGATATCGCCTTCTTGTTGCTCACGTTCTTTTTGGTGACGACAACAATTGCGAATGATAAAGGATTGAGTATTCAACTTCCAGCCCCATTGGATCCTAACCAACCTATTGTAGAGTTTCAGCAAAAAAATCTGTTTACCATACAGGTCAATTCTTCTGATGCTCTTTTGGTGGAAGGACAACCAATGGATGATGTTAGTGGTTTGAAAGATGATATTGTAAAATTCATATTGAATAATGGAGCTGATCCATTGTCATCTGATAATCCGGAAAAGGCCATTGTAACCTACAAGACCGATAGGGGAACCTCTCATAAAAGATTTGTTCAGATTCTCGATATCATTCAAAATGCCTATTACGATATCTGGGCGGAACAAGCAGGTGTTACCAATGCTCGCTTCCGTGAGGCGGCTTCTGATACCTCAGATCCCTCCAACAAAGAGATCTATGAGAAAGGACGTAAAGGAGTTCCAATGGCGATTTCAATTGCAGAACCAACTAAAGTAGGAGGATAACAACTATGTCTAAGTTTAAGAAAAAAGCAACCGTTAAGCAGGATATACCTACATCGTCAATGCCGGATGTTGTGTTTATGCTCTTGTTTTTCTTCATGGTAACTACCGAGTTGAGAAAGACAAACATTGATGTTATGCAACGAATTCCTGAAGGATCCCAGTTGCGTAAATTGCAGCGAAAATCCTTAGTAACCGATCTTTACATTGGTGAACCAAAGAAGACAGAGCAATTTGGTAAAGAGCCAAAAATCCAGGCGGAAGATACATTTATAGAAGTAAGTGGTATTATCCTTTGGGTAACTCGCCAAAAAGATTTGCTTCCTGAAAACGAACGTGACCAGATGACTGTTGCGTTAAAAGTTGATAGTGATGCAAAGCGAGGAATCATAGCAGATGTGGAAACAGAGCTAAGAAAGGCCAATGCAAGGAAAGTACTTTACACCGTTAGCCAGAAGAAAGAAGAGGTTGAATAGGCCTTCGATAGAAATAACAAGACCCTGAATTCTTTCAGGGTCTTTTTTTTGCCTTTAAGGGTAGGCATCTTAATTGCAAAATTTAGGTTCTATGCGAATTAGTATAGAAGGTGTTTAACCGTCATTCCTTTATTAATTAATTGTTTAAGGGAGTCTATTCCTATTTTTATGTGTAGGTCTACATAGCTGGTGGTTACCACTTTGTCGCTTGCTTCTGTTTTTACACCATCGGGTACCATGGGTTGGTCAGATACCAGAAGTAGCGCACCAGTTGGAATTTCGTTATAGAATGCTGTTGAAAAAATAGTGGCTGTTTCCATATCTATTGCCATCGCCCTTATTTTGATCAGATAATTCTTAAAGTCCTCATCCCATTCCCAAACTCTGCGGTTGGTTGTGTAAATTGTTCCAGTCCAGTAATCTTGATTATAGTCCCTGATTGTAGTCGAGATAGCCTTTTGCAAGGCAAACGCTGGCAGTGAAGGTACTTCGGGAGGGAAATAATCGTTCGAAGTTCCTTCACCTCGTATAGCAGCGATTGGCAGAATAAAATCGCCAATTTCATTTTTCTTTTTTAACCCTCCGCATTTTCCAAGGAACAAACAAGCTTGTGGTTTTATTGCACTTAGGCAATCCATAATTGTGGCTGCGTTGGGGCTCCCCATTCCAAAATTGATAATGGTTATTCCGTCTGCGGTTGCGCTTCTCATAGCCTTGTCTTGTCCATCTACTTCTACACCATGCCACTCTGCAAATTTCTTTACATAGTTATCAAAGTTGGTTAGTAAAATGTAGTGACCAAATGATTTTAAGGGTACACCGGTATACCTTGGTAACCAATTTTCTACAATATCTTGCTTCGTTTTCATCAACTTAATTTTTTTATCTTAACGTGATCTGTTTAACTAGTTTGTAAGAGTGAATAAGCTTAACCTACCTGCATTTGACGCTACTTTAAAAAAGGAACAAGGAAAAGTATATATTTTCGACAACATCAGAAAAAAGTACCTGGTATTAACCCCTGAAGAGTGGGTGCGCCAACACTTTATCAATTACCTCATTCAAGACCTTAAATATCCCAAATCGCTATTCAGAATTGAAGGTGGCATTTCTTACAACAAGTTACAAAAGAGGTCTGATATTTTGATTTATAATCGGCAAGGGAAACCCTGGATGCTGATTGAATGTAAATCACCCTCCATTAAATTAAGCCAAAAAGCTTTCAATCAAGTAGCCGTCTACAACATGACAATTGGAGCCAAGTACGTTGCGGTAACTAATGGCATGATTCATTATTGCTATGCCGGAACTAACGAAGGGGAAGAGGTAATGTTTTTAGATGAGTTTCCTTACTTCCCATGAGAATTCAAGGTTCAAAATACCAGGTTTGTATTTTGAACCTTGAATGGATTACGCAAGAAATTCTTTTACATCAGTAAATGGTAAATGGAATGAGTCAGCCACTGCTTTGTAGACGACCTTTCCATTTATTACGTTGAGACCTTTCTTTAGGTCTGTGTTATCTTGGCAAGCCTTCTTCCATCCCTGGCCGGCTAATTTTATTGCATAAGGAAGTGTTGCATTAGTAAGAGCCAGCGTTGATGTATAAGGAACAGCTCCAGGCATGTTAGCCACACAATAGTGAACCACATCATCAATTATGTAGGTTGGGTCTTCGTGCGTAGTTGGCTTACAGGTTTCAATGCAACCTCCCTGGTCGACTGCCACATCTACTAACACTGTTCCTGGGCGCATGGTCTTCAACATATCCCTTGTAATAAGTTTAGGAGCCTTTGCTCCTGGTACCAAAACAGCTCCCACAATTAAGTCATGAGTTTTTACTAGCTCTCTAAGAACATATTCACTTGAAACAATGGTATGAACATTCTTAGGCATGATGTCATCCAGATAGCGAAGGCGGTTAATATTAAGATCAGCAATAATAACGTCAGCACCCATCCCTGCTGCTATCTTTGCAGCGTTAGTTCCAACCACACCACCACCCAAAATAAGTACCTTAGCTGGCATTACTCCAGGTACACCACCTAACAAAATGCCTCTTCCTTTCAACGGCTTTTCAAGATACTTTGCTCCCTCCTGAATGGCCATGCGACCTGCCACCTCTGACATTGGTACAAGCAAAGGCAAACTGCCATCAAGGCGTTCAACGGTTTCGTAGGCCAAGCAAATGGCGCCTGTCTTAATCATAGCGTGTGCAAGCGGCTCGTATGAGGCAAAATGAAAATATGTAAAGACGAGCTGGTCTTTTTTTATCATGCCATACTCTTGCTCAATTGGCTCTTTCACTTTTATGATCATCTCAGCAATAGCAAAAACATCTTCGGCTTTAGGTAGGATTTTTCCTCCAGCACCTATGTATTCTTCATCGTTGAATCCACTTCCTTCGCCAGCTTTGGTTTGTATGTAAACAGTATGGCCGCGTTTTACCAGCTCCTGGGTTCCAGCTGGTGTTAATGCAACTCTATTTTCATTATTTTTGATTTCTTTGGGTACTCCAACTATCATATAGATTTATTTAAGTCGTTTCGGGTCAGCAAAGATAATACTCAAAACGAGGAAATGGATCAAACTAGCAATTTTTGAGACACATGAATTCGAACTCTTTATATGCCTTCTATGGGTCGTTAAGAAAGGGAATGATGTACTATGAAGTATTTAAGCAAGGATTGGAATATCAATTTACAACAGAAGTGGAGGGTTTTAAGCTATTTGCTTTGAAAGACTATCCATTTGCTATAAAAACAGGTCATTCTAAGGACACTATTATTGTCGAGGTGTTTAAGATTATCAATCCTGATATTGAAAAGAAAATTCATGATTTGGAACTTGGTGTGGGGTATCATTATGATGAGTTAAAGGTTAATTCATATGAAGTTGGCATCTATTTGTTCGATAGACCTGAAAATTATCCTGAAGTAATTGGAGGCGATTGGGTCAAATTCTTTGGCGCTCGATAATTATTTCAGCATATTCTTTGGTACTTTATTTGGTTTTGAACCCATGCTGGTTTTTACCTATTTTTGATGTGCATCCAACCTCATAGCAATTGAGCCAACTTAAGAGTATTAAGCAGGGAGTATCCACAAAAAAGATTGCTAGTATTCTGGCTGATTTCCGATTAGCATGTGAAAGCAGAGAAGCAAGTCTGTTGGGTAGGAAAGAGGTGTTCATGGGTAAAGCTAAGTTTGGAATATTTGGTGACGGTAAAGAGGTTGCCCAAATCGCAATGGCGAAGGTGTTTCAGAATGGCGACCATCGGGCAGGTTATTATCGGGATCAAACATTTATGCTCGCTATTGGCGAGTTAACCTTGCAGCAATACTTTGCTCAGTTATACGCTCATACAGATGTAGAGGCGGATCCTGCATCAGCTGGAAGGTTAATGAACGGGCACTTTGCAACAAGAATGATTGATGAGCGTGGAGCGTTCAAAAAGTTATCTCAACTTAAAAATAGCAGCGCGGATGTTTCGCCAACTGCAGCTCAAATGCCGCGATTAGTTGGTCTTGCATATGCTTCAAAACTCTTTAGAGGTAATCCTGGGCTAAAGTCGTTCACTGATTTATCAACTAATGGAAATGAAATTGCCTTTGGCACCATTGGAAATGCGTCTACTTCCGAAGGTATGTTCTTTGAGGCAATCAATGCTGCTGGAGTCCTGCAGGTTCCAATGCTTACTTCGGTCTGGGATGATGAATATGGAATTTCTGTTCCTAAAGAATATCAAACTACAAAAGGCAGCATCTCAAAAATTTTAAGTGGCTTCCAGCGAAATAAAAACGAGAAGGGATACGAAATATTTACTGTAAAAGGTTGGGATTATGAGGCATTATGTCACACCTACGAAAATGCTGCAAAAATTTGCCGTGATGAGCATGTCCCTGTTTTGATACATGTAGTTGAGATGACGCAGCCTCAAGGACACTCTACTTCAGGTTCACATGAACGGTATAAGCCGAAGGATAGATTGAAATGGGAAGTTGAGCACGATTGCATCCGAAAAATGAAGGAATGGATTTTAGAAGGAGGATTTGCACTTCCAGAAGAAATCACAATCATTGAGAAGGAAGCTAAGGCAACGGCAAAGGCAGCTAAAGATTCAGCTTGGAAATCGTTCAATAAGAACATTCAAAATGATCAACAAAGACTGTCGCTATTGCTTGCAGAGGCAGTAGTGGAGAACGAAAAAATCATTCCAATCAAAGCGGAGCTGGATAAGACGTTAAACCCACTCAAGCTTGATTCTGTAAAAGCTGCGAAGAGGGCTTTGAGGTTGCTCACGTCATCTACTTCTGAAACTAGAAGTCAGTTAATTAACTGGTTAGATAGCGTAGTGAAAGATGCTGCTGATCGATATAGTTCACATCTATATAGCCAGTCGGAGTGGTCTGCATTAAATGTGAAGGAGATAAAACCTGTCTATTCAGATTCATCATCCTTAATTGATGGCCGCGAAGTCCTGCATGCTTGTTTCAATGCAGCCTTGGAGCGGGACCCAACTATTCTTGCGTTTGGGGAAGATGTCGGGAGGATAGGAGATGTTAATCAAGCTTTTGTAGGACTTCAGGAAAAATATTCCGAATGGAGGGTAACGGATACCGGTATTAGAGAGTGCACCATTGTAGGGCAGGGAATTGGTTTGGCATTGAGAGGTTTGCGTCCTATAGCAGAAATTCAATACCTCGATTATTTTATATATGCTCTTCAAATTTTATCCGATGACCTTGCTTGTTTACAGTACCGAACCAAGGGAGGACAAAAAGCCCCATTAATTATTCGAACAAGAGGCCATCGACTTGAAGGAGTGTGGCATGCGGGTTCTCCAATAGGGATGATCCTTCACAGCTTACGAGGGATTTATACCTTGGTTCCACGTGATATGACCCAAGCTGCTGGATTTTATAACACCATGCTTCAATCTGACGATCCCGCTTTGATAATAGAATGCCTCAATGGATATCGTTTGAAAGAGCGCCTGCCCGATAATATTTCAACCTTTACGGTTCTGTTGGGTGTGCCAGAGATTTTGAGAGAGGGTAGTGATGTTACAATTGTTACCTACGGCTCTATGTGTCGTATAGTGATGGATGCTGCGAATGAATTAGCCAAGACCGGAATTTCATGCGAAGTAATTGATGTGCAAACGTTATTGCCTTTCGATATTCATCACACCATACTAGAATCCATTAAGAAGACAAACAGAATTGTGTTTGCCGATGAAGATGTGCCTGGAGGAGCAACCGCTTTTATGATGCAAAAAGTGTTGGAGGAGCAAGGAGCTTATCAATTTGTAGATTCCAAACCACTCACTATCACAGCCAAAGAACACCGTCCTGCATATGGATCAGATGGTGATTACTTCTCTAAACCCAGTTCTGAGGATGTATATGACAAGGTCTATGCTTTGATTAGGGAAGCGGACCCCGATCATTTTCCTTCTCTATACTGAACTTATTTCTTTATAGACTGAAGGGTAAATTCAGGTGTGATAATCTCATTACTGCTATTTAAAGCGCGGTCTACAACTCTGACCTTCAGACGAAGTGTTTTAATGCTAAAAATAAGATTAAAGCCAACCGAATTCATAGCGTATTTGATTGTTCCTTCAAGAGGGCCAGGTTGACTTAGGTCTTTTGCTAGAATCGGGAATCTGCCGTTGAATCCTATTACTTCACAAAGTGGGTAGGTATAAAAACTAGCCCAATCAAAGTCCTTGAAATTGCCTGTACCATCTTTCACTTGAAACGTGATAAAAATGTTATACTGGTTTGGATTAATCGTGAAGTAAAGCGTATCAACCACTTTCTGACTTTGGGAGATCACCTCCCAGTTGGTACAATTATATGGCTTCACAAATTCTGGTAAAGTATCATAGTTTGGATCAGTTCTTTTGGTCTTATACGTGATAAAGGTTCCATTTGAAAACCGATAATAATATTTGTCGTTATACGGTTCATTCGTTTCGGAGGGGTCAAGGCCAACGTTGCCATCCCCATCTTGGAATTTAATGCTCAGGATCAATGAATCAGCAGAAGATGCATTTTGGACATCTCTAAATACAATATTCTCAAATTCAATGTTAGGTATTTCTGAATATTGTGGCGCCTCCAAGCAAGAAAACACTAATATTCCAAAAATGACGAACAGAATTGATCCCCAAATGGCCTTCATTCTTTAATTTTAAGCGCGTGTAAATTAAGTAACGCCAATAGACTTTGAAAAGTTTTGAAGAGGTATTATATACCGTAAACGACAGTACTTTTGATAATATTGCTTTGCGCATCTTTTATAGGCAAGCAGCTGAAAACAAGGTTTACAGAGACTTCATTGGTTTTCTTGGTATTGAACCATCCGCTATTGATAAGGTTGACAAGATTCCTTATTTACCAATATCCTTTTTTAAAAGTCACGATGTTGTAACGGGCACGATTGAAAGTCCTGAAGTTATTTTTACAAGTAGTGGTACATCAGGACCGTCCACTAGTCGCCACGCAGTACCACAACTGTCATTTTACTTATCTCATGCAAAGAAGAATTTTGAGTTCTTTTTTGGGTCATTAACTGAATACAACATTCTGGCACTCTTACCATCTTACTTGGAGCGCGAAGGTTCATCCTTGATTTATATGGCTAACTATTTCATTAAAGAAAGCCAATCTTCTGCTTCTGGATTTTATCTATACGATTATGAGCAGTTGTTGCGTCAAATAAAGGAATTGAAGAAAGATAGTCGCAAAGTTTTGGTATTGGGAGTTTCATTTGCATTGTTAGAGTTAGCTGAGCGATTTGATGTTGATCTTGGTAATTGTATCATCATGGAAACTGGCGGAATGAAAGGAAGGAGAAAGGAGATAACCAGGGAGGAACTGCATGAATTTCTGAAAGCAAAATTTCATGTTCCAGCCATCCATTCTGAATACGGAATGACGGAGATGATGTCGCAAGCCTATTCTTTCGGTGGAGGCCTTTATGGTTCGCCTCCCTGGATGAAAACGGTAGTCCGAGACCTCAATGACCCCTTCAAATTGGAGCCCAATGGTAAGACCGGAGGAATAAATGTGATTGATCTCGCTAATTTACATTCTTGCGCTTTTATTGAAACCCAGGATTTAGGAAAAGTCCACCAAAACGGTCGTTTTGAGATACTTGGAAGATTTGACAATAGTGATATCCGGGGGTGTAATCTTCTGGTTTAACTGCCTAAAAAGTCGCCAGAATGCAATTAAACCCCATTTGATTTGTTTGAAAATCAAAATTTGATACTTTTGCTTGTAACCAAAGCCAATTTTCATGAAGAAAGTTTTAGCATTCATAGCACTTGCAGCCTTTGTTTCGGCTTGCAGCCAGTACACTTGCCCAACTTATAGCAAGAAAGAGGTGAAGAAAAGTGTTGTAGAGAATAAGATCTGATTTACAGATATTTCTTTACATCATCACTTTCTATTCGCTCACCACTCATAATAACGAGTCGCTCGACTACGTTCCGTAATTCACGAATATTACCCGTCCAATTTTGATTTAGGAGTTCCTTAATTGCCTTAGCGTCTATCTTCTTAGGTTTTGTTCCGTAGTCCTCCGCTAAATCGGAAAGAAACTTTTCTACCAACAATGGAATATCTTCCTTTCGTTCATTTAATGCTGGAACTTTTATTACGATAACCCCAAGGCGATGATATAAATCTTCCCGAAATCTGTTTTCAGCAATCTCTTTCTTCAAATCTTTGTTGGTTGCGGCTAATACCCTCACATTAATAGAGATGTCTTTATCTCCGCCCACCCTGGTTATTTTATTTTCTTGAAGTGCTCTAAGTACTTTGGCTTGAGCAGACAAACTCATGTCGCCAATCTCGTCCAAAAATAGGGTGCCCCCATCTGCTTGTTCAAACTTTCCAATTCTTTGTCTTACAGCTGAGGTAAAGGATCCCTTTTCATGACCGAATAATTCACTTTCAATTAACTCCGATGGAATAGCTGCACAGTTTACCTCAATAAAGGCATTGGTAGATCTGTTGCTCTTTGCATGGAGGGATTGAGCAACTAATTCCTTACCCGAGCCATTCGGTCCGAAAATTAGAACCCGAGCATCTGTGGGAGCAACTTTGTCGATCATTTCTCTTACAGCTTGTAGCGCAGCTGCATTCCCTATCATCTCAGATTTTTGAGATACCTTTTTCCTTAGCGTTTTTATTTCTGTAAGGTGAGAGGTATTGTCTAAGGCATTGCGCAAAGTAATTAATAGGCGATTTAAGTCTGGGGGTTTTTGAAGGAAATCATAAGCGCCCATTTTTGTAGCATCAACTGCCATCTCAGTTGATCCATGGGCAGAAATCATAATGAAAGTAGTGTTGATGCCTTTTGCTTTTGCTTTTTGCAAGACTTCCATGCCGTCCATCTTTGGCATTTTAATATCACAAAAGGCAAGATCAAAAGAATCATTCTCAAGTTTAGAAAGACCTTCGGCTCCATCTTTGGCTTCTTCTACTTCAAGTTTTAATTCCTTTTGGTCCTTCAAAATATCTTTTAACACAGCGCGGATACTGGCTTCATCTTCAATGATAAGTACTTTTGGCATGATGGATGAGATTATAAAATGATTGTTAAATGGAAAATTGAATATGAAGTAGTGTCCCTGGGTTGTGTTGAAATCTTTTCAGTAATAAAAGGGCGTTTGGTTTTAATTCATTCAGGCAACATTTCTATGTTCTCCATTTAAAAAATAAAAAAATGCAAGCCTGTAAGCCGGGTTCTGTTTCCTGACAAGTCAGGATCCCTATCATTTGTCTAGTCTCAACTTTGCAGCGGAGATCAATCAGCCTACCCGTGGTGCCCCCACCTAAGGTGGGGATAGGAGCACTAATCTCCCAAGGGAGACACCACCTATTTGGCCTTTCAACTCGTAAGGTTTGCCATGCCCCCGCAGTCACCATTGGGGCGGTGGGCTCTTACCCCACCTTTTCACCTTTTCCCTTCTCGACAAGTCGAGCTTGGTAGTTTTTTTTCTGTGGCACTATCTGTTATTGACGCTGCCGTCAATACCTTCCTGTTAGGAAGTACGATGCTCTGTGTTGTCCGGACTTTCCTCCCTGATGTTTACAATCAGGACGATAAGACGGCTTGCATTGATACAAAGGTAAACGGATTTTAAGATTTTTTTCTTAATGGATATCTGTCCCCGTGAGTTTCATCTCATATTGGTCAGCAAGATTGGCTACTTCTTGAATCATTTCCTTGATCGTCTCTTCAGAAATATTATCTAACGCTGCTACTGCTTCAACTTGAATGTATCCTTCTATAAGAACAAATCGGCAATAATTAAAAAAAGCAGTTTGCTCAAGCAGCATTTGAAAATCAGTTGTGGGTTTAACCTGGCACACTTTAGAGATAAAGGTGATTAGCTTACGGTTGTACAGCTCGTTCTTTTTAACATTTCCCATAACAGTTTGAAATCGTCCACCGGAAACAGGTACTACGATAATTGAAAGCTGACTGTTATATTCTGTATACTGTCCACCTATTTGGTCAGCGTATTTTTTCATGAAAGAGGTTAGGTCCATGGGAAGATTGGTTTGCAGGGCTGAAATTAATCAATTCATAGGATTAATACCTCTTGATATTGGATGCGTTGTCTATTAGGGTATGCAAAAATTATTCACTTTCATCTTCTGAAGTTAACCCCTTCTCCTCAACTTCTTTTCTTCGCTTTATCCACAACTCTTTTAAGTTGTTAAAATTTTTAGTGTAAAGAAGACTAAAGCCCGTTGTTATTGCAGTTTGGGTGCTGAGTGAGTTTGTTAATTGATTGTAGTTAGAGCGACTAAACATTTTCACTTTATATTTTCCATCGGGTGTAAGTAAATAGTCCACCGTCCAATCGCCCGCTGCGATCGTTCCGTCTCGCGTAACTCGTAGGCGACCATTTAGAAATGAGTATGAAAGTCGAAGCTGAAATGTGTTGAATGCTTCCTGGTCTAATGACCCGAGATCTAGGTTGATCTCCAGGTTCTCATCTACTTGGGTGAGCCAGTAACTCAATTGATTAGATAAAAGCTCACTTACGCTATTGGACAGGGTGCCACTGGTATTGAAGGCATCCGGTGGAGAAAATCGTTTTAAAATAATAAGACTAAACACTTGTCGTTTTAATTCTTGCTCATCTAATTTTGCTTTAAAGGCATCGAACTCAAATTGAAGTCGAACGGGCGGTTTACCTTCAATAATAAGATTGTCCGGCAAATCTTCTGCTACAATGTCAAATACAATCTGGGGAGATAACATAAGTCCATCCAGTTTCAATAATACCTCGGCAGGATACTTGCGCCTTATGCCAGTAGAATTTGCTAATGTTTGGTCAGCTAAGATGGGTGCAAACGAAGTCAATTGACGATAGCTTGCATTGATGTTCATATTGCCCTGGTAGGGATCACCAAACCAGGAGATTCTACTGCCCGGCTTAATATTAAATTCCTTGTTGATAATATCATATAGCGTAAAGTTATAAGCACCTTGTGTAAACTCTAACGAGCCAAACATATTGAAATCTCCTTTCGTATCAAGTAATACGTGAAGGTCACCTTTTCCTCTACCGCGTATGATGTCACCTGCCTTTAAGTCTATGATAATTTCTCCGTAGGCATCAGGAGTGATATCTAAGTTTAAATCCATGGTGATGCCGGATGATTCTCTTTTTTTGGTTGGGACTATTGACTTGATTTTTATGGTGTCTGTGAAGTCTAAGAATTGGATAAAATCTTTTTCACCCAGCGTTGACGTACCACTTATGGGAATAAATATTCTGGTATTCTTTTCTGTTCTTGCAGTGGCTGAAAATTTTAGGTTCGAAGTAGGTCCAAAAATATTCAGATTTCCTGTTGCGTAGGCTTGGCCATAGAAGATGCTGTTATCTTTTGCAGTTGTATTCAATACCTGAAAATTTTTAAAGGATCCATCCAGGTTAATTCGAAATGTATTGAAGTTTCGGTGTGCCACATAACCATCTAATTTTCCTTTATTCTTGAAGGTGTCAAAGAGCTCAAGTTCTTTAAATATAATTTGGTTGGGCGTCATCTCTAATTTCCCATTGAATGAATATTTGGACTTTAAATAGTTTATCATGATCTGGCCGTCTCTAATAATGCCTTCGCCTGTTATTTTTGGCCGCAAGAAGTTTCCGATGATTTGGTATGAGCCGGTTAACGTTCCATCCATTTCCGAAAAAATATCTTTCAAAAGTGGTTCGATAATTTTAAGATTAACAGTTTCAAAGGTTGCCTTCACGTCTAGTGGATCTTTTTCTTTGGCGGGGTTATAATTTCCATTAATATTCACTGTCCTCTTACCTAAACGATCGATTACCAGGTTGATATCAAAAAGTTCTTCTTCTTGGTTCCATGCATTTGAGCCTGTTATGTCTCCAATTAGGAAATCATTTACCTTAAGCGCGTTGATTGCAATATCATTTTGAAGATAGGGGTCTTGATATAGATTTCTTCCTTCGATATTCCCGTTGACAATCCCCGAAAAAAATTCAGAACTAATAGTATTGAGAATATCCAGATTTAGATTTTGGAGGAGTAACAAAAGTTTTTCTTCTGGCTGTTGAGATATCCTTCCATCTAATTTAATTGATTCATTCAAATGAGTGATTTCCAGATGGTGAACTTCAATCTCACGCCCTGCAATCAAGGTGTAATTTTTCTGGTTGATGTTCCATTCCTTTTCCAGAGCCCGAATTTTTGAGGGAAGAAATTTTATTTTAATGCTGTCTTGCAAAAAATCAATCTCTGTTTTAAGTCTCATTACATTGTCCATTTCAGTCTGGTCGAGGTCGAGGCCTAAATCAATATGACGATTATTCCAAATGGCTTCTGTGAGTAAATTTTTTGTGGAGAATCCCTTCAGAATTTGTTTTTCTGAGTTAATGGTGAGCATAGCCAATACATTTGTGCTGTCCCGAATTTTTGACCCTGAAAACTCGAACGAATTACCCAACGTGAGTATATCTTGAAATCTAATTGAGTCAATGCTGGTATATAATTCGGCAATAGAGGTATATCCATTTTTAAATTTTCCCTCGATGATCGTATTCCGGGAAATAGTTAAATCAATATCGGCCAGGTCGATTAATGGATTAATGTCGTGTAGCTTCACATTAAGTTCGGCACTATATTCCTGATTGCTTTTAGCTTTCTCAGTGTAGTATTTTCTTAATGTATTTTTGTCATTGGTCAAATTCAGCGAGAACTCAGTGCCAAAATTTTGTAAATCCCTAAAGAGGGTAGAGTAAAAATAGTCTCCTTCAAGTGTTACATCCAGAAGTGAGCTACGCAATGAGAGATTTCGTTTTTCACCGTTTGCTGAGGAGATCAGGTGAATCGAATCAAACTTAATGGATTCATCATCGTATTGAAGGATGGCTTTGCTTAGAAAGACCTCTCCAAATAGACTATCCAAAACCAGGCCTCGTGTGTCAATGTCGATGTTGGATTGTATAAAGAGATGTTTCTTGAGATGGAGAATCGGTTCAAGAATAGCTGTATCAATTCTTCCGGTAAGATTAATCAGATTTTTGCCTTTTCTAAAGTCTATCGAACCAGTTGCGTTGAACTGTAAGTTAGGGTCATCAATTCTAACTTGGCCTTGAAAGAATTGATTTGAGAAGTTGGCATCAGTTTGAATGTTTTTGTAATCATACCCCTTTAAGCCTAGCGATGAAATGGAGCCATCCAGAGAAAAATCTGCAGATAGTTGTGTAAGGCCTTTACCTTTTATACGGCCTTCCAGCGAAACCTTTTGAAAGGTTGTTGTGTCTCTTAGATATTTACCAAGATCGAAAGAAATTAAGGCTAAATTCCCTTCGTATAACGATCTATCTATGTTTTTCTCATTGATTTTAAGATTAACGTCTGAAACCATTTTGCCAAGTGGGCCATCAAAATTTCCCTTCGCAACAAAGTCAGTGATAAACCCGGAAAAATTTCCTCCCAGTGAGAAAGTCCCCAATGGCTCCAATCTTGAATAAGCATCCTTTGGAAGAGCGAAAGCAAAATCGGTAATATCAATTTTGCTTTTTGCTAATTTTAAATTAATAAAAGTCTCTTTGATCGCTGGCAGGCCGTCCATTTCAAGACTTCCGTTGAGAATGGTGTTTGCATATGCAACATTCATTTGCTTGTAGGAAAATTTGCTCGCTCTTCCGCTTAGTGATCCATTTAGCTGAACGGGATATTTGAGCATGGAGATTTCTGGAGAAAATAGAGCTAAATCTTTTGGGTGAATTGTAGTTCGCGTGAGATGTACCTTGAAATTAACGTTGTTAATAAAGTCACTTAGATCCTTTTGACTTTTGTATGATAAAATGATGGTGTCGCCAATTATACTTTGGCCCGCTTTCAAGTGAAGTCCGGAGAATTCTATTGATTTTTGTGAAAGCCGGAAGAAGGTCTGAAGCTGATGGACTTCAAGTTTGGTACCCAAATCAGTTGCCTGAAGACTTAATAGATTAAATTGAGTGGTGTCACCAATTATTTTAAAGTTTTGCGCCTCAGCTTCGGGTATAGCTATACTGAAGTGTTTGTAGTTGAATTGTGATAACACGGAATCCGCTATTGATTGCTGTTCATATTGAAAAAGTGAATTGTTGATTACTAGTTCGCCAATATTCACTTTCGATCCACCTCCGCCTTTACCTGAGGACGCCATTTTGTTAATTTGATCGATGAAGACATTGATGTTAAGGTCACTTGTGGAATCAGATTTGGGTATCGTAATCAAACTTACGTGGGCGCTATCCAACTCAACTGCATCGATATTAACACTACTTTTGTCAAGTAATCGATGAAAGACGAAGTTGACTTTGAGCTTCTGTGCTCTGATCATAGTATTGTTTGCCGGATCCTTGATCGTAAGGCCGCTGATCTCCAGCCTGTCATACCAAATCAGTTTGAAGGATTCAAGGGATGTCTTGAATCCTGAAGTTTTAGAGAATGTAGTCAGGTAGCGGCTAACAAGGCTCTCCTGAACCGCAGGAATTTGAAGGGTAATAAAGCTTAGCAGTACAAAGCCGACAATAAATAGAATAGTGTAGGCCAATATTTTCTTGAGCCTCCTGAAAATTCTATTTTTTATACCTTGCAGATTCATGGATCAAAAAATGCCTCCTGTTATTCTCGCCATTGAGTCTTCCTGTGATGAGACATCAGCCTCGGTTATCCGAAATGGCAAGGTACTTAATAATGTTATCGCCTCGCAATCTGTCCATGAGAAATATGGCGGTGTGGTGCCCGAGTTGGCATCGCGTGCTCATCAACAAAATATAGTTGCTGTTGTTAACGAAGCTATTATAACATCTGGTATTTTCATAACAGATTTAAATGCAGTTGCCTTTACGCGTGGCCCCGGCTTGATGGGCTCTTTATTAGTAGGCGTCTCCTTTGCCAAAGGATTGGCGTTGGCACTCGATATTCCAATGATTGAAGTAAACCATATGCAAGCGCATGTATTGGCTCATTTTATTCAGCACGGCCATCAAGGAAAAATTCAACCTGTGCCAACTTTCCCTTTTTTGTGTTTAACAGTCAGTGGCGGACATACACAAATTGTTCTGGCGAAGGATTACTTAGACCTGCAGGTGATTGGCGAGACGCAGGATGATGCTGTGGGCGAAGCGTTTGACAAAGCAGCTAAGATTTTGGGATTGCCATACCCTGGCGGACCACTTATCGATCAGTTTGCTCAAAAAGGAAATCCAACTGCTTTTAAATTCTCAGATACCCATATGCCGGGCCTGGATTTTTCTTTTAGTGGAATCAAAACAGCCTTTCTATATTTCCTTCGAGATGAGAAACTAAAAAACCCTGATTTTATTACGCAACACATAAATGATATTTGTGCCAGTTTGCAAGCCCAATTGGTCAATATGTTAATGAAGCAATTGATTAAGGCAAGTAAAGAAACCGGTATATCAACGATTGCCATAGCGGGTGGCGTTGCTGCTAATTCTGGATTGCGAAGTGAATTGAAAAATATTGCATCGAAGTTGCGGTGGCAAGTATTTATTCCGGAGTTTCAGTATTGTACCGATAATGCAGCAATGATTGCAATGGTTGCGCATTATAAATTTTTAGCTGGTGAGTTCTGCCAACTAGATGTAACACCTGAGGCCAGTCTTGCTATCTAACCGTATGAAGGAAATTTTTAAGCCTGGTGATACGAAAGTCTACGTAAAAAAAGTGACGGAGGCAGATCAGGCTATCTTTCATGGCGAGATATTACACCCCGTTTATTCAACCTTTGCATTGGCTCGTGACTTTGAATGGTCTTCTCGTCTGTTCTTTTTAGAGATGAAAGAAATAGATGAGGAAGGAGTGGGTACATTTCTGAGTGTTGATCATAAAAGCCCAGCCTTTGTAGGGGAGGAGATTAACATTGTAGCTACGGTTGAGAAGATTGATAAAAATGAACTAATTTGTTCGATTGAAGCAACCTGCGCCAATCGATTAGTGGCTACCGGGAAAACTGGACAGAAGATGCTTAAGAAAGAGAAATTAATGCGATTGTTTACTAAATAACCATGATCAAGAATAGATTTTCTAAAGATATCAATATCAAAAACCGTCAGGCTACATTTGAGTATGAGTTGCAGGAAAAATATATTGCAGGTATGGTCTTGACAGGCACGGAGATAAAATCCATTCGTGAAGGGAAAGTGAATTTGCAAGATGGGTTTGTTTATTTTAATAATGGTGAAGCGTATGTAAAAGGCATCAACATCTCACCTTATTCCAATGGCATGCATTTCAATCACGATGCCACCCGTGAGCGTAAACTCCTTCTTAAAAAATCTGAGATTACGAAAATAGAAAAGAGAGTAGAGGAAAAGGGCCTCACGTTGTTGCCGTTAAGACTGTTTATAACGGATAGAGGGTTTGCCAAACTTGAAATAGCCATTGGCAAAGGAAAGAAGACGCATGATAAGCGTGAGTCCATCAAAGAGCGTGATGTAAAAAGAGAACTAAGCCGTGTAAAAATCAGATAACACGTATAAATCAGATTGGATGGAAGTAATTGATCATGGTGTTTGTCGTTTGGCTCTGGTGTCTGTGAGAAAAGATCCAAGCGATCAATCGGAGCAGGTTACGCAACTCCTTTTTGGTGATCATTATGAAGTGACCTTGGTTTCGGATGATAAAAAGTGGACACACATCCGTATTCATGCCGACCTCTATGAAGGATGGATAAGTGAGAAACAACATCACTCCATTAGCAAAGAATTTTTTGAACAGATTAACCATGCGAACTATAAAATCTCAACCGATATCACCAGCAGTCTCCTTTACAAGAAAAGTCCGCTCACTATCTTAGCAGGCAGTATAGTTCCTATTTCTAATTCGGAGTTGTTTCGAATGGAAGAACAATTTGCTTTTAATGGAGAATCAAAAAGCCTTGGTCAGAAGCGTGACTTTGAATTTTTAAGATCTATTGCATTCAAATATCTAAATGCACCGTATCAATGGGGTGGCAAAAGTCCGTTTGGAATAGACTGTTCAGGATTTACCCAAATGGTATTCAAGATTTCCGGCTACCAATTGTTGCGCGATGCTTCCCAACAAGCACATCATGGAAAAAAAGTAAAAAGTATTTCTGATGCATTGCCTGGTGACCTTGCCTTTTTTCAAAACGCGGAGGGCAAAGTAATTCACGTGGGTATTGTTTTGCCAGACGAAAAGATTATTCATGCCTCTGGCAAAGTTCGCATCGATCACTTCATGGAAGAGGGCATATTGAATTCCGACACAAAGATTTATACGCATCAGCTTGCCGACATCAGGCGGATATTGAGTAGCAATTCTTGAAAATCGTCCTTGGTCTGTTGTGGACAGTCGACCTGCATCCTCAATTTTTTACAGCGCGTTGCCCAACCATCTACTGGTTTACCCGCTTGAAAAACCGAAAGATTGGGTTTATCTTTCCTGAATGAATAGTAGGGTATTGGTGCTTAATCAGGACTTTAGCCCACTGATGGTGTGCTCAGTGCAGCGTGCTTTTATTTTGGTATTCCTAAATAAGAGTGAATTGGTGCGCCCTGCTAATGGTTATAAACTCCATTCAGTTAGTCACACATTTGCTATGCCCTCTGTCATTCGCCTCAATCGTTATGTAAATGCTCCGTACAAAGGAGTTAACCTTACCCGGCAAAATATTTTTAAGCGTGATAATGGTGAATGTCAATATTGCGGAACAAAAAAAGAACTGACGCTCGATCATGTGATACCCAGTTCACGGGGTGGTGCTCACTCGTGGTTAAACCTGGTGACTGCCTGCAAAAGATGCAATGCCAAAAAAGGAGATTACACTCCTGAAGAAGCTCAGATGATACTCAAGAGGAAACCGTACAAACCCTCTTATGCAATTTTTCTAAAAGACCAAGCCAGTGGTGGTGTGGGAGAGTGGGATGAGTTTTTAACCCATCAGAATTAATAGACCATCCAACCTTCCGCCCTGTCGAGCGAGCAAAATTATATTTTAAGATGCGGATTAATTTGCGTGAGATCTTACCGAACGTTTATCGCTTATCCTCCAAGGTGCCCACTCTGCGTGAGATGGAAAGGATTTCTTTTAGAAGTACGTCTTGCTGGATTTCATGTTTAATAGATTCCTTTCTTAGCTCAACTATCTCTTGCTGGTTCTTTTCTGAGGATTTCCTTAGTTCAACCAATTCTTCCGAATGTTTGACTAAAACATCGTAAGCCAAATCCATTCTCTCCAACGTCTGATCGGTCTTCTTAAGGTATTCCGCCAATAGTTCCAGTATTTTGTCTTCTGCTTTCATGGTCAATCTATTTCTAAAAATAAAGTTAGTCATCAATCATTAAAGAAGCAACCGGAGTTCTTGTGCTGGCTGGTCGTCTGACCTGACGACACAAATATTCTGCCATTACAAATGGAGGTGTTATATAGTTGACTAAACAAAAGGGACAGCCAACTGGCCGACCCTTACTAACTGAAGTTTTAGATATCCATTCTAATTAACTGATGTTACGCAAAACTAAGAATTGACGTCATTGCGAGTGTCCGGGATGGCATGCTGGAGGAACGAAGCAATCCCCAAAATCGGGAGATTGCTTTGCCCCATTGCATAAACCCAAGCTGGTGCCCGCCTACCGGACAGGCAGGCTCGCAATGACGTTTCATTATTTTGGGTAAGGTCAGCTAATTAAGTGTCATCATAATGAATTTAAGGCATTACCAGTCTTGATTTTGCCAGCCGAAAACCGTACATTTCCACTTAATTTTATTCTAGAAATCCAACACAGCACTTATGTATCGAATTCTATACAGTCTTGCCCTTTTCCTTTTGTGGGGAAATCTTTCCGCGCAAAAAATTGAGAATGTAAAAGCTACCATAAACGGAGATGACATCATTATTACCTATGATTTATCGGGCTCAGAAGGGCAGGAGTTTAAAATCAACCTGTATGCTTCCAATAGTAACTTTTCAAAACCTATTGTAAAAGCAAGCGGTGACATCGGCAGCAGAATTACACCAGGCAAGGATAAGCGGGTAGTATGGAATGCAAAGAATGAAATACCTGACTACAAAGGAGACTTGGTTATAGAAGTGCGCGGTGAAGCAGGTGTGGTTTCATCGTCTGTGCGGCCGCTTTCATTCTTATCACCAAGTGGAGGTGGTGTTAAAAGAGGAAAAATGATGAACATCAGTTGGTCGGGTGGGTCTCCATCTGAGAACATTGAGTTAAACTTATTGAAGGATGGTGCTGTAACTCAAAAGATTTCTGAGCAAGGTAACAATGGGGTGTATTCCTGGCAGGTACCCCAAGGTACCAAAATAGGTACCTATCAATTGAGATTAGCAGGGGGTTCTTCAGGTGAAGTAACGAGTTCCAACTTTAAGATAAAACCAAAGGTATCCTTGCTTGTAAAAGTGTTGCCATTTGTTGCAGTAGGCGCTGCTGCCGCAGTCTTACTTGGCGGAGGGGGTGGTTCTAGCAAAACAACTGACTTACCAACACCACCGGAACCGAATTAAATGAAAGTATTCTAAAGAATGTTTATGAAGCGAATTTTACTAAGTGTTTTGTTTTTTATCCCTTTTCTCGCAGGTGCCCAAAGTCTTAACATAAGTTGGGTGGATGCTATTGGTGGCTCTGGTAACGAAGTTGTTCAAAGCACTGTTGTAGATGCATCGGGCAATGTTTATATCGCGGGGAGCTTTGAGGGTGTTGTCAATTTCAATCCAAATGGAACGACTACAAATCTAACTTCATTTGGATTAAAGGATGCATTTTTTGGAAAGTACACAACTGCTGGTGTTTTAGTTTGGGTAAAGCAACTAGGCGCTGCCGAGGTCGATGAAGTTTATGCGTTAGCGGTAGATGGAACTAATGTGTATGTAGCTGGGTATTATAACGGCACCGTTAATTTCAACCCAGGTGGTACAGCGGCCAACTTAACTGCATCAGGATCAAATGATATCTTTTACGGAAAATACTTGTCCTTCAACGGAACTTTGGTTTGGGCAAATGTTCATGGGTCAACAGGCTTTGATGCTGCAGTATCAATTAAGGTTGATGGCTCGGCAAACGTATATGTTACAGGCTACTTTAATGGAACAGTGGATTTTGATGCAAGCGCAGCTTTTAATAATAAAGTTTCTGCTGGTAGCGATGATATTTTCTTGATGAAATTATCTTCAACTGGAGCATTAGGTTGGATAGACACTTTTGGATCAACGGGGAGCGACATTGGCTTAACAGTTGATGTTGACAATTCTAATGTTTATGTGGGTGGATCTTATGCTGGTACAATAGACTTAGACCCAGGGGGCACTAACTCAAATACAGGAAATATAGGTGGAAACGATGGTTTTTTTGGGAAATACAATTCAACAACTGGTGCGCTGGTTTGGTGGGCTACAGTAAGGTCTACGGGTGACGACCAAGTAAACAGCATTGTTTTAAATGGGACAAACTTTTACCTGGGAGGGATTTTCTCCACCGCTGCCGCAGACTTTTACTCTAGTCCAAGTGTGGTCACCAAGGCTTCTAATGGAGGTACTGACATTTTCATTGCGAAATATAATGGGAGTGGCTCTCTTCCAGTCGTGACTTGGCTTAACACCATTGGCGGAATATCTGACGACCGATCGAATTTGCTCACCCTGGATGCCTCAGCGAATGTTTATAGCACAGGATCATTTGACGGCACGGTTGACTTTGACCCATCACCATCCAGCAATACTGATCTGGGTTCAATTGGTTTAACAGATATTTACGTGGCCTCCTACAGTTCAGGAACAGGTGCAATCAGATTTGCTAAAGCTGCGGGCAGCACTAGTGATGAGGAAGGCACGACAGTCGCAGTTGATGGTTCTGGAAATGTATATGTTGGTGGCTATTTTCAAGGAATCACAAGTTTTGATTTCAATTCTTCCTCGCAAGACAAATCATCTCTTGGTTCCTGGGATGCCTTTGTTGCAAAGTATGCTCAAAGTGCCTTTGCTCCGGAGCCGACCACGCAACCCCCGAGTCTGCAAGTTGTTGATCTTCAAAGTACACAATTTACATACGATGTCACTGCGGCCACCGGGTTTAATGGGGGATACCTGCATATTTATAAAGTGGGCTCAGCTCCAACGGCATTACCAGTAGATGGTATTGAATATTTTGCTGGAGACATATTATCAGATGGCAGCATCGTCAAGTACTCGGATAAAATCACTGCTGGCAATTTTTACGGTTCGTTAACACCAGGTACTGCCTATTTCATCAAGATATTTTCTTTTAATGGATCCGGAACGCTAACGAATTACCTTACAACTAATCCACTTAGTGCAACCATTACAACACCTGGGGGTACTACTCCAGCCATTACAAGTTTTACACCAGCAAGTGGGTCAATCGGGACGAGCGTAACTATCACGGGCACGAATTTCAGTACAACCGCTGCCAACAACATAGTTAAGTTTAATGGAACATTAGCTACTGTTATAGGTACGCCTACTGCCATCAGTATTACTACTGTTGTTCCGATTGGGGCAACCACCGGAAAAATTACAGTCGAGGTTAGCGGTCAAATTGCAACCAGTGCTACCGACTTTACAGTTCCGACAGGATGGACTACAAAGGCTTCGATGATAACACCCCGATGGGGATCAGGAATTGGAAATATAGGTGACGTGGCCTATGTGGCAGGCGGTTATATACCTACTAACCATTTAACAACAGTGGAGGCTTATACAGTTTCTTCCAATAGCTGGGTTGCAAAAGCCTCAAGGCCAACTGTTCAAACGTCTCCTGCATATGGAGTTATTAACAATATCCTTTACACCGCGGGTGGAACCAATTCAAGTGTTGAGATTTCAGACTTATGGAGCTATAACCCCTCCAGTGATGTCTGGACGTCAAGGACTTCCCTGCCAGCAGTGAGACAAGCATCATGTGGAGCTGTTATCAACGGACAATTTTATGTGGTGGGAGGAAGAGTGGGGGGTATATCACAATCTTCTCTGATTGTTTATGATCCTACAGCTAATACCTGGAGTGCAAAAGCTTCCATGCCAACAGCGCGAACCGCTGCTGCTGCAGGAGTGATTAACGGATTGTTATATGTAGCTGGCGGAATAGCCGCTGAAAACAATACCGTATTTTCAACGCTAGAAGTGTATGATCCAATTGCCAACACCTGGACAGCAAGAGCTTCAATGCCTACTGCACGTTATGGAGCAGCCTATGAAGTGCTCAATGGAATGTTATATGTGATTGGAGGTAATAACTCAACACAGACAGTAGTTTCAACTGTTGAGGCATATAATCCAACATCTAATTCGTGGAGTACAATTCCCTCGTTGACTTTTGCAAGAGCATATGCAGCAGCAATAGTAAGCAATGGCTCAATCTTTGTAACTGGGGGTCACAGTCCGGCTAACACAGCAGTATCGGCAATGGAACAATATGGAGTGAGTACAGCAACCCCAACTCCAACTATTACTTCCTTCAATCCAACAAGTGGGTTAGTAGGTTCTTCGGTTGTAATTACTGGCACTAACTTCAGTACCACAGCCGCGAGTAACACGGTTAGGTTTAATGGAACAACAGCAACAGTTACTGGTACGCCTACTGCTTCCAGCATAACTGCTACAGTACCTGTGGGTGCTACAACAGGTACCTTAAGTGTTTCAGTTGGAGGTCAAACCGGCACCAGCTCTGGCACCTTTACGGTAACAACTGCTTCGATACCTACCGTTGCTTCGTTCCTACCTATTAGCGGCACAATTGGTACTTCAGTTACCCTTACCGGTACTGGCTTCAGTACAACAGCAGCTAATAATATTGTAAAGTTCAATGGTACAACGGCTACTATTTCAGGAACACCTACGGCTACAAGTATTACGGTCACTGTTCCAACAGGAGCTACTACAGGTAAGATTACCGTAGAAGTAGCAGGTCAAACCGGTACCAGTTTAACTGACTTTACAGTTAATACAGTCACATTAGCCACAGAACCAACAAACTCTCCAACAAGTCTTGTTTTTTCGGGCATTACTTCAACTAGTTATTCATTCAACTTTACTGCAGCTATAGCAGGTACAACTGCACCAGATGGCTATATTGGAATAAGAAAAACTGGTTCGGCCCCAACGGCTGTACTTGTTGATGGTGTTACATATAATGTCGGAGATAATTTAGGTGATGGTAATATTAGATTTATAGGTGCTTTGCCTGGAGGTGGTTATGTCCAAACTGACGGATCTCCGGCTACTACATATCATTTCACCATATACTCTTATAAAGGCAGTGGAGCTAGTATAAACTATAAACAAGTAAGTCCGTTGGCAGGTTCTGTCACTACCTTAGCAGCTTCCGCTGCACCTGCAGTTGCTTCATTTCTACCGATCAGCGGCACAATTGGAACTTCAGTTACCCTTACGGGAACTGGCTTCAGTACAACAGCAGCCAATAATACCGTAAAGTTTAATGGTACAACGGCTACTATTACAGGCACACCCACTGCTACAAGTATTACGGTCACGGTTCCAACAGGAGCTACAACAGGTAAGATTACCGTAGAAGTGGCAGGTCAAACAGGAACTAGTCCACTTGACTTTACAGTTAATGTGGATACAACACCTCCTACCATTACCGGTAACACTACGGTAAAAACCTCTAAGGGAGGTGATCCTATTAAAGTTTCAATAACGGCAGCTGATGCTGAATCTGGAATAGCGTCTGCGGTGATTTATTATGGTGAGTCTACTTCCTTTGATTGGACTAAATTAGATGAGCCCATGACAAAAGTTGGCGCTAACTGGGAATATACAATTCCAGGAAATGTTGTAAGGGAACTTGGAGTGGAGTACAAAGTTATTGTATATAATGGAGTGGGTGACGATGCAGATACAGGTGTGTTAGGGATAACGATCACAACAGATGCAAATGGCCCTTCCGTACCGTTTACAGGAGCGGGAACAGCCCAGTCTAACTACAAAATAATTTCAATCCCGTTGGCACTTGAATCCAAAACTGTTAATAAGATCTTTGGTGACGACTTAGGTGACTATGGAGATAAGTCCAAATGGAGGATGTTCCGCTATTCTGGTGAACGGACAAGTGAATTGAATGGGTCTGCCAGTATTAATCCAGGAGAAGCCTATTGGTTTATTTCCTCTACCAATGCAATCATAGATACTGGATTAGGCACTACCGTTGGTCGGATTACCGACCCGTTCAAGATTCAAGTCAATAAAGGTTTTAACCAAATCGGTAATCCTTATGCGATTAATTTATTGTGGTCAGATGTGCAAACGTATAGTTTTGATACCAATGATAATGGTAATCTAGGACTGGGAAAATTGCGCGTGTTCAATGGCACAGGCTTTGATGATGGCCTGGTGTTGAAACGATTTGAGGGTGGCTTTGTAATGGCTGCAAAATCAGGAACGCTGGTATTCCCTGCAGAGAAAAATTCTGCGGCAGGGCGAACAGAAGTAAAACCAATTACTACTATAGCTAATTCAATAGATGGCCCTGATTGGGAAGTCAATTTTGAATTGACCAACGGCATTCAGGCAATGAATTTTGGTGGAATTGGAATGAACAAGAAAGCCAGTGATGAATACGATGCGTATGATGACTTTACCTTACCTCGTTTCCTTGACTACATTGAACTAAATCATGCCGCAAAAGAGTTGTACAATTTATCCTACACAAAAGACATTGTGCCCACAGCGGAAAATCACACGTGGGAATTTTCTGTAGAATCCAATTCAAATGAGGTGGTGACAATGAAATGGGACAATTCTTTCTTTGGCAACAATAGCAAACAGCTTGTGTTGTGGGATGTGAATTTGCAGAAGGGTTTGGATATGAGAACAGAGAATCAATACCTGTTTAGTAAGTCAAGGTCCGGAAGCCTTAAGGTATTTTATGGTGATGAGAAATACGTAAAAGAAAAGACAGCTGTAAGCCAGCTTGTATTTCATGATTTGTTCCCAAATCCTGCCAGAGATAACGTGACCATTTCGTTTAGCTTGCCAAGTGAAGATCGAGTGACAATTGAAGTGATTGATCTGTTAGGAAAGAAAATAGCAACCGTTGCTGATGGTAATTTCAAAGAGGGCTATCATGAAGTAACCTGGAATACACTCGATACCTCTGGCAGTGCAATTACCAATGGAATTTACATTACCCAAATCAAGGGATTGAAAAGTGATCATCAGAAAAGACTTAGTATAAACAAATAAATTTTAAAATATGAAAACGCTCAGGGTTTTAGCAATTGCAATGTGTTGTCTTCCTGGCTGGGTAGCCGGTCAGACTATCAGTGGTAAAAGCAACACTGTGTCGGTAGATTACACTACTAAGGTATCACCTCCGGTGATTGTTTGGTTGTCACCTAATCAGCAAGTGACTAGTATTCAGATAAAGAAGATGACCATTAAGGTGGGAGTAAACACCGTTCAAAAACTGAGGAACGTAACACTTTATATTAATGGAGCTGAGCCTATCACCAATCGTGGCCTTGGCACCAACTCTGTGGATGCCTCAAAATTTACGAGGTACATCGAACAAGAGATCGAATTTACCAATGGACCCAATGAAATTAAGGTTGTTGCTGTGAGTGAAACAGGGGAGACTTCCACGGAAGTAAGAAGTGTGAACGTGACTTTGCCAGTAGTGGTTGCCATGGCCGATCGAACAGATTATGCCCTGATTGTGGGTACTAATGAGTACGATGAGTGGGGTGACCTAATCAACCCGATTTACGATGCAACTAAAATTGAGGAGGAGTTAAAGGCAAATTACGGTTACAAAACAGAGTTACTTTTGAATCCGACAAAGGCTCAATTTGTAGGGAAGATACGTGAGTACATCAAGAAGAATTACATGAAAAATGACCAGCTGTTTGTCTTCATCGCGGGGCATGGTCAGTTTGATGAAGTATTCAAAGCTGGTTATCTTGTATTCAAAGACACCAAGACCAACGATGAAACTAAAGAAAGTTATTTTGCTCATACCTCTTTGCGCGATTATCTCGAGACGATTCCTTGCAACCATGTGTTTCTGGTCATGGATGCTTGCTTTGGTGGAACGTTTGATCAACAGCTTGCTAAAAGGGGAGAAGAAGATGCTGTGTATTCAGTAGAAAGTCAGGACGAATTTATTAACCGCAAGCTTCAGTATAAGACTCGTAAGTTTATTACTTCAGGTGGCAAGGTATACGTAGCCGATGGAAGACCTAATCAACATTCGCCATTCGCCAAACTTTTTATGGAGGCGCTTAGAAGTTATGGAGGTTCAAACCGGGTGCTAACTATTTCCGAGATCTGGTCGCAGGTTGAAATTGCGCGCAATAAACCAACTACTGGCGAGTTTGGGTCTAATGAACCTGGAAGCGAGTTTGTTTTTCAGGCCAAATCAAATAGATGACGATAAGGCTTTTTGTTTTATTGCTACTGCTTAGCTCAGTTGGTTTTAGCCAAACTGAATTTCGGGGGCTTGAGTTCGAAGATGATGCTTACAATTCACTTCCACTTAAGCCCTCTTACTTTAATCCTCAATCAATAGTTCATCCTACTTCATATAGTCTGAAGAAGTATTGTCCAAGAGTTGTTACTCAGCATAACTCTAACACAGGTGTTGCCTGGTCTGTTGTTTGGTATGCGCGTACAATGTTGGAGGCAATCGCCAATGGGTGGAAAGAACCCTCCAACGTTACCGCACATGCTTTTTCTCCCATTTACAACTATAAGCAGATTGCCAGAAAAGATAACTGTGGAGACAACGTAAAACTCACTGCTCTTTTGGAATCTTTACGAATAGATGGCAGTGTGTTGTTCAACGATTTTCGGGAATTCTGTTACGATACGGTTCCCAATTTTCCGACTGCAAAAGCTAATCTTTTACCAGGTTATGTTCGGCTATTTAATACAAATGACAGAAAGGAAAGAAAAGTCGAAACCATTAAAAGAGCTCTTAGTGGCAACAGTCCTGTTGTTCTTGGTATGATTTGTCCTTCTTCGTTTAGCCTGGCTACTGATTTTTGGCAACCAAGGGAGATGCCGTCACGGGAACAGGGAGGACACGCTATTTGTGTGGTAGGATATGACGATTCAAAATTTGGAGGTGCATTTGAAGTCGTCAACAGCTGGGGAAAGTCGTGGGGCAAAGAAGGGTTCACCTGGTTTAGATATGAGGATATAGAAAATTATATTTTATATGGCTTTGAACTATTGAATACACAAAGCTTATTAAAGCCTGCCCGATTATCTGCTAAAGTTGAGTTTAAATTACATTCTGGTGAAGGGATGAAGTCGACAATTGTAAATCCTGGCTATTATAAACTGGATAAATCATATCCAACTGGTACGAAGTTTAACATGGTCACAAAAGTAAATCAGAATGCATTTTTTTATGTTGTGGGTTTTGATAAGGAGTGGAATCATGCAGAATTATTTCCTAATGAAACAAACGGACTGTACCCATGGATAGAAGATGATCGCAGACAAATCAAGCTTCCCTTGGAAGGTGAGTACATAGAACTTACACCACCTGCTGGAAAAAATTATCTGGGTTTTATATTTTCTGGTCAATACCTCAGCATTGATGATGTGAAGACTAAGCTAAAAGAGGGGAAGAGAAATTTTATCGAAAAATATTACGCTGGGCAGTTGAAAAATTCAGCCATTTTAAAGTGGACTGATAACGCGATTGAATTTGAAGGTGACTTCAATAGAAGTTCACTTTGGATAGTGGTGGTAGAAATTGATCAGGACTGATCAGAATTTCAACGTAAAGACTGTTCTGACATCTGGCTCCGAAGTGGCGGTAATCAGGCCATTGTGTAACTGCATAATTTGCCGTGACAGAGCTAGACCAATGCCTGACCCTGTTTTTTTTGTAGTGAAGAACGGGACGAAGATTCGGTTCAATGCTTCTTTGATAATCCCGGATCCGTTGTCAGAAACTTCAATGATCACAGAGCTTTCTGAATATTTGCCTATCAACTCGATTTTAGCATCAACCTTGTTATCCACAGCTTCAATGGCATTTTTAAGCAGGTTAATTAATACTTGCTCAATCATCTCTTCGTCTACTTGAATGGTTAAGTATTCCGATTCGCATTGCCAGGAAAAGTTAATTGATGTTTTGCGCAGTTCAGGTTTCATTAGTTGAGCTACCTTCTCAAGCAAGTCTTTTAGTCGCACTGTTTTTACTTTGGGTGGAGGCAACGAGGTGTATTCCCGATAGGCATCGATAAATTTAATGAGGCCTTTACTTCTGCTCTCAATGGTTCCAAGTCCCTCGCGTAGATCTTCCGCTCCTTCATTTTTAAGTTCGAAGTGATCTTCTTTTTGAATTAATTCAGAATCTAATATCTCGCGTAAAGTAGAGGTAAGTGATGAAATGGGAGTAATGGAATTCATGATTTCATGGCGCAGTACACGCGTAAGATTTTGCCATGCTTCCAATTCTTGCTTTTGTAACTCGGTTTGAATGTTTTGAAGTGTTACTAGTTTAACTGTGTTGCCACGAATTCGTAATTCAGTAGCTTGAATAGTCAATAGAAACTCATTCCCAACTTTATGTAATACACTTTTTCCAGGCTCTACTTCCACAATGGCTTGATGGAATTTTGGATCTTTTTCTTGCAGCTCATTAATGTTTTTCAGGTTAGCGATTCCAATAAATCGTTTGGCATTCGCGTTCATAAGTTGAAGGTTGCCTTCGCTATCAAACGATAAAATACCAGTGCGTACTTGCTGCACAATTGTGTTTAAGTATTGCCAGTTTTCTTCTTTTTCCGATCGCGCTTTGCGGAATGCTTCCAGCACCTCATTAAAGGCGGTGTTTAGATCGCGAAAACTTTTTCCTAGTTTATTGTCAGATGCAAACCCTGAAATAAAATCAGAGTATTTTACGGATTCAAGAAACCGTGTTAGTTTTCGATTGGTTTGAGAGGTAAATCGAAAGAGCTCTACTAACTGTGCGATAATGATTAATCCTGTAAGCCCAGCTGCAAAAATCATATTCGGCCTGGTGATCATATACACAAAAAGCGACATGATCAATCCAATCAAGACTACTCGAAAGGCAACCCGAAAACGAAAGTCATTAATGCCGAACGCCATGAGGTAATTTGAACATTTGAAAATTAATCAATTTGAAAATAAGTATGCGTTCGATAGGTTATTTCTAGTGCAAATGGGCCTGCACAAATCTTCAAATCACCAGGTAATTAAAGGCCATGTTTTTCCAATCTCCTATAAAGTGAAGATCGTGTTAAACCGAGTTCTGATGCGGCTTGTGTAATATTCCCATTGTATTTCTTTAATACTTTTCGAATGAGAAGCTTCTCCACTTCATCCAGATTATACTGATCCAGATTTAATTGTTGATCCGTTTCTTTTGGAACGGATGCGCTAAAATTAAAGTCTTCGGGCTGCAACACAGATGAGTTACTTAGGATAATGGCGCGTTCAAGTGAGTGTTGTAATTCACGGATATTGCCCGGCCACGAATGCTTGTTCATTCGACTCATAGCAGCCTCGCTTATTTTTGTAATATTTTTTCCATACTTCGCTGAATAATGTTTCAAGAAATGATTCGCCAATAGTGGGATATCTTCTAGTCGATCATGTAGCGAAGGCAGCTCAATTTCAATTGTATTAATCCGGTATAAAAGATCTTGGCGGAAGCGGTTTTCCTTCACCATATCATAAAGAGGCAAATTAGTAGCGCAGATCAATCGGATATCTATGGCGGTCTCCTTGTTGGCACCTACGCGACTTACCTTTCGGTTTTGCAATACAGTCAGAAGTTTTGCTTGCAAAGGCATAGATAGATTTCCAATTTCATCCAGAAAAAGCGTTCCATTATTGGCAAGCTCAAATCTTCCTGGCCTATCTTCTTTTGCATCTGTAAATGATCCTTTCTTATGGCCAAATAGTTCACTTTCAAAAAGTGTTTCAGTGATGGACCCTAGATCAACGCTAACGAATGATTCGTTTTTTCGAGGAGAATTTCGATGGATTGCTCTTGCAATTAATTCTTTGCCTGTCCCATTTTCGCCTAAGATCAAAACATTGGCATCGGTTTGGGCTACGCGGTCAATGGTTTGAAAAATGCGCTGCATCGATTGACTTTGGCCAATAATGTCACTATACTTCTCATTAATAACTTGGTTGATTTCCTGATTCTTTATTTTTAGACTATGTATTTCATCACGCGATTCGCGCAACCTCATGGCAGAGTATAATGTAGCCAGGAGCTTTTCATTTTCCCACGGCTTCAAAACAAAATCGGTAGCTCCGGCTTTGATAGCCTTGACCGCCATTTGTACATCGCCATAAGCGGTAATCAACACAACTACAGAAGAAGGATCGATACTTAGAATCTTTTCAAGCCAATAATAACCTTCACTTCCACTACTCACGTCTTTGGTGAAATTCATGTCGAGAAGGATAACGTCATAGTCATCATTGCTCATTAAAGCTGGAATAACTTCCGGATTTTTCTCAGTGTCAACTTGGGCGAAGTGTCGCTTCAGGTGCATCTTCGCTGCCTTTAACAAATCTTCGTTATCGTCAATGATCAGAATTTTTCCCTGTTTCGATTCAGACATAGAATATTATTTAGTGTGAATATGTCCGCATGCGGGCAATATTGGTACCGAAAAAGGAATCATGATTTAATCGCATAATTTCAAGCCTTGACGTATAAATATAGCAAATTCTCGTCCGTTATCGGACACGTGCGTTCATACTTGAACTAGAAAATAGAGTATGCTACCTCAAAAGGATTGATTTTTGGATCATTCCTCGTTGGCACGCTTGTTGGCAAAGGGGTTGAGGCTATTAAAACGGGCTGCAAATAAATTATCGGATTGCTGGAAGGAAGATGGAATACAAATCGAATCAAAAATTATAATGGATAAACAGCTCAAAAAGAAAAACTGGACAGTCAAGCGAATTGCAACCTACGGAGGAATTGGGTTGTTGGTAATTTTTGTTTCCTACCAAATCCTTTTTGCGGATAGACGCTCTAAGCTGAAAATCGAGAAAGACAAGATTACTATCTCTGAAGTAAAGAGAGGAGAGTTCAAAGAGTATATTCCTCAAACGGGTATTGTAGAGCCTAGTCGTACTGTTTACCTCGATGCTGTCGAAGGTGGAAACATCAAGCGAGTTATTCGCGAAAGTGGGGCAGTAGTAAAGAAGGGAGACCCGATTATTGAGATATCTAACCTCAACCGCGAGATAGCAGTTTTACAACAAGAAGCACAGTTGGTCGAAAGTATTAACAGATCTCGGGATACCCGACTAGGAATCATTAAAAACGATCTTGATCAACGCCAAACACTTGCACAGATTGATAATCAGTTAGCTATTTTCCGTCCTCAATATGAGCGGCAAAGAATTCTTCTTGAGAAAAAACTTATTGCGAAACAAGAGTTTGAGCGGACTGAGGCGGATTACAAATACAATGTTGAACGCAGAAGAATTACGTATGAGGTGTACAAGAAGGATTCTGTAAACCGGTTGAATCAATTAAGCGACATAGACGTTTCCGAAGATCGTATGAAGCAAAACCTTATGGCTGTGAGAACCATCTTGGACAACCTGAACATTAAAGCCCCTATCGATGGGCAATTGTCCACTTCTCATTGGGAAATAGGTCAGGCGGTAAATACGGGCCAGCGACTTGGTCAGGTTGATATTGTAGGTAGCTATAAAGTGAGAGTGCCAATTGATGAATTGTATTTTCCGAGGATTTCAACAGGGCTAAAAGCTTCAACAGATTATGCAGGTAAAACATACAACCTGGTCATCACTTATATCTATCCAACCATAACCGCTGGTCGTTTTGAAGTAGACATGGACTTTGATGGGGAAACACCACAGGGTATCAGAAGAGGTCAATCACTTCGAATGAGAATTGAGCTTGGTCAATCTTCAGAAGAATTGTTGTTGACTATGGGGGGCTTTTATAAAGACACCGGTGGTAATTGGATATTTATCTTGGACAACGAGAATCACGCAATAAAAAGAGAAATCAAGCTTGGGCGGAAGATGGGCAGCGAATACTTTGAAGTGTTGGAAGGCCTTCAACCTGGCGACAAAGTAATCACTTCATCGTATGAGAACTTTGGTAATAACGAAGTTTTAATTCTGAATTAATGCAACTATTTAAATTTTTAAGCGTCTAATTATAGCAAAGTCAGTAACCTTTTAAAAAACTGAAAGTATTTCAAAACTATTAAGAACAAACATTCATCTAACCTTAAACACACAAGATATGATCAAATTAAAGAACTTAGAGAAAGTGTATACCACAGAGGAGGTGGAAACAACTGCTCTTAATAACATTAACCTCGAAATCAAGGCGGGAGAATTTGTAGCCATAATGGGACCATCCGGTTGTGGTAAATCTACCTTGTTAAACATCCTGGGTTTATTGGATAATCCTTCAGGTGGCGAGTATCATTTCGGTGAACATGAAGTTGCAAAATACTCTGAACGGCAACGCGCGCAATTGCGTAAGGGCTCAATCGGTTTTGTGTTTCAAAGCTTCAACCTGATTGATGAATTGACAGTTTTTGAAAACGTAGAACTCCCATTACTATACATGAAAGTACCTTCCTTAGAACGCAAACAGCGAGTTGAAGAGGTGCTCGAGCGCATGAATATCATGCACCGAAGAAATCACTTTCCTCAGCAATTGTCAGGTGGGCAGCAACAGCGTGTCGCTATCTCACGTGCAATCGTAGGCAAGCCCAGGGTAATACTTGCCGATGAACCTACAGGTAATTTGGATTCAGCGAATGGCGAAGAAGTAATGAAGCTGCTTTCGCAATTGAATGAAGAGGGAACAACCATTTTGATGGTTACTCACTCGCCTTATGATGCTAACTATGCTCATAGAATTGTGAATTTATTTGATGGTAAAGTAGTAACGGAGAATATTAAAGAGCATTTCCATATTTAATAGACATGAGATGTTAGTATCGAGACAGTAGACTAAGTCTCACGTCTCTATACTCACAGCTTTTTTAAAGATTTCAGGACTTAGGTTAATCCTGATTGCGTTCTTCATAGTTTAGGTTAGAAATAAGACCCGGTTTGTGTGGCTGGGTTTTATTTTTTTACTCGAGATAGGGGTAATCAACCAAATAGGTTTCTTTATATAAAATGTGATAGGGTTTTGAATGAAACTGAACATGATTCTGTACACTACTGAACAGATTTGGCATAACGAAAAATTAAAAAACTGCCTTTCAAAAGTTTTTTCGAAGATTTGTATGTCCAAAATTGGTTGGCATATAAGTTGGCGAACCAATGCAACTGCTATACAGCGTATAAAGTCTTAGCCTTGAAATCTGAAAACCCCTTACGATGATCAAAAATTTCCTTCTCATCACGCTTCGCAGCATGATGAAAAACAAGCTGTACTTGTTTATCAATGTTCTGGGGATGGCCACGTCCATAGCGTGTTGCATTGTCGGGTTTTTCAACTATGATTTTAATGCCGGCTTCGATCAGATGCATACAAATACATCCACTGTTTATCGTGTTGGTTCTGTACGCGAATTTCAAAATGACCTGACAGAGTTTGGGCATGCACCTATTGCCTTGGGAAATGCCATTAAGAAAAACATTCCTGATGTGGATGAAGTCGTACGGTATTCCCCAGATGGGGGCAATTTCAGAGTAAGAACAGAGCTCTTTAATAGCGACTTAACCTATGTCGATCCACCTTTTTTTAAACTGTTCACCTTTGACTTCATTGAAGGTAACGGAGAGTTGAAAAACCGAAATGAGATTTGCATTAGTGATGAGTTAGCGATAAAGTATTTTGGGAAAGAGCCAGCGGTGGGTAAGCCACTGACTCAAATGTTGGATAGCGGAAAAACGAAAGAATATGTAGTGATTGGCGTTTTTAAAAAGCAGCCCAGTAACTCGAGTTTTGGAAGTCCTACCTATTCACATTATGACAATACATTTGAATTTCAAAAGGACGAGTTCAATGAAGATAGCTGGAAGTATCGGAATAACTTGTTTGTTCAGATCAAGGACCCCACTAGGGTTGCTGCCGTTCAGGAGCAACTAAAACCATACACAGCCAACAACAATAAAATAAGAGAAGATTTCATTATTAACTATTTTTTAGTGGAGCCATTTGAAGGCATGGCCGTTCGTGATGAGTATACTGGGAAAAACGGCACATGGACGAGGGATGCCTCACCTTTGGCTGCTGTTATCGGGATTGGATTGATGGGGCTTTTTGTCTTGTTAATTGCCATTTTTAATCTTACTAATACAGCGGTTGCGATTTCATCGCGCAGGCTAAAAGAAATAGGGATCCGCAAAGTAATGGGTAGTACGAGGAAGGATCTTATTTTTCAATTCATTGGTGAGACAACCATTATATGTTTTGTGTCACTCGGGTTGGGTATCGTTATTGCGGAGTTGCTTCTACTACCTGCGTTTAATAAACTGTGGCCAGACTTTAACATGGTAACTGATTATTTCGGGAGACCCAACTTTCTGATCTTTATAGTTCTAACGCTGATCCTCACAAGCTTGCTTGCAGGAAGCTATCCCGCTTTCTACATCAGCAAATTTGAACCAGCTAGTATATTAAAGGGAACACTTAAGTTTGGAGGAACAAATACCTTCACCCGTGTATTATTATGTCTTCAATTTGCAATTTCGCTAGCGGGTATCGTATGCAGTTTTGCTTTTACCGATAATGCCACCTTTCAGCGCAATTTCGATATGGGTTTTGAAAGAAATGGAGTTGTATTCACCAACGTGAATGGTCGGGCTGAGTATGAAACGTATCGTAATACATTAGCGGATAATCCGGATATCATTTCAATAACAGGTACTGAGTCTCATTTATATTCCTCCGGATTTAATGACCCCATTAAACATGAGGATAAAGAGATTGAAGTAGACATAATGGATATAAGTGCTGAATATATTCCTACTATGGGTATTACCGTAAAGGAGGGGCGAAATTTCGAATCTGAATCTGCCACGGATAGAAAAGAATCGGTTATAATAACAGAAGGCCTTTCTAAAGAATTAGGAATCACTAACCCAATAGGCAAGGAAATTATTTGGCTAGATACTGTAAAGTACTATGTTGTAGGAGTTGTGCATGATATCTATACCAATGGGTTGTGGGAGAAAATGGATCCGGTGATGTTTCGCTATGCTCCGAAGGACAAGGTTAATCATATTCTGGTGCAGGGAAAAGCAGATAAACTGATTGAAATCAATCAATTTATGGAGGCAAAGTGGAAGATTATTTTTCCTGAAAGAATATATGATGGTAATTATATGGATGAGCAAATGGTTGAAGCCGATACGGTCAATAAGAACTTGGTAAAGATGTTTGCCTTTTTGGGCGTTGTGGCTCTCATTCTATCTGTTACTGGGTTATTTACCTTGGTATCGCTAAACATTATAAAGAAAATGAAGGAGATAGGTGTTCGGAAAGTCTTGGGCGCTTCCACCTGGAATATAACTTCCGTGGTGAATAGAGAGTTTGTCATTATTTTATTGCTGGCAAGTGTAGGCGGAGGCTTCTTGGGCTGGTGGCTGTCAGCACTACTTATGGAAAGTATTTGGGACTATTACCAAAAGGTTAGTTTGGCTTCAATGGTTGTTTCAGCCGTTATCCTGCTTACAGCTTCCGTCATTTCAATTGGATACAAACTTTATAAGACAACAAGGTTAAATCCAGCTAACGTATTGCGGGTCGAATAATGACCTCCCTCTTTAAGCAAAATATTTTTATTTTCTTCTGTAACCTTCTACATCAATTTGGCGTCTTAGAAGTAAATCATAAATAAGATATTGATTAGTTTGTAGTGACATTGATTTCACAGTCGCAACATATCTTTTTGTCTAGTCGAAAACCTATCCTATATGTTACAAAACTATTTCAAAGTTGCCCTTCGCACGATTCTTAAACATAAGTTTTATTCCATCCTTAATATTTCGGGACTTGCGTTTGGGCTTACTGCTTGTTTTCTCATTGGACTTTATATTTTCGATGAGTTAAGTTTTGACAAGTTTCACAAAGATTCCGAGAATATTTATTGTGTTGCCTTACATGGTAAGATTGGCGGTCAGGAAATTTATACATCTTCATCCTGTCCTCCGCTTTCCCAGGAGATGGTGAATGAGATACCAGGTGTGGAGCAGGCCATACGGGTAAATCGCTGGAGAAATGTTGTAATGAAGTATGAAGATAAGGCCTTCACAGAAACAAAGGCGCTGTTGGTTGACTCCAATTTTTTTGAGTTTTTTAGTTTCAACTTGATAGAGGGTGATTCGAAGACGGCACTCAAAGAGCCCAACACCATGGTGCTTACAAAAGAATCAGCTGTTCGTTATTTCGGAAGTAAGTCTGCGATAGGCCAATTGATAACAGTAGGTAATGATAACAAAGCTTTCAAGGTGACTGGTGTAGCAGATAAGGCTCCTGCCAGTTCACAAATTCAGTATGACATGTTGCTTTCTTCGGAATCAGACGACAACATGAAAAGCAATGGTTGGACGAACAATGGGTTGTATACCTATTTTAGAAAAAACCCCAATACAACCTTAGAAAGTGTTAATACAAAACTTCGCGCATTTGTAGAAGAGCACGTTGCCCCCGAATTGGAAAAAGGCTTTGGTATAAGTTTCAAAGACTTTGAAAAGAATGGAGGAGTATATTCATACTACTCTTATTCACTGGCAAGCAGCCATTTGTATCAGTCGGAACTAAAAGATGGAATATCACCCGGCAGCGATGTTAAGTATGTATATATAATGGGAGCTGTAGGAATCTTTATTCTATTAATTGCCTGTATTAACTTCATGAATTTGTCTACTGCACGTTCGGCAAGTCGGGCAAAGGAAGTGGGATTGAGAAAGACATTAGGATCTGTTCGATCAAAACTAATAGCCCAATTTTTGTCTGAGTCTTTTGCATATACCTTGATCAGTACGGTGCTGGCCATTGCAGCTGTATATTTGTTACTACCTGCCTTTAATTTATTGTCTGCGAAGGAGCTGGTTTTTAGATCAATGCTCAATCCGATGATGGTAATTGGTGTGGTGGCTATATTTTTAATTGTATCGTTATTAGCTGGAAGCTATCCAGCATTTTATCTTACTTCGTTCAATCCTGTTGATGTGTTGAAGGGGAAGGTGAAGTCAGGCATGAAAAGTAAGGGTGTGCGAAGTGCGTTGGTTGTTGTTCAATTCACCATTTCCATCACACTGATCATTAGCACCATGATTGTATATAATCAACTCAGCTATTTGCGGGAGAAAAACATCGGTCTGGACAAGCAGAATGTATTAATTCTGAGTAATACACGCAGGCTAGCCAATAACATGGATGCTTTCAAGGAATCATTGAATAGCCAAACGGGGCTTAAAGCAAGCTACACCAACAACGTATTTCCAGGCGTAAACAATACAACCGTGTTTCGAATTGCAGGCACCGACCAGGACAGAATACTGGGCGCTTATTATGCCGATTATGATCATATAGATGTATTAAAAATCGAATTGAGTGAAGGAAGGTTTTTCTCAAAAGATTTTCCATCCGATTCAACTGCATGTGTGATTAATGAAGCTGCCGTGAAAGAGTTGGGCTGGACAACGGATATTCTCAATCAAAAACTCACTAACTACAATGCTGATAAACCATTTGATATGTTGGTAGTTGGTGTTGTTAAAGATTTTAATTTCGAATCGTTCAAGTCCAAAGTAAGACCTTTGGTCATCCAGTTAACCAAAAAGTCAAATAGCATGTTGATTCGCTATGAAGGATCTCCTAAGGATGCGGTGGCTAAAGTGGAAGAACAATGGAAGAAGAATGCTGCCAACGAACCTTTTGAGTACGCGTTTCTGGACCAAAATTTTGATGAACTTTTCAGAGAGGAGCAAAAGCTTGGGCAGCTCTTTAGCGTTATGACAGGCATAGCAATTTTTGTAGCATGTCTGGGTTTACTTGGCCTTGCTTCTTTCACGGCTGAGCAGCGGACGAAAGAAATTGGTATTCGTAAAGTAATGGGAGCATCCGTTACCTCCGTTAGCACTTTGCTGTCCAAAGAATTTATGATGTTAGTTGGAATTTCTTTTGTTGCTGCAGCCGGTATAGCATGGTATGCGATGGACAGTTGGTTGGGTGGTTTTGCGTATCGAATTGATTTGGGAATTGGTGTCTTCCTGGTTGGAGGAGCAATAGCCGCAGCTATTGCCTGGATTACAGTTAGCTTCCATTTTATAAAAGCAGCACGGTCTAATCCTTCTGACGCATTGCGATACGAGTAGCCCTTGTGTCTCGATCTATAAGGTCATATTGACGTAGTGTAAACTATCTTTTTTCACCGCTAGTCAAATTCCTGTCGAGAATAGTCCAGACTTAGTAGTTGTTTCTGTTTTAGGAATGGTAAATTTCTAGTTCTAAACCAGAATCATGAGAAAGCTTTTATTGACTTTAATTCTTATCTTCTTAGGAGCGAGTGGTTTTTCCCAATCGTATGATCCTAAACTTTTTTCCCAATTAAACTTCCGTTTCATAGGTCCTGATGGGAATCGAATGATTTCCGTTGTGGGTGAGCCTGGAAACCCAAATGTATCTTATTCTGGCGCTGCTTCCGGAGGGATTTGGAAGACGGATGATGCTGGCATAACATGGAAATCTATTTTTGATGATACAGAAGATTCTTCCATTGGAGCTTTGGCTATCGCGCCATCCAACCATAAACAAGTTTGGGCGGGGACGGGTGAAACGTTCTTAATTCGTCCGGCACATGCTGTGGGTAATGGTGTTTATAAATCATCCAATGCGGGTAAAACTTGGAAGAATATGGGTCTTGAAAAGACCTATCGCATCAGCCGTGTAATCGTTCATCCTACGGATACCAACACTGTTTATGTTGCCGCACTAGGTCATGCCCATGGTCCTCAGCAAGAAAGAGGTGTTTATAAAACTATTGATGGTGGCAAGAATTGGGAGCGCGTGTTTTTCTTAGATGAGAATACAGGTTGTTCAGATTTTTCTATGGATGCAAAAAATCCAAATATACTTTTCGCTGCCATGTGGCAAACTGAAATCAGAACATGGAAGCTGAATAGTGGTGGACCTTCAAGTGGTATTTATAGAAGTAAGGATGCTGGAAAAACATGGGAACCACTTCGAAATGGTTTAGAAAGTGGACCTAGCCATCCGGTTGGAAAAACTTCAGTAGATGTTTCGTTTACTAACCCAAACATTGTCTATGCCCTTGTTGAGGATAAGGAGCCAAGGCTCTATCGTTCTGAAAATGGTGGCGATAGTTGGAAGTTGATGCAAAAGGATCACTCCATGGGCCAACGCGCTGGATATTATACAAGGGTACGCGTTTCAAGTGCTGATGAAAATACGTTGTACACAATATGTGTCGGTGTAAAGAAATCTATTGATGGTGGTAAATCGTTCGACAAGACCTTTGGTCCATGGTCTGCGGGTGGTGATAATCACGATATGTGGTTCGATCCCAAAGATGGTAATCGAATATTGTGTGCCCACGATGGTTGCCTAAACATGACCTTTAATAATGGCAAGAGTTGGAGGAATGTCAATCTCCCAATTGCTCAGATGTATCATATTGCTGTTGATGACAGAGTTCCGTATTGGGTGTATAGCAATCGACAAGATGCATGGTCTTACCGAGGACCAAGCCGATACTTGGCAGGTAATTCCATTCCATTAGGGGCCTGGCATGGTGTAGGTGGTTGTGAAAGCGGCTATGCAATACCTGATCCTTTTGATAATAACATTGTTTGGTCAGGTTGCTATGATGGTGGGCTTGATATTTTCGATATCTCCACCATGCATTCACGAGATGTACGTGTTTGGCCTCAAACACAAATTGGTGCTACTCCAGCAGATGCTAAGTATCGATGGCATTGGAGTTTTCCAATCGTGGTCTCAAAACATACCAAAGGAAGAACTTGGGTCGGTAGTCAATATGTACACGAAACAAATAATGGCGGCCAGAGCTGGCAAATGATTAGCCAAGACTTAACCACAAATGATAAAACACATCAGCAGAACTCTGGAGGTATGGCCAGTGATAACCTGATGACCTGGGATGGTTGCACACTTTATTCAATGTCCGAGTCGCCCATCAAAGCGGGTGTATTATGGACTGGAAGTAATGATGGACAAATAAACGTTACACAAGATGGTGGAAAGAGTTGGACAAATGTTTCAGCTAATGTGCCAGGTCTACCAAAGTGGGCAACAATCCGCCATTTGGATGCCTCAAATTATAGCGCAGGTACTTGTTATATGGCAGTTGATGCGCACTATGTTGGAGATTTTGGAACTTACGCTTATAAGACAACCGACTTTGGTAAAACCTGGAGACGACTGGACGTAAATCTTGCACCCAATAATTCTAATATTGTCAATCAGATAAAAGAAGATCCAGCTAAGGAAGGATTGCTTTGGTTGGGTACAGAAAAATCATTGTACTTTTCTCCAGATGATGGCAAGAATTGGATACACTTAAAAAATAATTTACCACCCGTTCCAATTTTTGGAATTGAAATACAAAAGAATTTTAATGATTTAGTTGTGGCTACCTATGGGCGAGGTATTTATATTTTAGATGACATTACTCCCATCAGAGAATTTTCTGAACAGATTCAAAACTCTGAAGCTCATCTTTTTTCAATGCGGAAGGCGTATCGCTTTCAAGATATTAACGGAATGAAAACTGATGACAGTTTTGTAGCTGGTAAAAATCCTCCGGACGGAGCAGACATTAATTATTATCTCCGCGAGAAGTCAAAGGATAGCGTAGAGGTGTTTGTTTATAATTCAAACAATGATTTGATTCAAAAGATAAAAGGCAAAAATAAGCCAGGCATTAATCGTGTGTATTGGAACTTGAGGCATCAGGACTATGTTTTCCCTAAACTTAAAACGCTGCCCCGAGGAAAAGAAGATTGGGTAAAATTGGATGAAAAAGGAGAGCGTTCTATTTTTATTTATGACCTGGATATTGGCCCAGGCATGACACCCCCAATGAATCCTCCAGGAGTATATACCATTGTATTAAAGGCGAATGGTAAGGAGTATAAGCAATCAGTAACCTTATTGAAAGATCCCAATACTAAGGGTACTCAAGAAGATATCGTGAAGCAGCATAATTTTGGAATGAAGCTTTATAGTTCTACCAGCACCACGTTGCAGTTGATTGGTGAAATGGAAACGATGCGTTCTAAATTGCAAGCCAAGAAAGGGGACCTGCCTACTGGACAGGCAGCTAAGAAAGCGGCATTATTGGAAGATAAGATATTTCAATTGGAGGCTGGTCTTATCGAAATTCACCAAACCGGTGCGCGCTTTGATATATTTAGAAACCCACCACAAATATTGGAACGATTGCTGGCAATGGCTAAAGAAGGTCAAATATCAAGTGCGGATGCTCCACCAAATGATCAGCAGCAGGAGGTGTATGAATTGACAAACAATAAATTGGAAGAGATAAAGATAAGTTTTGAAAACCTCAAGAAGACGGCAGACGTGAAGTCATTAAAATAAGTAATTAGCCACAGATTCATAACTACCCGGTGAATCTGTGGTTTATTTTTCTCTCTTTTCCGAAGCAGGAGATGAGATAAGCCTTTGTAGTAATTGATTGCTTCGTGTTTTGGAGGACATGAATTTAGGATCATGTTTGAAAAATCAGAACATACCCTTCGCTTCTTTGTTTGTATGGCATGTCACAGACTACAACTGTAACTTTTTTTAAATTCAATACTATAGTTTCTAAATTATGGGCGCTATCAATGATGCAGCTTGCGCATAAGAGTTTTAGAAATGTTAGGGGTCAGTCTTTTTATAAACTAATGGGAAGTGGCCGAGGATTAGGTTTCAATGCATTTCCTGATTGGACAACTTATGTGCTCTTGCAGGTTTGGGACAACGAAGAAGCAGCTCAAGTTTTTTTTGATTCAGCCGACATTCTAGAGAATTATAGAAAACGAACTATAGAAGTATGGACGGTCTATTTGAAAAACGTTTCTGCACACGGTCAATGGGATGGAAGGAATCCATTTCGAGCTGAAGAATTATTTCCTGCTGGAGAAATCATTTTAGTCCTGACACGAGCAACGATTAAATGGCACAAGGTTATTTCTTTCTGGAGATACGTGCCTACCTCCCACCAACCATTAAAAGATAATGCAGGTCTTATTTACACCAAGGGAGTTGGTGAATTACCCGTTATCCAAATGGCAACTTTAAGTATCTGGAGGAATATTGAATCTTTAAATAATTTTGCCTACCACAGTAAACAGCATCGAGAGGCGATCAATAGGACAAGGAAATTAAATTGGTACAAAGAAGAATTATTTGCCAGGTTTAAGCCATATAAATCAATTGGTACTTGGGAGGGAAGAAATCCTCTTGCTCACCTTATATAGAATTTGTTCTCTTTGGAATGTGCCTTTTGTAGCGATGGATTAATAAATCTAACACCGACTACATTACTAGTTTTTTAGAAAGTGATCGGATAAACGGCCAAGGTTTGAAAGAATTCATAATCTTAATTTCCTCTAACCAGGTTGTCTCTTCATCCAGGAATGCTAATATTTTATGAGCTTCATTTTTACCGTACATTGTTTTGAATAGACCTACACCTAATTCATTATGATGGTAAAGTACATCGATAAATAGCGAATCGTATTTTCTGAATACCATATTCAATAAGCGATCACCTGGCAATCGGTTATTTTTGATGTTCTTTACAATGAGTTGACTATACCGTTCTGCATTTTTAAACGAGTAACCTGATGCAGGTTTTACCCATCCGCCAGCTGTACCAATTTTAGTCAAATATTGATTGTTTTGCTTTTGAAACGGATAATCACTCATAGGAATTACTCCTTTTTCTTTTGAGACTATTTTATATTTTTCAATTTGAAGTATCTCCTTGACGTAACGACCAAGTAAATTATCATAACTCTGATCGTCAGTTAACTCTGGCGTAAAAAAAGTGAATTCGACTAATGCTTTTTTGCTGTTGATGGGAAGTACATAGGTAAAGCAAGTTGTGCCAGGCACTGTGATTCTGAAATCCATCATCACAAATGACTTATCATTAAAGACATCGTCCTCAGCTTCAATTACCCAACCCTTAAAGTGTTGTAGCAACCGAGTGTATTTATCTTTGGAAATAAGAAAATCTGGAGTGATAATACTATCGAACACATGCTTCGCTGAGTAAGATTGGCCGTCTGTTTCGATTTTACTAATATTTCCGCTTACAATAGTTCTAACCTCAGCAGTTATCCAGCTAATGTTTTCTTTTTGTTCTAGTTTCTTTTTTGTGTGAGCATAGAAATCAAGAGACGCTAACATCTTATATCTGTACGAACCCATCTTAAGATTAATCTGTTGATCACTAGCAATAAATTGTGCCTGATCCCATATTTTAGTTGTGATACCGTCCCACTTACCTTCCCCTTTTTCCCAGAAGCACCACGTTTTATCGTTCTCATCTTTTTTCGATTTTTCTATCAGCAATATTTTCTTTGCGTCAAAGTGCTTATCGTTTGACATAGCCATGGCTAAGTGTAAGCCTGCAGCGCCTGCTCCGACTATGGCATAGTCATATACTGTGGAATCCATAGAAGTAAATAAAGAATAGTAATTGAGCCGCGTAAAGATGACAAGAAAAAGTAAAGTCTCCCTTCGTGTTTAGAAGGCGATAAACAAAATGCAAGACAATAGAAACAACAAACCAACCTACATAATTGCGAATAGGTGCATAACCCAGCTCAAAAACCCAAAAGTCAAAGGGTGGAGCGGATTTTTCTATGAAGATGTCAATGAGTAACATTAATAAGGCTCCTAATAGGATTTTTAGAAAAGTTGGTTTTACAAATTTATCTGCGATGGCGCCTGTTACAAGAATTAAAACAGCCCAATTAACTCCAATGAGAAGAGGCACTCCATCTACCTTTATCCCCAGATTTTGCCCGTATTGGTAGGCACCAAAAAGAAAACCAAATTTAACACCAACCCATTCTACAAGAAGACTTGATACTATGAATATTACTGTAGCTGCAATTTTAGAGGTTGTATTAATTGGAAAATTGATGATCAATAAGAGTAACACAATAAGTAGATTGAGCGGGGTTTTACTGATAAACCAATCGTAATGACCTAGGGAAATGCCGATGATTGCTGAAAGTGGAAATAGCCATATCAAGAAAATGGAGTATGACCTGGTATTGAACTTGTTGGTAAAGATTGCGAGTCTATTCATTCCTTCTCAATTTGTCCGCTCACAATTTTGGCAGATAGGAGGCAAAGGGGAATCCCACCCCCGGGATGTACGGAGCCACCGCAAAAGTATAGATTCTTAAATTGACTAGAGAAATTCGGATGCCTCATAAAGGCTGCAAACTTCGAGTTGCTTGATGTTCCATAGAGTGACCCCTGATGAGAGCTGGTTTGCGCTTCTATCTGGATAGGATCCAAAATATGTTCTATAACAATGTGCTTTTCAATATCTGTTTTAAGTGTTTTATTAATTTTTTTGATGATGTTTAGTCGAGTTTTTGTTATAAATTCTTGCCAATTCTGCCCAACGTTACCAGGGGCGTTGATCATAACAAACCAATTTTCACAACCAGGTGGCGCATCTGTTGGATCTTCTTTGCTTGTGATATTAATATATATAGTGGGATCGCTATGGAGATTTTTATTTTCAAAAAGTTCCTTAAACTCTGCCTTGTAGTCTTCTGAAAACATAATATTATGGAGGTCCAACGCATCAAAGATTTTATGGATTCCCCAATAAAAGATCAACGCTGAGCTTGATCTTTCTTGTTTAAGTATTTTTTCCGGGTGCTTTGCCAACTTCAATAAATGATGATAAGTCGAAAAGACGTCCATATTGGTAACAACGAGATCAGCATTATAAGACCCCTTAGTAGTGGTTATGCCCGTTACTTTTTCAAGCGTATGATTAATGGAGGTTACTGGTTCCTCAAACTGAAACGTAACACCAACTTTTTCAGCCAGCCGAAAAAGACTTTGAGAAATCTCATGCATTCCGCCTGTTGGATAGAAAGTTCCATAGTGCATTTCTAAATGTGGGATCATAGACATGATGCCAGGCGTGGCGTATGGTGATGACCCATTATACGTGGCATATCGGTTGAAGAGCTGAACCAATTTGGAATTGGAGAAGTACTTCTTGTTTACTTCATCAAGTGTTTGATTGACATTTAGCTTATAGGCTTGCAACAACGATTTTATTGTCTGAATAGAAAAATATGTGCTCCATTTATGAAGTGATTTATTCAGGAATATATCTGCCGTGAGGTCATACTTTTCTTTATTTCTTTCTAGGTATTTATTTATAGTATGTTGTGGCGTATCAAATTTTTGTGAAGCGACTCGAATAAATTCTTCTTTGTCAGCAGGCACAGAAAAAGTGGTTCCATCACTCCAGAAGTAATTACAGATTACTGCCTTTTTTGAATAGTTAAAGTGATCACGAGGATTTATGTCATGTAGTGTGAATAATTCATCAACTAAATGAGGCATTGTGAATAAGGAAGGGCCTAAATCAAATCGAAACCCTGCTTGAGTGATCGCATGCAACTTACCACCGGCATAGCTATTAGCTTCAAAAACAGTTACATCAAACCCTTTACTTTTGAGGCGTATAGCGCTGGCAATCCCTGCTATTCCAGAACCAATGATAATTCCCTTATTCATGGTAGTAAAATATAGACACTCTACAGCTTGGTTTGATTTTTGGAAAATTGACCTAAAAAAGAAGAAACTGTTTGGATAACTTTCATCGTTGCTGCAAACTTATTGCGTTTGCTGCCTGTCTTTTTTCAAAACAAATTTCTTAGGCTCAAATTTCTTTGGTGCATACAGAAACCCAAACGCTTCACAATTTTCTTTGGAATGTTTTGCGTGGTGAATGTAATGTGCATGCATCATTCGCTGTAGATAGGTACTTCTTTTTTTTGGTATCCACTTGACCCTTTGATGGACGATGATGTCATGAAAAACCAAATAGAATATACCATAGCAGAGTATTCCTATACCCACAGAGAGTAGGTATGGACTTGGGTAGATTGACGTGGCAATGACGATAAGGACAATCGAAGGTACACTGAAGACAACTGCAAACAGATCATTCCGTTCTAGTGCTTGATTATGTATACTGTGGTGGGAGCGATGCCAGGTCCAAAGAAAACCGTGCATCACGTATTTATGCGTAAACCAAGCGACCCCTTCCATGAGTAGAAAAGTGCCAATGGCAATGACTGAACAAGCAAGAATAGTGACGAAATCCATCTATTTTTTGAAGTACTCCTCAAGCACTCTGAACCGATGCTCAAAAATACGATTTACCTCTCGGCCTACAAAGATCCAATGAGCCAGACGGCCAATAAATCCATAACCTATTGCATAATTCACCTCATCAGTCATTTCTACTCCGCCAAGCACTTCCTTAAAATGATGTTGATGATGCCATAGTGCATAAGGACCAAATCGTTGCTCATCAATAAAATGGTGTGGTTCTTTAACCTGTGTAATCTCTGTTACCCAATGCAACTTTACACCGGGTAAGACACTCACCTTGTATCGTATGATTTGCCCCGCATATGCCTTATCTCCTCCAGAAATATAAAGAATTTGAAAGCCCATATGTTCAGGTGTAATTTTAGAGAGATTTTTAGGAGTAGAAAAGAAATCCCATGCTTCTGAAAGCAAGATGGGAAGAAATTGAGTTCGTTTAAGCGTATAAATTTTCATTCTTTATTTAACAAAGCCGTATAAAAAGAGTTTTAAAAGTTCTTAAAAATATACAACTTTAAAACGCTGTATTAATGCCTTATGCGATTTCCAAAATTTCAATTTTTTCTTCCTTTTGTCGCTTTGGCGCTGATGACATCCGGTTGTCAAAAATCGGGTCGAATTTCAGGAGCGAGCGACTCAGTTGATTTCAACTTGCATATTAGACCTATTTTGTCGGATAGGTGTTTTAAATGCCATGGCCCGGATGCGAATCAGCGTAAGTCTAATTTACGACTTGATACTCGAGAAGGAGCATTAGCAGCGTTAAAAGATAATCCCTCTGCCCATGTCATTGTGCCAGGTAGTGCGGGTGAATCTGAGGTTTACCTTCGTATTTCTACCAGAGATACGTCTATTCTTATGCCTCCTCCAGCTTCTAATTTGAAGCTTGCCGAGGAAGAAATTCAAATCATTAAAGAATGGATTAATCAAGGAGCTAAATACAAAAAACACTGGGCGTTTATTCCTCCTAAGAAGCCATCAGTCCCTCAGGTTGAGCAGGAGGGGTGGGCTTCAAATGATATTGATAAGTTCGTTTTAGCCAAGCAAGAAGAGGCGGGATTAGCACCTAACCCTGTAGCTGGTAAGGAGCATTTATTGAAACGGTTGAGTTTTGATATAACTGGTTTGCCACCAACCATCCGTATGCAAGAGCAGTTTCTGAAGGATAATTCTGAGGATGCTTATGAAAAGATGGTTGATGAATTGTTGGCCAGACCTCAATATGGAGAGAAGATGGCGGTGTATTGGATGGATATTGCCCGATATGCGGACACGCATGGGTATCAGGATGATGGTTTACGCACAATGTGGCCCTGGAGGGATTGGGTAATTCATGCCTTTAACAAGAACTATAGTTATGATCAATTCGTCACCTGGCAGCTGGCAGGCGACTTGTTGCCCAATGCTACCAAAGAGCAAATACTTGCTACCGGTTTTAATCGAAATCATAAAATAACACAAGAAGGTGGTGTTGTTCAGGAAGAGTATCGCGTTGAGTATGTGACGGATCGAACCAATACATTTGGGAAAGCATTTCTTGCACTTACTTTCGAATGTGCTCACTGTCACGATCATAAATATGATCCCATCTCGCAAAAAGCGTATTACAGCACCTTTGCGTTTTTTAATCAAGTTCCTGAAAAGGGATTGGTGGGTGACATATCCTTAAATTCTCTTGCCGATCCTCCAAAGATCAAAATCACTTCAAAAGAAGTAGAAGATATCTTCACCTTTATTAATAAAAGAGACACAACTCCGGTTGAGGTAATGGTGATGAAAGATTCTTCCAGGAGAAGGCCTACTTATGTTCTCAACCGCGGGGCATATGATGCACATGGGGATGTGGTTCCTATTGGATTGCCTGACGCAATTTTTCCTTTTGATTCCCTTACATATGGATCTGATCGGCTTGGACTTTCCAAGTGGTTGTTTGACAAGAAAAATCCAATGACCTCACGGGTATTTGTAAATAGAATGTGGCAAGAATTTTTTGGGCGAGGGCTTGTAAAGAGCGCGGGTGATTTCGGCATGCAAGGTGATATGCCTTCTCATCTGGAATTATTGGATTGGCTTTCGTTGGATTTTATGAACAATGGTTGGGACATTAAGCGACTTATTAAGCAATTGGTAATGACTTCAACCTATCGGCAGTCATCAGTTATTGAAAAAGAAAAACTAGCAAAGGACCCTGAAAATATATTGTTGTCTCGAGGCCCTCGCGTGCGCATGTCTGCCGAAACCGTGCGGGATCTTGCCTTATCAAGTAGTGGCTTGTTGGTGGATGAAATAGGTGGACCTAGCATGAAAGTGTATCAGCCTAATGGCATCTGGGAAGCTGCGACTTCGGGAAGAGGCCTTTCGCGCTATGTGCAAGATCATGGGGCTGATTTGTATCGAAGGGGTCTTTATAATTTCATTAAGCGTACCGTTCCCCCTCCTGGCATGCTAGTGTTTGATGGAAGTAGCCGTGATCAATGTGAGGTAAAAAGATTACGAACAAATACACCACTTCAAGCACTCGTATTGTTGAATGATCCAACTGTTCAAGAGTCGTCCAGGGTTTTTGCTGAGCGCCTAATGAAAGAAAGTAAGAATACTGAAGAGAATATTGTTAAAGCCTTCCGAACCATTCTTTGCAGGCAACCGAAAGATGAAGAATTGAAGCTATTATTAAAATATTATTCGGAAACGGAAATTGGTTTTGCAAAGAATTCCAATAAAGCAAAAGAATTACTTAATGCTGGGGAGTATCCACATGAACCGATTGAGGACGTAAAATCCCTAGCTGCGCTTATGCAGGTAATTCACACGATGTACAATATGGAGGAAGCAATAACTAAGACGTGACATTATGGAAAAGGAATTCATAAAACAGCGTGAGCATATCACACGCAAACATTTTCTTGGCAAGCTTGGCTTGGGCTTTGGTTCAGTAGCATTAGGATCATTACTCATACCTGATTTGTTCAGTGGTGGAGGTGATGACGTAGCACCGGCTGTGGGATTGCCGCATTTTGCGCCTAAGGCCAAACGCATCATTTACCTATTTCAGAATGGCGCACCATCACAACTAGAAAGTTTCGATTATAAACCATTGCTGAATAAAATGGCAGGCGAAGAATTGCCTGAGTCTATACGCATGGGTCAGCGGTTAACAGGAATGACAGCTGACCAGAAAAAATTTCCGTTAATTGGTTCACATTTTAAATTTCAGCAGTACGGTAAATCAGGAGCTTGGGTAAGCGAAATGTTTCCACACATCGCAAGTATTGCAGATGATATTTGCTTCGTTAAGTCCATGCATACCGAAGCGATTAATCATGATCCTGCGCTAACTTTTATGCAGACTGGTTCCCAGCAAGGCAATCGCCCTAGCATGGGCGCATGGATGAGTTATGGATTGGGAAGTGAGAATAAAAACCTTCCTGCTTACAGTGTTTTGCTTTCTCGCGGCCGCGGCAACGGACAAGGTGTTTATTCTAAGTTGTGGTCCAATGGTTTTTTGGATAGCATCCACCAGGGAGTTCAGTTCAGCAAAAGTGAAGAAGGAGTTCTCTACTTGAAAGATCCTCAAGGTCGAACTAGAGAGGACAGTCGGAAAATGTTAGACAATCTTGCACAATTAAATGAGATGAACTATCAAGAATTTGGTGATCCGGAGATTCAAACCCGCGTTCAGCAATATGAGATGGCGTATCGCATGCAAACTGCTGTTCCTGAACTTACAGATTTATCCAAAGAGCCAGATAACATAATTAAAATGTATGGCCCGGATTGCCTGGTTCCGGGTACGTATGCCGCCAACTGTTTGATGGCCAGAAGACTTTCTGAGGCAGGAGTACGTTTTGTGCAACTCTATCATCAAGGTTGGGATCAGCACGGAAACATGGTAGGAGAGATGCCTTTGCAGGCGCAAGACGTTGATCGCGCTACAGCAGCATTAGTAATGGATTTAAAACAACGAGGATTGCTGGACGAAACTCTGGTGATTTGGGGTGGTGAATTCGGCAGAACTAATTATTGTCAGGGAGATTTGTCAAAAGACAATTATGGTCGGGATCATCATCCAAGATGTTATACCATTTGGATGGCTGGTGGTGGGATTAGGCCGGGCACTGTCTATGGCGAATCAGATGAATTTGGTTATAATATTATTAAGGATCCAGTTCACGTAAATGATTTTCATGCTACCGTTTTGCATTTGATGGGGCTTAATCATGAAAAGTTGAACTATAAACATTTGGGTAGACGATACCGACTTACAGATGTGGCAGGAAAAGTTGTGAATGGAATTTTGGCTTGATAGGAGATTAATAAGACAACTGCATGCTAAAAGCAAAAAGCCTCCTACTCAATTTTATTTTCTTTTTACAAGTCCTTCTTATTTTTCTTTTGATTTTTGAGAATCGTGTTGAACTACCTGTCTGGTTGCAAGTTGCCGGACGTCTTCATCCAGCTCTACTTCATTTGCCGATCGGATTACTTGCCTTTTTTTCGATTTTGTTGATTGCTCAAAGTGAGTTTAAGAAAAGGGCATTCAAAAAAATAACGGTAATTACCTTATTAGTTACTTCGTTCACTGCTTCGTTCACTGCCTTATTTGGTTTCTTTCTTTCCCGTCAGGGAGATTACGGATCCGATGCTTTGTTTCAACATAAGATAAGTGGCACCGCGCTAAGCCTATTGTGCTACGTATTGGTATTGGCTTTTGATCGTTGGGGCACTAAAAGAGTTATATTCTCAGGTTTGGCTTTGGCATCAATTGGTTTAGTATTATTTGTGGGGCATACAGGTGGCACATTGACTCATGGTGAAAATTATGTTTTTGCACCTTTAAAAAATACCTCAGAAGAAATTCCGCCAGATGCCTCTCTTTACAGGAAAGCTGTATATCCCATTCTGGAGAAGAAATGTGTTTCGTGTCACAATGAGTCTAAGGCAAAAGGGAAATTGGTGATGACATCTGTCTCTAGATTCCAACAGGGTGGAAAGGAAGGAGTTGAATGGATTGCAGGAAATTCTGCTGAAAGCAGAATGATAAAATATATTCATCTGCCATTGGATGATGATGATCATATGCCACCTGATGGAAAGCCACAGCTCTCAAAGCAGGAAATTGGTTTGCTTGAACGCTGGATACAATCAGGTGCAAATTTTGATCAAAAACTAACTGACTTACTGGATAATGATACATTGAAAATATTGGCAACTGCCCTGAATACTAGTGTGAACAAACCAATCGAAGAAAAAAAGTATGACTTCTCATCAGTATCTGGGGAAGTGATTGAAAAACTCAATTCACCATTTCGCACAGTCTTTCCTTTGTATCAAAACAGTCCTGCCTTGCAAGCAGATTTTTATGTAAGAAAATCATTTCAGACAGCAGCACTCGATGAATTGAAAGACGTACAAGATCAATTGGTGGTTTTGAATCTTTCAAAGATGCCTATTACGGATACTGATCTTGCAAGAATTGGTAATTTCAGAAATCTCGAAAAGTTGAATCTGAATTTTACGGAAATTAAGGGTACAGGTCTGAGTTCCTTAACTTCATTGAAGAATTTGTCTTCTCTTTCCCTCGCTGGTACCGAAGTAACGATGAATGACGTCAAGGGTATTATGGAAATGCCAATGTTGTCAGAACTATTTATTTGGAATACAAAAATCACTGAAGAGGATAAACAGCAGCTAATGAAGAGTTATCCGAAGGTTATCGTAAGTACTAGCCAATTTATCGATGACAAAGTGCTGAGGTTAACGAAGCCAGTTCTTGTCAACGAAGGGATTGTAAAGAAAGGGGATAAGATCATTCTCAAACATACCATGCCCGGTGTCGAGATTCGATATTCCCTGGATGGATCTAAACCTGACAGCGTATCTTCTATTTTATATGAGTCTGCCTTGAGTTTTAATTCTACTGTAAAAATTAAAGCAATTGCATGTAAGCAGGGATGGTATTGTAGCGACTTACTAGATGTAAATTGTTTTGTAGAGGGGTATAAGTCGGAGTCTGCTGTTTTGTTAACCCCACCAGATAAACGGTATCGGGGTGAAGGAGCAAAGACATTAACAGATGGAAGAAAGGGTTTTGTAGATAATTATGGAGAGTCTTCCTGGCTTGGTTATCAAAACAATCCTTTTGCTGCCGAGTTTGATTTTGGCGACACTCCACCTTCTATTAATAAGATTGTAATTAGTAACGGGGAGAATCTTGGTAGTCATATTTTTCCGCCAACTGAAATTGAAGTATGGGCTGGAAATAGCACCAATCAATTAAGATTAATAAAGAACGTAAAGCCCGAGTTGCCGAAAGAATATAGATTAAATCGAATAGAAGCATTGGAAGTCATCTTGGATTCTAAAGGAAGTTTTTCGATCTATAAAATTGTTGCAAAGCCAATTGCTAAATTGCCTTCCTGGCATGCTGCGAAAGGCAAGAAGGGTTGGTTTTTTGTAGATGAGGTATTTTTTTATTAAAGTGGAAACCCTATGGCCTAGTATTTACTTTTAGTGATGTTCTTGGCCATCTTCGGAAAGATCAATCCATGAAAGGGCAATACGGAATACCAATACAGCCGACCCCAAAGCCCTAGAGGTCGGTAAGTGGCAGTTTGCAATAGCATTTTCTCTCCATCACTCTCTTTTACTTTAAATTCAAGCCAGGCTTCACCGGGCAATTTCATTTCGGCATAGAGTAATAACCTTCCGTTCGGTTTGTCGGCCACCAGTACTCTCCAAAAATCAAGAGCATCACCTGCTTTCAAATCTGTTTCACTTCGTCTGCCTCTTCGCAAGCCCACTCCACCAACCATTTTATCAATCACCCCGCGTATCTGCCACAACCAATTGCCGAAATACCAACCGCGGTTACCACCAATAAACCAGATATTATCAATGACTTCTTCTTGACTACGTTCAAATTTAACCTGTCGTTTGTCGATGAAGACGGCATGCTCAGGTACTTGAACGTTGTTAAGAAAATTTTTATTCATTGTGCCAAGCGAGATAGAATCCTTCCAGCTTGATATCACATTTTTTTGACTGATCTTATCAAACGCTAACTGAACGGCCTCTTCGTAGCTGAGCAACTTTGAGGGCACAATTTTCTGAATCCGATTGTCACTGCAGATCACCTCGTTTTTCATGCTGTTTACAAGGCTGCGCGCCAATGAAAAGGTGGTGGAGGTGACAAATACCAACCACAAGGATGATAACTTCGGTGTAAGCACAGGCACTGAAATAATGAGGCGCTTCAACTTTCTAACGTGAGCAAAGCCATATAGCATTTGCTTGTAGGTAAGAATTTCAGTACCGCCAATATCAAAAGTTTGATGATAGCTATCAGGCTTCAACAATATACCATGTAGATACTCGATCACGTTCCGAATGCCAATCGGCTGGCAACGTGTCTTCAACCACTTTGGAGCTATCATCACAGGAAGTTTCTCGACCAGATCTCGAATAATTTCAAACGAGGCGCTACCCGAGCCAATGATAATCGCGGCTCGCAATACAGTTAAAGGAGCCTTTGACTGTTTTAGAATATCTTCTACATTTTTGCGCGATAGTAAATGAGCCGACAAGTCGGCATCGTTCACAATTCCACTTAGGTAAATGATTTGTTTCGCAGTAGTAGTATTGATGAGTGCAACAAAATTCTCGGCCGAGGTTGCCTCCATTTCTGTAAAATTGGGATTGGAAGAACTCATGGAGTGCACTAAATAATAGGCAGCGTCTATATCCGTAGGAACTGACGTAAATGTGCTCGGATCACTTAGATCCACTTCTATGACAGAAACCTGCTTTAGGAAATCTTCTGAAAAATCTTCCCAATCAAACCTGCGTTGGTCACGCACCAGACAGACTACGTGATGTCCGGCATCCACTAATACTGGTAGAAGCCTTCGGCCGATGTAACCAGTGGAGCCTGTAAGGAGTATCTTCATATAATTTTTTTTATCAGTTTCTCACACTTTTTCCAATATGAAAAAAAAGAATTGTAATACCCACTAACTTCAGTGTACACCCAATCCCGTGTATCTTTTTTTGCAGGATAATAAGCGAAAGCCGGGTGTTCTTTGGAAATTAGCCATTCAGTTCTTACCTCGGAAGCTATGTAAAGTTGGGTTAACTCAGAAACCTCTCCAACCATTACTTTAATGTTGGGAATATTTTTAGATAGCGCTAAAATGAATTCGATTACCTTTTCGCTGACTGGATATTGTTCAAAATGCGAGGGCTCTAATAATAGAACACGATTTACGTCCTTATCTTTTCTCCAAAGAGGGTCGAGATTGTAGGAATTATAAATTAACGTTGGCTTTGTTACATCAATTGAAGGCGTCTTTGGATCAGGAAGTATTGTTTTTAAACTAAGTAGACTACTAGCCTTCAGTACATCAGGTGTTGGGGCTTTGTATAGGTTTTCAACAGGTGAATCCAAAAATGTATTCTGCTGATGGCTGTGTGTATGGCGATTGATGTTTTCCTGATTACAATAATACTTTTTAGAAGAGAACGCCCCGGCAACCCATTGCCAGCTACACGCGTTACTGGCCAGATCGCCATCCAACAAATGATGGTACATCCATTGAGCGGGTGCCGACCAATGTGCCTTGCCAATGTTGCACGCGATGCTGGCCACATACATACGAACATGGTTATGCATATAGCCTGTTTCATAAAATTCGCGGATTGATTTATCTATGGCGTTAATGCCTGTCTCTGCTTCTACCACCGCTTGAACCATTTGATGATGCGATACATCTGCTTGAGGCTGTTTCAAATCTTGAAAGAGTAAATCTTCTTTTGCTTGCCACACACGTTGAAAATATTCGCGCCAGGCAAGTTCTTGTAAAAACTTCTCAATCGCAGAAGGAGGATATCCTTTTGACAGAACAGCTTCTTGAACTTGCTTTACGCTGATAACCCCACGGGAGATGTAGGGCGATAGGTAGGTTACTGCTCCATCAATAAAGTTTCTGGTTTTGCCATATTGAGCGGGATTGATTTTGTTAATCCTTTCAATAATTGAATCATAATTAGTCTGCAATGAAACTTTATTTTCAGCACGAGGAAATAAATCATTCATCGTTTACTGATTTTGTTTCCGGAAATTGACTTTTGCAGAGTAGACTTAAACCGCCCTTTTTCTAATTGGAGTACGGTTTGATGTTTGGTAGTACGACCATTCGTTCTTTTTCGCCACATCTTAAAACTACTGTCTTTCATTTGAGCGCGCATGAGTACAATCACTTCTTTTTCAAGCAAACCAAATTGAAGTTCAATCGCCTCGAATGGAGTACGGTCCTCCCAAGCCATTTCAATGATGCGGTCGATGTCTTCTTGGGTAAGACCAGTTATTTTCATGACTTTAAGTTATAAACATTTTAACATAATTGCTTTTGTATTGTTTTGAAGATATATAATGATAGCAACCAATAAATTTCTGGATAATCAGCGCTTGATTGGGGATAATGAAGCTGATTTACTTATTAAAGCAACTTTCGCTGCCAAGCAACAAGGAGTTTTATATGAGCTATTCAAATTGGACGAAAAGGCAATCGGATCTCAACCCGATTCTGATTTAAAGAACTTCTTGATAACCCAAAAGCCCAAGCCTGTTTGGTTTAATGAAAAGCGACTGCAAAAAGGGCAACAACTCTTTAAACAGTATGCATTGGAGATGATGGCCTTGCTTGGAGCGATGTCATTACCCTATTGCTATGCGGCTTCGCCCGGGAATAAAGCTCTATATCTATCCGATAAAATGCGAAATTCACCCGGGAAGCGATTGATGGATACCGCATCATTCGTCATTGCGGTGTTGTCCCCCGGAGCATTAGAAGACGGTGAGACAGGACATATTCACATCAATAAAGTGCGCCTTATTCATGCGTTGTCGCGGTATTATTTACAAAAGCACCCGACCTGGAACATGGATTGGGGTGTGCCCATTAATCAAGAGGACATGGCCGGCACAAACATGGCTTTCAGCTATGTGATTTTGTTGGGGATGCAGCAATCGGGGTTTATTCTTTCTCAAAAAGAAAAAGAAGACTTCCTTTTTGCCTGGCGATACATTGGTTATCAGATGAATATTGATGAATCACTCCTGCCTTTTTCTTTTTTGGAGGCACGTCAACTAGCCGCTGCCATCAAAACACGAAATTTCAAGAAGACGGAGGAAGGCATCATCCTCACCAAAGAACTATTGAGTTATTATAAAGTGAGTGTGCCTCCTGATCAAGCAGATTTGGTAGCCTCTCAAATTCGATTTTACCTCGGCAACGAAGTGGCTGAATACATTGGGTTAGCAAGTGACCCTATTCGCGATAAGTTAGCTGCATCCGTTAGCACCTTTAAGTCATTACAAAGTATGTTATCCGTGCAGCCCGACAGTTACCAAAAAATGCTGTCGCAGCATTCGCTATTGAAGAAGAGATTTGCAATGCCTTAGCTTTTGAACCAACCCAATTATCTGAAAATGTTTATGAAGGCCTTGATCAACTGATATTCTGGTTACCTAAATTATTTCAATTGGTAATACCAGTTTAAATGTAGTTGATTGGCTTACACTATTGAATTGAATGTGACCTTTTAATTGATCGCTAATCTTCCGGGCAACATACAGGCCCAATCCGCTCCCGATAGATCGCTCAGAACCACGATAAAATATATTGAATATTTGATCCTTAATCAAGTCCGAAATCCCTTCACCATTATCTGTTATTTCTACCTCAAAAGAGGAATCTGATGCGGTCGCTTTTATTTGAATAAAACCATCTTCTGATGGATTACGAAATGTGAGTGCGTTTGACAGAAGGGCTTTAAGTGCAATACTTACCAGCAAACGATCTGTAAAAATCATTTTATTCCCTTTTGATTCCAATCTAATCACAACAGCAGAAAAATTTGGTGCATATCGTAAATCAGAGATGCAATCACGGATCAACTGCTCAAGAGATGTGCTCGCATAATGCAAATCGTTCGAATTGGTTTTTGCTAAAATGGATAACGAACTGAGTAGTTCATCCATTTGACTGGATTTATCTCTTATATGATCAAAACAAACCTGTTGTGTGTCAGTGCGGGCTTCATACTCAAGGATGTTAAGTACACCTCGTATGGACGAAATGGGCGATCTCAAATCATGGGAAATTCGATATAGTATTTGATCCAACTCATGGTTTCTTTCTTGCAGCGCTCCCAACGTCTCTAAAAGCTTGCTATTTTTATCAACAGCTTCTTCAATGGCTGCTGTTAGCATCTCCCTTTGCGAGGCTATTTCTTCAAGGCGATCCTCAAGATTGCTTTCGCGCTCCATGAGGATCATGGTACGCTCATCGAGCAGCGTACTTAAATCCTTTACTTCTTTATTATCCATAACTGCATGACTGTCTTACCTTTAATGGACAAAAGTAACAAGTAGGTCAATTAATGCAAAATACACCAATTAATTATTAATTTAGCCTTTAAGGCTAAATTCGCCATTGTTGATGTTCTATGGAAAAAACAACTCTTGATAAATTAATTGAAGAAAAAAAATTTAAACACGCCACTATTTATGTAGTGGCACAATTGCCACATATTGCTGTCCTAGAGGCTACGGCTAATTATATTCCCTTGGCATCCTTCAAGGAGATTTTTAATTTTATTGGAGACCTCACATCAAAAAATGGAATTACAAAACTTATCTTTGACAAGAGAAAACTTTCGGTTTTTCATCAACCCTCCATGGAATGGTACTTCGTTGAGTGGAAAGAAAAAACATTTGATATGGGCTTAAAAGTCCACAGAAAAGTACTGCCTGTTGATAATGTTTTTCGCCAGAGCGTACGTATAGGCAGAGAGAAAATAAATAGAGATCATCCTGGAAAGAAATTTCAGCAGATGGATATCCAGTATTGTGAATCTGTTGAGGAGGCAATCGAATTTTAGTTGGCTTTTGACTTACCTCAAAACGTTAATTTAGCTCTGCAACAATTTTGGCCTTTATTCAAAACTTTGGATTTTTTATCTAGTTCTCAACAATCTTCTTGGGAAAGGAGAAAGTCTAGGTTATTCTTAAAAATGTTTTCTTCGGAAGGCTTGATCGGCATCTGATAGTGCTATTTTAGTGATGTCTTCCTTTGTGCCAAGTTGAGTTAAAGTGAGTTATGGGTTATGCTTTCAGTTTGTCAAACTGGTTATGAATAGCCAGGATAACTACACCAAATAGCACGGCCACTACAATCAAAATTATGTTCAACAGACCTTCGATTCCAAAAGAAAGTTTTATTAAAATAGTGGAAATGATAAACCCTGAATTTCGAATTACTCTATTGAATTTATCGGTGTGTAGAAAGGAAATTAACAGCAACAACACATCAGTCAAAATCAATATGGTAAAGCAGGTGTCAAAGAAGATTTTGTTCACATCTTGAATAGATGTCATATGGTGGTTTGGAGAGAAGAAACTATCATAGGTCCACTCGCCTAAACTAAAGAAGGCCAGTAGCACAAAAATTGGCACCAGGCACTTAGCGATAATCGTTTTCATCTTTATGAACTGAGCTACTTCAGGGGACAGCTCGCTGACTGACCCTGAAGCGACCTGGCTTTTTCGGTTAAGTCGATAGAACAATAAAATTAATAGGAAGAGAACCATTGTCGCGATCAAATCGTAAGTCAGTAAAAGATCGCTTGTTACTTTAAACCAGTCTGGCGTAAGTTGCAATTGAGATAGATCTTTAAAAATGCGCCTGATGACAATTAAGGTCATAATCTCATACTGCTTTCCAATGTAGGTAGTAGTAGATCTAGGCAGATAGTAAACAAGTAGGTACACTTCATAAATTAATATGAAGGAGAATGGCGTGTAGATAGCTGCAATGGGATTATTAAAAAGTTCCTTATAGCCATCAAAAGCTAACACTTTCCAGTCCACCAGTAAGATCAACAAAAGATGGAGTAAGAAGCTGGCAATAGCGATGAACACGATCACTACTTCACTCTTTTTGCGTGCCTCTTCTGAAAGTATTTTTGAATAGATCGAGTTAAAAAGACTAGCCATTTTCGTCATTGTAAGTTGTTAGAACCCTACACAATAACAGCATAACTGTTAAATTGTCTTTTGGACAATCAAAAGCATTGAATTGCAACACAAAAACCGGTTTCCTATTGCCTAAGAAAGGAGTGTCATCGATCTCTATTTCCCAATCTTTTGCGGTTTAACACCGGGCTTAGCATATTCATACCGGTCAATCAAATGAGTTGAATAATAGGCATCGATTCCATTACTACACAAGGAGGAGGCTTTATTAAGTTCTAAAAATCCATCTGGTGATAGAATATTCTCTTCCAATTTAACATGCTGTAGTTTTCCAACTACCAAAAACGTGTTGTTGAGTTTGATGTGAATGATTTCTTCCAGTGTTAAGGCGTACTTTACTTTACTCTCTTTTACAAAAGGTGCTGCTGTAGCATCAATAAATTCTGGCGTAAGCCCGAGTTCGTCAAACTCGCTCACTTCTTCGGGGTACTTGGCACTTGTTTGATGAGCCAATTCTAAAAATGATGGATGAACATGATTAATCGTATAAATTCCGGTAGCTTGAATATTGGCGAGTGTATGAGGCGCAGCCTGAACCGGACGATTGATAAACCCAATGAGAGCCGGATCTGATCCCAAATGAACTACGCTACTGAATATAGCAAGATTTGTTTGTCCCTTTTGGTTGATGGTACCAATGAGGCTTACTGATTTGAAACCGGTGAGACTATTAACGAAGTTGGCGCGATAAAAGCGTTCCCAGGTTTGGATGGTTGACGAAGATATAATTTCCATATATGGATAATACGAAAACACCAAAAAGTGTTCTGTTTTTACGGACTTGAAAAGTAGATAATTTTGAAATAAAAAATGGCGCACCCAATCAAGGAAGCGCCAATTCAACGTGTTTGCAAAGAATTACTTTGGTAGTACTACGCCATCGATCACGTGTACAACGCCATTACTTCCTTTTAAATCAGCGGCTACTACATAAGCAGTCTTACCTGACTCATCGGTTAACATTACCTTGCCCTTATCCAAAGAGGCAGTCAATTTACCACCACTTACTGTTGTTACAACTGCTTTGCCGTTCCCAGCCTTAATAGCAGCAATAACTGCTGTTGCATCCAAATTACCAGCAACTACATGGTAGGTTAAAATCTTAGCTAATTGAGCTTTGTTCTCAGGTTTCAACAAAGTTGTTACTGTTCCTGCTGGCAACTTATCAAAAGCTGCGTTGGTTGGAGCGAACACAGTGAATGGACCTGCACTTTTTAATGTCGTAACCAAATCAGCGGCTTTTACTGCAGCAACTAAAGTGGTGTGGTCGGGTGAGCTGATAGCGATATCCACTACATCTTTTGTTTGACTAAAAGCAGTAACAGAAGTTGTAAAGGCAATTAAACCTAGAAATAAATTTTTCATATTTTTTTATTTAGTTAGGAGAGGAACACGTAATTGGAAGAAATGTTTTAAGGATTAATTTTTATATTAATTTTTAAAGGCAAACATTCTCAGGTGAATGGCGTTAGAAACGGAATTCAAAAAATTGAAAATGGCTGTTTGAGCCTAAATAAGAATCTTTTCAAAAATTAGAATTGATATATTATTGAAATATTATGTGAGTTAATTTTTTCAGTCTCTCCTTTTACTTCTTTTCGTCTTGTTGGTTGAACATTCAAGCGATATCCTGCTTATAGTGTCTCAACTAAATAATTAATTATGAATATTGTAGAAACTGCGATCAATCACGGCTCTTTCAAAACTTTGGTAGCTGCGGTAACGGCTGCCGAATTGGGAGAGACACTATCAGGTAAAGGCCCTTTTACCGTTTTTGCACCACTAGATGAGGCATTCGCGGCATTGCCTGCTGGCACAGTGGAGTCATTGATTGAACCAGCTAATAAAGCAAAACTTCAAGGCATTCTCACGTATCATGTCGTAGCCGGAAAAGTAATGTCAACAGATTTATCTGATGGCATGAAGGCAAAGACTGTTAATGGTGCAGAAATCACTATTCACTTGAAGGATGGCAAAGTATTGATCAACGATGCTGAAGTGGTAGTTGCGAACGTAGAGACGGATAACGGTGTTATTCATGTGATCAACAAAGTAATTTTACCTGCATAATTGCAAGAAATTTTTAGTGGGTAGGCGAGCTAGATGCAGCACCTACTTACTAAATTATTTTAATGAAGCATTGACCCTTTCAGCACACATTATACAAATTGTCTAACCGATATTATGTTAAAAAATTTTACCACCACGGATAAGCTTTTACTGCTCTCCGCTATACTCTCTTTAGTATTCTCAGAAACACTCTGGTTCAAAGGTGAAAAGGAAGCAGCCATTTTTATTGGTTTGTGGGTTCCGTCCATACTTGGGTTTGGAATATACCTAAAGTTAATTAACAGGAAACTCAATGACTGACCTCATTCCCTATTTTGCTGCATTGATTACACTATTGTTTTCAGCAGGATTTTATCTGGCTTTGCAAGAGTTTAAGAAAACTAAATAGTTTTTGACGACCTATGTTAATCTATTTTGTATTTTTAAGATATAAAAGCAGATTTGACTAATCGTTAAACTTTAACATTTGCATTATTATGTACGCCATAATCGCCCAAATTATCATTGCTGTCACCATCATCTATGTATGGGTATTCCGTTTTGATAATATTGTTGTTGAATTTAAACAATATGGATTAAGTGATTTTGTCAGGTCGGCCGTAGGAGCAGCCAAAATAATATTGGCAACTTTAATTGTTACAGGCATCTGGTTTCCGGTTTTGGTGTTTATTCCTTCGGTCTTGATGGGCTTGCTTATGTTATCGGCTCAGTATTTTCATTTTAAAGTAAAAAACCCCTTGATCAAATTTGCCCCTTCATTCCTATTACTTTTGCTGTGTTTATTTCTTGCAGCCGTTTCTGAAAGGCCATTTTAACAATGAATTTGATCCGTTTGCTTACACTTTTTTCAAGTGTTTCATTCTTAGTTTATGGAATTTCTTACTTCTATTCGCCACAAATGAAAAGCGAGTTTAAACGCTTTGGACTTGAAAAATTTGGAGTGCTCACGGCAATTTTGGAAATCGCAGGTTCAATTGGCCTTCTTGTAGGGTTTGTTTCAACCCCTATTTTACTAATTTCATCAGGTGGGTTGGCATTATTGATGTTCTTAGGT